>DAWDAD010000006.1:0-85154 GCA_052356385.1 Prevotella sp.
AACCATCGACGTCGGCATCGGTCATGATGATAATCTTGTCGTAACGCAACTTGTCGGTATTAGCCTCCTTGCTGTCTTCGCCATCTACACCGAAGCGGACACCGATACTTTGGATGATGTTCATGACAGACTCAGCTTCGAATACCTTGTGCCACTGTACCTTTTCTACATTCAGAATCTTACCACGCAATGGGAGAATAGCCTGACGGAAACGGTCGCGACCCTGCTTGGCAGAACCACCGGCGGAATCACCCTCGACGAGGAAGATCTCGCATTCTTTAGGATCCTTCATTGAGCAATCGGCAAGTTTACCAGGAAGACCACCACCTGTCATGAAGTTCTTGCGCTGTACACTCTCACGTGCCTTGCGGGCAGCTATGCGGGCCGTAGCAGCCAGGACAACCTTTTCGCAGATTCGCTTTGCCTCGTCTGGATGTTCTTCCAAATAATCAGACAAAGCCTCGTTTACAGCCTGCTGAACGGCACCTTGTACCTCGCTGTTACCGAGCTTGGTCTTGGTCTGTCCCTCAAACTGAGGTTCAGCTACCTTGATGGAGATAACGGCAGTAAGACCCTCGCGGAAGTCTTCTGGTGCAATCTCTACCTTTGCCTTCTCAATCTGCTTAGAGATGGTTGGGTCAGCTTCTGCGTAAGCCTTCAAGGTGCGGGTCAACGCCATACGGAAACCAGTCAGGTGGGTACCACCCTCAATGGTGTTGATGTTATTGACGTATGAGTGGATATTCTCAGAGTAATCTGTGTTGTACATCACAGCAATCTCGATAGGAATACCCTGCTTTTCTGTCTTCAGATAGATAACATCATCGAAGAGATGAGTGCGGTGACGGTCTACGTAACGGACGAATTCCTTCAAACCATCCTTAGCGTGGAAAACCTGCTCCTTGGTCTTACCTTCCTCGTCAGGGCGCAAATCTTTCAAGGTAATCTTGATACCTGCATTGAGGAATGCCAACTCGCGCATACGGTTGGCAATGATGTCCCACTTATAGACAGTGTGAGTAAAGATGGTTGGATCTGGCCAGAACTGCTGGCGTGTACCGCGCTTGTTGGTTTCACCTACCACCTTAACCGGATAGAGAGGCTTACCCTTCTCATATTCCTGCTGGTAGATTTTGCCGCCACGGAACACCTGTGACAACATGTGGGTAGAAAGTGCATTCACACAACTTACACCCACACCATGTAAACCGCCAGATACCTTGTAAGAACCCTTGTCGAACTTACCACCTGCGTGAAGCACGGTCATAACGACTTCGAGGGCTGATTTATGTAGTTTCTCGTGCATATCCACAGGGATACCACGACCATTATCTTCTACGGTGATAGAGTTGTCTTCGTTGATGGTAACTTCGATGTCGGTACAGTAGCCCGCCATTGCTTCGTCAATAGAGTTGTCTACAGTTTCGTTTACCAAGTGATGAAGACCCTTTTCGGAGATGTCACCAATATACATCGCCGGACGTTTGCGAACAGCTTCCAGGCCTTCCAGAACCTGAATGTTACTCGCAGAGTAATTATTTGCGTTGTTTTGATTTTCTGCCATTTTAGTATTGTCTTATTTCCGTGCAAAGATACTAAAAAAAGCTGAGAAACAGGAACTTTTGTTTGTGAAAAATCACCAAAAAGTGAAGAAAAAACGTAGAATGTGAACTTTAGCGGCAAAAGTGTCTTGAAAAAGCTGTTTTATAATCGTTTTGCGCATTTTTATAGGGTATGTTGTAGTATAAAACCGGTTGTGATGGGAAGATTTTATGATCAGGAAATGGGTAGTCGGGTTCATAGAAAAAGAATAAGGCTGCGACCCTATAAAGGATTGCAGCCTTATTTATTTCTTTGCTTTGACTTATAAGTTAGGCCAACTTAGCAATGTGCTTTGTAAGACCAGACTTCAAGTTTGCAGCCTTGTTGTCGTGGATAACGTTGATCTTAGCCAACTTGTCTAAAAGCTTCTGAACAGTAGGATAGAGCTTTGCAGCCTCTTCCTTGTCAGACATGTTGCGCAACTTGCGGACAGCATTGCGCATAGTCTTTGCATAATACTTGTTGTGCAAAGCCTTCTTCTTGTCCTGACGGATTCTCTTGATTGATGATTTGTGATTTGCCATCTTCTTTATGTTATTTTTTTTATTTCTTAAATGTTTGTAGTCCCTAGCAGAGTCGAACTGCTCTTTAGAGAATGAAAATCTCTCGTCCTAACCGATAGACGAAGGGACCATTGCTTATTTGCGGGTGCAAAGTTACTACTTTTATTTGAATCTAGCAAATTTTTCATAGAAAATTTTCGCTAAATGCGCATTTTTTTGTATTTTTGCCCTGTTTTTCACTAATATTAGGCAAAATGGAGATAAAAACTAGTGCTATCGTATTGCAAACCATCAAGTATGGGGACTCTCAACTTATCGTGGATTTCTTCACCGAAAAGTTGGGAAGACTCTCCTTTATGGTACGTGTGCCTAAGTCATCTAAGGGGAAGATGAAACGGCAGCTTTTCCAACCGCTCATGGTCTTGAATTTAGAATTTGATTATCGTCCCAAGTCAAATCTGCAGCGCCTTAGGGATGTTTCGATTCAGATTCCATTCTCTGATATCCCTTTTTCTCCATACAAACTTGGCATTTCCATGTTCTTGGCAGAACTGCTTTCATATGCTACCCGTCATGAGCAGGCTAATGGTGCGCTCTATCTTTTCATACAGGCCAGTATCGAATGGTTAGACCATGCTAAAGGTGCTATTGCCAATTTCCATATAGTCTTTATGATTCAGCTCTCTTTTCATTTGGGTTTTATGCCCAATATAGAGAGCGGTATGTCTGGCGATTATTTTGATTTGGTAGATGGATGTTTTGCAGCTCATGTTCCTTCGCATGTACATTATTTAAATAAGGAAGATTCTATGCGGCTTGTGTCTTTGTTCCGTTTAGACTATAAAACAATGCACCTCTACACAATGTCTCGTATGGAACGAAACAGGTGTGTAGAGGTGATACTGGAGTATTATAAACTTCATTTGCCAGGTTTCCCGGAAATGAAGAGTTTTGCTGTTCTTCAGGAACTGTTTGCTTAGTCTTTTCAGGTTTCCTCGCTTGCTTGATGTAAATGGGAAACAGACGTTAGCTATGTCCTCTGTTTAGGCAAAACTGATAACGCCCTGTACTGTAGCATCATCATTATTGTCTTCTTTCGGTTCTGTATTACCGGAAGCTATATTACGGATTTCTTCCAGAGTCTGTCGGGTACGCTTATAGGTAGGCGTGTTTTCTACCTGAAGGATGACATCCTCGTTATCCAAATCTTCCTGACGGAACAGGAATATGTGTGGATGACGCTTATACTGTGTCGTATTGCCATCGCTGCCATAATAGCGCTTGCGGCGGTCTTCTCTTTCAGCACGTTTCTCCTCTTCTTCAGCGAGACGGCGAGATTCTTCCTCAGTATGTTTCTTGAGGTGGCGGTTCATTCCCTCTACATCCTCGAGTCCGAAACCTGTTGCGAGAACGGTTACCTTTACGCGGCTTCCCAATTCAGGGTCAATGGCGAGACCCCATTTCAATTCGAAATCGTCACCGAATTTCTCCATAAAGTCGTTGACATCATTCATCTCGTCCATGGTCAAGCCAGGATTATCTTTCTTCTCGCTTGCAAATGCGATGCTGAGCAGAATCTTCTTAGAGTTGAATACGTCATTATCGTTAAGGAGTGGTGAGTTCAAGGCATCTTCTATCGCTTTCTTTACTCTTCCTTCTCCCTCACCGTAACCTGTACTCATGATAGCCACACCGCCATCTTTCAGTACGGTCTTCACATCATTGAAGTCGAGGTTGATGAGACCATGTACGGTAATGATTTCAGCGATACTCTTGGCAGCTACACTCAAGGTGTCGTCAGCTTTGCCGAAGGCATCGAGAACGGCAAGGTCTGGATAAATCTGGCGAAGACGTTCATTGTTGATTACCAGTAAGGCATCTACATGCTTCGACATTTCCTCTACACCATCCAATGCCTGGTCAATCTTCTTTGGACCTTCAAAACGGAATGGGATGGTTACGATACCAACGGTAAGAATACCTAACTCCTTACTTACTCTGGCGATGACAGGTGCTGCACCTGTACCGGTACCGCCACCCATACCCGCTGTGATGAATGCCATTTTTGTTCCATCGTTGAGCATGTTCTTGATATCTTCAAGAGTCTCTTCGGCAGCCTGGCGTGCCTTTGCAGGTTTGTTTCCTGCACCCAGACCTTCCTTGCCTAGCTGCAGGTGTACAGGCACAGGTGAGTCGTTAAGTGCCTGGTTGTCTGTGTTGCAGAGTACGAATGTTACATCGTGTATACCTTCGCGGTACATGTGGTTGACGGCATTTCCACCGCCACCACCAACACCAATCACCTTGATGATGCTATTTTCTTTTTCAGGTTCCCCAAAGTCAAGAATATGAGGAGCGTTTCCATTATCTAGCATAGTCGTATAATCTTTATAGGGTTTATCTATCTGATTTTTTATTTAACCTGTTGTGAAATCTGTTTTCTGATAGCCTGGTCTTTGGCATCTTATTCTTCTTCAGAAATGGTATCTTTCACAAACTTCTTGAAACTTCTCATCATTTTATGGATGAGACTGTTTTCTTTGCGTCTTTTTTCTTCTTCTTCGGCTTCTTTTTCTGCCAGAAGTCTTGCCTCAGCTTCTTCCAGTTCTTTTTGCTTGCGGGCAGCCTCGTCAGCAGCCGCTTTTTCTGCCGCAGTTAGTACAACGCCCTTGCCGGCAGTCTCGTTAGGGTTTCTAGGAGCCTTGTGCTGCTCTGTTGCTACTGGCTTTTCTGCAGAATTGCTGAAGAGATCAGTGCCGATTTCATCACCTGCACAGTTCATGTCTCCCTTTGCCAGGAGTCCCAATACGGTGTTCATTGTACCATCGTGATTGGTAATCTTAGGATCCTTGGAGTTGACTGTTTGAGAAACAAACTTGGCAATGCGTACTTTGTCGATGTGGGTATGTGTCTTGAAAACCTTATCGATTTCAGGCATGTTGCTGCCGCCACCTGTAAGGATGATACCACCCAACAGCTTATCTGAGAATTCCACCGGAATCTGGAACCATGCGTTTTCTACGATTTCCTCTACGCGTGCTTCTACGATTTCGATGAACTTCTTGCTTTCAACCACTCTATCCTTGTCAATAGGGTAGTTCAGGGTCGGGTCGATATTGTTGATATCGGTATAAGCCTTGGCATACTTGAGTTTCATCTTTTCAGCATCAGGCTCTTCAATCTGAAGACAAGTTAAGTCTTTGGTCACGTTGCCGCCGCCTAATGGGATGACAGAGAGATGACGAAGTATACCTTTATAATATACAGAAACGGTTGTCGTATCGGCACCCAAGTCAACAAGCATACAGCCTGCACGCTTTTCTGAGTCTGTCAAAACGCTGTCAGCCATAGCTAAAGGAGCCAGGTACATTTCTGCAATAGGAATGTTGGCATTTTCAAAACAGGTATTGATATTGTTATAGAAGTTCTTGCGCCAAAGTATATTCAGGAAGATGCCTTCCAGATGGTTACACTGTATTCCTACAGGGTCTATCTGGTATTGGTTGTCTATCTTGTATTCCTGAGTTGCAGCATCCAGGATTTCCTGGTCCGGATAGGTCATGTTGCGGTTGATATCCATCAGTTCATTGATCATCTCTTGTGAGATGATGGTGTTACCTGGGAGATCCTTGACAATGACGTTCTTGATACTGCGTATAGAGCGACCGCCCACGCCTACATAGACCTGGGTGATATCCTGTTTCAGTATATTCTTCAACTTCTTGATGATGTTGGTCAAGCATTGGCAGGTTTTGTCAATGTTATAGATTACACCCTTTCTGATGCAAGAAGATGAATCTTCCTCTACGGTGGCAAGTACGGTGATGCTGCCGTCCAAATTCTTCTGACCTGCTATACCTGTCATCTTAGATGAGCCAAGTTCGATAGCTACAATAAATTCCTTTGGCATAGTTCTTATATGTTATCTTAATCTGTTTCTATTTTCTAATTAGCTATTTTGATGCTTTTTACATATGATCTGGTTGTCGAATTCGATATTGATATACGAATACTTGTTCCAGCCAGCTTGTGAGAGTCCATACTTATAGAATTTCTCTAATCGATTCATCTTCTTGTTGACGAAATCGTTGATGGCTTGCTCTCGTTTGTCGATGAGGTTGGTCTCTGGCAGGTTACCTATATATATAATATGGTTGCCTACTCGCGGTACCAGTTCTATTCCTCTATCAGGCAGGACATTGATCTGTTCTATCTGGTTTCGCCAGAGTTCATTCGTCATCAGCGCTTTGCTTAGTAATGAGATGTATTTTTTAGCATACCACTTGTTGATGTAGCCCGTTGCGATGATAATGTCGCATGTATAGTTCGTGTTGGGCATGATCTGATTGTGGTCATCAATATAATAGTCCTCGTTGCTGATGCTTTTGATTCTGACGATTGGCATGCGTTGGGTGAGGTAGATGTCAACAAGACCATCCTGAGTCTTTGAACATTCTGCCGTCTTGACGAAAGGACTGGTCTTCAAGGTTTCTTCTATCATGCGGGCGTTCACCTCTTTGAGCGGTTCCCCCAGCGGATAGAGTTTCCTGGCTTCCAGTCGTTTCTTGATTTCCTTCGCATTCAGAAAGCCATTCGTCATCTCATCTTGAATGTTGATGTTCACCTTGGTGCATACCAACTTCGTTTCATCAGGTTTGTTAAACCTGGTGAAAGCGAATACCAGATAAGTACCGAGTACAAAATCCAGTGCGATGATGATGGTTTTCTTCCAATTGATATGCATTTATTTCTCTTCAAGTATTTTGGTAATTTGTGGAACATAGTTGTCCAAATCGCCAGCTCCTAAGATAACTAGAACATCGAAGTCTCGATTCTTTACCAGGTCAAGAACGTCTTCTTTGTGAATCATGCTCTTTTCTACACCTGGTTTCAGATTGTCATAGATAAGCTTGGAGGTTACTCCTGGAATAGGCTGCTCGCGAGCTGGATAGATGTCGCAGAGGATAACCTCGTCCAAGAGACTCAAACTGTTGGCGAAATCTTTATAGAAATCGCGGGTTCTAGTATACAAGTGAGGCTGGAAGATGGCTGTTATCTTACGGTCCTTGTATAACTCTCTGATACTCTTAGCACTCTGATATATCTCCTTTGGATGATGAGCATAATCAGACAGGAATACCAGTTTGTTATTCTTGATCTTAAAGTCGAAACGGCGGTCAACTCCTCCGTAGGTCTTCATGCCGTTACGGAGTTCATCGGCTGTGCAACCATTCAACTGTGCCATTGCCATTGCTGCCACACCATTTGTGATGTTGATAGGCACAGGCTGTCCGAGTTCTACGCCCGTTACGTTCTCGATAGGAGAGATGAAATCAAAGGTGATACCTCCATTCTCAATCTTGATGTTCTCAGCGTGGAAGTCGCCCTCGTCCTGGCTGTATTCGTATATCTTGACACCGTCTTGTACGTGTTGCTTCATCTCCAGACCTTTGTGGATGATGAGTGCACCGCCCGGTTGGATCAGTTCTGTATAGTGACGGAAACTCTCCAGATAAGCCTCCTTGGTGCCGTAGATGTCGAGATGGTCTGGGTCTGTAGCTGTGATGACGCTCATCCATGGGCGCAACCAGTGGAAACTGCGGTCAAACTCATCTGCTTCAATGACAACATAGTCGCTCTTGTCGGAGAGGATATAGTTGGTGCCATAGTTCTTTGAGATACCTCCCAGGAAGGCATTACAGTCAATATGGCTTTGGTGCATGATGTGAGCACACATGGTAGATGTTGATGTCTTTCCGTGTGTACCCGCTACGCACAGCCCCTTATGTGTACGAGTTAATGTACCCAGAACCTGAGCTCGCTTCTCGATGGTGAAGCCATTCTCATGGAAGAAAACCAGTTCCTTGTGTTCAGCAGGAATTGCCGGTGTGTAGACTACCAATGTTGTCTTGGCGTCCTTGCAGGCTTCTGGTATGAGGTCAACATTCTCCTCATAGTGGATAAGCATTCCCTCTTTCTCCAACTCATGAGTTAGATTGGATGGAGTCTTGTCATATCCGGCTACAACCAACTTCTTGCTGAGGAAGTATCTGGCGATGGCGCTCATTCCGATGCCGCCCGCTCCTACAAAATAAACTGCTTTAATATCTTTTATTTCCATTACTTTGTTGCTAATTTGATTACTTCGTCGGCGATGACGTCGGCAGAGTTCTTTAATCCTAATTTCTTGATATTCTCACAGAGCGAAGCAAGCTTAGCCTCGTCTTTTACCGTGTCAACTGCTTTCTTGAGCAATACCTCTGGTGCATCGGCATCCTTTACGTAGATGGCAGCATCTTTGTTGACTAATGCCATGGCGTTCTTGGTCTGGTGGTCTTCTGCCACATTAGGGCTTGGAACCAGGATAACCGGTTTGCCGATGAGGCAGAACTCGCTGATACTGCTGGCACCTGCGCGGCTGATAACCAGGTCGGCTGCCTTGTAAGCTGCACCCATGTCGCTGATGAAATCAGTTACCTTGAGCATTGGCAGCTCCTGACCTTTCAGTTGCTCCATGATGGCAGCATTATAGTATTTACCTGTTTGCCAGATAAACTGTACGCCGCTTTCTTTCACCAGGTCGAGGTGCTGGAGTACACTCTCGTTGATGGTTCTTGCGCCAAGGCTGCCACCTACGAGCAAGATGGTCTTCTTTTCAGGGTCGAGACCGAACTGCTTGCGTGCTTCTTCCTGGGTGATGGTAGTTTCCAATACATTCTGGCGAACAGGATTACCGGTCATGATAATCTTGTCTGCAGGGAAGAAACGCTCCATTCCTTCGTAAGCCACACAGATTTTTTCAGCCTTCTTGGCCAAGAGCTTATTGGTTACACCAGCGTATGAATTCTGCTCCTGGATGAGGCAAGGTATTCCTTTGCTGGCACAAACATTGAGAGTCGGACCGCTAGCATAGCCACCTACGCCCACAGCCGCCATAGGCTTGAAGTTTTTGATGATACTCTTTGCCATGTGCTGGCTCTTCCATATCTTGAAGAGTACGGCGATGTTCTTGAGCAGATGCTTTCTGTCGAAGCCGCAGATAGGCAAGCCCTTGATCTCATAACCCGCAGCAGGTACACGCTGCATTTCCATTCTGCCGAGTGCACCTACAAACAAAATTTTAGCATCAGGGCGCTTCGCCTTGATGGCATTTGCAATGGATACGGCAGGGAAGATGTGACCACCTGTGCCGCCTCCGCTTATGATAATTCTTAATTCATTATTCATATCCGTTCATGTTTATAACGCAAAGGTATAAAAAAAATATCGATTTAACGGCATTTTCTGCCATTTTTTCACCTTAATTTATAAAACTCTTGTCAGGCAGCCACCATTTTGCTGTCGTCGAGCTCATTTTGAGGTATCTCTTTCTTCTTGGCTGTTCTACTGATACTCAGGATGATGCCCAGGTACAGACAGTTAATGATGGTAGATGTACCACCTCTACTGATGAGTGGTAGTGGCTGTCCTGTAACAGGAGCCAAACCTACTGCTACTGCCATGTTGAAGAGTGCCTGGGTAACCAGCATGATGGCGAGGCCCATGCAGAGAAAGGCAGGGAAATTGTTCTCACACCGGTTGGCTATTCTGCCAGCTCTGAACAGGAGGATGATGTAGAGGAATGCAACCAGTGCGGCTCCCCATATACCCATCTCTTCGATGATGATGGCATAGATGAAGTCTGAGAACGCCTGTGAGAGGAAGTCTCTTTCTACTGAGTTTCCAGGCCCTTTGCCTACGATGTTGGAAGAGGCGATGGCGATGTTGGCATGTGCCACTTGGGCATCTTTGTCGAGATCGACATCCTGTGGGGCTACAGGCTTTGAGTTCATAAACTTGTCAATACGGGCCTTCCAGGTGTCGGCTCTATGGAACATCTTTTCTGCCATGTTAGGCTTGTTCTGTTCCTGCTCAACCTTCTCGGTCAGCGTATTTTCCGGTTTATTGCCCTCTTCGCCCTTGTCCTGCCCTACTATCATGATACCTGCAAAGGCTGTGACGATGACAATCATGCACAGTCCCACCAGCTTGCCAATCTGGTTCATCGGCACTCGTCCGATGAGCATCATGGCTAAGATTGTGATACTGAGGAGCATGGCTGTGGATAAGTTTTCCAGTCCGATGAGAATTACAAATGGAGCGGTTGCTACAAGTATGAACTTGAAAGCCTTCCTGTTGGCTCCCTGAGCTGTTTGCATAGCACTAAGAATCTGAGCAACAGCCAGTACTACCGCTCCCTTCGCTATCTCAGAAGGTTGGAACTGTATGCCCATCAGAGAGAACCATCGGGAGGCTCCGTTGGTAGATTGACCGGTAGCCAAGACCAGGACGAGCAACAGTAATGAGATGCCCATCACGACGGGGGTAACAATCTTGAAGTACTTGCATTTCACCTTGAGCATGCAAATCATGGTGAACAGACCGCCTCCCAAGAGCAAGATGTGGCGGATGACAGGTGCCATGTAGTTTCCTGTCTTGTACGACAAGGAGCTGGAGGCAGAATATACCTCCACGATGCTTATCATACAGAGAAAGAAGAAAACCATCCAGATCACCTTGTCTCCCTTGAAAATATTACCAATGCTCTTGTTATTCATTTCTTTATAGTTCTATCTGTTCTATTTGTTGAAAACTGTTATTCTCCGATAGCTCTTGCCAGCGCCTTAAACTGCTCGCCTCTATCTTCCATGTTCTTGAAGAGGTCGAAACTTGCGCAGCATGGGCTGAGGAGTACGGTATCGCCCGGCTTTGCCAATTCCTGGCAGGCTGCCACGCAATCCTTCATGCTGTGAGTGTCGCGTACAGGGATGCCGAGTGCGTCAAAGTTGTCGTGCAACTTCTGGTTGTCGGCTCCGAGATATACGATACCAGCACATTTCTCCTTTACCAGGTCCTTGATCTGGTTATAGTCATTTCCCTTATCCTTACCGCCGATGATGAGGATGGTAGGGGTAGTCATACTCTCCAGTGCATACCAGCAGGCATCTACGTTGGTAGCCTTTGAATCGTTCACATAGTAAACGCCCTGGAACTTGCCCACTTTCTCCAGACGGTGCTCTACACCAGGGAAGTCGCTCAAGCCTTTGTGCAGGGTCTCGTGGTCGATGCCTACGATGTTGCATGCCAGACCTGCAGCCAGACTGTTATAGATGTTGTGCTTGCCGCGTAGACTCATGTCTGCCTGTGGCATTTCGAAGTCTGAAGGGAAGTTGAGTTCGTATTTGCCGTCTTCGATAAAGCCAACGCAACCCTCCTCCTTGAACTCAGAGAATGGGCAGAGATGTGACTTGAGGTTGTATTTAGCCAGCTCCTTTGTAACGATAGGATCATCGTTCCAGAAGATGAAGCTGTCTTCTTCTGTCTGGTTCTGGGTAATGCGCATCTTGGCATCGGTATAGTTCTGCATCTTAAACTCATAGCGGTCCAGATGGTCTGGAGTGATGTTGAGCAGGATGGCCACATTGGCACGGAACTCATACATATTGTCGAGTTGGAAACTGCTCAGCTCGATGACGTAGTACTTATGAGGAGTTTCAGCCACCTGAAGGGCCAGACTCTTTCCGATGTTGCCTGCCAGACCTACATCATAGCCAGCCGACTTGATGATGTGGTAAATCAGCGAGGTAGTGGTTGTCTTACCGTTACTTCCCGTGATACAGATCATCTTGGCGTCAGTATATCTGCCCGCAAATTCTATTTCGCTGATGATAGGTGTACCCTTAGCCATCAGTTTCTGTATCATAGGTGCTTCCTTAGGAATACCCGGACTCTTGATGACTTCATCTGCATCTAAAATCTTTTCTTCTGTATGGTGACCTTCTTCCCATTCGATGTTGTGGTCATCCATCAACTTCTTGTAGTTATCCTTGATCTTTGACATGTCTGAAACAAAGACCTCGAATCCCTCTTTCTTTGCCAGCACGGCTGCACCTGCGCCACTTTCGCCAGCTCCTAAAATTACAATTTTGCTCATTGTCTTATTCTCTATACTTGTCGGGCTGATAAGAGCCTGTATTTTATCTGATCTTCAATGTGATGATGGTCAATGCTGCCAGAATGATGGTTACAATCCAGAAACGGATGGTAATCTTTGATTCATGGAAGCAGTTGCGAGGTTTCTTCCACAGATACTTGCAGTCAGGATCCAGCTGACTGTCCTGTGTGCGGAAGTTGTCGTGGATAGGTGTGCGCTTGAAGATACGCTGCTTCACACCTCTCCGCTTTCCTATCTTGTAATAGTAAACCTGCATCATCACGCTGAGGCTTTCTACGAAGAAAATACCGCAGAGGATAGGCAGCATCAGCTCCTTGTGGATGATGATGGCACCTACTGCGATGATACCGCCGATGGTCAGCGAACCCGTATCGCCCATGAATACCTGGGCAGGGTAGGCGTTGTACCAGAGGAAACCGATGAGGGCTCCGATGAAGGCACAGAAGAATACTACAAGTTCCTCAGAACCAGGAATATACATGATATTGAGGTAGGCGGCAAACTCGATGTGCGACGACACATACGCAAGTATGCCTAGCGCCACACCTATGATGGCGGAGTTTCCGGCACACATTCCGTCCATACCATCGTTGAGGTTGGCACCGTTTGATACGGCTGTTACAACGAAGATGGTCATGATGACGAAGAGAATCCAGCCTGCTGCTACCTTGTACTTACCGCAGAAACTGGTGATGCTGGAATAGTCGAGGTTGTGTCCCTTGACGAATGGGATGGTAGTCTTCAGCGATTTTCTTGCTTCCGTACGATGCTTTACCACCGTTTCCTGTCCCTGTTGCTCGATGGCGAGGTTCTCGTTCATCTTTACATCAGGTGAAGACCAGAGTACCAGTCCCACGATCAGGCCGATGCCAATCTGTCCTATAATCTTATATTTGCCCTTCAATCCCTCCTTGTCGCGCTTGAATATCTTGATGAAGTCGTCCATTCCACCGAGAAAGCCGAGCCATACGGTGGTGATGATCATCAGGATCAGATAGATGTTGCGCAAACGTCCGAGTAACAGTACCGGTACGAGGATAGCCAGGATGATGATGACACCACCCATAGAAGGAACGCCAATCTTCTTGACACCGAACGGGTCGATGCTGGCATCGCGCTGTGTCTCTGTAATTTGCTTGCTCTTGAGATACTTGATGAATTTCTCGCCGAACCAGGCAGAGATTACCAATGATAAAATCAGCGCAAGCAGGGCACGGAATGAGATGTAGCCCCACATGTGAGAACCTGTGATGCCCCACTGTTCCAGAAATCTAAAGAGATAGTATAACATTTTTCTTTCTTTTCTTGATTGATTTTACTTCTGTGAAATTCCGAAGATGTCGCGAATCACCTCCTTATCGTCAAAGTGGTGCTTTACGCCCTTGATCTCCTGGTAATCTTCGTGTCCCTTACCGGCTACGAGAATCACGTCGCCCTTCTTTGCCAGCATGCAGGCTGTGCGGATGGCTTCCTTGCGGTCTACGATGCTGATTACCTTCTTCATCTGCTGGGCATTGAGTCCGGCAAGCATGTCGTTGATGATGTCCTGTGGCTCTTCGAAACGTGGGTTGTCGCTGGTGATGATTACCTTATCGCTCTGCTTTACAGCCTCCTGTGCCATCAATGGGCGCTTGCCCTTGTCACGGTTGCCACCGGCACCGCAAACGGTGATGACTTCTCCGCCCTTGCCTTCGAGCACTTCGTGGATGGCATTCAATACGTTCTCCAGTGCATCTGGTGTATGGGCATAGTCAACAATGGCGGTATAACCTTCTGGTGACTGGATTGGTTCCAGTCTTCCGCTTACGCTGTGAAGGGTACTCATCACTACGAGTACATCCTCTGGCTTCTTGCCGAGCATAATGGCTGCACCATATACGGCGAGCAGGTTGCTCACGTTGAACTTACCGATGAACTGTACGCCCACTTCTCTGCCGTCAATCTCCAGATACATGCCGCCGAAGTGACACTCCAGGATTCTGGCTCTGAAGTCTGCCATGCTGCGGGTAGAGTAGGTTTTCACGGTAGCCTTGGTGTTCTGTACCATGATCATGCCATTCTTGTCGTCGGCATTGGTAATGGCAAAGGCTGTCTTAGGCAGTCCGTCGAAGAAAGCCTTCTTGGCGTTACGGTAGTTCTCGAATGTCTTGTGATAATCGAGGTGGTCGCGGGTGAGGTTGGTGAACAAGCCTCCGGCAAACTGCAGGCCTCCGATACGCTTCTGTGCGATGGCGTGAGAAGAGCACTCCATGAAGGCATACTCGCAGCCAGCCTCTACCATCTTGCCCAGGAGCATGTTCAGCTCGATAGGGTCTGGGGTGGTATGGTCGGCAGGGATAGCCTCGTCCTCAATGTAGTTGCAGACGGTAGAGAGCAAACCACACTTATGGCCGAACTTGCGGAACATATTATATAATAAGGTGGCAATGGTGGTCTTACCATTGGTACCTGTTACGCCTACCAGTTTGAGCTTTCTTGAAGGGTCGCCGTAGAAGAGGGTTGCTACCTTGCCGACAGCATCCTCGGTCGAAGCGACCTGAATGTAAGTTACGCCCTCAACTTTCTCTTCAGGCATGTCTTCGCACAAAACCGACTTTGCGCCCAGTTCCAATGCCTTTGGAATAAACTTGTGACCGTCAACCTGCGTTCCCTTCATGGCAACGAAGAGATGACCTTCCTTAATCTTGCGAGAGTCGATGTTTACTCCCGTAACCTCTACATCAGCATCGCCGATTATCTGAACCGGCTCGATGTTTTTGAGTAATTCTTGTAACTTCATATCCTGTTTCTGTTTTATATTCTATATATTTCTTTATCTATACCTTATTATATATAGGGTTTCAGATAACTGTTTCTGAGTTTTATTCGAGCACAATGCTGCATACGACACCTTTCTTGATGACCGTTCCCGGCACCAGACTCTGCTTTACTACCTTTCCTCTACCTGTAATCTGGGTCTTGATGCCCCGGCTCTCCATATTGTAGATAGCGTCTCGGGCTCCCATTCCGGTAACGTCGGGTACGATCGTCTTGCCGTATTGCTTCTCCCTGATGAGCTTGATGCTGTGGTTACCCACGCGCTCTGCCTTGCCCCAGATAGGGTTGCCGTCGGCATAGCTGCCACTCCAGTTGGCATTGGTCTTGATGCCGAGGTGGCTGAGCACATAGTTGGCAGCAAGGATATTGCCTGCCTTTACGTCAGGAACGAAGACGGATGCTGAGTCGCGGGCGTCCTTTACGTCAACTTTCAGACTCTGCGCCATGATGCCTTCTGAAATCTCATGGAACACCTTACCGCACATCGTACCGCCCGAAGCAGGCAAACCGGATTTCTGTATGCAGACGATACAGCTGTAGCGTGGCGCATCGGCAGGGAAGTATCCTGCGAAACTGATGAGATAGCTGGTTCCGCCACTCTTATATCCACCGGCACCTTTTGAAATCTGGGCTGTACCGGTCTTTCCTGCCACTTTGAAGTTAGGCGAACCGGCTTTCTTTCCCAGTCCCACGCTTACCACCTGTTCCAGGATGGTTTGCAGTTCCTTGATGCTCTTCTCCTTGGCTATCTGCTGGCGCATCACTTCAGGAGGAAATTCCATGATGGTTTCTCCGTTCTTCATTACCTTGCTCACGAATCTTGGTCGCATCATCTTGCCGTTGTTGGCGATGGTGTTGTAGAAGGTGAGGGTAGAGATAGGCGGTATCTGGGTCTCATATCCGATACTCATCCATGGCAAACTGGTCTTTGCCCAGTTGTCATATTGTCCGTTCTTGTTTCTGTGCGGCATGCGGATTCTGGCTGGTGTTGCTCCCACCAGCGGAATCTTCAGGTCGTCGTGCAGACCGGTACGGTAGATACCCTTTACGAATTTCTCCGGGTTGTTGCGGTAATGGTCGTCTATGATGCGGCTCACACCGATGTTCGAACTGTACCACAGGGTCTGTGCGAGGGTCAGCATTCCGTATCCGCCTTTTCGCCAGTTGTGGTCTTTCATTTCTCTGCCGTACATCGGCCATATACCGCCACCGGTTTCTACGTGATAGGTCGTGTCTACCACTCCGTCGTCCAGCGCTACGAGGATAGAGGCTGGCTTGAACACCGAACCTGGCTCCAGAAGGTCGCTCACGGCATGGTTGTGGATTTCTCTGTATTCGCCGTCGAAACATTTCTCCATGTTTACGATGGCCTTGATGTCGCCTGTAGGTACATCCATCACGATGGCTACACCCACATTGGCGTTGATTTCCTTCAGCTCGTCGATGAGTGAGCGTTCGGCAAGGTCTTGCATGCTCACATCGATGGTGGTCACGATATCGGCTCCGTCAATAGGAGGGGTATCGGTAATGTCGAGGAACTTGTTGCGCACCTTGCGGCGATGCACGATACCGTTGGTGCCTCGCAGGATGGAGTCGTAACTCAGCTCCAGACCGAAGCGGGCGGTATCCTTGGCGCCATACATGGCTCCGATGGTACGGCCTGCCAGCGAACCGTAAGTTCTGGTTCGGGCATTATATTCTTCCCAGTGGAAACCGCTCTGGTAGGGTTTCAGGCGGAATACAGGGATGTCCTTTATCTCGGTGAAGGTGTTATAGTCTACACGCTTCGGATAAACCGGCCAGTGGCGGCTCATCTTGGCGCGACCTTCGGTGAGGTGCTTCTTGAAATCAGACTCGCTCAGATTCGGGAATATCTGGTGCAGGCAAAGACAGATGGAGTCTTGCTTGGCATCCCACAGCGAGTCGTTTTCTGCATCTTTCAGCGCCTTGAAGTCCATGAAAACCTTAAACTCCGGCAGCGAACTTGCCATCAGCTGTCCTGTGCAGCTCAAGATGTTGCCTCGGTTTGGCTTTACGGTCACGGAATCCTTCTTCTGCCGTTCTGCCACCTTCATCCAGTAATCATGCTTGGCGGTCATGATGTAGAGCGCTTTACCCACTACGGCTATGGCGAAAATCGTCATGATGATGGCGATGGCGCTGTAGCGGGGCATTACTTTCTTATGATCAAATTTGCTGCTCATTCTTCGGGTACGTTTATGATGTATGGAGGTTGGGTAGCGATGTGCAGCACGCTGTCTTTGTTGTTTTTCAGCATGTCGAGCACATTACTTTCACGACTCTTCTCTGTTATCTGGCTGCTTGTAGACAGCGCTTTATATTTTGTGTCTTGCAGTTCTTTCTGCAGTTTGTCCAACTCGATGATATTGTTCTGGATATTGTATCGGTTGGATATGTAGATAATGACAAAAAACACGATGAGGATAACGAGCCATATCTGCCGGCGTATGATTTGTGCGGTAAGAATGTCTCCACCCAGAATCTTTCGCAGCGTAAAGCTCGATGATCCTGAAGCCTCTTCCTCAATGGCTTGCTTGGCAATCACTTCCTTGAGCGAAGCCTGTGGCGCCTCCTGCTGCTGTGGCTCCTGCTGCGGAGTTTCCTGCTTCGGCGGTTCCTGTGATGCCTGTGCCTTTTCTTCGGCTATAGGCTTCTCACTGATGTTTATGTCTTTATCGTTTATCATTTCTTTTCTGCTATTCTTAGTTTGGCGCTTCTGCTCCTAGGGTTTCTTTCCTGCTCGTCGGCATCGGGAACGATTACCTTGTTGTTCACGAGTTTGAAAGGGGTTTCTATTCTTCCGAAGAAGTCCTGCTCTATCTTGCCTTCTGCATTGCCCGCTTTCATCATGTTCTTTACGATTCTGTCTTCCAGCGAGTGATAGGTGATGACGCTGAGCCTTCCTCCCGGTTTCAGAAGTTCCGTGGCTGAGCGGAGCATCTCTTTCAGGGCGTCCATCTCGTGGTTCACTTCTATGCGCAGCGCCTGGAAGAGCTTTGCCATGTCTTTCTTCTCGCGTTCCCGCTTGAAGAGGGGCTCTACGGCTGCCATGAAGTCTTTGGTGGTGAGGATGGGCTTCTCGGCTCTTGCCTTGACGAGTGCCGAGGCGATGCGGCGCGAGTTCTTCAGCTCACCGTATAGGTAGAAGATGTCGGCAAGGGCACCTTCGTCATATTCGTTTACGATGTCGGCAGCAGTCTTGCCCGCACGTTTGTTCATGCGCATGTCGAGTGGGGAGTCGAAACGGAAGGAGAAACCGCGGGTCTCGTCATCGAAGTGATGGCTTGATACGCCCAGGTCGGCTAACAGTCCGTCGAGTCCGTCTACCCCGTAGTAGCGCATCCAGTTTTTCAGGAATCTGAAGTTGGAGCATACGAAGGTGAAGTTCTCGTTTGCCACCACGTTGCGCTCTGCATCGGCGTCCTGGTCGAAACTGTACAGGTGCGCTCCCTCCGTCAGGCGCGACAGAATCTCTCTGGAATGTCCGCCGCCACCGAAGGTTACGTCTACATAGATGCCTCCTGGCTGTATGTTCAACCCGTCAACGCTCTCCTTGAGGAGCACCGGTACGTGATATGTTTCTGCTGTCTTTATCATATATCTTTTTGCTGTCTTATCGCGTTATAATATTGCGTGCGTACTTATTAGTGTATAAATTTGGGTTCAAAGGTACATAAAAATCTCCATATAGCCTTACATTTTCCCACAAAATTTATAAAACTTAATGAAAAAGTTGTTTTTGGTCAACTTCACCTTCCAGTTTCGGGCATCGCCTTTTTGTTCTCATCAAGTGTGATGTTTTTGCAAAATTACGTGCAAAATGGGCTCGATTTGTCGTGATAGTTTAAAAAAACTAATAAATTTTCGCTTTTTTGCTATTTTTTTGGAAAAAATGGCACGTATTTGAAAAAGTTGAGTTACTTTTGCACTAACTTATATAAGTTTTAGCAAACATGAGTGAATCAATAGAGAAAACGATAGACATAGATAAGATTCTTAAGAGCAAGATGGGAAGCAAGGTGAAATTCGTACCGCGCTTCCTGGTTTCCTGGCTCAAGAAGATTATTCACGAGGACGAGGTGAACAGGTTCTTGTGGGAGAGCCGTGGCCTTTCGGGTACTGAATGGCTCACCGAATGTGTGCGCTATCTGAAGATGGATGTTGAAATCGTAGGCTTGGAAAACCTGCCTGACAAGAACGACGGCAAACTCTATACCTTTGTTTCCAATCATCCTCTGGGCGGACAGGACGGCGTATGTCTCGGTTCCATCATCGGCAAGCACTATGATGGCAAGTTCCGCTATCTGGTGAATGATCTTCTGCTCAACTTGCCGGGTTTGAAACCTGTAAGTATCGGCATCAACAAAACGGGTCGCCAGAGCCGCGATTTCCCACGTATGGTGGAGGCGGGCTTCAAGAGTGACAACCACATGCTGATGTTTCCGGCAGGCTTGAACAGCCGCAAGCGCAAGGATGGAACCATCCACGACCTGCCTTGGAAGAAGACGTTTATCTCTAAGAGTGTAGAATATCAGCGCGATGTGGTGCCTATCCATTTCGGAGGGCGCAACTCTGAGCGTTTCTACCGCATCGCCCGATTTAGCGACAAGTATCTGCCGTTCAATCTCGCCATGCTGTTCCTGGTTGACGAGATGTACAGGAATGTGGGCAAGCATTTCCGCATCTCCATCGGTAAACCGATTCCTTGGCAGACTTTTGATAAGAGCAAGTCGGCTACAGAGTGGGCACAGTATGTTGAAGACAGGGTTTATGAACTTTAATGGTTTGCAAAACCCGGAAGAATTGTTTTATATTAACGAAATCGTAGAATCATAGCATATAAGAAGAGTAATATGGAAGAAGAAATCATCCAACCGATTGACCGTGAGCTCCTGAAGAGTGAGCTTACACCCGACAAACAACTGAGAATGACCAATAAGAGCCATAACGAGATTTACATCGTTACGGCAAATGATTCGCCTAATGTGCTGAAAGAGATTGGTCGACTTCGTGAAATCGCTTTCCGTGAAGCGGGAGGCGGAACGGGCAAATCTATGGATCTTGATGAGTTCGACTTTGGTGACAACTGTTACAAGCAACTGATAGTCTGGAATCCTGAAGCCGATGAGATTATCGGCGGTTACCGTTATCTCCTGGGTAAGGACTGGCTGCTCGATGAGAAGGGACAGCCTAAGCTGGCAACCAGCCACATGTTCCATTTCTCCGACAAGTTCCTCAAGGAGTATATGCCTTATACCGTAGAGTTGGGCCGTTCCTTCGTTTCGCTCGAATATCAGAATGTGCGTACCAACACCAAGAGCATCTTTGCTCTTGACAATCTCTGGGATGGTTTGGGCGCCTTGACGGTTCTCTATCCGGAAGTAAAATATTTCTTCGGCAAGATGACGATGTATCCGTCTTACATCCGTCGTGGCCGCGACATGATTCTCTATTTCCTCAAGAAGCATTTTGATGACAAGGAGAACCTCGTAATCCCGATGAAACCGCTGAAATTGGATACTCCGGAGAGTGATTTGGCTGCCATCTTTACAGAAGATGACTTCAAGGCAGACTATCGCATCCTGAACCGTGAAGTTCGCAAGTTGGGTTATAATATCCCTCCTCTTGTTAATGCCTACATGAGTCTGAGTCCTACGATGAAGCTTTTCGGTACCGCCATCAACTATGGTTTTGGTGATGTTGAGGAGACTGGTATCCTCATCGCCATCGATGAGATTCTCGAAGAGAAGCGAGTTCGCCACATCAACAGTTTTATTAAGGAACATCCTGAGGCTCTGAAGATTACGAGCGGAGCCAATAATTTGATTTATAAGGAAAAAGGTATTTAACCTATACCGCAGAATCCCATGTTCTTATTGCTTATTGGCAATAGAAACATGGGATTTTTGTTTTCAGTAAAAACTGCTTGCCTCAGTTAAATAGTCTTAATGAATCTCGGAAAAGGCAGCGGAATTTTGGTTTTATGTGTCTAAAAGTGTATCGTTCTGGCATTTTCATGTGTCTAAAAGTGTAAAGGTTTGCATAAATTACTCATTGCATAAAGTGGAATCACATCTACGTGGCGACAGGCATTTTGAGATTCTTTATCAATGTATTCAAACTCTCCAAAATTCTCTAAGGATGTACGAACTGCATGATGGAGCGCTTTCTTTCTCATGAATAGCCATAAACTTTGCATACTGCCCCTGGTAGTAGCTTTCACTTCTATCGGTATAACCACACCATCTTTCGCTTCCAGATAATCAATTTCTGCATTGGCTCCTTTTGACAGATTCTGCCAATAGTACATCTCTGCCTTTTGGAAACAGTCGTGGTTCTTGACGAGTTCCAAGCCAGCGAACATTTCTGAAGCCGCCCCTTTATTGACAAAATCAACATCCGAAGCCAAAAGGATATTAGCTGCAGGAGTACCCAACATGGTTTGCATCAGCCCCAAATCTAAGAAAAGGTATTTTCTGTAGCTACTATTCTCTTCTGCACCAAGTGGAACTCCATTTCCATCAGTATGGGTTACCGGCTTTATGAGTCCTGCTAATGTCAATAGATGAAGTGCGTCTTTGATGACCGAAGAATGAACATCATCGGCAACCTGTCTATAAACAAACTTACTGCCAGCCTGCAAAGCAACGGAACGCAAGACCTTTCTCAATAAAGCTGGAGATATGCGCGACTTATACTTGGCAAAATCGTCCTGATAGGTATCCAGAATATCGTTATGGACATGAGCGCATTCCAAATAACTTTTGGTCTCAATCCATTCTGTAACTGCTGCAGGCATGCCACCCACCAGATAGAAGGTCTTCAGCTGGTCTACCAGTTTGTTGTGAACGGCATCAGGAAGCGGAGATGAGGGGGATGCCTGCTGCTTGTAACTTATAGTGGTATCCAGTCCCTGTGCCATGAGAAATTCATCAAAGGAAAAAGGGTACATGTAGAGTGAACGTATTCTCCCCACTCCAAAGGAAGGAAGCTCCTCTAAGGTAAATTCCAGTAATGAGCCGGCTGCGATGACATGTAGTTCCGGATAATCCTCTTTGAAATAACGGAGCGACATGATTGCTTCCTGGCTAACTTGTATCTCGTCTATGAAGAGTAGAGTTTCTCCAGGTATTACAGGGATTCCGGTAGTTGCACTTATCCCTTCACACGTTCTATGCACGTCAATATCCTTTGAAAAGAGTCCTCTTATGGATGGTTGGCTCTCTAAATTTATCTCCACAAAGTACTTAAACTCTTTGCCTAATTGACGTACAGCAGAAGATTTTCCTACTTGTCTGGCTCCACGTATAAGCAAAGGTTTCCTTCTTTGGGAAACCTTCCATTCCAGGAGTTTTTTATCTATGTTTCGTTTGTAATATGCCATTTTGCGTAATTTATTGATTTTCAGTGCAAAGATACAACTTTTATCCAAAAGTCAAGGCAAACAATAGTTAATTTTATCCAAAAGTCAAGGCAAACAATAGTTAATTCTATCCAAAAGTCGGGGCAAACAGCGGCTGGCTTTATCCAAAAGTCGGGGCTAAACTTCGCTGCGTTGGTATGTTTGAACTCCGCTCCCTTATACAATAGGCAGGCTGATTCCGTTGATCTTCTGATAGATGTCGAGCGCATAGATGTCGGTCATGCCGCTGATATAATCAATTACAGCCATGATGCGCTCCTCCAGATTCTCGTTCTCTATATCATACTGGCTGCTTACCCGGCGCAGGAGCTGTTTGGAGTAGAAGCGCGATGGGTTGACGGCTGCCTCGATGAAAACATCCATCAGAGTTGCCATGATTTGATAACCCGACAGTTCTATGTCGAGTACCGGCTTGCTTTGGTAAATCTTAGAGTAGGAGATCTTTTCACATTCCTTGTATGCCTTTTTCTGGCGCTCGGAAATATGGTCGATGAGACTGCCCTCGAAAGTTCCGGCAAGGATTTCCTCCTCATGCGCCAGGAAGGCTGCCACACATTCGTTCTCCAGTTTGCCGATGACGCTGGCTCTCATGTAAACCACTTTCTCGTTTTCGTCAGTCAGTTCTTCGTCGATGATGCGCTGGCGTATCTTCTGCTGGATATCTTCATCGAAGAAACTCAGCAGCAAGTGCTCCGTCTCGGCAAAGGAAAGAATCTTGAGCTTATGGGAGTCTTCGATGTCCATGATTTCGTAGCAGATATCGTCGGCAGCTTCTACCATATATACAAGTGGATGGCGGGCGTATTTGAGAGGCTCACCCGGTGCAGATTTGCAAAAAATGCCCAATTCATCGGCAATTTTCCTGTAAGATTCCGCTTCTGAAGCAAAGAAACCGAATTTGCCGTGGTTGCCGGCAAGACAGCTTGCAAACGGGTATTTCACGATGGAAGCAAGCATGGAATAGGTCATGACGAAACCACCCTGACGGCGCCCCTTGAACCGGTGGGTCAGGATTCTGAAGGCATTTGCGTTACCTTCGAAATGCGTAATATCATCCCAAAACTCCGATGAAACCATTGATTTTATCTTCTGACCCGGTCCTTCAGAGAAGAAAGTCTGGATGGCTTTCTCGCCGGAATGACCGAAAGGCGGATTGCCCAAATCATGTGCCAGACAGGCTGCACTTACGATGGTACCTATCTCCTCGACGAGCGTATCCTTCAGTTCAGGCCGCTTCTGGATGACACGTCGGGAAATGTCGTTACCTATCGACATGCCCACACTCGCCACCTCCAGACTGTGGGTGAGGCGGTTGTGAACGAAGATGCTGCCCGGCAAAGGGAAAACCTGCGTCTTGTTCTGCAGGCGGCGGAATGCCGATGAAAAGATAAGACGGTCGTAATCGCGCTTGAATTCAGAGCGATCATCATGGCGCTCGGCATGCTTATGCTCCTGTCCGAAACGCTTGTTGGATATCAGTTGTTTCCATTCCATATTATTGTATTACTTGATTCTGTAGCGCAAAAATACACTAAAGTAAGCACAAATCAAAATAAAATATGATAAATTACATGTTTTTATCCTCAAAAATTCATTTATTCCATCAAAATTGCTTATTTTTGCAGATTATTAAACTCAGACACAGATAAAATAGAAGAAGTCATGATAAAAGTACAGATTATCAACAAGGGGCATCAGCCTCTACCTGCGTTTGCCACACCTCAGAGTGCCGGCATGGATTTGCGGGCAAACATCGATGAGGCAATCGTGCTTCATCCTATGGAGCGACGACTGGTGCCAACCGGTCTTTATATGGCTTTGCCTGCAGGTTATGAAGCGCAGATCCGTCCTCGCAGCGGTCTGGCTTTGAAGCATGGCATTACCGTATTGAATACGCCGGGAACCATCGATGCCGATTATCGCGGTGAAATCATGGTTCTGCTCATCAATTTCTCTACAGAGGATTTCGTTATCAACGATGGCGAGCGTATAGCCCAGATGGTGCTGGCTAAGCACGAACAATGCGATTTCATCGAGGTTAATGAGCTCGATGAAACCGAACGTGGAGCCGGCGGATACGGTCATACGGGGGTAAAATAACAGATTATTAAAGATAGAATAGAAAGGATTAGAATCGTGAAGATGAATCTTAGAAATATCAGTTGGGCAATGGGGCTGGTCTTGCTGGGTTCGGTAGCCATGCCGTCGCTTGCCCGTAAAAAGAAGGTGCAGCCGGTTCAGAAGCCGGCGGTTCAGGAGGATCATCTCTCTCCGAACGACCGTCAGCGCTACAACTATTTCTTCCTGGAGGGAGCGCGCCAGCAGGCTGCCGGCAATTATTCGGCAGCTTTCGACCTCTTTGAGCATGCCCGGAAGATTGACCCGAAGGCGGCTGAAACCTATTTCTATGAGTCGCTTTTCTATTCTCAGCTCAAGCAGGATTCCCTGGCACTTGCCTATATGCAGAAGGCAATAGAACTGAATCCGGAAAACCAGACCTATGCAGAGCAGTTGGGCAGATATTATATAGGTAGCCAGAAGTATGATCTTGCCATCGATGCCTATGAGAATCTGTATGCCAAAAACCACGATAATACCGATGCCCTCCGCATCCTGGTTCAGCTTTATTCCCAGAACAAGGATTATAAATCAGTACTCAAAACCATTTCGCGTCTTGAGGTGGAAGAAGGTGAAAGCGAACAGTTTACCCTCTCTAAAATGAGAGTTTATGAACTGATGAACGACAAGAAAGCTGCCTATCAGGAACTGAAGTCGCTGGTAGACCAGCATCCGCTGGATATGCAGTACAAGACAATGCTGGGCAACTGGCTCGTACAGCACGACCGCCAGAAGGAAGCTTACAAGTGCTTTACCGATGTGTTGAAGGAAGAGCCTGACAATTCCTATGCCCAGATGTCGCTTTACGACTATTATAATGCCACCCATCAGGAGCAGCTTGCCGGGCAGATGCTCGATAAGATATTGATGAGTCCGAAATCAGATCTGGAGACCAAGGTGATGATGTACCGCTCTTTCATTCAGAAGAACGAGAGCGAAGGTGGCGATTCTACCAAGGTGATTGCGCTGTTTGACAAGGCGCTCAACGTGGCTCATCCGTCAGCCGATGTGGCAGAGATGAGAGCTGCTTATATGAGTTTGAAGAAGATGCCTGCCGACTCTGTTTGCCGTGCCTTCGAAAAGGTGCTTACCATAGCGCCGGATAACGTGAATGCCAGAATGCAACTCGTACAGATGCTCTGGAACGAGAAGAAATATGACCTGGTTTCCCAGCAATGTAAGGCGGCTCAGGAGTATAATCCCGAAGAAATGGTGTTCTATTACTTCGGTGGAATGGCGTATTATCAGAAAAATAAGGAAGACGAGGCGCTCCGTGAGTTCCGTCTCGGATTGGCGCAGGTGAATGCACAGTCGCCAGCCGACTTGGTATCCGACCTCTATGCCGTAACCGGCGATATCCTTCATAAGAAAGGTGAAGAGCAGGAAGCCTTTGCGGCTTACGACTCCTGCCTGCAATGGAAAGATGACAACGTGATGGCGCTGAACAACTATGCCTACTATCTGAGCGAGAAGGGCGTTGACCTGCATAAGGCTGAGGCGATGAGTTACAAGACCATCAAGGCAGAGCCGAACAACGGTACTTATCTGGATACCTATGCTTGGATTCTCTTTATGGAAGAACGCTATGCTGATGCCAAGACCTATATAGACCAGGCACTCAAAAACCGCGATTCCACCGCAGATAACAGTACGGTTATTGAGCATGCCGGAGATATCTATTATATGAATGGTATGGCCGATGAATCCGTGGATTTCTGGAAGAAAGCCTATACCGGCGAGAACCAGACTGAGGTGCTGGCATGGAAGATTAAGAACAGACAATATATTACCGGAGAAGAACTGAAGAAGCGTAATGCGCCAAAGCAGAAACCTGCCGCTACGAAGAAGTCAGTTAGAAAAGGTAAGAAGAAATAAACGGAAAGTAGAAAAATCAGGAAAGATGAAATATATAATGAAGAAGAATAAGATGATGCTGCTTGCCGCAGCCTGCAGCATCCTGCTCCTCGGTTCTTGCGGAACCAGCAAGAATGTACAGGGCTCTGGCTCCACATCAGCCAGTCATCAGAAAGAGAATGCCACCAAGGGTTCTGGCTCTCGTCAGAGTGAGACGCTCAGGAAGTTGGCTTTCGTACAGAAGGTTTCAGACAATCAGGTGTACACCAGGAATATTGTAGGCAACATGTCGTTTACTCTCCAGGCTGGTGATAAGGACATTACTGTGCCGGGCAAACTGAGCATGCGCAAGGATGAAATCATCCGCATCCAGCTCTTTATTCCTATCTTGGGTACAGAGGTGGGCCGTCTGGAGTTTACTCCCGACCATGTACTTATCATCGACCGTCTGCACAAGGAATATATCAAGGCAGATTATACCCAGGTAGACTTCCTCAAGAAGCAGGGCATCTCCTTCTATTCTCTGCAGGCTCTCTTCTGGAACCAGCTGCTCCTGCCGGGCGAAAGGACTGTGAAGGAATCAGACCTCAAGAAGTTTGATGCCAGACTGGATGTGGCAGGAGATGCTGTGCCGGTTAGTTTCAGGAACGGCAATATGACCTATGCCTGGACAGCCAACCGCACTACCGGCCGTATCACAGCAGCAGATGTTGTCTATAAGAGTGCGCAGAACGGCACCTCCAATCTCCACGTCGACTACGGCAACTTCAAGAGTGTAGGTGTCAAGATGTTCCCTGCCTCCCTGAATCTGGCGATGACCACTACTGCTACCAGGAAAAAGCAGGAGGCTAAGATCAGTCTGCAATTGAATCAGGTGAAGACCGACAGCAAATGGAGCACTCAGACAGAGATTTCCAGCAAATACAAGCAGATTTCTCCAGCAGATGTGCTCAGCAAGATATTGAGTATGTAGATGCTCATCAAGAGTTTGAAATTATAGAACATGGGTTTTTAATATAAGAAATGAAGCGAATCTTATTATTCATCATGGCAATCACCTTCTCGCTCGCACCTTTTGCGCAGAAGCATTCTGCCCAGAAGAAGCCGGTGAGAAAGACTGCCGTAACTGCGAAAAAGAAGGCTGCTACTCCTACCAGAAAGACGAACAGCAGAAGTCATGCGGCCAGAAAGACATACAAACCAGCTGCGCCAACCAGAGCAGAACGCAAGGCGGCAACCTATAGCAATGCCTCTATCCGGGGTTTGCAGGGACAGCGCGCTTCTATCCGGAAGAAGATCAGAGAACAGGAGCAGGCTTTGCAGAGAAATAAGGCGGATGTGAAGAAACGTCTTGAAGACCTGATGGCGCTGAACGGAGAAATAGACCAGCGTCAGAAGAAGATTGACGGTATCCAGAAGGATATCCATCATATTGATGGCAATATCGGCATTCTGCAGGCACAGCTGAAAACGCTTCAGCAACAGTTGCAGGACCGCAAGAACAAGTATATCCGTTCCATGCGCTATATGAGCCGTCATCATACGGTTCAGGACAAGCTGATGTTCATCTTCAGTGCCAAGAATCTGACACAGATGTATCGCCGCCTTTCCTTCATCCGCCAGTATTCTTCCTATCAGAAGGTGCAGGGCGAGGCTGTAAAGGCTAAGCAGAAGCAGGTGAACGAGAAGCACCAGCAGTTGCAGCATGTAAAGGGACATAAGAACACCTTATTATATAAGGGTAAGCAGGAGAAGACGGTTTTGGAAGGCAAGCAGACCCAGCAGCAGGAAATGGTGCAGGGACTGCAGAAACAGCAGAAGACCATTCAGGCTGTCATCGCCGACCAGCGTAAGAAAGATGCGGCAATCAACGCTCAGATTGACCGCTTGATAGCTCAGGAAGTAGCCAAGGCTCGTGCCCGTGCTGCTGCCGAGGCTAAGAAGAAGGCCGCTGCCGCTGCTGCCGCCAAGAAACGTGCCGAGGAACTGGCTCGCAAGAAAGCTGCTGCCGAGGCTGCTGCCAGGGAGAATGCCCGTCGTATAGCCGAAGCCAAGGCGCGTGAGGCTGCTGCCGAAGCTGCCCGCAGAAAGGCTGCCGAAGAAGCAAGACTGGCTGCCGAGGCTGCAAGAAAGGCTCAGGAGGAGGCTGCTGCCCAGGCTGCTGCTCAGGCGAAGGCTAAAGCGCAGGCTAGGGCGCGTGCTGCTGCCGAGGCTGCCAAGCGTGCCGCCGCAGAACAGGCTGCCCGTGAGGCTGCTGCCGAACAGGCTGCAAGAAAGGCAGAGGCTGAAAGACAGGCTGCCGAGTTGAAGGCGAAGATGGATGCGGAACGCAGTACCCGTGAGATTGCCGCTGCCAAGAAGGAGGCACAGGAGGCTTCTACCTTGAGTTCGGTAGACCGCATGCTGAGCGGTGGATTCGAGGCTAACCGTGGTAGATTGCCGATGCCTATCAGCGGCAGTTACCGTGTGGTGAGTCATTTCGGTCAGTATAATGTAGAAGGTTTGAAGGGTGTAACGCTCGACAATAAGGGTATCAATATCCAGGGCAAGCCGGGTTGTGTGGCTCGCAGCATCTACGATGGTGAGGTGAGTGCCGTCTTCGGTTATGGTGGCATGTGGAACGTGCTGGTCCGTCATGGTGCCTACATCTCTGTTTACTGTAATCTGAAATCGGTCAGCGTTCATAAGGGTCAGAAGGTACGTACCCGTCAGGCATTGGGTAGTGTCGGCTCTGAAAACATCCTCCAGTTCCAGCTTCGCAAGGAGACTGCCAAGCTCAATCCGGAGGCTTGGCTGAGCCGATAATGTATGAATAGTTGCAGCCGGTAGTGTTTTTACTGCCTGATTGCTGTAAATGATAGAAATGAAACCTACAATCAATTGGTTTGATTGTAGGTTTTTTAATTGCTTACTAAACCGGTAGCTACTGGCATTTTTTTTGTGTTGTAACAAAAACGTTATCTTATTTATCATTTTATTTTTATTAAACATTGCTTTAGACCTAATTCAATTTTATGTTGTACTTTTGCACCCAGAAATTTTGAAATGAATATGATAATTAGATAAGAATATAAAGATGAAGCATTCATGAAAAGATGTAAAAGATGTATAGAACTATTCTTGTACTGTTGGCTCCTTATCATTTCGCTTACTTCTTGCATTTATGATGACTATTCCAGTTGTCCGCCAAAGGATGGCTGTAGATTGGTGCGGATTAATGTAGATTGGCGTTTGTTTGATAAAGAGGTGCCTACAGGTATGACGGTCATGGTGTTTCCCTGGTCAGGTGGTGCTCCGCATACTGCCTTGACTAATGATATAACACATGCCGACTTTTTCTTGGAACCTGGAAAATATCATGTACTGGTATTCAACCAGAGTACGACCGAGTTTGGTACACTCGAATTTCAGGGAATGGACTCTTACGAGACGGCGCGAGCTCTGGTACTGCATACAACATCGCGCTGGTACTCACGTGGAGATGATGAACAGATAGGGGTTGAGCCCGAGTGGCTTGCCTCTGATAAACTCGATGAATTCGATGTTTCTGGAGACTATTCTGAGGCTACTTTAACGCCAAGGAATGTGCTTTCGCATATCCGGGTCAACGTGAAAGTTCCAGGTATAGGAAACCTGTATTCTGCGAGAGGATCCTTAACTGGTATTTCAGATGGATTTCTGCTGGGACAGGGGAAGCCGCTTCAGAGTAGTAAGGTGACTTATCTTCTGGAGTCTTGGACGAAAACGATAGATAAGAATGACGCGACACTAGGAACGTTGACGACATCGTTTAAATGTTTTGGCCTACCAGAAACTGCCCATCCTGATGCCGAAAACAATAAGCTGTCTTTTTCAGCTTTGTTGATAGACAAAAAGACGCAGGTAGATTATCAGTTTGCGGTAGGAGATAAGTTTAAGGAAGATGAAAATTCATCGGAGTTAGGTTATTTTTCTTCTCTCCATGTTGATGTTGAGTTGCCGAAACCTTTACCTGATGTGAACCCTTCGGAAGGAAGTTCTGGCGGTTTTGACGTCACGGTCAAGGATTGGGGTAAACCTGAGGATATTGATATGGAACTGTAGAAAAAGTGATAAGAATCAGATAAAAATAGTAAAAGATTAATAATAGATTAGTTTAATTTAAAAATCCAAAAAGATATGGATAAGAAATTCGTTATGGGTATTGCTGCAATGGCAGCGTTGACATTGGTAAGTTGTTCAAGCGATGACTTGGATAGTTTTTCAGACAATTCTTCTAAGAATGAGGCTATCAGCTTTGATGGCTATTTGGGAAGAAGTGCAGTTGCTGTAAATGGTACACGTGGTAGCGTGCTGGATAAAACTACTCTTCAAACAGTAGGTTTTGGTGTGTTTGGTAACTATAGCTCTACTGAATCTGAAAATGCGAATTTTGGTATTAATTTGTTCAACGATGTGAAGGTAACTGGAACAACTTCTAATGGAAGTACAACGTGGACATATGGTGGTGTTAAGTATTGGCCATCACAAGGTCAGATTGATTTCTTGGCATATGCTCCTCATGAAACCGGAAAAACGTTAAAAAATACATCTTGTATTGATTTTACTGTAGTACCAAAGGCTGCTGACCAGAAAGATTTGTTGTGGGCTAATGCTACGAAGCAGACAATAAAAACGATCACTAATACTGAAAATAAAGTGAAATTCCATTTTGCTCATGCTTTGTCTAGACTTGGTTTTACTGTAAAGTTAAAGGGAGAACCTTCTGATGATGTAACTATTACATTGAAGAGTATTAAATTGGCAGGATCTGCTGATGGAACATCAAAAAAAGCTTTCTACACAGGTGGTGACTTCGATTTGGCTACAGGTGCGTGGAGTCAAGCAACTCTTAACAATAAGCAGAATGTAGATTGGTTCTCTGGCTCTAAGAAGGTAACTAGTACATCTCAAACTAATACAGAACTTGGTACAGATTATTTGTTTGTAATTCCACAGGAATTCCCTAATACAACAGAAGACAATAAACTTTATGTTATCGTAGAGTACGATATAAAGTATAATGGTATAACGGAAACAATTACAAATAAGGTTCATCAGGTACTTACAACTGACGGCTTCAAGCAGGGTAAGGCATATACGATTAACTTGACCATTGGTCGTCCAATCGAATTCGATGCTGATGTTACACCTTGGGTAGATGATACTAATACGAACACCGATATCAATATCGATTCTTGGGAGTAATCGTATCAGATAAAAATAATGAATTTAAAATTATCATAAGATGAAGTTTCTTCGTTTAGCCTTTTATGTTTTGATAGCACAGCTGGTATTATCTGGTTGTGCCGGCGAAGCTGTGGAAGAAACTTCATCTTCTTCAGCTTCTGAAATCAACTTTGATGCTTATGTAGGTCGGAATGCTTCAACCCGTTTAGGAATAAACGATCTTGATTCTCTCCAATCGAATAATAGATGGAACTCCGGATTTGGTGTCTTTGCAAGATACAACAATATTCATCTGATGGATGATGAACACGTATTCTGGCAAGAAGAAGATCATTGGGGATATGAACATACCCGATATTGGCCAAGTGAAGGATCTGTGGATTTCTATGCCTTTGCGCCTTGGATTCCAAGTTTAAATCTGGTAAACAAACCTGAGAGTAACGAAGCTAATCCAACTTATATAGATTTTCCTTCTACAAAGTCTCCTGTAGATTTGTTGTGGGCTGTTGCTGAGAAGCAGACAAAGGATAATATCTCTAGTACAGGAAATAAAGTGAAATTTCAATTTGAGCATGCAACGGCTCGTTTGGGCTTAGATATCACAGCCAATAAGAAATTAGAGAAAAATGGTGCAGTTATAACAGTTGAAGAGGTGAATCTATTTGGCCATGGCAAAGATGATTATGTAGGCGTCTTTGATATGGAGGGCTTTCTGAATCTTAAAACGGGAAAATGGCATGTCGTCACCGATGAAAAAACTAGATGGTATTATGCTTGGACACCAACTGGCAAAGTTGGAAAAGACGACGATGAGAAATATGACCCAACAAAAGGTACCGTATTAAAGTTAAGTGCATCTCAGTTAAACGATACAACTCATATAATAACAAATGATCGCAATTCTTATATCTTTATAGTCCCTCAGACGAAGAACGAACCGTTTTATCTAAAGATAACTTATACGGTAACGCAGGGAGATCTTGTGGAAAAGGTGACGGTAAAGAAAAATCTGCTAGATGTTCTTTGTAAGCCAGGAGTTATTAATCAGTCTTTTACGTTTGAAGAAGGAAAAGCGTATGTCTTTCATTTGAAACTGCTTGATCCTATCAATTTCAGCGTAACGGCTGATGTCAAGGATTGGAATGTGGGGAAAGATGAAACAATATCTTTATAAGGATAATCGAGAATATGAAGCGGAATATTTATAGTTATAGTAAGTTATGGATGATTCTCTTTGTCTTGATGGGTGCAGCCTGTACCAATCAAGTGGAGGATGCTATTCCTGTATCTGGTCAGCCTATTGAGTTTTCTGTGCAATCAGATTGGAAGGAAATTCCCAATACTCGCTTGAATGATGCTGGAACGCAATTTATCCAAGATGACCAGATTCAGATTTTCGGTCTTCATACATCTCCTTCAGGTGAGGTAAAGAAGTTTATGTATGATGTAAAAAATCCGAATAGTGGTCAGATAGTAACCTATGATGATAAGAGTAATAGCTGGAATTATACCCCCAAGCGTTTCTGGCCTAAAGAGGGAGATCTACTATTTTTAGCCAGTTATCCACAGAACTCTATTCGCAATGACGGAGTTAATGAACCGATGATTTATGAGCAGACGGACAATACTTTTAAACGTGATCTGTTGTGGGGCGTATCTGACAAGGATTGTGCATCGGCTCAGAATCGTAAGAATAACGTAGAGATCACGATGTATCATGCCTTGGCTAAGGTGAAGATTATTTTAGACAAGTCTTTGGGTGATCACATCGGATCAGTTGTAGTCTCGGCTTACAAAGCTGGTAGTTTCACTAATACAGATGGAAATGGAATCCCTGAATGGGATGTTCCTGATGTAGCTGAAAATAATATTAGTGCTACCTTTTATAAATGGGGAGACCAAAAAGACAAAGACCTGAATGAAAATAATTTTGTTACCGTATTTATCTTGCCGAAGAAGATTACGAGAATCCAGATGTTTTCTGATGTTGAACCCTATCCTAAGATTTATGATACTTATCCTTCTGATGAAATACAGAAGCATGAGTTTTTAGCAGGGCATGTATATAATCTCACGATATCAAAATCAAATGGAGTACGGAAGAAAAATACAAATAGCCGTTCTATAGCAATGTCTGTTCGTTGTGTTTCGGAATAGCGAAAAAATATCGACCTGAACGGTTGAAATTACCCAATACGCCCTGAACCAACGGTCACCGGCCGAAGGGAATTGAAAATCGCTGGCCGAAGGGTAAAGCAAAGGTAAAGGGCAGAAGCCCCTGGAAGCAGCACGCCCTGAAAGGGCAGAAGCTCCTAGCCCAGGGCATCGCCCTGGGTAATTACGGACACAAACCTGTCGCCCTGTAAGGGCAAAAGCTTTAAAATACCTGGCAGTATACAAAGCTTTTGCCCTTACAGGGCGTCTTGTTGATTGCCATTATACCCAGGGCGCTGCCCTGGGCTAGGAGCTTCTGCCCTTTCAGGGCGTGCTGCTTCTGGAGCTTTTGGGCCTTCACCTTGCCTTTGGCTATGTAATTCCCGCTATTAGGGCTTACTCGGGACTTGCACCCGTTAGACAATGCTCGTGCCGAGCATACCATAAAAAAACATTCAACATTCAACATTCAACATTCAACATTCAACATTCTCTTTATGCCCCCGGCTCGCCTAGGTATTCGAAGATGGTGAATACCTGGCGGGGAGGGAAATACTGGCTATGCTCCTGGTAGCCTAAACGTTGTAGCTCGTTCCAGAGGGGCTCGCAACGCTTAATCCATCCCATGATATGACGGCGCGCTGTTGCCCCGTCGGTTGTGTCGGGAAAGTAGAGCAGACCCAGCTCGGTCTTGCTGTACATACGTTGGGGATAATTCATAAGCTTTATATTTTTTACAATCCTTCTACACCATGATCCTTAAAGAAACCTATCATCGCTGTGGTCATATAGCCACCCATGTTCATCTTCTTGTTCGAACGCCTGCAGTTGGCTATGTAATAATCCTTTCGCTGGAAGAAGTCCTCCAGGTCGCCAATCATATCTAACCTGAGATAGCCGCTCAGCTGGTCAGCCTTCTTCTCGCTCACATCATAATTGCATTGCAGCCGGAGTTTCAGTTTGCTCCGCTGTCCTCTCAGTTCGCTGCTCACTTCTGCACCCTCCGCAGTTTCGCCAGAAGTGCGACGGTCGTGCAGGGTAAAGGTGATGTGTTCGGGCAGGTGATGCTTCACTTTTTCACCCTCCTCCAGAAAGAAAGGCTTATAGGTAAGATACTGGTCGATGATGTGGTTCCGGTAAAGGCGCTTGAGGTCTTTGCAGGCAAAAGTCAGACATTTGTTGTCCAGTGCCGACCAGGTCTTGTAGTAATCTTCCCTGCCATGCATCAGTTGCTGGATATGCGCCGTTTTGCAGATGGTGAATCCCTTTGCACCCCAGCAATTCATGATGAGATATAACTTGATGCTCGATGCGCTGCGGCATTGGTTGATGGCATTGAGGTCGATACGGCTGACTCCCTTGTCGAAACTGTAGAAAAACCGAATCACGTTGTTGTCGAAGCGGAATTTTACCATCCAGTTCTTGTGCCGGTCTTGGTATATCTCGCTCTTAAACAGGCATGCAAATTTCCGGTATAATGTCTGTTTTTCCAGCTTAAACGGCAGCAGGATGGGCTGGGATTCTATACGCTTGATGGCATCGCGCAATTGCGCATAATGATGAGCACCATAAGGTAACTCCGACAGTTTCATGATGACATCGGTGTGGCCTGCAACTCTCTGTTCTGCGGTGAAGCCATTAAAAGTCTGTGAAGTTACCTGATAAGGGATGACATAGCCCAAGATGGCTTTCTGGGCATGCTTGATAATCTGCAGAACGATTTTGAGTTCTAGCACAGAATAGTTCTGGTAAGACAATCCTTGTACGCCAAGGATGGCTATCAGTTGTTTCTCTTGTTGATTTGTCAGAGGGAAGGCCTGCTGCCCGCCCTGCTGCTGTTGATTAAATTGTTCCATTATCGGTTTCTTTTAAAATTGTTAGTGGCCTGCCGATTGGGGCAAGTCTTGTTATTGTTTATTGAAAACCGGCATGGAATTGGAGTAAGGATAACCTCGCAAGATTAATGAACAATCACAAAGGAAAGTTTTCCACCATCGCTCTTGCTATCAAAAGACCTTACTTCGCATCCATGCCGATAAATTTTCATCAAATTTATCAGGCATAGAATGCCCTGTAAGGATTACCTTTTGATCACTCACTTTTCAGGGTGGAAAATCCTACTCAATGAGCTATGTTCTAATCCTTAACCGAAAGCATTTCCCGGTGTCCTTCATCGGGAGGAGAATCGCATTCTCCGCGCTTTCATGTTGCAAAAGTAATATTTATTTCAGACTTATGCAAATTTTTGAAGAGAAAAAATGCATTTTAAAAGCTGAAATGTTGAAAAAAAATCTTTTTCCTCACGTATTACGTATAGTGTAAAAGATGTAAATGTATATATATAATATACTTGGTATAGTATAGGGAAGAAAAATCTGCATCTAACTGTATGATATTCAGTACCTTGTATTTTTAAGATTCTCCCTGGTAGTCATTCGGGCATATCAGAAAACTCATGATTGTCCCTGATGGTACCTGTTATTGTCCCTGATGGTACCCTCAGAAAGGCTAATTCTCCCTGGTAGTCATTGAGCACTCAAATGAGGTAAACAAACGATGTGTTTCCGTTTACCAACTGATGTGGCTGAACTGGGTTAAGGATATGGCTGCGTTGGGTTAAGGATTCGACTGAACTGGGTTACGCAGACGGCTGAACTCGCTGATTGAGTCACTTGAGTAGTCTGATTGAGCCACTTGAGTAAGCTGATTGAACCACTTGAGTAAGCTGATTGAGCCACTTGAATAAGCTGACTGAACCACTTGAATAAGCTGACTGAACCACTTGAATAATCTGCTGCATACTCCGATTTTATTTAACAAGTTAGGGCGCATCCAATCCGGATGCGCCCTTTTTCTTTTCATTCTCTAACTTTTTCAGAAACTTTTCCTAGAAATCTCTTGCAGATATGAAAATAAAACCGTAACTTTGCGCTATAGAATTTTAAAACAGATGGTTATGAAGTACTTAGACCCTAAGGCAGACCTTACGTTCAAGAAGATATTCGGCAATCATCCTAAAAGACTGATCAGTCTTCTGGTATGGATGAAGCGTCTATCATGGATATGACGGGGCTGACGGCAGAGGAAATCAAATAAAATAACTTGATTACGCAAAATCAAGGTAATATCTTTGATTTTTTAAAAGAAAAATATTATCTTTGCATCAGATTTAATCAAACTATTCAAGTTTATGATAAAAAGCGTGATTACAGGAGATCTAGTAAACTCCACAAATATTGCTGCAAAATGGAGGCAAACGGTATTGGATACATTGAATGTATGCGCTGCAGATTTTCTGCCTCTAACTCTCTGCAATTTGGAAATGTATCGTGGTGATAGTTTCCAAATAGTTGTTGATAAACCAGACTATGCCTTGGCTGTAGCTATTGCGCTAAGAGCAAAACTTAAAGCAATGACTCCAGGCAAACAGCAGCTTTGGGATGCTAGATTATCCATTGGTATTGGTGATATTTCTTTTGAAAGCGACAATATTGTAACTAGTGATGGAGAGGCTTTTAGATTATCTGGCCGCTCGTTTGACAACATCGGAAAAAAAAGACTGAGCATATCGACTATATGGCCTGATTTAGATAAAGACATGGAGCTGGTAACTCGTTTTGCTGATGACGTAATTACGTCATGGACTGCTAAACAGGCAAAAGTAGTCTATCAGGCAATACTCTTTCCTAAACTTCAGAAAGACCTTGCTGAGGATTTGGGCATGACGAGACAAAACTTTAATTATCACTGGAGTTCTGCTAAGGGTCAGCTAATTCTTGACTATGTGGAATATTTCAAATCGTTAATTTCAAAATACAATAAGCAGTAACATGGAATCAATCATCATTTTTATAAAGTTACTCTGCGCCCATCTATGTTCTGATTTTATACTTCAGACTGATAGCATCAATAATGGGAAGCGCATACCTGGTATCAAGGGGATTGGTTATCTGTTGCTTCATAGTGCCATACATGCATGTGTGGCATATATCTTGGTGGCAGATTGGTTATGCTGGCTTGTACCTTTGATTATCTTTGCCAGCCATTTTATAATAGACTTGATTAAATGTAGGTGCTACAAGGATTCTCTTTCAACATTTCTTGCAGATCAGTTTTTACACATTATAATAATTGGAGTATTATGGTTCGTTTTATACGGAGATTGCACTGTTCTTTCATATATTGAGAACCATTGTTCTGCAAATGTTTGGTTGACCGTCGTGGCATATATATTAATGTTAAGACCATCTTCTATCTTATTGGGGTTGTTTCTTAATAAATGGACACCTGTATCTTCTAACACACAGAGTTTACCTAATGCCGGACAATGGATAGGTTATATTGAAAGGATCATGATTCTTACATTCGTCCTTGTTGGCAGTTTTGAAGGAGTCGGCTTCTTGCTGGCAGCAAAGTCTGTTTTCCGTTTTGGTGAATTAAACAAAGCCAAGGAAATTCGCACAACAGAGTATGTGTTGATAGGCACTTTTTCTAGCTTCACTATAGCAATTCTTACAGGAATAGCAATAAAAAGTTTATTCTAAGCATCCCTGATTCACAAAAAAAGGTCTATATGTCACGATGCAGAGTGGCATATAGACCCTTGTCGTTTCACCGTGAGGTGCAATGTGTGCAAACGATTGCCTCTTTTTTATATCATTTCTTCTATATTCCTTATTCGGTATTCAAAAAAGAAGTATTATCTTTGCCAGCGAAAGTAAGTAACAAGATAAAAGATGATGGAAAACAAAAAGCGTGGTTATGTCTAAGGCATAACCGCGCTTCGTTTTTTGTTGTATTCTATATAAAAGTTGTGTTCAGATTTCAGATGCTGGCTCCATCCAAGAGTTCCCGGTATTTAGCTACAGCATCCGAAATCTCGCTTATTTTGATGAATTCATCGGCTGAATGGGAGCGGGAAGACTCGCCAGGACCCAATTTGAACGAAGGGAAGTGCATCAGAGCCTGGTCGCTCAACGTTGGACTGCCGAATGGCTTCATGCCCATGGCTACACATTTCCTGATAAGAGGATGCGCCGGGTCGATGCGGGATGACTTCAGACGGAAACTGTGAGCCTTCACCTCGCTCTTCAGGTGCTGGCAGATAAACTCGTAAACCTCCTCGTTGTCGTAAAACTCGTTGGTGCGGATATCCACAAGCATCGTACACTTATCCGGAATCACATTGTGCTGGGTTCCGGCATTCACTACGGTAAGCGTCATCTTGGTAGGTCCCAGGAACTCGCTCACCTTCTCAAACTTATAGTCACGAATCCATCGCATATCATCCAATGCCTCGTAGATAGCGTTTACTCCCTCGTTGCGGGCAGCATGACCGCTCTTTCCGTGAGCAATCACATCCAGCACCATCAGTCCCTTTTCGGCAACTGCCGGGTTCATGCCGGTAGGTTCACCTACGATGGCAAGGTCGATATGCGGAAGCAAAGGCAGGGCACGGGTAATGCCATCCTTTCCCGATACCTCTTCTTCGGCGGATGCCAGATAGATAAGATTATACTGCTGAGGCTTTGCGGTCAGCATTCTGAATAGCTGGAGAAGCGAACAGAGTCCGCCGCCGCAATCGTTGCTGCCCAAACCGTAAAGTACACCCTCTTCAACATCCGGTGAAAACGGGTTGCGTGTCCATGAAGCCACAGGCTTCACGGTATCGATGTGAGCGTTGAGCAGCAGGGTAGGTCGGCTCTCATCGTAATGAGGGTCGATAATCCAGATGTTGTTCGCCTCACGATGAGGTTCGAAACCATATTTGCGGATGGTCTGCTCCATGATGTCGGCAGCCTCCTTCTCGTTTCTGCTTACAGATGGGGTGGCGATGAGCTTTTTCAGCAAATCCACGGCATCGCTTACATATTCTTCTTGTGTCATCATAATCTCTCTATTTTTTGATTTCGAGGGCAAAGATACGAAAAAAAGAGCAGATAAAGTGGAAAAAATATCTTTTTATTTTGTGTTCTTAACAAATTCTATTATCTTTGCATCAGAATATAAATATAAGCTTATGCAGATTAATAGTCATCTTTCGGTACTGGTACATAATCTCGCCAAGAAATGGGGAGAGAAAACTGCTTTAACTTTCAGAAAGTTTGGCAGCGACCAGTGGCAATCGGTTTCATTCAACCTCTTTTCCTTAAGAGTGAAACAAGTGAGCAATGCCCTCCTGAATCTTGGGGCTAAACCTCTTGACAAAATCGCAGTCTTCTCGCAGAACTGTGTGCATTATCTGTACACCGACTTCGGTGCGTACGGTATCAGAGTTACCTCTGTGCCTTTCTATGCCAACAGCAGCGAGCAGCAGATTCAATATATGATTAATGATGCGCAGATTCGCTTCCTCTTTGTTGGCGAACAGGAGCAGTATGACAAGGCTCACCGTATCTTTGCCCTCTGTCCATCTCTGGAACGTATCATCATCTTCGATTCCAGCGTGCGCATCAGTACACATGACCCTGCAGCCCTCTATTTCAAGGACTTCCTGAAGCTGGGAGAGAATCTTCCTCGGCAGACGGAGGTAGAGGAGCTCTACAAGCAGGCAAGTATGGATGACTTGGCTAATATCCTCTATACCAGTGGAACAACTGGAGACAGCAAGGGCGTAATGCTGACCTATAGCCAGTATTATGCTGCTTTGAAGGCAAACGATGAGTGCATTCCTGTTACCGAAAAGGACCGCGTCATCGACTTCCTTCCATTCACCCATATCTTTGAGCGTGGATGGGCATATCTCTGCTTGAGCGAAGGCGCCGAACTCATCATCAATACTTATCCTCATGAAATTCAGGAGAGTATGAGAGAGGTGCATCCTACTTGTATGTGTAGTGTGCCACGTTTCTGGGAGAAGGTGTATATCGCCGTAAAGGCTAAGATGGATGATGCCGGTCCTATCCAGAAGAAACTCTTCTACCATGCCTTGGCGGTAGGAAAGAAGCGGAATATAGAATATCTGGCAAACTGCAAGCGCCCTCCTCTGACCTTGGAGTTGGAATATCAGATTATCAACAAGACCGTTTTGAGCATGGTTCGCAAGCAGTTGGGCTTGGAAAAACCGAATATCTTCCCTACAGCGGGTGCTTATGTAAGTCCGGAAGTAGAGGAATTTGTACATGCCATCGGTATCAATATGGTGGTGGGTTACGGTCTGACCGAGAGTCTTGCTACCGTATCCTGCGATCATCTCGACAAGAAACGCAGTCTGGGTTCGGTGGGGCGCCCTATCTCCAGCATTCAGGTAAAGATAGGTGAGGATAATGAGGTGCTCCTCAAGGGTCCTACCATCACTCCGGGATATTATCATCGTGATACCACCAATGCGAAGGCATTCGACAAGGATGGATTCTTCCATACCGGTGATGCCGGCTACATGAAGGATGGCGAGCTTTATCTCACCGAGCGTATCAAGGACCTGTTCAAGACATCCAACGGTAAGTATATAGCTCCGCAGCAGGTAGAATCGTTGCTCCTGGTAGATAAGTTTATCGATCAGGTGGCTGTAATTGCCGACCAGCGCAAGTTCGTATCAGCCCTCGTCGTTCCAGAGTTCCGTCTCGTGGAGGACTGGGCACGTGAGCATCATATCGCCTTCACCTGCCGTGAAGATTTGTGTGCTAACGAGAAGGTGCAGAAGATGCTGATGGACCGTATCCAGATTCTCCAGCAAAATCTGGCTTATTATGAGCAGATTAAGCGCATTACCCTCCTGGCTCACCACTTCTCTATGGAGTCGGGTGAGTTGACCAATACCTTGAAGATTCGCCGCCCTATCATCAACAAGAACTACAAGGCGGAGATTGACAAGATGTATGAGGAGTAATCTAAAGTTTAAAGTTAAAAGTTTATAGTTAAGAGTTAATGATTACAGCTGACCAGTTGAAGGATGTGATGGACAGAGCTGACGCTCTGCATCACTATCTCAATATAGACCAGAAGAAAGTAGAATTCGAAGAGGAGCAGCTCCGCACCCAGGCTCCTGACTTCTGGGAAGACCCGAAGTATGCACAGGAGCAGATGAAGAAGGTGAAGGGCATCCAGAAATGGCTCGACGGCTACAAGACCGTGCGTCTTTATGCCGACGAACTGCAGCTTGCCTTCGACTTCTATAAAGACGAAATGGTAACCGAGGAAGAGGTGGATGCCGATTATGCCAAGGCGATAAAAGCCATCGAAGACCTGGAGTTGAAGAACATGCTTCGCCAGAAGGAAGACCCGATGGACTGCGTGCTCAAGATTAATTCCGGTGCCGGTGGTACAGAAAGCCAGGACTGGGCACAGATGCTGATGCGTATGTATATGCGCTGGGCTGAAGCTCATGGCTACAAGGTAACCATCACCGATATGCAGGAAGGCGATGAGGCTGGTATCAAGAGCGTGACCATGACCATTGAGGGCGGCGAGTACGCTTATGGCTATCTGAAGAGCGAGAACGGTGTGCACCGACTGGTGCGTGTTTCTCCTTTCAATGCCCAGGGCAAGCGAATGACCAGTTTCGCCAGTGTCTTCGTAACTCCGCTGGTAGATGATACCATCGAGGTATATGTCGACCCAGCCAAACTTTCCTGGGATACCTTCCGTTCGAGTGGTGCCGGTGGTCAGAATGTGAACAAGGTGGAATCCGGTGTCCGTCTGCGTTATTGGTATACCGACCCTGATACCGGCGAGGAAGAAGAAATCCTCATCGAGAATACCGAGACCCGTGACCAGCCAAAGAACCGTGCCAAAGCCCTGTTGCTCTTGAAGAGCCAACTCTACGACCGCGCCATGAAGAAGCGTCTGGAGGCTAAGGCTAAGATAGAGGCCGGTAAGAAGAAGATAGAGTGGGGAAGCCAGATTAGAAGTTATGTCTTCGACGACCGTCGCGTGAAAGACCACCGTACCAACTATCAGACATCGGATGTAGATGGCGTGATGGACGGCAAGATAGATGATTTCATCAAGGCATACCTGATGGAGTTCCCTACGAATGATGACGAACAACAATAATAATCTAAAAAATATACGACTATGAGTGGAAATAAAGACTTAAGAAGAGCCAAACATGAGGCTTATCAGAAGAAACAGGCTGCAAAAGGCGAGAAAGTAATCAAGTGGATATTTATAGGATTGATAGTCCTCGGTATTCTTTTTGCCATTTATGCAACAACATTAGTATAAAACAATGAGTGGATTAGAGATAGAAAGAAAATTCCTCGTTAAGAAGGGCGACGCTTACAAAAGCGCCGCCTTTTCTTCTAGTCATATCCAGCAGGGATATATTCCTGCCGAGGGGGCTACGGTGCGGGTTCGCACACGGGATGAGAAGGCTTACCTTACCATTAAGGGCAAGTCGGTAAATGGCGGCATGACCCGCTATGAGTTTGAAAAGGAGATAACGATGGACGAGGCGCAGCATCTTCTGCAACTTTGTCAGGGTGGCGTCATCGATAAGCGTCGCTATCTGGTGAAAAGTGGCAGTCATACCTTCGAGGTAGATGAGTTCTATGGCGATAATGAAGGTCTGGTCATGGCAGAGGTGGAGTTGGCTAGCGAGACCGAAGCCTATGAGAAACCTGATTTCATCGGTATGGAGGTAACAGGCGACAAGCGATTCTACAATTCGCATCTCTTGGGCAATCCTTTCTCGAAGTGGCGTGATACCTTGCCGGCTGAATATCGCTAGAAAATGTATAGAAAAGGTCATTTCTGCGTCCTAAAACAGACTAAATAGCATAAATATTACTAAATTTGTGTTTTTGCTTTCAAATAATTCATATATTTCAGAATTATTTTATAATTTTGCACGAAGAAAAAATAAAAAGTAAGAAATTAGTAATAGAAAGATAGAAATGACAGATTCAAATAGAGGAAGTTTTGGTAGCAAGATTGGATTGATTCTTGCTACAGCAGGTGGCGCCGTAGGTTTGGGTAACGTATGGCGCTTCCCTTATATGGCTGGTCAGGAAGGTGGCGCAGCCTTTATTCTGGTATACATCGGAAGTGTGCTCCTGTTGGGCATTCCATGTATGATTTCTGAGTTTATCATCGGCCGTCATGGTGCCTCAAATACCGCACGTGCCTATACCAAACTCTCTAATGGTACGGCTTGGAAGTGGGTAGGCTATCTGGAGGTGCTTACCGGTTTCCTGATTACGGGCTATTATGCGGTGGTTTCGGGCTGGTGTCTGCAGTATGTCTATGCCAGCATCATGGGCGAACTGCATGGTGACCCTACCTTTGTGGCGAATTACTTCAAGGAGTTTTCTTCTGATCCTGTGCGCCCGGTTATGTGGACGGTAGCGATATTCCTGATTTGTCATTTCGTGATTATTCATGGTGTGCGCGGCGGTATAGAGAAGGCTTCTAAGGTGATGATGCCTCTCCTGTTCATCCTGCTTTTGATCATTGTGGTAGCAGCTTGTCTGTTGCCGGATGCAGGTAAGGGCGTGGAGTTCCTGTTGAAGCCTGATTTCGGAAAGGTAGACAGAAACGTGTTCCTGAATGCCTTGGGACAGTCGTTCTATTCGATGAGTATCGGTATGGGCTGTATCTGTACCTATGCCTCTTACTTCAGCCGTCAGACCAATCTCTTCAAGAGTGCTTTGCAGATTTCCATCATCGATTTGCTGGTAGCAGTACTGGCTGGTCTGATGATTTTCCCTGCAGCCTTCTCTGTAGGAGTATCACCGGATAGTGGTCCTTCGCTCATCTTTATCACTTTGCCGAATGTCTTTAATCAGGCGTTTGCATCGTTACCTTTATTGGGATGGATCATCTCGCTGCTCTTCTACGTATTGCTGTCGGTAGCGGCCTTGACTTCGCTGATGTCACTTCATGAGGTGAATACCTCTTTCTTCTACGAGGAGTTGAAGATAGACCGCAAGAAGGGTGCTACCATCGTTACAGTTTCCTGTGCCATTATCGGAGCCTTCTGTTCGCTCTCTTTGGGTGCAACAGATAAACTTTCGTTCTTCGGAAAGGCGCTGTTCGATTGGTTCGACTTCGTTACGGGTCAGATATTCCTACCTCTGGCAGGATTCCTTACCTGTCTGTTCCTGGGCTGGTATGTACCTAAGCAGATCGTACAGGATGAGTTTACCAACTGGGGAACCTTGAAGGGCCGTCTCTTCGGTATTTATCTTTTCCTGATTAAGTTCGTTTGTCCTGTCCTCATCTTCCTGGTATTCCTGAACCAGTTTGGTGTCTTCGGATAAAGTATTTGTAATCGGATAGATAATATAATCAGACAAGCATATATATAATAAGGTGTAGCATCTGCCGTTTCTTCAGAAAACAACAAACACTACACATTAAATACTAAGATAATGGAAACAAGAGGAAATTTTGGTAGTAAGTTGGGCGTTATTCTTGCCACAGCCGGCTCGGCAGTCGGTTTGGGTAATGTGTGGCGTTTCCCTTATATGGCAGGTCAGAATGGTGGCGCCGCCTTCATTCTCATCTATTTGGTATGTATCATTCTGCTCGGATTGCCTGGCATGATGAGTGAATTCATCATCGGCCGTCATTCTGCATCCAATGCAGCCCGTGCTTATACCAATCTGGGAAAGCATAAGGCTTGGGGGGCTTTGGGCTTGATGGGTATCATCACCTCTATGATTATCCTGGGTTTCTATGCCGTAGTGGCTGGCTGGTGCCTGCAGTATCTCTATGCCAGTATCATGGGCGGTGTTCATGGCGACGCGGAGTATGTGAAGACCTATTTCCAGACCTTTTCTGCCGATCCTATCCGTCCTACCTTATGGGCAGTAGGTTTTATCCTGCTTACCCACATGGTGGTAGTACGCGGTGTGCGCAATGGTATAGAGAAAGCATCCAAGATACTGATGCCTATGCTCTTCTTCCTGTTGATTGTGATCGTGATAGCTTCCTGCTCTCTGCCGGGAGCGATGAAGGGAGTGGAGTTCCTGCTGAAGCCGGATTTCTCTAAGGTAGATGAAAACGTGTTGCTCGAAGCGCTGGGACAGGCGTTCTTCTCTTTGAGCATGGGTACGGCATGTCTGTGTACTTATGCCTCTTACTTCAACAGACAGACCAATCTCTTGAAGTCGGCTACTCAGATTGTGACCATTGATACGGTAATCGCCGTATTGGCAGGTTTGATGATATTCCCTGCAGCCTTCTCGGTAGGTGTGCAGCCAGACAGCGGTCCTTCGCTCATCTTCATTACCTTGCCAAACGTATTCCAGGAGGCTTTCGGTAACATGCCGGTTGTCGGTTATGTGATTTCGGTGTTGTTCTATGCTTTGCTTGTATTGGCAGCCCTGACTTCTACCATCTCGATGCACGAGATAGGTACCGCCTTTATTTATGAGGAGGGTAAGATAAGCCGTGCCAAGGGAGCCTGGTTCGAGACCATCGTTTGCAGCATCATAGCCGTATTCTGTTCGCTCTCTCAGGGTGCCGTACCTGATTTGGGTTTCTTCGGTAAGGATTTCCTGAGCAATTGTGACAACTTTACTGCCCAGCTGCTCATGCCGTTGAGTTCATTCATCACCTGTCTGTTTCTGGGATGGTATGTGCCAAAGAAGATTGTGCGTGATGAGTTTACTAACTGGGGAACCTTGAAGGGAACTCTCTTCCCTGTTTTCCTGTTCACCATCCGTTTTATCTGTCCAATCTGTATTTTCCTTATCTTCCTGCACCAGTTTGGTGTCATTTAGCAAAACCGGCAAACTTGCAGACAGGCACCGGCAAATTTGCAGACAGGCTATCTTGCCCCTAGTAGGCAAGATACGGCTTGATTCTTTCTATTTCGGCAGGTGGAAAGTCTTTGAGGAGACGCAGCTCTTCAGCACTTTTCAGCGGACCATGGGTTCTGCGGTAGTTTACGATTTCCTTTGCCTGGTAAAAGTCCAGGTAAGGATGTTTGCGCAGTTCGGCTAAACTGAGCTGGTTGACATTCATTTTCCGGATATGTTTTGCATCAATATTCATATAGTGGAGGGCTGTCTCGGGCACGCCTTCCACTTCTTGTATCTGGCTCATGGAAACAAAACCGCCTAACCGCTCTCTGTAACGGATGATGCTTCTGGCATAGTAAGAGCCTATGCCGGGAATTTTCTGCAGTTCGGTCGTATCAGCAGAATTGATGTTGATATACTGACCTTCTTTCAGTTTTCGTGGATAATTGTATTGGGTAGTGTCTTTCTTCCTTTCTTCTCTAGTTCTTATAGCCGTCTCTTGATAGCTGTAGTTGTATCTTTCTCTTGGGTAAAAGTTGGCAGCCGGCTGGTAGTCTTTACCAATTCTGATAAAGGGCAGCAGTTTTTCGAATTGCTTCTTGGTTAGTCCGTAAACCCGCGCAAAGTCTCTAGGTGTCCTGAAGATACCTCCTTTATTCCGATATTTGATGATGTTTCTGGCTTGCCATGATTCCAGTCCCAGCCGTTGGAAATCAGATTGGCTTGCCGTATTGGGGTCAAAGGCGAATACTTCGCTCGACTGAAGTCCTTCGTCATAATAGCCTGGCTGTTGTCGCGTGGCATGTCTGATGATACTATCGTTATGGGCTTGTTGCTCTTCTGATGGCATAGTTTCTTTAGAACCTACAATGAAAATCATTGTGGTACTGACAACGAGCAGGGTCAGGATTACGAGTAATGCTCGCCGTTCATGGTAATTGATATAAAAAAAATCCTTTAAAAACTTCATAGGCTTACGGATTTTAAGTCTATATAATTGTTTGGTCGGGATTACTGGACTCGAACCAGCGACCTCATCGTCCCGAACGACGTGCGCTACCAACTGCGCTAAATCCCGATATCTGCTGCAAAGGTACATTAAATAATGGACAACACCAACAAAAATAGACTTTTTTATCTTTTTTTGAAAGAAATTTCCCGAAAAATTTGCAGGAACCAGAAAAAAGTATTACCTTTGCACCCGCAAATGATAAATCGCGATTTGTGAAAGTTGGTGCCATAGCTCAGTTGGTAGAGCAAAGGACTGAAAATCCTTGTGTCCCCGGTTCGATTCCTGGTGGTACCACTTCTTTATGAGACTGAATCTTCGTAACAGGATTCAGTCTTTTTTTATGCCCTTTTTTATAATACTCCATTTTACACTTATGAAAACGTTTGCGTATGAAAAATGCGCCAGGATGTTTTATAATAGCTATTTTTTCACTACTTTTGCATTGTAAAATTCAAAAACAAACCAAAAAATAAATCTAACAAACATTCATTAAAATGAAAAAAGCTTATTTATTATTGTTGGCTGGAATGTTGTCTACGGCAGTATTTGCCGGCAGCAAACAGACGGTTAAGATTGATGGCCAGGTCATAGACAAGACTGTCACAGAGATTACCTTTGATGGCGACAATGTCGTTCTTCAGTATTCAGATAATACATCTGATCAGACAGACATGTCGCTCGTAACCCTTTCTTTCACTTATCAAACTACCGGCATCAGCCAGGTAGAAGGCATTAAGCAGGCATTGCAAGGTAAGGTTTATAACCTTCAGGGCCAGTGTGTAGGTAAATCCCCTAAGGGTTTATCTAAAGGTGTTTATATTATTAATGGTAAGAAAGTAATCATCAAATAAAATAAGGAGGATTGAACAATGAAGAAAATGGTATTTACTTTGGCACTCCTCCTGATGAGCTTGAGTGCAGCTGTGGCTCAGACAGGGACATTTAAGATTACCCATGCCGTGGCTCGTAACAGCAAGGTGAACCAGATGTATGTTACCACCAAGTCGGGTGATGTGAAGTATTATAATACTGCAGATTTGACAAGTGTGAAGTTCGAAGGTGATAAGGCAATCATCGCACCTAAATCAGGCTCAGAGAATGATGAGTATGATGCTTCTGTTCAGAAAATCAGTTTCGCAAAGAAAGTAGAGCAGGGCGAAAGTGGTGATATTGACAATCCTGCAGGTGTGATTCAGATTACTGAGGCAAAGGGCTGGCAGGAGTCTGCCTACTTGAAGTGGGCTCCATTCGAGGGCGCTTCTTCTTATAATGTATATGTAGATGACAAGAAGATTGATGCTCAGTTGATTCGTCAGTATGCTTCTTACTATCGTGCCGATGTTCTCGGTTTGAAGGAAGGTACTTATTCTGTAAAGGTTGTTCCTGTAAATGCTGACGGTAAAGAGATTACTGGTGCCAATACTGCTTCTAACTTGGTAGTAAAGAGCTACAACCGTGAGGGCTTTGCTCATTTCAAGTATGCTGGTGTAGGTGCTTATAATAATGATGGTACTTTGAAGGCTGGTGCTAAGGTTCTGTATATTACAGCCAAGACAGCTAAGACCGTTTCTACAACAGTTAATACTGGTAAGCAAGAGACGGTTACAGGTCTTCAGTCTATTATTGATGCATATTCAAAAGGGAAGGATAAAACCCCTATCGCCTTCCGTATCATCGGTAAGGTAAATCTTTCTGATTTGGATCACATTTCAAGTTCTGCAGAAGGTTTGCAGGTTAAGGGAGCTATGATGAATATGACATTCGAAGGTGTCGGTGATGATGCTACCGTATATGGCTTCGGCTTCTTGCTTAGAGAGGCTGAGAGTGTAGAGTTCCGTAACTTTGCTATCATACGTTGCCTGGATGATGCTATGTCTCTTGATACTAAAAACTCTCATGTATGGATTCACAACATGGATCTCTTCTATGGTAAAAAGGGTAGTGCTGCCGACCAGGCCAAGGGTGACGGTACTGTAGACATCAAGGGCGATTCTAAGTATGTTACTGTAGCTTACAACCGTTTCTGGGATAATGGTAAGGCTTCTATGTGTGGTATGAAGAGTGAAACTGGTGAAAACTGGATTACTTATCATCACAACTGGTTCGACCATTCAGACTCTCGTATGGCTCGCGTTCGTACCATGAGTGTTCACATGTACAACAACTACTATCAGCATTGTGATGTTTATGGTATTGGTGCAACCAGTGGTTCAAGTATATTCATGGAGTCTAATTACTTTGATGCTGTTAAGCGTCCTATCATGAGCTCTTTGCAGGGTACTGATGCCAAGGGTGATGGTACTTTCTCTGGTGAGAAAGGTGGCTTGATTAAGGCATACGACAATGTATTTACCAACAAGCCTGATAACTTCAGCTATATCACATACGCAGAAAACAATACAAGCTTTGATGCCTACGAGGTTTCTGATCCAAGTGAGCAGGTTCCTGCAAGCGTAAAGACTTTGGTAGGTGGAACTTCTTACAACAACTTCGATACCAACTCAAGCCTCATGTATGCATACGCTGCAGATAAGGCAGAAGATGTTCCTTCTATCGTAGAAGGCTTCTATGGTGCAGGTCGTTTGAATCATGGTGACATTGATTTCGTTATTCCTGATGAGACGGTAGTAACCAATGGTCACCAGCAGCCATTGCCTGCTTTGGCAAGCCTTCTCGACTCTTATACTTCTGGTGTTGTCAAGGTGTTCGGTGAGAGCAATGCTGCTGGCGAAGGTGGCACTACCGGAGGTGGCGAGACTGGTGGTTCTGGCGAAGGTGGTAGTACTGGTGGCTCTACCGGTGGTACAACAGAAGGTGGCAGTACTGTAACTCCTATCGAGGGTACTGTTTTGGTAACATTCACAGATTCTAAGCCTTCAAGTAGCATAGTAACAGTTTCAGGTAACTATGCTACAAATAAGGGAACTGCTACTATTGACGGCACTTCATATTCTACTTGTGTAAAGATGGAGTCTGCAACTAATATCTCAGTAACTGTTGATAAGAAAGTCACAATGACCCTTTATTTCAGTTCTGCAGATAGCAAGACGAACGCCAAAATTGATGGAAAGAAGCCTGCTGAAGTAAATGCAGTTATTGATTCAACAGCTAAGACAATGACTGTAACATTGGATGCAGGTTCTCATACTATTACAAAGCAGGATACATGCAACCTCTTCGGTATTAAACTTGTACCTGTAAAAGAGTAAAGGTATAGAACTGATTTAAAGATTCCTGCCTCTTTAAAGACAAAACGGACAAAAGCTAGATAAAGATTTGCTTTTGTCCGTTTTTTCTTTATTTTTGTCTTAAATCTATCTGCTGTTTTCTTCTTTTTTCTCTACTTTTGCAACTGAAAACAATTTTAAACGCAAACTCATTTAAACGTAAACGCAACCTAAAAGTAAAACAATGAACGCAATCCAGAATTTAGCAAAGAGAAGTTTGCTTCTCGTGGCATTGTTCGTCATCGGATGTCTGCAACTCATGGCGCAGACAAGAACCATCAAAGGTGAGGTGACTGATGCGCAGAATGGTGAGGCTCTGATTGGCGCCACTGTCATGGTGGAAGGCGAAAAGGGCGGTACAGTTACTGATTTTGACGGTAACTTCAGTCTTCAGGTATCTTCTTCAGCCAAGAAGATCAAGGTATCTTATATCGGTTATATTGATAAGGTACTTTCTATCTCAGACAATATGAAGGTGAAACTCGAATCCGACAGCAAGGCGCTGGCTGATGTCGTGGTCATCGGATATGGTACGGCAAGAAAGAGTGACCTGACAGGTTCCGTAGCTACCGTGAAATCGAAGGACTTTAATAAAGGTCTCGTTTCTTCTCCAGAACAGTTGATCAACGGTAAGGTTTCGGGTGTACAGATTATGTCCAACAGTGGTTCTGCCTCTGCCGGTAGTACCATCCGTGTGCGTGGTGGTGCATCTCTTAATGCCAGCAACGACCCTCTTATCGTGCTTGATGGTGTGCCATTGGAGCAGGGGGGTATCTCGGGTAACAGCAGCAACTTCCTCAGCATGATCAACCCTTCTGATATCGAGAGCATGACTGTATTGAAGGATGCTTCTTCTACAGCCATCTATGGTTCCCGTGCATCTAACGGTGTCATCATCATTACCACCAAGAAGGGACAGCAGGGTGCTGTAAAGGTGAACTTCAATACCACCAACAGTTTGCAGACCCGTGCGCAGATGGTAGATATGCTGAGTCGTGATGAATTTGTGAATGTCATCAACCAGTTTGGTACAGATAACCAAAAGTCATTGCTCGGTACAGCCAATACCGATTGGAACGATGAGGTTTACCGCACAGCCTTCGGTACAGATAATAACCTCAGCGTGAGCGGCAGCATCGACAAGTGGTTGCCATTCCGCGTGTCTGTAGGCTATTACAACCAGAGCGGTCTGGTTCGCAAGGACAATGTAGAGCGCTGGACAGGTAACGTGGTATTGACTCCTAGCTTCTTCCAGGATCACCTGAAGTTGACCATCAATGCCAAGGGAACCCTCAATAACAACTCATTCAATAATGGTGGTGCCGTTTGGGCAGCTGCCACATTCAACCCAACCATCCCGGTTTATTCCGGCAACGACAAGTATGGTGGCTATAATGAGGCACTCGATGCTGATGGCTATCCAGTGAATGCCGGTGTAAGAAACCCTCGCGGTCTGGTTGATCTGTATGATTCAAAGAGTAAGGTGAGCCGCTTCATCGGTTCTATGGATGTAGATTACAAAGTTCATTTCCTGCCAGAACTCAAGCTCCATGCTACCGTGGGTGCTGACTATGCCAAGGGCGACGGAACCATTTATGTTCCTGCCTACGCAGCACAGAGCTACAACAAGGATGAGTCTTTGGGCGGTAGCGATTACAAGTATGGTCCTCAGAAAAACGAGAACCGCTTGCTTACCCTCTATGCCAACTATGCAAAGTATTTTGAAGATATCAAGAGTAATGTAGATCTCACAGCCGGTTATGACTACCAGTACTGGAAGAGTACTACACCTCTTTATTATACCAAAAGTGCGGCAGGCACAAACCTGTCAACCGTAAAGGCATCAGATTACCGTCATGTAATGTTGTCATATTACGGACGTATCAACTATTCATTCGATGGAAAGTATCTCCTGACGGCAACCGTTCGTCGAGACGCATCTTCCCGTTTCTCTAAGGATACCCGTTGGGGTACTTTCCCATCTGTTGCTTTGGGCTGGACTTTGACAGAAGAGCCTTGGTTGAAGAACCAGAAGGTACTTTCTAACTTGAAACTCCGTGCCAGCTATGGTGTTACCGGTCAGCAGGAAGGCATCGGCAACTACAACTATCTGCCGGTTTATACCTACAGCGTGACAGGTGCCGAAGCATTCATCAACGGACAGTATATCAATACTTACCGTCCTGAGGCATACGTATCAGACTTGAAGTGGGAGACTACAACCTCCTGGAACTTCGGTCTTGATTTCGGATTTCTGGATGGCCGTATCGGTGGTGCCATCGATTTCTATACCCGTAAGACCAAGGACCTGTTGGCATCAGTACCAACAGCAGCAGGTACCAACTTCTCAAAGACTATCCTTACCAACGTAGGTAATGTGGACAGCAAGGGTATTGAGGTTTCTCTGAATGCAACCCCTATCCAGACCAAGGACTGGGAGTGGAACCTGAGCTACAACTTTACCTGGCAGAACATGAAGGTGAAGAACCTTTCATTGACAAAGGGTGGAAGCCAGACCAACGTGAAGGTAGGTCCATCTATCGATGCTTACCAGTTCCAGGTACTCTCTGAGGGATATGAACCATACATGTTCTATGTATATCATCAGCTCTACGACTCTAAGACAGGCAAGCCAATCGAGGGTGCTTATGCCGATCTCAACAACGATGGCGAAATCAATGAGTCAGATCTCTACCGCTATCATTCTCCAGCCCCTAAGTACATTATGGGCTTGAGTACATCTTTGAGATACAAGCAGCTGACACTCGGTATGAGTTTCCGTGCCAACATCGACAACTACGTATATAATGGCATGGGTATGAGTACAGGTGCTTTTGAGACAGTAAGTTACAACAACTCACAGCTCAACAACCTCAACACCAGCTTCCTGAAGACAGGTTTCAAGACCCGTCAGTATCTCTCTGATTACTACGTAGAGAATGCTTCGTTCCTGAAACTCGACAACCTGAGTTTGAGTTACACTGTAGGCAAGATCAACAAGTGGGCTTCGCTCACCGTATCTGCAATGGTACAGAATGTATTCACCATCACCGGTTACTCAGGCACAGACCCTGAGGTGCCAAACGGAATGGACAACTCATTCTATCCACGTCCTCGCACCTATTCAGTAAGCCTCGGACTTCAGTTCTAACAATCAAAACAGATAACAATGAAACTTAAGAATATATTATATAGTATGATGATGGGAACAGCGGTGCTGACAGGCACAACCAGCTGTGTTTCCGATCTCGACCAATATCCTCATACAGAGACAACCTCTAAGGATGTTTATACCTCGCTTGCCAATTATGAGGCTGTGCTGGGTAAGATTTATGTTGCCATGGTGACTAGCGGTCAGGGTAAGGGCGGCGATAATAAGGATATGGAATCCGTATTGAACAATGGTAGTGGTTTCGATTACATGCGTATGTTTATCAATATGCAGGAGTGTGGTACCGATGAATTTGCATCTACCTGGTTGACAGGTGAGCAGACCACCGGACTGACCTATCTTTCCTGGGATGCCAACGATGCCTGGGTATCAGATATGTATTATCGCATCTATTACAACATCGCCCTCTGCAACGAGTTCCTGCGCAATGCCAACGGTGCCAGTTTCTCAGGTGCTGATGCAGAGAAGATGAAGGAGTATAAGGCTGAAGTTCGTTTTATGCGTGCTCTGTTCTATTACCATGCCCTCGATTTCTATCGCAACATTCCGATGGTGACAGAGAACGACCCTGTGGGCAGCTACATTCCTCCACGTTATACTCCACAGCAGACATTCGATTATATTGAGAGCGAGTTGAAGGATTGTGTAGGCGATATGCTTCCTGCTTCTACCTGTCCTTATGGTCAGGCTTCTCAGGGTGCTGCCTATACCTTGCTTGCCAAACTTTATCTGAACAGCGAGGTTTATACCGGCGTTGCCAAGTATGCCGAGTGCAAGGAGGCTTGTGAGAAGGTGATGGATATGGGCTACTCTTTGGAGTCTGATTACAGCAAACTCTTCAATGCAGATAACGACAAGCGTACCAACGAGATTATCTTCGCCTTGCCGGTAAGTGCAGAGCATACTGTAAGCTGGGGTTCATCTACTTATCTGGTTTGTGGACAGGTAAGTATGTCGAATGCCAACCAGAATGTAGCCGATTATGGTGTAACTGCCGGCTGGAGTGAATTCCGTCTTCGTCCTGAGTTCGTGGATAAGTTTACCCAGACCGATATTGATGGCAATGGTGACAAGCGTTGCAAGTTCTTTACCAATGGTCAGAGCAAGGATGTAACCAGCATGACAGATGAAACCTCTGGTTATCTCTCAGAGAAGTGGAGCAACCTGAAGGATGATAAAACCACTGCATCTAATACTGCTGATGCAGGTGTAGAAACCGATTTCCCTCTCTTCCGTTTGGCAGATGTCTATCTGATGTATGCCGAGTGCGTGGTTCGTACTGGTGGTGACTGGGATAACTGGGCTGGTGGTAGTGATGCTACAGATCCAACCGTGATTGCTTCCCGCAAGCAGGGTGCTATCTATTGGATCAACCAGCTTCGTGAGCGCTCTCATGCTTCTGATGTATGGGCAAGCAACTTTGCTGATGACGATGCCTTCCTCCAATTCATCCTCGATGAGCGTGCCCGTGAACTCTATCATGAAGGTTATCGCCGTAGCGACCTGATTCGCTATGGTCAGTTTACTACTAATAAGTATATCTGGCAGTGGAAGGGTGGTACCCACGATGGACAGGCTGTTGACAGCAAGTACAACATCTATCCAATCCCTAACACCGAGCTTACCGCAAATCCAAATCTTCATAACGACAACTATTAACTCAATGTTGAATGTTGAGTGTTGAATGTTAAATTACAATGCAAATAACAATGAAAAAGATATTTAGAAACCTGATGATGCTTCTCTGCGCACTCACCGCTTTGGTGAGTTGCGACGAGAGTGGCGACAAGATATATCTGGATGGCTTCAAGGCATCCGATCTGATGGCATCGGCATCCGATGTGAAGCTGTCTGTAGATAACAGTAAGGACGTTGTCCTCTCGTTGGCTTGGCAGAATCCTACCTTGCTTTCGAGCGATGAAACCAAGCCTGCGGGCAACGGAGTACTGAAAACTTATTTGCAGGTATCAGCCTCAGAGAACTTTACTTCAGAAAAGGAATACACCGTAACCGACCTTTCCAAGGCTTTCACCGGTGCAGACCTCAATGCTGCTGCCAAGGATCTCGGCTTGTCTCCTGATGTGAGTTCACCTCTCTATTTCCGTATCAAGAGTCTGATGGGTAGTAATCTCGATGCTGCTTACAGCAATGTGTGCCAGGTGAACGTTACACCTTATTCAGAGTCAGAGGCTAGCAATACTCTCTGCATGTTCAGCAAGGATGGCAACACCCTTCTTGCTGTAATGAATAAGGTGAGTGATGGCGTTTATACCTGCACGTACAAACCATATGCTTGGGAGAATTTCCGGTTTATCTTCGTAGGTGAAAACAAGGACGACAAGCAGACTTGGTATGGTTCTGATCCAAGCGATCTTTTTAAATTGTCAACAGCTAGTGACTGTTGGAACATTTGGTTCAAGGATGATGTAACTGGTGGTGAAGTTACCGTTACCGCCGACCTCAACACCATGACATGGCAATATAAATAATTAATAAGTGAAAATAACAATGAAGAATATATTTGGAAAAGCCATATTGCTGGCTTCAGCACTCTTGTTCTCTATTACAGGAACAAGTTGCAGCAATGATGATAATACCACTCCCGAAAAGGAGAAAACATACGATATGAGCGGTTTTGCCAAGGGCGCCGATGTAAGTTGGCTCACCGAGATGGAGAAGGATGGTGTGAAATTCTATAATCAGAATGGCAAGGCTACAGAATGCATGAAGCTCCTTCGCGAAGAGGGAACCAATTCCATCCGTCTGCGTGTCTGGGTAAATCCGGAAGGTGGCTGGTGTGGCAAGGATGATGTCATCGCCAAGGCTTGGCGAGCTCAGCAGCTCGGCTTCCGTCTGATGATTGACTTCCACTATTCTGATACCTGGGCTGACCCGGGCAACCAGAAAGTTCCTGCTGCATGGCAGGGCTATACTGCCGAACAGATGAAACAGGCTGTGGCTGATCATACAAAGGATGTGTTGAAAGCCTTGAAGGATAGAGGTGTAACCAACGTAGAGTGGGTGCAGGTGGGCAATGAAACCCGCGACGGAATGCTCTTCAACAGCGATGAGGCTGTAACCGGTCAGGTATCTAAGAATGCAGCCAACTTTGCAGCTTATGTTAACGCCGGATATGATGCCGTAAAGGCGGTTTATCCACAAGCAAAGGTCATCGTTCATGTAGATAAAGGTCAGGACCTTGGTGGACTTACCTGGCTTTACGATAAGTTGAAAGAAAATGGCGGAAAGTGGGATGTCATTGGACTGTCTCTTTATCCAGAAGATGATAACTGGCAGAGTTATGCAGAGAGTTGTCTCTCTAACATCCAGACTCTTTCTTCCAAGTATGGCAAGGACGTCATCATCTCTGAAATCGGTATGTGGTGGGGCTCTGACCAGGCTGCGCCAATGATGAAGAAGATGGTGGATGGCTGCAAGGCAATCTCTACCTGCGAGGGTATCTTCTATTGGGAACCGGAAGTTTACAACAACTGGAAGCCAGCCAACTATACCACTCTGGGTTGGGAGGCATATACCAAGGGAGCCTTCGACAACAGCGGCAAACCAACTGCCGTATTTGATGCATATAAATAAGAATATTAAATAGCAATATGATCAAGAGAAGCATTACTTTCATGACTCTTGCCCTGGCACTCACTACGCTGTGCCAGGCGCAGAGCAGAAAGGTTATCAACCTGCCATCATGGGACTTCTCCCGTGATGGCAAGGCGTGGCAGCAGGTAGCTGTTCCGCACGATTGGGCTATCTCAGGTCCTTTCGATAAGAAATGGGACCTGCAGATGGTGGCCATCGAGCAGAATGGCGAAACCGAAAAGACCGAGAAGTCGGGACGTTCTGGTGCGCTGCCTTGGATAGGTGAGGGTATGTATAAGATGAACTGGACGGCTCCTAAGGGCTATAAGCGTGCCGTACTCGTCTTCGACGGTGCCATGAGTCAGCCTGTTGTCAGCGTCAATGGCAAGGAGGCAGGCAAGTGGGCTTACGGCTACAATGCCTTCCGCATCGACATCACACCTTTCATCCAGTTTGGTAAGAGTAATCTCATCGAGGTACATCTTAATAATGTAGAGGAGAGCAGCCGATGGTATCCGGGAGGCGGTCTTTACCGTCCGGTATCCGTAGAACTCTATGGCAATGAAAACTTCTCTACCTGGGATACCTTCGTGCGTACCCTGAAGGCTGATAAGCAGGAGGCTGAAGTAGAAGTAACTGCGCTGCTGGAAGGAAAGACTGGTAAGTCGGGCAAGACCGTCATCGCCCTGTTGGATGAGGCTGGCAAGAAGGTTGCCGAGCAGACCGTCACAGGTGCCAATCCTGAAATCAAGACTACTCTGAAGGTAGCGAATCCTCAACTCTGGTCTCCGGAATCTCCTTATCTCTATCAGGTAAAGCTTACCCGATATGAAGGAAAGAAGGTGGCTGATGTCCAGACCCTGAAGACCGGTATCCGCACCATCGCCGTATCAAAGGATTATGGTTTCCAACTCAATGGCGTTACCCGCAAACTGAAGGGTGTCTGTCTGCACCACGACCTCGGTCCATTGGGTGCAGCAGAGAACAAGGCAGCCCTTATCCGTCAGATCAAGATGATGAAGCAGATGGGTTGCGACGCCATCCGTACTGCCCACAACATGCCTTCTACCATGCAGATGGAACTCTGCGATTCCCTCGGTATGATGGTCATGGCAGAGAGCTTCGATATGTGGATTTATCCTAAATGCAAGAACGGCTATGCCAAGTTCTTCAAGGAGTGGAGCGATAAGGATATCACTAATCTGGTAAAGCACCACCGCAACCATCCTAGCATCGTGATGTGGAGCATCGGCAACGAGATTCCTGAGCAGTGGAGCCAGGAGGGTGTGCAGATTGCCAAACGTCTGCAGGACCTCTGTCATCTGTATGACCCTTCCCGTCCTGTTACCCAGGGCATGGATAGGGCAGAAGATGCCTTGAAGAGCGGCTTTGCCCAGACCATGGATGTACCGGGCTTCAACTATCGCGTACATAAATATTATAAGAATATCGAGCAGTTGCCTCAGGGATTCCTCCTCGGTTCAGAAACCGCCTCTACGGTCAGCTCCCGTGGCGTGTATAAGTTCCCTGTCGAGGTGCGTGCCAACGATAACAACCCATACGCTGATGGTCAGTGCTCAAGCTATGATACCGAATACTGTTCCTGGAGCAATCTTCCTGATGATGACTGGAAGATGCAGGATGACTACAGTTGGGTAATCGGTGAGTTTGTATGGACCGGTTACGACTATCTGGGCGAGCCTACTCCATACGATACCTACTGGCCAAGCCGCAGCAGCTACTTCGGCATCTGCGACCTTGCCGGACTTCCAAAGGACCGGTATTATATGTATCGTGCCCGCTGGAACGAGCAGCAGCATACCACCCATCTTCTTCCTCACTGGAACTGGAAGGGCAGGGAAGGACAGGTTACCCCTGTATATTGCTACACCGATGGTGTGGAAGGCGAACTCTTCGTCAACGGCAAGAGCCAGGGAAGGGTTCGCAAGGACAAGTCAAGCCGCCTCGACCGCTACCGTCTGCGCTGGAACAATGTGAAGTATGAACCGGGTGAGATTCGCGTGGTTACCTACAACCAGTATGGCGATAAGATAGGCGAGGACGTGAAGCGTACTGCCGGCGAGCCTGCGCAGATGAAGTTCAGTGTAGAAACACCTGATCATGAACCTATTGCCTGCATGGTAGAAGGCTGTACCGATGAGCACAATGTGCTTCTGAATGCCGATGGCAACGATCTTGCCTTCATCACCGTGAGTCTTCTGGATAAGGACGGTAATGAATGTCCGCTTGCCGATGACGAACTGACCTTCGAGGTGAGTGGTGCCGGCACTTTCAAGGCTGCCTGCAACGGCGATGCCACATCGCTCGAACCGTTCACCCAGCCACAGATGAAACTCTTCTCCGGCAAACTCGTAGTCATCGTACAGAGTAGCAAGCAGAAGGGCGACATCATCCTGAAGGTAAAAGACAGCAAGCGAAATATCGAAAAGTCGATTACGCTCCAGGCAATATAAGATAACAAAGACCGATTTCAGTTGGTTATAAAGTATATAGTTTATATCGATCCTCTGGGAATAGCAGCGGCTATTTTTCCCAGGGGATTCTTTTTTTTATGAATTTTCTCCGATATTTTTTGGCGTTATCATGAATATTGTGTAAATTTGCACACATGAAAAAGTCAAAAGAACCTATAAACCGCATCAGCATGGCAATTGCTATGCTCTTTATTTCGCTCGCCATCCATGCGCAGCGTTTCGTTAACACCTCATTGGAAGGTGCTCAGTCCGTTTGTGCCATTACCCAGGACAGTGATGGAATGATATGGCTCGGAACCGACAATGGTCTTTACAGCTATGATGGTTATCATGGCTACCGCCATTTTCAGGAACATACATTCAGCAATACGCGTGTCAATGCGCTCGGTTTCGAGGGCAGAATGCTCTATCTGGCTACCGGAAACGGCATCCTGAAATTCGATACGCAATCTTATCAATATGCCGAAACACCAGCCATGAAGGCTTTTGCCGATGAGACGAAGCGCAAGCAGCTGAAGGAACTCCGTGTGCTCGATATCAAGGGCGGTAAGACTGACTTCGGGGGTGATGTCTATGCCTTGCTCTCTACTCCGCGAGGCTTGCTCGTAGGTTCGCTCGCTGGTCTGCATCTCGGCAGCAGACTGATTCCGCTCCGTGCCGGAGAACAGCCGCTGGTCAATGCGCTCGCCTATGATGCCAAGCGCCGATGCTACTGGATTGGTACCGAGGGTGCTCTCTATTGTGCTGACCTGCAGCTCAGGAACTTCTCACAGATTCCAGCTCTGAACGGCAATTCCATCAAATGTCTTTCTACAGATGCTGCCGGCAATCTCTATATCGGAACCGATAACGGACTCTATCAGATGGCACTCTCCAATGCCATCACCCATTATATCCACGATTCCCGCGATGATGCTTCTATTCCTAACAACATCGTCTGGGCTTGCTTTGTAGATAAATGGCAGAATGTATGGGTGGGTACTGACAATGGACTCTCCCGTCTCACTACCCATACCTATTACCGCTATGTATCGCTCGATAAGATTACAATGTCGGGTGAGGGTAACTGTCTGCATGCCATGCTCCAGACCCGTAACGGCGAATGGTGGATGGGCGGTACCAACGGTCTGATTCATTTCACCCGGAATGCTGAAGGCTATCAGAATGTGGCATGGTACAAGCAGAACAGCTCTGCCTTCCCGCTGAGTCATAACCGTGTACGCAAGATTTATGAAGACCATGACGGCGATGTATGGATCTGTACCGACCATGGCATCAACTTCTATGCCCGCAGTTCCCGTCAGATGCGCAACTTCATCGTCTACGATAAGAGTGGCAAGTATTCTACTGCCTGGGCTTACGATATTCTCCAGGACAAGAAGGGCAGGATATGGATGGGTTCTTATCAGGGCGGTGTCTTCGTGATGGATAAGGCGGCTCTTCTGAGTGGCAAGACCATAGCCGACTGGCATTACTCGGACAAGGGAAAGAATGCGCTCTCTGGTCTGCATGTAGGTCAGATGGTGATGGATGGAAAGGGTAGGATTTGGGTTTCTACCTATACCCGTCTCAACTGCATCAATCCGAACGATATGAAGGTGGTGCAGGTAGCTAACTCAGATGTTGTCAACTATCTGATGGCAGACAGCAAGGGCAATATCTGGATGGGTGATAACAATTCGGTAACCTGTTATTATGCAGCCGGTTCTGTGTTGGGTAACAGTTTTTCTTCCAAGACATGGCAGATTGGTGGTAAGGTAAGTACCATGTGCGATGTGGAAGGCAAGATATGGGTGGTATCGGGCAATGAATGCTGCGTAATCAATCCACAGGGCGAGAGCCAGCGCTTCATGATTCCTTCTGTTGTGCCGCTCAACATCTGTTACAGCAGACAGACTCATGAGGTAATGATGGGCGGCAATGACGGCTATGTGGCAATCAGTTCCGATGTAGCACAGAAGCCTAAGCAGTTTACCCGCCTGATGCTGGCTGGAATCATCGTAAACGGACAGGCTTGTGAGGAGCGTGGAGAAATCCTGGAACTGAAGAGTGATGAGAACAACTTCACCCTGCAGCTCACCGACCTTCCTTTTGCTGATCATCCTTCAGCCGTTTATGCTTACAAACTCGAAGGCAGCGACCACGACTGGCATTATCTGAACTCAGGCAATATCGATATCACCTACAATGGTTTGTCGTATGGCGATTATCATCTTACGGTTCATGCCGTGGATGGTGAAGGCAAGATAGCTGCCGAGGTTTATTCGCTCGATATCTCCGTCCTGCCGCCTTGGTATCTCTCCTTGTGGTGCAAGCTCTTCTATATCACGGCACTCATCGTGTTTGTGGCATGGCTGGTAAGCTGGTATTTTCTGCGTAAGGAACTGGCTGATGCCCAGAAGCAGAAGGCTGAGGTGTTGGAGCAGGTACAGATGCGTATGGACTTCTTCAACCGTCTGACGGAAGATTTGAAGGCTGCCGTAGCTCATCATTCATTTGATGAGGTGACTGCTCTGATGGTCCGCTACCTGAATGTGAAGAAACCAGAGGAGCCATCAGCTGTTGCCACTGGGTTATCCGCTTCGCCTGTATCTGAGCCTGAGTCATCATCCTCAGAACCAGTTCCTGCACGCTCTGAATCTTCTGAAGAGGAAAAGAAGGAAGTAGATGTCAGCGAGTTGGATGTGTCAGACAAGCGTCTGCTCGAAGAGATCAATGAGGCGATAGAGAAGCACATGATAGATTCCGACTTCAATGTTTCGATGTTGCAGGATGTGATAGGTATAGGTGGCAAGCAGCTGTATCGCAAAACGAAGGCGATAACGGGTCGTACGCCTGTAGAGTATATCCGTGAGATGCGTATGAACCGTGCTGCCGAGCTCCTGAGCCAGGGCAAGTTCAGTGTTTCCGAGGTGATGTATACCGTTGGTTTTTCCAACAGCAGTTATTTCTCCAAATGCTTCTCCAAGGAGTATGGCATGACTCCTACGGAATATATGAAGGTGAAGAGGTAAATAAATGATGTGCTTCCGTTTGCCTGCTGACTGAGCTACTTGCGTCAGCTGACTGAGCCACTTGCGTCAGCTGATAAAATACGTTCCGATGCAGTAAAAAATGCGTCCCGATGTAGCATTTGCTACGTCCCGACGCAGCAAAAGATACGTCCGGACGTAGTACAAGCTACGTCGGGACGTAATTTCTGCTTTATGAAAACGGCTGCATAGAAACAAAAAAAAGTGTGTATTGAACTTGTTTTTGCAAACAGTAATCGGATGTGACAAAAAATCGACAATTAACTAAATTTATGAACATATATGCTAAAAAACATAGATATTTCATATCAAACATTTAAATTTTAAGTGATTATCTTGGGCAAATAAGAAAATATTCGTAATTTTGCACCGATTTAAGTTAAATAGGTATTTCCATGCGTGCATTTTAGTGAAAGAATGTATAAATGGAGGGGCGAAGTGTCGCCCTGAGTGCTTTCGGCTTTTACCAAACGAGAAAAAAATGAGAAAAAAATAATAATTATTAATTAATAAACTTGAAACAAACAAGGATGAGAAGATTAACTCTTTTACTTGTCTCACTTGTATTGTTGTCTATCCAATCGGTCTTGGCGCAGAGTTTCAGCGTCAAGGGTACAGTCGTGTCTGCTGAAGACAACGAACCGATGATTGGTGTGACCATTATGCAAGAGGGAACATCAAATGGCGTAGTGACCGATATTGACGGTAACTATACCATCGAAATTAAGGGTGCTTCGAAGGCTACGCTTGCCTACTCTTATGTGGGTTGCGTTACGCAGAAGCACGTTGTGAATGCGCAGACAAATACGCTCAACATCACCCTTGCTTCGGATTCCAAGATGATGGATGAAGTGGTCGTGGTGGCGTATGGCGTGAGAAAGAAGGGAACCATTGCGGGTTCCGTGTCTGCCGTAAAGTCTGAAAAGATAGAAAATGTGCCGGCGGCAAGCTTCGACCAAGCTTTGCAGGGACAGAGTACTGGTTTGCAGGTCATCTCTTCTTCGGGTGAACCTAGCAAGGCGGCTACCTTCCAGATTCGTGGTACCAACTCTATCAACTCCGGCAAGTCGCCACTCTTTATCCTCGACGGCGTGCCAATCTCAAGTTCTGATTTCAATACCTTGAGTCCTAACGACATCGAAAGTATCTCTGTATTGAAAGATGCCTCTTCTACCTCTATCTATGGTGCACGTGCTGCCAATGGTGTGGTTGTCATCACTTCCAAGCGAGGCTTGGCAATGGATAAGGCGAAGATTACGCTCCGTGCACAGTATGGTTTCTCTGAGTTGGCACAGACCAATTGGAAAATGATGAATACCGACGAGCGTATCCAGTTTGAGAAAGAAGTAGGTCTGGATACAGGTAAGGATTACAATCTCCTTTCAAGAGTAAACGTAAACTGGCTGGACGAGGTGTTCAACGACCGCGCTCCGCTGCAGAGCTACGAACTCTCTATCAACCGTGCTACCGACCGCTTGAACTACTATGTTTCTGGTGGTTTCTACGATCAGGACGGTATCGCACAGAATTCAACCTTCCGCCGTTACAACATCCGTACCAATGCTGATGTAAAGGCTGGCAAGTGGTTGAAGGTTGGTACCAACACCATGGCTGCCTATGAGGAGGCTCAGCAGGCTGACGACGGTAGCTATACTACCGTTACTCCTATCTCAGCATGCCGATTCATGTTGCCTTACTGGAATCCTTATGCCAAGGATGGAAGTCTGGCTTCACTTGCTGCAGGCAACTGGGCTGGAACCAGCGAGAACCCTATCGTTTACATGGGCTTGAATCCTATCAAGAACAAGAAATATAAGGTGCTCTCTACCATGTATGCTGAAATCTATCCGATAGAGAATCTGACTATCCGTACTCAGTTTGGTGCCGATTTCACTCATTCTACAGCGTTCCTCCAGTCGTTCCCAAGTCTCTCTTCAAATAACGGACAGGGTACTGCGGCACGCCAGAGCAGCGATGCCATCAACCTGACAGAGACCACTACGGCTAACTACCGTTTCACCCTGAACGATATCCATTCGTTCAACGTGATGCTGGGTCAGGAGGCTGTCAATTTCCACTCAGAGGGTTTCCAGGTATATTCCAAGGGTCAGACCAGCGATCTCCTGACCAACGTATCATCAGGTACACGTGCCAGCCGCTGGGCAGATTCATCTTCTGACTACTCTTACCTGTCATTCTTCATGCGTGGCGAGTATAACTATAAGGAGCTCTACTATGCCGACTTCTCTCTGCGTACCGATGCTTCTTCACGTTTCGGTAAGGATCATCGCTGGGGTACATTCTGGTCGCTCGGTTTCATGTACAACGTGAAGTCTACCGACTGGCTGAAGGATATGAAGTGGCTCAGTACAGCCCAGATTGCCGTAAGTACCGGTACATCGGGTAACTCTGAAATTCCTAACTATTATCACCTGGCTCTGGTATCGGGTGGTGCCAACTACGATAATACTGCCGGTTTCTCTCCATCACAGAGTGGTAACGAGGAATTGGGTTGGGAGTCAACATGGGCAAACAACTTCGCCCTCCGCTTGGGCTTCCTCGATAGAATCAACTTCAGTTTCGAGGCTTACTACAAGCGTACTTCCAATATGCTGATGCGTGTTCCTGAGTCTTACACCGTTACCGGCGAGGGCTATCGCTGGAAGAACGTAGGTGTGATGGCTAACAAGGGTATTGAGCTGAGCGCTGACGGTGATGTAATCCGCACACGCGACTTCACCTGGAATGTAAGTGCCAACGTATCTTACAACCAGAACCGATTGAAGGAACTCTATAACGGTGTAACCGAGTATGTAAACTCAACCACCGGTTTGAAGTATGTGGTAGGTCACTCAGTAAGCGAGTTCTTCCTGAACCGTTATGCCGGTGTGAACCCAGCGAATGGTGAGCAGCTCTGGTATGACAAGGACGGCAACGTGACCAACGAGTTCCGCGAGAGCGACAAGGTGATGACAGGCAAGACCTATGATGCACCTTGGATGGGCGGTTTCGGTACAAGCTTCCGTTGGAAGGGCTTGCAGCTTTCTGCCCAGTTCAGTTGGATTGGTACACGCTACGTGATTAACAACGACCGTTACTTCGAGGAGAGCGGTGTAACCTTCGGTACTGCTTACAACCAGTCAAACCGTCTGTTGTACGACCGTTGGAAGCAGCCTGGCGATATTACCGACATCCCACGTTGGGGCGAGGTAACCCAGCTCGACGACCGCTTCTTGGAGAATGCATCGTTCCTCCGTCTGAAGAATCTCAGTCTGTCCTATTCATTGCCACAGAGTCTGTTGCGCAAGACCAACTTCTTCTCTATGGTCAGAATCTACGGTCAGGCACAGAACCTCTTCACCGTAACCGGTTTCAACGGTCTGGATCCTGAGGTTTCATCCAATATTTACCAGGCACAGTATCCGGCATCACGCCAGTTTACTCTGGGTGTTGAATTGCAATTCTAACCAAGAAAGGAGAAAAAAATGAATATCAAAAATATAAAGACATACATCCTGTCGGGAATCCTAGCCCTCTCGATGTCTTCCTGTCTTGATAAGTATCCTGAGGATTCTATCCGCATGGACCAGGCTATCAACACGGTGGACGACATGGACAAGCTGGTGTACGGTATCTACGACAGTTTCAAGAGCAGCGCCCTCTATTCGGGCAATCTGACAATCCTGCCAGATCTGCAGGCAGACTTCGTGTACTGCGTGAAGGGCTACTCTAATGCCTATGGCGATATCTACCGTTGGAAAGATATCAAGGCTACCAACACCGACATCGAGGCGGTATATGCCGATCTTTATGGTGTTATCAACAATGCCAACTTCCTGCTCGATAATGTAGATAAGGTGAAGGCAAACACCAACAGTGATAAGGAGCTCGACAAATTGGAGCAGTGTGAGGGCGAGGCTTACTTCGCACGTGCCCTGGCTTACTCAGAACTGATCAAGTGCTTCTGCAAGGCTTACGATAGCGATGAGCAGGCAGAGAAGGAACTCGGCGTGGTACTCACAGAGCACTATTACGGCAATGAGCCACAGAAGAGAGCTAGTCTGAAGGAATCATACGAATTCGTATTGAGAGACCTTGACAAGGCTGCCGAATATCTGAAGATAGACGAGGACTTCTCGGGAAGTCTCTACAACGAGATTTACTTCAATGAGTATACCTGTCATGCCTTGCGTGCGCGCGTATCCTTATATATGCACAAGTATGATGATGCCATCAAGTATGCATCTAAGGTAATCGGCAGTAAGTATTATACATTGGAGAAGGCTTCTTCCAACACCTATTTAAACCAGGTGAACGATTATAAGTATATCTGGACCTATGGTGATTCGCGTGAGGCTATCTGGAAGGTAGGCTTCACCGTGAACAGCTATGGCGGTGCACTGGGTACTATCTTCGATAACTACAACTATGTAACTTATCGTCCAGACTATGTGCCTGAGACATGGGTCATCAACTCATTCGACGCCAATGACCTCCGTGCTGCAGCCATCTTCACAACCCGTGTAACAGGTTATGAGCACGGTTTGCAGTGGCCTTTGCTGAGCAAGTATTTCGGCGATGCAGAATTCCTTAACAACAATATCCTGCATGTTCACCAGCCAATGGTATTCCGTCTGTCAGAGCAGTATCTGATACGTGCTGAGGCTTACGCCATGAAGGAGGAATATGGTAAGGCAGGTAAAGACATCTCAACCTTGCGTACAGCCCGCTACTCATCATATGGTGGAAACACCTCGATGAGCGAGAGCAACGCCATGAAGATAATCGAGGCAGAGCGCGTGAAGGAACTCTATATGGAAGGCTTCCGTCTGAACGACCTCAAGCGCTGGCACAAGGGATTTGAGCGTAAGGCTGCCGACCAGCCTGCTGCCAACTTCGTGCAGAGCAGTCTGAAGGTTGAAAAGGATGACCCTCTCTTTGTCTGGCCAATTCCTCAGCATGAGCTTGAGGCACCAGGTTCTGAGATTCAGCCTAATGAAAGTAACAAATAAAATAAGGAGACGATCATGAAGAAAATAATGATGGGATGTTTGGCAGCCGTAGCTGCACTCATCGCTCTTGTGAGTTGTTCACAGGATTATACCACTTATGCTGGTCCAAGTCATATCATGTTCTCTGATACGCTCTATCAGTATGCTGTACAGGAAAGCAATGAGGTATTCAATGTGCCTGTATCAGCAACCGAAAAAGCTGATTACGACCGCACCTTCGGCGTGGAGGTAGTAGACAAGCAGAGCAATGCCATCGAGGGTAAGCATTACCGCATCCTCAACAACACCGTTACAATCAAGGCGGGCGAGATGGTAGGAAATGTGAAGGTTCAGGGTATCTATGATAACATCGGCAAGACCGATTCGCTCGGCTTCACCCTGAAACTGGTGATTCCGGAGAAGTATAACTGGACAGATCTCTATAAGGACTATGCCCACGTGGTAATGCAGAAGTCTTGTCCTTTCGATATCCACAACTTCTCAGGCTGGTGCATGGTAACATCTACCTTCTACAGCCAGTACTTGAACAACGTAACCAACCGTCTGATCAAGACTGAGGTAGTGGAAGGCGAGGAGAATACCGTTCTGCTGAAGGATGTTTACTACAAGGGCTACAACCTGAAGTTGAAGTTCAATACCGATAACGTCCTGGAGCCAAAGGTAGAGATGGACGACCAGATAGCTGGTGAAACCGGCGAGGCGTTCGGTACCATCTATGGAGACGGCAAGTTGCGCATCAGCCAGCCTTCTCTCTATACCTCTTATTATAACACCTGCCAGAACTATGTATTGCAGTATGTCACCATGAGTGTAGACAACAAGGATGGTTCAACCTTCGGCAACGTAGGAACCTTCATCACCATGTATGAATGGATCAGCGATGCAGAGGCAGAGAAATTGAAAGAACAAGGATATTAATCGTAGAATAAAAAGAAAATGAAAACATTGATTTCAAAATATTGGCTCGTATTGATGGCGCTGGTATCAGTGACTCTGTTCACAGCTTGTTCCAGCGATGACGATGCCGTAACTCCTGTGTTCCCACAGGTACAGACTATCGGCGGTGCAGCTGGCGCTGAGTTGGACTTCACCTTCGATGCTAATGAGAGCTGGAGCCTTTCTTCAGACAAAATCTGGTGTAAACTGGTGCAGGGCGAGAAAACAGACGCCTTCGTACTCAATGGTACTGCAGGCAAGCAGACCATCAAGGTTAAGATTACTGGTGATGATGCCAGCGATGATATGAGCGTGGCTCAGCTCTTCCTGAATATGGGTGGTCAGAAGGTTGCCATCGCTGAGGTTAAGCGTTCGGCTGCCGACCATATACTGACGGTTTACGATGCGGATGGCAATGATATCACCAAGACAGGTATCACTGTAGGTTACAATGTATACACCAAGTTTACCGTAAAGTCAAACTTCCGTTTTGCGGTTACCAATACTCCAGCTTGGGTAGACTTGGAAGGCGGCTTCCTGGTAGGTACACCTAACAAGGATGCTGTAGGCGGTGTTGCCTTCAAGGAGAATCAGGGCGTAAGTGCTAAGTATGCCATCGCTAAGGACGGCAACTACACCATCACCTTCACTTCTGAGGATGGCAAGGCTGCTGTAACCATACCTGTTATCTATAATGGTATGACCACCAGCACCATGGATGTTACTTATCCAACCTCTTCACAGTGGGCAGTATGGAATGTATCTCTCGATGGTAAGGTGTTCACTCAGAATGGTTCTAGCCTGAATGGTGGTGATACCAACGATTTCACCTTCTACAACTTCGTTCCTTTCACCCTCAAGACTTTGGGTGATGCTTACCAGCTGGTAGTCTTCGATAAAAAGGAAGATGGTCTGCGCGAGGAAACATCCGGCGTTGTGAAGTTGCAGGGTGAGAAGGGTGACGTTAAGCTCACTATTGATGCCTTGAGCAGCGGAAGCCGTGAGTTCCTGGTCTATGCATTGCCACAGAGCGTTTACGCAACTTTCGATAACGGTCTCGATGAAATGCTTGAGAACGACTTCACAAGCGTGAAGAGCGATTACGACCGCTACTTCCTGATGGATGTTGTACAGAAGGAGGCCAACTCTTCTGCTGATGATCAGTCTGCAGCGCCTACAATCTTGAAGATGAACTACTTGCCAGTAGAGTGCAAGAAGGATAAGTCAATGTATGGTTCTATCATATCAGAAGCATTTGGCTACAATGGTGACGAAATATATGTCGCTCAGTCAGAAGTAGGAAGCTCTCTTACAGTTAATCCTAATATCAAGGATTGGAATCCTACCACGATGATGGAGACAGGCTATCTTACAGTTATGGATAGCAACGGAAATGATGTTTATGCAGAGCCTTCACAAGACGAAAAGGAGAATTGGATATTCTTTGTACAAGTACCAGAAGCTACTCCAATGTTTATGGTATTCAAGGACAACGGAACTCCTGTAAAGGTTCTTGTTGTTGAATCTCCTGGTGAGGGAATGAGTAAGAAACATACTTCTATCAGAAAAATTAGAAAGTAATGAACAGAATGAAAATATTTTCAAAGGCACTCTTGTTGCTCTTGGTCTCTTTCCTGACCTTTGCAGCAACAAGTTGCTCTGATGATGAAACCGAGGGCTGGGACGGCACATACGGATATGTGCAGTTCAAGCTCAGCAAGAAGGTTTCTTCTAGAGCTACCCGTGCTGCTGCCCTTGACAAACTTGAGAAATTGGATGATGCCAAGAAAATCAAGGTGGTCATGGAGCACAACGGTACAACTGTGTCTCAGACACTGGTGCTCAATTCTTATAATTCAGAGAATGCTGAGTATGGTCTGAGAAGTGAAAAACTGCAACTCGCTTCGGGTACTTACACCGTCATCGGTTTCTATCTCTATGATGCTGTAGACGAGGAGTTGCTGGCTTCTTCTGCCGGCGAAACATTCACTGTAGTAGGTGGCGGTCTGGAAGTACAGAACCTCATGGTGGAGACTGTGGAGCGTGGTAAGGTGAAGTTCAATCTCGTGAAGGAGTGGGAGAAGACCCGTGCCGGTGGTACAGAGTATCTCTTCTCTAACATCCGTCTCGTTGATGTCAGCGTAACTAACCTCTTTACCCGTGAGACCTATACCTTCCCTGAACTGAAGGTGAAATACAAGGAGGGAAGCAAGGAGAATCAGAATCCTGACAATGAGAACGATAAGTATATGGACACAGGTACAGCATACTGCGATTCTACCGTATGGTTGCCTGCCGGTACTTATCAGGTTACCTCATATACCACCTACGGCAAGACTGGTGCGGTGAAGACCAAGTATGAGACCCAGCCTGTAAAGGGTGAGGCTTTCATTATAGAGGACAATCAACTCAATGATAAAGCTCAGGTGCCTATCCTCCTTTCCAAGACAAAGGAGTATATCAAGGACTATGAGGCGTTGAAGGCTATCTGGGAATCTCTCCAGGGTAAGGAGTGGAGCTTCTATGGCGATGCTACCTTCAAGGGAGCTAACTGGAACTTCAACAAGGAACTCGATATGTGGGGCGAACAGCCGGGCGTAACGCTCAACAGCAACGGCCGTGTCATCGGTCTTATCATCGCCGGTTTCGGTGCAAAGGGAATCGTACCTGATGCCATCGGACAGCTGACAGAACTCCAGGTGCTCAACCTCGGTTCTCACGATGAGAAGATTGGTGCCAACATCTTCAATGATTATGATGCAAACAGTCTGACTGCAGCAAAGAAGAGCAGCATGCGTCACGACTATGAGAACAAGTTCCTGAAGTATGACCCACGTGCCAACATGTCGGAGATGATTGTAAAAAGCTACAACTCTGATCCTAAGGTGGCACCGAAGAACAGAATCAAGAAGGACAGCCGCATCAACCTGAAGGATGCGCAGATCGGTACATTGACCAACAAGATTAAAGGTGTATCTAAGGCCATCTACCGTCTGACCAAGTTGCAGCAGTTCTATATCGGTAACTCTTCTATCACATCCGATGAGGTTTGTGCGAAGTTCTACAATGCTGATGATCCTGTTTATGGTAAGTTTGCGAAGGAGTTTAAGGATGAGGATTGGGACAAGATGGAAAACCTGACCGATATCGAGCTTTACAACTGTCCGAAGATCAGTCGCATTCCAGACTTCTACTATAATCTCCCTAAATTGCAGGCGATGAACCTGGCACGATGCAAGGGCATCTCTGCTAATCAGTTGAGAAAAGATTGGACTCGCTTAGCTGAGGAGAAGACCGGTAAGACGCTCCAGATTCTCTATATGAGTTACAACAACCTGGAGGAGTTCCCAGAGTCATCTGCCTTGAGCAAGATGGTGAACCTCGGTTTGCTCGACCTGGCTTACAACAACATCAAGAAGTTGCATCCGTTTGGTTCTGAGGTAGCGCTTTCTTCACTCTATCTGAACAACAACCAGATTGAAGAGATTCCTGCTAATCTCTGTGCCTTTACAGATGATGTAGAGAGTCTGACCTTCGCTCATAACAAACTGAAGAAGATTCCGAATATCTTCGATGCAAGTTCGGTTCGCGAGATGGGTTCTGTAGACTTCTCTTACAACGAGATTACAGGTGTAGATAAGAGTCATGGTACCTACAAGGGTATCAATGCAGCAACCGTTACTCTGTCGAACAACAAGATAGAGAAGTTCCCTTCAGAGCTGTTTACAGCCGGTTCGCCAATCACAACCATCGATTTGAGCGCCAACCAGATGCGTACCATCCCTAAGGGTTCCATCAAGGGCAAGAAGGCTTATCTGCTGCAGGTCATCGACCTCCGATTCAACAGGTTGACATCCCTCTCTGATGACTTCCGCTCAACCACATTGCCATACATTACCAATATGGACTTGAGCTACAACTGCTTCACCGAGGTGCCAACCCAGCCATTGAACAGTGCCGTGCTCCGTGCCTTTGCCATCAACCACCAGCGTGATGAGAATACCGACCAGCGTTGCCTGCGTACATGGCCTACAGGAATCACAACCTGTCCGAGCCTGATCCAGTTCCAGATTGGTTCCAACGATATCCGTAAGGTAGAAGAGACACTGACCTCTCACCTTTATATCCTGAATATCGCAGACAACCCTAACATCTCTATCGATGTAACCAGCGTCTGTGCATACATCAAGGCTGGTATGTATAAGCTGTTCTACGACAAGAATCAGGACATCCGCGGTTGCGATGCTTTGGATCTCGAAAATTAAACGAATAGAAAGTAAGATAATATGAAATATATTAATAAACTTACATGGCTCCTCGTTCTGGGTGCAGGTCTGATGACTGCATCCTGCAGCGATAGCGATGATGTAGATATCCCAGGCGGACTCGCCATCGACAAGGAGCAGATTGAAATAGCAGCTGAGGGCGGTAGCGAACAGCTTGCCATTGCTGCCTCACAGAATTGGGTGGCTAACGTGGATGAGCCTTGGCTGATGCTCACTCCTGCCAATGGCGTGGGTTCTACTACTGCAACTGTGGTAGTTGACTCTACTCTGATGAACGGACGCCGTACTACCGATATCGTCTTTATCGGCGATAACGGTCAGCGCCGCACCGTTTCCGTAAAACAGTTTGGTTATGGTAAGCAGATTGACATCAAGGAACCAACTGTAGAAATCGAAAATTCAGAATCATACGATAAGCGTGCTTTCGAGAGTCTGATTTCTGCCAATGTGGAATGCAAAATCGGTAAGATAGAGTATTCTTTCGAGGGTGATATGACTGATGCCGAGAAGGCAGAAAACGAGAGCGAGCGTGAAGGTTGGCTTCTGAATAGCAAGGATGAGGATAAACTGACAGGTACCAATCTCGGAATCGTACTTGATAGAAAGGCTCGTCCTCGCAGCGTGAAGTTCAAGTTCCGCTGGGCGATGAACGTGGTTCCTGCCGTTCGTGTGGCTAAGGTTCATCTCGTGCCAGTCAAGGCTGAAGACCAGCTGGTAGATGCAGATGGCAAACCTATAGATGATGTCATCCTGACCGTTCGTCAGAAGGCAGCACCAAAGATTGAGGACAACCGTGCCGGTGACTCTCTCTCTGTCATCATGATCAACCAGAAACTGGGTAGCATTGCTACCTTCGATTCCAGCGATAACATGCGCAACTGGAGCGGCGTAACGCTCTGGGAAGCTACTGATGCTTTCGTGAAAACTCATCCTGAGGCTTTAGGACGTGTACGTTCTGTCAAGTTCAGCATGTTCAACCTCAAGAGTGGCGAAACTCTTCCTAAGGAAGTGGGCAACCTCAAGTTCCTGGAGTCATTCTCTGTTGCAGCTAACGAGAACAACCAGATTCGTGAGGTGAAACTCGGTGATGAAATCTGCTCGCTGAAGTATCTGAAGAATCTTACCGTTCAGGCTTACGGTCTGACTCAGTTGCCTACTAACTTTGTTAATCTGGGCAAGAGTCTTGAAACGCTCAATCTGGTAAGTAACAACTTCAACAAGTTGTCGGATATCACCAATATCGTCAACGAGAAGAACTTCCCTAAGTTGCGTAACCTCATTCTCTATGCACAGCGCCGTACGGATGTTGTCACCAACATCGCTTCGCTGGGCGAAATGAATGCATCAGGCGTCTATGTTTATAATAACTATCCTATCGGACTGTATGGTAAGGTAAATGCCGGAACCGCAGACCGCCAGGCGCTTCTCAAGCTCCTGACATGGGATAAGTTGAATACACTGGAGTTGTCTTACTGCTTCCTGGAGGGTGAACTTCCTACCGATGAAGAGATGACTGAGGCACTGGAAGCTGCCGGCAAGGCTACCCGATACAGCAAGTCTGACTTCTCTACTAACAAGGAAGATTATCTCGACAAGCTGGTAGGCGATACCTGCAAGTGGTTGCTCTCAGGCAAGGGTAATCCTGTAACCTGCAAACACAAGGATGGTTCTGTAGTTAGTAAGGATGTTTATCCTTACCAGGTGCCACGTGTATTGCCAAACTGCCGTCAGTTGTCACTCAACCTGAACTTCTTTACAGGAAAGGTGCCAAACTGGATTCTTTTCCATCCACACCTGGTAGAATGGAATGCACCTACGATGATCTTCAACCAGCAGCCTAAGGGTAAGAATAGCGATGGCGCTGCCGTTGGTTTCTCTAATATGACAGAAGACAGCTATAGCTATGACTACTATTACGGAACCAGCGACCCAGGCAGCCAGTGGGAGGTTCGAGGTGTAGCTTATCCGCTCTACTACCGCAAATACGTGGCAGCAGGCGATATTAATGAAGCTGCGCTGATGGCTAAGTACAGGAGAACTAAGAAAAAGTAAGATAAACATAAAAACAATATAGAAGCAAACAATGAAGAAAAAGTTTTTCTATATAGCAATGGTCGCATTGGCATTGACGGGCTGTTCTGACAGCCTGTCAACCATCGGCTCTTCTGACGGCAATTCAGAAATCACCATCCCTGCAGATGCTGAGGCGGGTGAACTGCTGATTAAGTTCAGTCCGGAAATGAGCGATATCCTCGACCAGACACAACTGAGCAAGACCCGCGCCGGAAAGGCTACCCGTTCGGGTATTCCTTCTACCGACGAGGTGCTCGACATCCTGGGAAGCTACAGCTTTGAGCGTGTGTTCCCGGTAGATGCAAATACTGAGGCAAGAACCCGCGAGGCGGGACTCCACCTCTGGTATACGGTGAAGTTTAATAAGGGAACCGACCTGAAGGCGGCTGCCGAGCGCCTGAAGCAGTTGGGCGAAATCTCAAAGGTTCAGACCAACGGCCGCATCAAGCGTGCTTACAATACTGACAGCAAGCGCATCTATCTCAGCGATAAGGCACTTCAGCAGAAGGCTACCCGTGGTGCTGCCGATGACTTCCCTAATGACCCAGGCTTTGCCAGCCAGTGGCACTACCGTAACCTGGGCGAGGGCAACTATGACTTTGAGAACCTCAACAATAATCACGTGGGTGCTAAGGCTGGATGTGACGTGAATGCACTTGAGGCATGGAAAACCTGTACAGGCGATCCTTCTATCATCGTGGCTATTCTTGATGAGGGCGTGATGTATACGCACCCTGATCTGGCAGCCAACATGTGGTGCAACCCGGGCGAAAGTGTTCAGGGCGCCAAGACTGACGGCGACGGAAACGGTTATGAGGGCGACCTTCATGGCTACAACTTCGTTACTGAGAGCGGCGATATTACCTGGACTGATGCCAATGACACCGGTCATGGTACTCACGTAGCTGGTACCATTGCAGCCGTAAATAATAATGGCAAAGGTGTTTGTGGTATAGCTGGTGGTGACGGTACTCCTAACTCTGGTGTTAAGATTATGTCTTGCCAGGTATTCTCTGGTCAGAATAGTGTAACCTTGGCAGGCGAGGCGAGAGCCATCAAGTATGCTGCCGATAATGGTGCTGTCATCCTGCAGTGCAGTTGGGGTTACAACTCTTCAGAGTCTAGCATCATCAACGGTTATACTCCGGGTCCTGCTACCGAGAAGGAATGGGCTGAGACCTATCCGCTGGAGAAGGAAGCGCTGGATTACTTCATCAACAATGCCGGTTCGCCTAATGGTGTCATCGACGGCGGTATTCCAGTCTTCGCAGCCGGTAACGAGTATGCTGGCAATCCTGCTTTCCCAGGTGCTTACTCTAAGTGCGTCAGCGTATCTTCAGTAGCAGCCGACTTTACTCCAGCCTGCTACACCGATTTCGGTTCGCTCGTAACCCTGAGTGCTCCTGGTGGCGACTTGGAATATTACAGCAAGATTGGCGAGCAGGAAGATGAATATTGGGCAGAGACAACCGAGCAGAAAGGTGCTGTGCTCTCTACGATGATCAAGAACGGTCAGCCTGCTTACGGTTACATGGAGGGAACCTCTATGGCTTGTCCTCATGTTTCGGGTGTGGCTGCCTTGGGTCTCGCTTATGCTGCCAAGACGAACCGTCATTATCGTGCTGCCGACTTCGTAGCCCTGATGAAAAAATCTGTGAAGGAATTGGATCGTCATTATCAGAATGGTGCAACCAAGACCTACTACATGAACCATACTACCGTAGGTGCTTCGCCAGAGATTGTACAGCTCTCTAAGTACATCGGCAAGATGGGTGCTGGTCTGATTGATGCAGCTAAGCTCTTGAATTACATCAAGAACAAGGAATTCAGTTCTGATATGAAGTTGCCTAACGTGTATGTGGGCATCGAGAAGACTGTTTCTCTCAACCTCGCTGCATATTTCGCAGGTCAGACAGAGGGCTTCTCTTGCTCAGTAGTGAATGGCAACGTAGCTTCTGCTTCGGTAGAAGGCAAAACGCTCACCGTGAAGGGACTCGCTGCCGGAAGCACATCGCTCACCGTAACAGCTGCTGATGGTACCAGACAGACCGTAGTTGTGACCGTTAGAAAGAGTGCCGGTAACAATGGTTGGATGTAATTGGATGTAATATGAAGATATTTGCTTTCCTGTCGCTTTTCTTCCTGGCTTTGCCTGTTACGGTGAATGCGCAGGAGGAACTGCTGAAGTTTGAGCATCCGCTTATCGATGCAGGTACGATGACCGAGGACGATGCGCCTCGCACCTTCACCTTCGTAGGTAAGAATGTGAGCAAGAAGATACTGCACATCACACAGGTGAGAACCACCTGTGGATGTACCAGTTCTTATGTCAAGGGCGATGTGATGAAGCCTGGCGATACCTGTCAGGTGCAGATCACCTTCACGCCTAACCGCTATCCGGGCACCATCAATACGGGTGCTTATCTCTATCTGAAAGAGGTAGAGGGACAGCCTGCCGTTAAGCTTGCCTTAACGGGCAAGGTGCTGCCGGGTGCTGACCAGTGGGCACGCTATCCGCACAAGATGGGCGCACTCAGACTGAAACAGGCGAAGGCAAGTATCACAGAGGTAAAGCCGGGCACAGAGCCTGAGGCACGCATCCTCTGCGGAAACAGCGGCGACAAGCCGCTCCGTATATCTAGCCTCCTTCTTCCTCCTTATGCCCGTCTTACGACAGAGCCTGAGGTGATAGAACCGGGTGATGAGGCTGACCTCGTCATCACCATCATAGCCGATAAGATTCCGGCTACGATGCCCGAATCCTTCACCTTCCCTGTTATTCTGGAGGGCTTGGATGCCCGTCCGTCTGACAGAACGATACAGGTCGTTGTAAAGTTAAAAAGGTAAAAGGGAAAAAAAGTAAAAAAGAAAAAAATACCAAGACAATGAAATATTTGAAAAAACTCTTCACCCTCCTGGTGATTGCTTTGTTTGCCTGCGGCTTTGCAGCCTGCAGCAGCGATGATGAAGAACCGGAGGAGCCTTCTCTGGAAGTTACACCTGCCAATCTTCATGGCACATGGGAGTTGGCTGAGTGGAACGGTGAACCTCTTGCTGAGGGCACATACTGCTACATCGTTTTCAACCGCAAGGACCAGACTTTCGAGATGTATCAGAAGTTTGACAGTATGTATGGTCGCCATATCACCGGTTCGTTCGCTATCGAGAACGATCCATACCAGGGTTACATCATCAGCGGAAGCTATGATAACGGTAAGGGCGACTGGAACCAGAGTTATCTCGTAACCCGCCTCCTGGCATCGGGTTCCATGATATGGACCGCCAAGAACGATGTTACCGACATCTGCCGCTACAAGCGTTGCAATGAGGTTCCTGCTAAGATACTCAAGGATTGTAAAGATCTCACTGAAGAATAAAAAAAAGAGCGAATTATCTGCAAATTCTGCGGATTATTCGCTCTTTTTTTGTATCTTTGCCCTCAAACTTATCATCGGGTTCAAAGTTTAAGGATATGATATTAACGATTACAGGTTCAGACAGCACCGGAGGCTCTGGTGTGCAGGCGGACATCAGGACGATTGCCGAGTTGGGCGGTTATGCTGTTTCGGCAATAACCAGCATCACTGTGCAGAATACGCTCGGTATTCAGGAGTTCTTCGATATTCCTGCCGAGATTGTTTCGGGGCAGATAGAGGCTATCATGAACGATGTGCAGCCTGATATTGTGAAGATTGGTATGATACGCAGGGTGGAAACGCTGAATGTGGTCATCGATGCGCTGACCAAATACCGTCCTGCCCATATCATCTATGCCCCTGCCATCTGGTCGAGCCAGGGCGATGCGCTGATGACGGAAGATGTGGTGAGCCAGATCAAATACCGTCTGCTGCCGCTCTGTTCTGTCGTCGTGTCACGCAAGAAGGAGAGCGACATCATTCTTCAGAATTCCAAACTGCTGAGCCTTGCCGAGAAGCAGGGACTCCGGATCTATCGCCTCGACAATGCCAATTCGCATGGTCTCATCAACCGTTTCTCTTCAGCTCTTGCCGTTTATCTGAATCAGGGCAAGAAGATGGAGGAGGCGTTGGCGATGGCGCAGGATTTCATCAATGTAGAACTCGTGCGCCAGAGCAATCTGCAGGGCAGAAGTTCCGAACTCTACAACCAGTTTATCTCGCAGGTGAATAACTTCTGCCGCACTTATAGCGATGTTCATTTCTATGCCGACCAGTTGAATGTGAGTGGCCGTTATCTGGCTCAGGTTACCCGTCGCATCTCCGGCAAGACGCCGAAGGCAATCATCGATGAATACATCGTGAAGGAGATAGAGCGCGAACTTTCTACCACCACGCATACGGTGCAGGAGATAGCCAATACCTTCGGTTTCTCCTCGCAGGCTCATCTCACCAAGTTCTTCAAGAAGATGAGAGGGGTAACGCCTTCTGCTTTCAGGCAGAAAGGTTGGTAATGCGAAAATACGACTATTATTTAGACCCTCTTTTGTTATAAATATTATATATATACCTGATAATCAGTTGTGTTGTGCTTTTCTGCAGACTTTGTATTTTAGACCCTATTTAGTTCTATTATTGAAAAATATTTTGTATTTTTGCGCCCAGAATGTAATTATACTAAATATGAGAAGAAGTATTTCGTTTACGATATTGTTTTTTGTGATGCTTTCAGTATTGGTATCATGTTATCAAAGTCATAAGAGAGAGTTAGACTTGGCTTATACGTTGGCAGAGTCTAAGCCAGATAGTGCCTTGGCCTTTTTGAACCGTATCAATCAAGGTAAACTCTCTGATGAAGATATGGCGAAGTATGCCCTCATTTATTATATGGCACAAGATAAGTCGGGCTTGGATGTAGATAACGATTCCTTGATTCGCATAGCGTATGATTGGTATGGAGAACATCAGGACGATTCGCTTTATGCTTCATCCTTGTATTATATGGGAAAATGCTTTTTGCTGAATGATAGCATGGAGCAGGCAAAGGCTTGTTTAGAAAAGTCCTATTCCATATCTGACAGCCTCCATAATATGAATTTAAAATGCTTGGCATTGGATAAGCTGATTGAAGTAGAAGAACAGCTGGCACCTTACAAAGCTTTGAACTATGCTAAAGCTTTGGTGAAGATGTATGACTCTATGGCAAATGTTACTATATATAATAAGGTGGCAGCACGTTTGAGATTGGGTGAGAACTTCTTTTATGTTGATAGCTTGCAGCATGCTTTAGAAGAAGAGAGAAAAGCATATAGAATGGCAATGAAAGCTGGCGATAGCAACTTGTTGTCTTATGTAAGGCAAAATCTAGCTAGTACATTTGAGGAGATAGGTGAAAAAGATAGTTGTTTATATTATGCACGATTGGCTTATGACTTGAATGCAGCAAATAGATTTTCTTGTCTGTTGACATTTGCTTCTGCTTATATCTCTGTAGATTCATTAAACCAAGCCTTTAGTTTATTAAAACAAGCAATGCCAAAAACGGCAGAAGACCGCTATTCTGTGTTCTATTTTCAAAGTCAAGCTGCTATGAAAGCGCATGATTTCAAGTCTGCTAAAAGTTTTAGCGATTCGGCGTACCATTATTTGGAGGATATGTATCGAACTGCATTACAAGGTAAGGCTGCTTATTATACATCCTTTTTGAAAAAGGAAAGTGAAAGAGCTAAAATGCGAGGTAAAGCAGAAATGCAGCAGTGGGTATTTAGTTTGATAGTCTTATTGTGTTTTATAGTAGTCATATTTATTTTATATGTTTATAAATCATATAAGCACCAGATAAAACTACGTATGGAGCATGAAAGAGAGGTTCTTCTCCAAAAGCAACAAATGCAGGAAAAAATACACCAAGAGGAACTTTCGCATAAAGAGATTCAACTATCTGTGATGCGTAATTATTTACAAAAGAAAATAGATGTTGTAGAAAAATTAAATTCGATAGTTCCAAATGAGAATAAGCATATAGTGTTGTCGGAGAGTGATTGGGACGAATTGGAGGTGTTTTTAAATAGTGTGGAAAACCTATTTGTAAAACGACTCAAGCAAAAACATCCGAATTTATCTAAGACCGATTTACGTCTAATGATGCTGTTGCGTTTAAAGCTGTCGCAAAAAGCGTTGGCTTCTATCTATTGTGTGAGCGAGAAAGCTATCAAGCAAAAGTTGTTCTTGTATAAGGATAAGGTAGGCATTAAAAATGAGCATTTTTCGCTTCGTAATTATATAGAAAACTTCTAGAGATAGGGACTATATACAGCTTTTTAGACCTCGAAAATCAAGGCGGCAACTGTAAGTGTTTGGAGCTTAGAATTATATGCAATATGTTCGATGTTAAAGAAATAGACCTGGTTTATTAGGAATGTATTGGAAAAACGGATAATTTTGCAGCTGTGATTAATAACAATTAAAATGGCAAGGTTATGAAGAAAGTAAAAATGTTTGTTTTGTTGGCATTGAGTTTGTGCATTACTCTGTTTGCTACAAGTTGCAGTGAAGATGAAACGTCACAGGCTTCTATTAACTCACTGAATATGCTCGATGAGAATCATGGCAAGACCCTGTTAGGTGAAACGGGAGTTTATATAAACGGCTCGATGAATTTCCGGTCTGACAGTTGGCAAGTAATTGATTTGGGAATTTCTTCAAGTTTTCCGAGTAAGACGATGCCAAATTTGGATAACTTGTCAAGCGAAATAAGCGTATTGCCAAATCACCGGTATGCATGTTGTAATACCGAAAATGTTTTGACTTTTCCTTCTCATAAGAATGCATATGAGATAGGATGCAAATATTATCAGTTTGTGGTATCTTCTTTCTTGGAGAAAGAAACTGGCAAGGTTGGGGCTGTCGTAGAATATACGTCGTCTTTGTCTGATGAAAAAGAATTGCCTCAAAAAGATACTAACATAGGTAACTTGTTTGGGCTAGACGAACAATTGTCGTTTGATGCTCTTGGAGCAGAAGAATATTGTTTTTTCGAAAAGAGTGAAGACTTTGCAATAAGTCTGTCTAATGGACATTTGAAAGTGGCTTTGCGTAAGTCTCCAAATGAACTCTATGGGCCTTATGGCACATATTCGATATATCTACGCAAAGGCAATGTGTATACTAAAGTGACATTTGATGTCAATCTTTAGCTTATGTTTAACAACGGATTTCCCATGGTGCTCATTTTGAAGATTGGCTAAAAGTATTGCTGTATCCAGTGGTGGGTTAGTATATTCCATACGCATATAAACAAAAAGTTCTAATTTCTATAAAATTCCCATTGTGAATCATTGGATATTTGGTATTCCGGAAGAATAGCAAACCTACATCATTTTTACATAATAAACTGGGTTATAAATATTATGTGAGAAATGATGTAAAACGTTTGGCGGTTTGAGCAATTTTCGGTATTTTTGCACCGAGATCATTTTAATTTACTGAGCCTACTTTCAACAAGCCTTACTTTTTTAAGTGGACTCAGTAAATGACAAAGGTGATTCTTTAAACTTAAAGGTTATATTAATATGGTTGTTAAGAGATTTTTTATAAATATATCCATGTTGTTCTTTGGTGCGCTTCTGTTGCAAGCTAAGAATATAATAGCAAGGGATATGGGAGTTAACAAAGGTGATGTTCCGGCAAACATTGCTATCCTTGATTCTGATAGTAACGTTGTTGCCAAAAACATGACTGGTATCTCGGATTCTACAGTAATTTCTCTATCTGATGTAGAGGTGATAGCTCATCGCAAAAACATAAAGTTGTCTGGTCATAATTTACTCGTAGACGTAGAGCATGATTCTATTCTTAACCATCAGAATGATATATATGAACTGATTGGTAAGGTTCCTGGTGTCTTACATGTAGGAAATTCGTTCAATGTGTTGGGTAAGGGAGCTCCGGTCTATTATTTAAATGGGCGTAAGGTGAGAGATCAAAGTCTTATCGATAACTTACCGGTTGATCAAATCAAATCTTTAAAAATCGTTGCTATGCCAGAGGCGGATTATGACACATCGGGTTCACCTGTGATTGATATAAAAACTAAGATTTTAGGAGATGGTGTGGCTTTTAATGCCATCGGAAATATCACTCAGGCAAAGCATTTGGCTCATAAAACAGGTTTCTCTTCAACATACAATTCTGGAAAATTTGATTTGTATGGTAAGTATTACTATAGGAGAAATAATGCTTCCGAAAGTTCTGATTATGATAAACAGGTATTAGCTGATACCATTTGGAATAAAATGCAACATATTGAAAGCTTGACTCATTCCGGTAGTCATACTTATTCTGCTGGTATGACTTATCATCTGTCTGATAAATCAGAACTAGGAATGCTTTATAGTGGAATGTACACGGATGGAAAGGTTGAGACTCGGGATACATTTAGTGTAGTGCCAAATGCAGGACCTGCATATTATCTCTTTGATAAGAATAAATCCAAAAACAACCTCCTTACGCATCATGTCAATATGTATTATGATGCAAGTTTGAATCATGCTTGGCACGTGAGTGTAGTGATGGATTATATTTCTAAAGCATCGAACACTAATTCTGCTTTAAAGGAAAATCATATAGGTACGAGTTCTGAGGTTTCATATATGGGACATTCTAAATGGAATGTCCTGGCTTCTAATTTCCATGCTACCCATGATTTTGGAAAGTGGGGCACTTTGGGTATGGGATATGATTTCAGCTATAGTGAGGGAGTAGACAAGATAGATTATGAACGGTTGAAGTTCGATGGCCGCTTTGAGAATAAGGAAGTTAAAAATGCTGTATTTATCAACTACGAATTACCCTTGGGGGACTTTTCCTTGAGTACAGGAATACGTTATCAGAATCTATATTCCCGTCGGAAGAATGAAAAGGCGTCTGTGATAGAGGCGCATAGTGATAATACATTCTTGCCGTCAGTAACCCTAAGCTATAGTCATGGATTGTTGGTGCAGAATCTTAGCTATTCGGTAGGAACAGAGCGGGCTAATTATGCAGATATGAATGATAATGTGACGTATGTGAACCGTTATGAGCAATCTAAGGGTAATAGCCAGTTGAAGACAGCCATCACTCATAGCTTGTCTTATCTGTTGATGTATAAGTCTTTGTTTCTTACATTAAATTATGATTATGTTTATCGTCCATTATTGCCGGTGATTTATTCTTTGGAAGGTAACTCAGCTATAACGGTTTCGTCACAAAATAATTTGTCGCATCGTCAAGCTTTGTCGGCGATGTTGAATTGGCGTAATACCTATAAATGCTATACTGCATCGTTGACGGGATTCTTTCAGAAGTCAATTATGCATTATCCGGGTATTGATGGAACAACATTTCATGATGGACATCCGTCGACAATTCTTAATTTTGATAATGATTTCAAGCTTCCTAAGCATTTCCTGCTCTCTCTGTCTTGGCAACAAGTTTGGGGTGGATACATGGAGTCGATAAATGTAAAGTCATCTTCTTCTGTCAATTTGAGTATCAAAAAATCTTTCTTGAACGATAGATTGCGGTTATCATTAGATGGGTATGATATTTTTAATGGAGATAGAAATCGTGCTTGTAGACAGATCTATGATGTTAGATCTAGTTTTAATACAAAGTATGAAACTCGAAAAGTCGGATTGACGTTAACATATCGTTTCCATAAGATAAAAGAAAGAGAGAATCAAACATCAGCAGAGGTAGAAATGAAGAGACTTGGTATTCCGGAAGAATAGACTTTTCTTTGGTTTTCTAATAAAACTAAAAGGCGTTTAATATGGAATAAAAAGAATCAGATAATATAGAGTTGAAACTTCTTGATATCCAATCAAAGTCCAATTTGGAGCGAGTTTGTTTTGTTAACACATAGATAAATCTCTCTTGCCCAGAATCGCCAGCTAAGCAGTAGTAAAGCTTCGCTGGCAATTTCTCAGTATATAATCTTACCCAATCATATTCTTGAGTATCCATTTCCTGAAG
>DAWDAD010000007.1:0-72409 GCA_052356385.1 Prevotella sp.
GCCTGCTCGATGAGCAGATTGTGGAAGACATCTTGTTAGTGATTAATGATTAATTATTAATGATTAATTATTAATGATTAGTTAGTCGGCATAGTTAGTTTTTATTTAACGAGAAATCCAAGCCGGAGAATGATCTCTAGCTTGGATTTCTTCTGTTTTATCATCGAATGTTTGTCTTAATCTCATCTTAATCTTAGTCATCATTCCAGTCATTATCTCAATCATCGTCATCATCATCGTCATCGTCATCATCCCAATCTCTATCGTGCTTCCACTTCTTCTTGTCGTGCTTCCACTTCTTATCGTGTTTGTGATGCTTGTGATGTTTGTGATGCTTGTCTGGCTTTCCTGGTCCATAAGTTACATGGGTACCGCCTGGCCATCCTGGTCTTCCGTAGCTGCACTCAGGGCGAGGGCGGCGCTTGTCGTGTCCCCAGTTATGCTTTGGATACTTGGTGTAAATATGGTGAACATACACATGATTCTGCCAGCCGATAGGGCGATAGAAATAGTAAGAGTCCTTGAATCTCTTCCATTGTCTGGCGGTCATCATGCGCTTGAGCTGCTTGTTGCGGTAATGCCAGCCGTAGGCATCAATGTCGCGATAGCTGCGGATGCCATTGAGATAATTGAGATTGATGTTCAGGATGCTGTTGCGCTGAACGCTGCTCAATCCCAGTTCCACCACCATCTTATCTGTGATAAAACGAGCCTCTGCCTGAATGTTTGTCAGTCTCTGAGCATTCATAGATGTTATCATCATCCATACTGCTACGATTGTCATCATTATTCGTTTCATAACTATCTTCTCTTTAAAGGGTTATTACTGCATTTATTTATTTCTGGTGCAAAGATAGAGAGAATAGCTGAAAAAAGCAAAGGGAAAACCATAAACCAGCGTATGATTTTCCCTAAAAGCATCGGGGGAAACTCCCGTAATAAGATTGTAGTATCTTTTATCTGCTAATTAAAATCCTTGTAACCTCTTTGACACATAATACCCCTACCTTTGCACCCGAAATTTAACAGATACCACCCCGAAAGGGGAAAGGTATCATCAATATTTAATAATGTATTATAGTCAGATAAAGAAAAATGGAAAAGAAAGTATCGGGTAAGCATAGCAGCATGAAAGGCTTTGCTATGATGAAAGGTAGAGTAGCTACTGTAGTTTTGGCTTCGGCTTTATTGTTGGGTGGAGGCTTGACTGCACAGGCTCAAAACGCAGCATTAACAACTTGCTCTCAGAGTGCAGCAACCGCCATTCCGCAGAATCCAAACTGGAAGGCGAATGCTGCCGAATGGCAGAAACTGAAGGGCGAAATCACCCTCTACATGACCAATGACATGGGCCGCAACGGCTACTACGACCAGAAGCCTATCGCCGAACTGATGGGCGAGATGGCGGGTACGGTAGATCCTGAATGCGTACTTGCCGTAGGCGACATCCACCATTTCAATGGCGTGGCTTCTACCCAGGACCCTCTGTGGCTTACCAATTACGAATATGTTTATTCTCATCCCGACCTGATGCTCAACTGGTTCCCGGTTTGCGGCAACCATGAGTATCGTGGTAATACCCAGGCTTTTATGGACTACGGCAAGGTGAGCCGCCGCTGGATGATGCCAGCCAAATATTACACCAAGGTGTTCGACCACAAGGGAACCACCATCCGTGTCATCTTCCTCGACACCACACCCCTCATTGATTCCTATCGCAAGAATACGGAAATCTATCCTGATGCCTGCAAGCAGGATGCAGAGGCTCAGCTCTCCTGGCTCGACGAAACTCTGAAGAATGCCAAGGAAGATTGGGTCATCGTGGTAGGCCATCATCCTATCTACGCCTACACCACGAAGAAGGAGAATGAGCGCCTCGACATGCAGAAGCGCCTCCTTCCTGTCCTCCATAAATATAATAATGTGGCGATTTATGCCTGCGGTCACATCCACAACTTCCAGCACATCCAGAAGAAGGGCGATAACATCGACTACGTAGTCAATTCCTCTTCATCTCTGGCTCGCTCTGTGAAGCCTATCGATGGTACCGTGTTCTGCAGTCCTGCCGATGGCTTCTCTGTATTTACTGCAGATAAGAAGCAGCTCAGAATGTCGATGATTGACAAGGATGGAAAAATCATTCACACGGTTTTAAAGGTAAAAAAGTAAAAAGGTGCTTTTTTGCGAAAAGAAACGAATGAAGAATTCAATAGCGATATAGATGAAAAGATTTTTACTGAGTGCGGCGCTTCTTGCCGCTGCAACTACCGCCATCCAGGCACACACGCTGGATGGTATAGTCAAGGATAACAAAACGGGCGAACCCCTCATCGGAACCGTAATCCGGGTAAAGGAGCTGCCCAACGTGAGTACCACCACCGGACTTGATGGTACTTTCACCCTGCATGAATTGCCTGATAAAGGCAAGGTGACCATCATCGTTTCCTACATGTCGTACAAGACCAGGGAGATGGTGGTGGATGTGGCTAAGAAAGACAAGGTGGATATTCCGATGGATGAAGACCTGAAGCAGTTGGGCGAAGTGGTGGTTACCGGTCATCGTGAATACCGCAGCGACCGCAGCGCCATAGAAACCGTGAAGAATGCCGGCAACGTGCTCAACGTGATGAGCCAGCAGAGCATCCAGCTTTCGCCTGATGTCAACGTGGCGAGCGTTCTGCAGCGAGTATCAGGTGTAACCATGGAGCGTGATGCTTCGGGCGAGGCTTCCTACGCCATCCTCCGAGGCATGGACAAGCGCTACAACTACACCCTGGTGAACGGCGTGAAGATTCCTAGTCCGGATGATAAAAACCGTTACATCCCATTGAATATCTTCCCTTCAGATCTGATGGACCGCCTCGTGGTTTCCAAGTCTCTTACTGCCGATATGGAAGGCGATGCAGCCGGCGGCGTGGTGGATATGGTGATGAAGGATGCCCCATCCCGCTTCCAGATTCAGGCGAATGCTGCCATCGGAGCAAGTGATTATTTCTGGAAGGATGGCAGAGATTATCTTACCAGCAACCGCTCTGATTATACAAAGAAATCTCCTTACGAGGCTTTCGGAAAAGACTACAAGGCGCAGATGAGCGATTTCAAGAACGGTCCTGTTCAGTTGAAGAGCCATTCTCTTCCTGCTCCTAACTTCATAGGAGGTCTGAGCATCGGCAACCGCTTCTGGAACGACCGCCTGGGCGTGATGCTTGCCGGAAGCGTGCAGAATGTTTTCCGTGGCACAGAGCGCACCTACAATTCCGTAAAGATGGCTTCGGGCGAGCAGGCCATGTACATTTCCAATCTGCAGCATCGCTACTACAGCATCCACGACCTTACTGCGGGTGCTCATGCCAAGATAGATTTAACCCTGCCTGGCCACAAGCTGGAATGGTACAACATGTATGTGCACACCAATTCCAAGGGCACCAGATACAACAATAGCGTCAATACCGAATACATCGGAGCCGACAGCTACACGCAGGACGATGAAGTTCGCTCTCTCTCAACCACCCAGAGCATCTTCGCCACCAATCTGAAGGGTACGCATCATCTAACCAAGGATTTTACCGTAGATTGGTCGGGCGTATTCTCGCAGGCTAAGGAGGAAGATCCGGATAGAACTTACGTTACCCTGACCAACTCCATAAGCAGAACTGCCGAGAATGGTGGCGATGCCGTTTCGGGTTCCATCTGGGAAGGCGAAAAGAATATCACCAAGACCCTGCCTAAGAGTGCTGAGCGCCGATTCCAGCACAACAAGGATACCGACTGGGCGGGTTACATCAACCTCTCTTACGATACCCGTTTCGCCAACGATGTGGAGGCACTCTGGAAGGCGGGAGCGCAGTATCGCAGAAAGGAACGCAGCAACAGATATTATTCTTACATCTTCAATCCTGCCGACATCTCGCAGCGATTGGATGGAAACGGAATAGACCAGTATGCCAACATCGATTGGGTTTGCAAGACTCCTTATTCGCAGGCTTCGCAGCTCAACTACGATTCCAAGGAGCACATCGGCGGAGCCTACGCCATGGTAACCCTGAAGAGCGAGGTGGGCGAACTGAATGCTGGTTTCCGAGCCGAGCACACCAACCAGATTTACACCATGCTCCAGCACTTCCGCAACATGGGACAGGTGGGCGAGCAGAGCTACTGGGATTATCTGCCATCGGCATCCATCAAGTGGACGCCAACCAGGAAGATGAACGTGCGTCTCTCTTACTATCGCTCCATCAACCGTCCGGGCTTCTACGAGATAGTGCCTTATCAGATTCAGGGCGAGGAGTATCAGGAAAAAGGTAATCCAAACCTGAAGCGTGCCCGCATCGACAACATCGACCTGCGCTGGGAGTGGTTCCCAAGCAAGACCGAGCAGATTCTTGCCGGCGTATTCTATAAGTATCTGAAAGACCCTATAGAGCAGGTGTTCGTAACATCGGATGGCAAGATTGGTGCCGGAACCGATGCTTACTACATGCCTGACAACCTGGGTAATGCCAAGAACATGGGCTTTGAAATCGATGTGATCAAGTACATCCGCCACTTCGGAGTAAAGGCGAATTATACTTACACCCATTCTGAAATCACCACCTCTAAGCGTGAGTACCAGGAGGGTAGTGCTGAGTATAAGACGGGTGTAACCCAGACCCGTCCGCTGGTTAACCAGGCTCCTCATTCCGCTAACATCTCCTTATTATATAAGGATACGGAGAATGGCTGGAATGCGCAGTTGGCCTCTTCCTTCACGGGCACTAAGCTTGCCCTGGTTTCTCCCTTCAAGGATGCCGACCAGTGGGACAAGGCGATGTTCGGTCTCGACCTGAGTGCCGAGAAGCAATTCAAGAACGGCATCTCCATCTTCTTCAAGGCAAACAATCTGCTCGATGCCAAGCGCGAGAGATACTTGAAGACTGTAAATAAGAGCAACCTGGAGTATGAGGGCCAGAAGAGCGATAAGACCATCGTGGGAACTTATCAGTATGGCAAAACCTTCCTGCTGGGAGTAAGATACAAACTTTAAAAGTTAAAAAAGAAAAAAGGTAAAAAATGAAAAAGATAAGTACTTTTGCTGCTTTGCTGTTGATGGCAGCAGCTGCAATGTTCTCCACATCTTGCGAGAACGATAATATCAATCCATACGATTACGTGAATAATGGCGGTAATGGAAGTGATGGCAATGAGAACCAGGGTTCTAAGGATGTCATCACAACGAAGGTGGCAGAATATCCTGCAGGTTCTGTGGTTTGGACCAAGGATACTACCCTGAGCCAGAGCGTTGAGATTCCTGTAGGAGCATCGCTCTACATTGAGCCGGGTGTAACCGTTACCTGCAAGTCAGAGGTTCAGGTGCCGGTAGAAATCGTAGTATTGGGCAATCTCTATTGTATGGGAACTGCCGAGAAGCCAGTAGTCTTTACTTCTGATACCAGGAAGCCTGCTGATTGGGGCGGCATCATCTGCGGATATAATTCAGAAGAGGTGGTGCTCAACCACGTGGATGTGGCCTATGCCGGTGCTACTCCTACCGAGAGTTCTGCTTCTTTCCAGAACAAGCTTTTCAAGACCACCATCGATGGCGGTGTGCCAGCCTTCCACTTCTGTAATGTAAACGGCAAGTTTGTGATGGCAAACAGTTTCTTCCATGACAACTACAACGACCAGACTTACTTTACCGGTGGTAACGGTATGATTATCAACAATATCTTTGCCGATAGCGGAAATGCAGCCGATGGTGGCGAGGCCATCAACGTAAAGGCAGGTTGCAAGCTCGATGTAGCCAACAACATCATCTACAACGCCTGCACCAACGCCTTCAAGCTTTCGAATGCCGGCAATAGCGAGGTGATTCCTCTCTCTGAGATGACCGCCTATAACAACACCATCATCAACTGCGGCTGGCGCCGTTCCAAGAACAAGAAGGGTGGTTCTGTCTGGGTAGAGAAGGCAGCGAAGCCAGTCTTCGTGAACAATCTCATCTACGATTCCCGTTTCGGACTGAAGCAGCCTAAGAAGGATGGTGTAGATATGGAGCACAGTCGTCTTACACCAAACTACTACTTTGCATCTACAGAGACAGGCGTAGCGCAGATGGCGAAGGGTGCAGAGCTCGGCATCTGGTTTGATACCGATATCAAGAGCAGCGTGGCAGGTCAGCTCAATCCACTCTTCAAAAACTTCAAACAGAGCAAGAAGATGAATATCAATTGCGAGATAGATGATGTAGCCCAAGGTGCTCCATTGGCATTCGACAAGAGTTGGAATTTCGAATATCAGGCAGGCAGTCCAGCTCTCTCAGGAGGTGTAACCGATTTTGTCCGCCTCTTCCCACAAGGTCTGCCATTCTTCGGCATGAAGCAGGTGAATTTCCTGGATAAGAATAACGACCAGAACTATTACTTCGCCGCCCCATTGCCAAGCGCAAGATTCGGAGCGTGGCTGTAGGATGATTAATTTTGTGTTAATCTTAGGAAAAGTCTTGGTTGTTATTAGGAAAAAATGTACTATTTGCCTAATAGAAAGTTTCGTTCAGCGACGTTGAATGTACGTTCAACGTCGCTGAAAACATAAAAGAAAGTAAACACGATGGCAATAAGACTGAGGGCGCCTCCTACAAGTGCCAGGAGCAGCAACGCTATGCCCATTAATACTCCAGTTTCTTCCTTTTCTGTACTTTGTTGAGTTCCTGCTGGTGCTTGTATATCCTCTTTCTGGGCATCTGCGTTAGAGGCTTGTTTCCCTTTCTGTTGGGCAACGGCAGCCAGTTCCGTCTTTTCATTCTTGCCGTCATCAACAATACCGTAGAATTTCACCGCCACAACTTGATGAGCAAACTGCAAGCAAGCAATGTGGCAAATATGGTGAAAAAGGCGATGCAGATGGGGTTGGCGTTCATCAAGCATTGAAAACTATCTTATTTTTCAAATAAAAAGATTAATGAGCAAACTGATGACTTTTCCTCGTATAAGTATAAATACTTCTAATTTTAACAAAAATATAGCGCATAATTAGTTGGGGATTCATAAAAAATAGGTAATTTTGCAACCGGCAATTGAATACAAAGTTAATATTAAAAATAAAGAACTATGATTAGATTAAATGTATTTTTTGAGAAGAAGGAGGAGGTAAAGGTTGAGGAAATCAACGCTTTATGCAAGGAACTGGTAGAGAAGTCTTTGAAGGACAATGGCAATATTGCCTACGACTATTTCACCAGTGGAACTCGCAATGGTGTGATGATTATTTGCGAGACATGGGAGAACGAGGAGGTTCTGAAAGCTCACATGGCTTCTGAGCATTTCACCACATTGGTTCCAAAGATTGAAGCTCTTACCAAGAATGGCTTGAAACTGGAGCAGTTCACTTTCTAAATCTTTTCAGACATCAGCCAGTGATGATACATTTTCTTCTTCATCACCGGCTGATGTTCTGCATTATATATTTCTACATAATATATAAAAGGTCTATTTTTATCTTATTGGCGTATGGAAAAGAAAATACCTGTCATTCTTCTGAACTTTACTGGCGTATATAACTTAGAGGCATTTGCCTCAAACAAGAATATCATCCACGTGGATTGCCAGGATATGAAGGGGGTGGATTGCTATTGTGATGAAGAAGGCAGGGAAGAACTGCATCGTCGGCTTGCTCCTTTTCCTGCCGAGGCAATTCATTTCATAGACTCCGGTGATTTTCATTATCTCACAGAATATTGGGTATCCAGACTCCAGGAACCTTTTTCCCTGATCGTTTTCGATCATCATCCTGATATGCAACAACCGGAATGGGAGGGTGTAGTATCATGTGGCGGCTGGGTGAAAGATGTGTTGGAGAAGAACCCGCTTGTCAGACATATTATTATTGTTGGGGCATCGGATGAGTTGATTGCTCAAGTGCCTATTCATCTGAGAGAAAAGGTCTTGTTCTATAGTCAGGCTGAAATGAATCACCATCAGGCATGGCCCTCCAAGGCTGGTAAGCTCATACACGAGCCTGTCTATATTTCCATCGATAAGGATGTCTTAAGAAAGCAGGATGCCATCACGGATTGGAGCAATGGCAACATGACGCTTATACAGCTACAGGCCGTGCTTCGTATTATCTATGCCCATGAGAATGTGATTGGCATAGATATTACCGGAGAGTGTTCTGCTACTCTTGATTATTTTACTGAAGTTGAAGATGCTGCGATAAACAACAAGACTAATGTTGAACTGATGCAGATGATCTTGGCCGAAAGTTAGATTACTTCTGTGAGCTTACCCGTCTGGGAATCGATGATATAACCATGCAGATTGACATCCTTTGGTACAAGAGGGTGAGTACGGATGGTATCAATCGTATTTCTTACAGAATCCTCGGTGTCGTGGAAGCCCTCCAGCCAATGGTCTAGGTTGATGCCGCAAAGTCCGATGGTGTCGATAACATCCTGATGGATGCCACGTTTGAGCATCAATTCCTTCATCTGCTGTCCGTTCATGTGGCAGGCACCGCAGTTGGAGTGGGCGATGACCATGATTTCCTTTACACCCAGTTCGTAAATGGCAACCAGGAGGCTGCGCATGGCGGAATCGAATGGACTGATAACCAGTCCACCGGCATTCTTGATGAGCTTGGCATCTCCATTCTTCAATCCCAATGCTGCCGGCAGAAGCTCTGTCAGGCGGGTATCCATACAGGAAAGGATGGCAAGCTTCTTGTCTGGGTATTTGCTCGTAAGATACTTCTCGTAGTCCTTGTTGGCTACGAATTCCTCGTTATACTTGATAATTTCCTCTATAATCATAGTAGTGCAAATGAAATGTGAAACGAATTTTTCCTATTTCTCAGGGGTAGGCTTGAGATAAGCCATGAATTTCTCCGGCTGATAGTTGAGAATCAGCTCTTCCGGGAACTCTGCTTTCTCTACCAGTGGCATGATGTTGCTGTAGTCGGCAATCATGGCAGAGAAGTGGGCATCACTTCCGAAGATGACAGGTGTCTCGTATTTCTTGGCAAGTTCCAGCAGTTCCAGGTTATTAGGAGCTGCCACCGTTTTGTGACGGATGGGAGCCATGGAGTGATTGTTGATTTCGAGCAAGGTATGCGTCTCCTTGGAAACCTTCATCAGAGCCTCGAAATCCAGTTCTGCCGTTCCATCTCCAGGATGGGAGATAATCTGCACGAATGGATTGCGCATGGCGTTGATGACTCCCTGCGTGTTCTCTTCCTTGGTTCCTCCCTGCCAGCAAAGGCTATGAATGCCAGCGATTCGGATATCAAGTATGCGCCAGTAATCCTCATCGAGGTCAATATCGCCCTTGGTATTGAGGATGTTGAGTTCTGCTCCCAGCATCAGCTTGATTCCATAGAGCTGACGGGGAACGCAATGCAGGTTTCTGAAATAGATGGGATCACAGGTGCCTGGAATATGAGGTCCGTGCTCTGTGATTCCCAGTATTTCCAACCCCTTTTCTTTTGCAGCCATGGTCATTTCCTGCAAACTGCTGAAGGCATGACCCGATGCTATGGTATGTGTATGAACGTCTAATAATGTTTTCATACTGCAAAGGTACGGATATTTTGCGAATTAGTTTATTTCTCCATGATTAAAAAACATTTTTTTCTTCGAAAATAGATGTTTTCCCACTTTTTACGCCTCCTCCTTCTTCGTTTTAGGAAGTACGAGGTTGAGAATCACGCCGATGACGGCAGAGAGACCGATGCCGGAAATGGCGAAGGAACCGGAGGAGAGGACGGCACCACCCAAGCCCATCGTCAGCATCACCGAGATGATGATGACATTGCGGGTTTCATTCATATCTACCTTGTTCTGCATCAGATTCTGAACACCCACACTGGCGATGGTGCCGAAAAGAAGCAGCATGATGCCACCTAATACCGCTTGAGGTATGCTCTGCAGCAAGGCACTCAATTTGCCCACGATAGAGAAACAGATGGCGGTGGCTGCGGATATGCGAATCACGGCAGGACTTGTGACCTTGGTGATAGACATCGCTCCCGTTACTTCAGAATAAGTAGTCTCAGGAGGACCACCCAGGAAGGCGGAACAGAGACACGCCACTCCATCGCCCAACATCGTGCGATGCAATCCCGGATCTGCCACGAAATCCTTCTTCGCCACGGTGCTCACCACATACACGTCGCCGATATGTTCCAGCACCGGTGCTATCGCCACGGGTAACATATAGAGAAATGGCGCCCAGGAGAAATGGGTGATGGTATCGAAGCTTACCGGACAGGAGAACCACGAAGCCGCTGCTACATCCGAGAAATCTACCTCGCCCATGCAGATGGCGATGACGTAACCCACGATAACGCCCGAAATGATAGGCACCAGCTTCATCAGTCCCTTGCAGAAGGTAAGTACCAGGATGGCGGTGATAAGCGATGCGAAGGCGAGAACCCAGTTGGTCTTAGCCATATTCACAGCGCTGCCCGAAAGGGAAAGACCGATAAGGATGATGGCGGGTCCGATGACTACCGGAGGAAAAATCTTATCCAGCAGTTTCTTGCCCTGCCATTTTACTAGGGCGCTCATGATGAAATACACCAGGGAGACGCTGGTAAGTCCGGCGATGGTTCCCGGAAGTCCCCACTGCTTGGTGGCAGCGATGATAGGAGCGATGAAGGCGAAGGAACTGCCCAGGAAGATAGGCACCTTGCCCTTGGTGATGAAGTGAAAGAGAAAGGTTCCCACACCTGCGGTGAAGAGAGCCGTTGCCGGATCGATGCCTATCAGGAGAGGCACCAGAACCGTTGCACCGAAAGCCACAAATAGGAATTGTACTCCCACAAGGGTTTTCTTGGTCATAGAAAGTTGTTCTGTATTCATTATTATTGTTATATGAAAATGATTTTTGTTTCTGTTTATAGCTTGCTAAATCTTTGCAAAAATACGAATAAAGTTTGAAAATACCAAGAATCTCTTTCTTTTATTTCGCAAATCCTTTCTTTTTCTTCACTCTCTTTCCAACGAAGTTCCAGGATGACATCTCTGAATTTCCCCTTGTGATACTAAATATTTGCCGAAAAAGTTGGCTGTTATTATTTCTTTATGTAACTTTGCCGCAACTATTTTGTTTTAGTTAATTAAAAAATATGTTTTATATGGACAAAAAAAGAATATTGGAATATCTCATTAAGATAATTAAAATCAAAAGCGGTATCGATTTTAAAAAGGAAAAGCCTTTGAAATTAGATGAATCTTCTAACTTCGAAAATGGCTTTTTGGGTAGAGAAATTTATGAAAAACTTTTTCAAATCTATGATGAAAAAAATAAGCAGAAAAAGATAAAGGATACAAAGGAAGATGATCTAAAAGTGCTGGTTTTGCCTAAAATTATCAAAAGCGAAAGACTTATTGATGAAATGAATAAAGAAGGGAAGATATGTCATGAGACAGACGTACTAGATATACCAGTTCTTTATATTCCAGCTATTCTTGATATGAATGGACAATTAAAGGTCAATACAACTAAGACTCCATGGATACCGATTGAGATTTTGGCTCCTTTTGGAAATAATGTTTCTATTGGTGAATGGAAAGATAAAGATTTCAATCTAACAGAAGGTATCAGCAATAAAAATGAAATTCTTTGGGATAAATATATTGCTAAGGTGAAGGAATATTACAAATTTCAGATAGAAAATGACTGGGATTCTACATTCCTTAAAAATTCTGAAAAGAAAAACAGTTACTATGAGATTTATCCTTCTGCATGGATTATTTTGGATGAAACAGTGGAAGCTTATGGCAAGATACTCGAATTATATCATTTCTTGTTTGAGCATATTGATGAAAATATGAAATCGGTTCCATTACTCAACAAGCTGCTTTTTCCTTCAAAAGATACCGAAGAAGGTTTATATGGAGAATTGAATATTAAATCAATGAAAAAACATTTAGGAGTTATGAGTGGTAAATGGCCTCTTTCTCCTTCTCAAAGAGAATCACTTCATCATTTGAATGAAACGAAAGATGGAGAGATTTTAGCAGTGTCAGGTCCTCCGGGAACAGGTAAGACAACACTTTTACAAAGTGTTGTTGCTGATTTGTTTGTCAAACATGCAAAAGAAGGTCTGAAAGCTCCCATCATTGTAGCAACTTCTACTAATAACAAAGCTGTTACCAATATAATGGATTCTTTTGCAAATGTGGTAGAGGAAGATTCTGATAAGAATGAAAAGAGAAAGTTGTTAGAAAGAAGATGGATTGGACTATCTTCTTTTTCGGTATATTTTCCTTCTGATGCTAAGAAGAATGATCCACATTTTAAGACGAATAAAGAAGGTGGTATAGATTATGAGAGTATAGAACATAAAAATAATAGCCAAGCAGAAAACGAAAAATTTGAGGAATTTAAGAATACGTTCCAGGAGTGTTGTGATAAATGTTATCATATAAAAAATACTAATGAGAACTCCTATTGGGAGGGTGTAATGAAGTATCTTCAAGATGAAATTCAAAAGCGTGAATCGAAATTAAAAGAAATATTATCTGCTGTTGAAAAGCCGACGGTTCAATATAGTAATCAGAAAAAAAAGACATTATGTCAGAAGTTCTTGAGCTTTTTAGGTTTTTATAAATCTGAAGCTCAGCCCGATTCCTCTAATAGAAAACTTGAGAATCTATTAGAGAGTCTGAACGAATTTGGATTCGATTATAAGGAGAAACTTTTGCATATAACAAAAAGTCTTCATAAAGATGATAAAAAAGTTAAAGATATCCCCGAAAATGGTATTAGTGAGTTGAGTGCTGTGGGGCTTGAAGAAATAAATGGTATTTTAGATATACCGTTAAGATATCAGATGTTTTGGCTTGCAGTTCATTATTATGAGGCTAGTTGGTTAATGGCAAATGATTGTCTAGATGAAAGAAAATATACCTATAAATATTTAAGCATCCAAGACAAAAGATTCCATAGAATGGCAAAGATTACACCTTGTATGGTGATGACATTCTTTAAATTGCCAGATGTCTTTAGGGGAGCATTAGATAGAACAAGGAATTCAAATCAATCGGGAAAAATGAAAATATCGAAAGAATCTGATGATTTAAAACAGTTACCATATATGCGGAACATAGATCTTTTGATTGTAGATGAAGCAGGACAGGTCGCTCCAGAATTGGCCATTCCTTCATTTGCCTTAGCCAAGAAGGCTATCGTCGTAGGTGATGTGCATCAAATACCACCAGTGTATTCTGTTAGTGAGGTCGTAGATTATGAAATGCATAAGAAAATTCTTGGTAAGGATTCAATAGAAAATATATCGGAGTTCTTAACTCTTCCTTTAAACTGCTCTTCTTCAAGCTTGATGTCTTTGGCAACAAGTGCATGCAAGTTTCAAAAGAAAGGGGAGAGAGGAATGTTTCTTAGTGAGCATAGACGTTGTTACAAAGAAATCATTAGCTTCTGCAATGAGTTGGTTTATCATGGACGTCTGAATCCTCGTAGGCCAGATGAGTTTGAAAATGATAGATTCTTAGGTCCAAACTGTCCTGTCATGGGGTCTTTTCATGTTAGTCATCAGAACTCTGAGGTTGATGGTGAGAGTAGAATTTGCATGCAAGAGGCTGAAGCTATTGCAAAATGGATAGACCAAAATTTTGAAGAGATAAGGAATACATATTCGAAAGATGGTAAATTTGCGATAGAAAAAACAATTTCGGTTATTACGCCATTTAAGGCTCAGGTGGACAAGATAAAAGTAGCTTTAGAAGAAGTGTCTAAGAAGCATAAGGTTGGAAAGATTCCTTGTGGAACAGTACATACTTTCCAAGGTGCAGAGAGCAAGATAGTTATATTCTCTACTGTATATGGTCGTCAAGAGGGGTGGAAGTTTATCAAGGAGAATGACAATCTGATAAATGTAGCAGTTTCTAGAGCAAAAGATTATTTTTTCACCTTTGGCGAAAGATCAATTGGAGGCTGTACAGATAATGAGGATGATAAGGATAAAAATGTGGCTCAACTCTTGCTAAAATATACAAAGACAGAGATTCCTGCCCAAATTATAAAGGTTCCTCTATAAAATATGATGAGGAACATCTAGGTAAATTGTATCGATTCACAAATCTGCAAGAATCTTGCAATCTAGTTGGGGCATTACTCTTGTAAAGGGGAAAAACTTTGAAAACTATCTCATAATCAAAGATTTTCCCCTTTTTTCTTTACACCTCTTCCTTCTTCGATTTAGGAAGTACGAGGTTGATAATCACGCCGATGGCAGAACCAATGACTATTTCGCAAATCCTTTCTTTTTTTTCATCCTCTTACCCACGAAGTTCCAGGAAGGCATCTTCTTCAGGGTACTTCTCACGGGCTGTACATCCCAGAGTAGGAAGATAATCAGCACGGCAATGCCGATGAGGCAGGTGATGCCATAGAGATTCCGGATGCTGAGCATCAGAAGATTGGTGGCATCGTAGGGCAAACCGCGCGACATGTTGTCTGCCATCTGATAACGGAGCCCGAAACTGTAAAGGCCTGAGCACATCGCCGACATCGGACCATTGCGGATGATGCCTGCCATCGTCAATCCCATGAAGAAATGCTGGAACGGCATCAGTTCTTCCAGATACACGGTGAGCATGCAGAAGAAGATGGCGTTGCCGAAGCTCCGCAGGAAGCAAGGCAGATAAAGTGCCTCTATGTTGAGACCCGGATCGATGAGGAAATACATCATCACGGGATAGCATACCATCGTTGCTACACCTATCGTGAGCAGACGGGTGTATTTCTGACAGAGCACCTTGCACCAGAAAAGGCAGAAGAGGCAACCGGCGATGGCTCCAGTCCATTCCACGAAGTTGAGCACATTGGTTGTGATGGCACCGAAATGCAGCACGCCACCCGTAAAGGCGGTTTGCAGCACTTTAGGTGTACTGCCCATGAACTCTACGAAGGCGAAGAGAATGAGCAGCGGGATGAGTCGCTTATACTTCCATGCCGCCGGAGCGATGTAAGGGTGACGGATGTGGAGCATTCGCTGGATGCAGAAATATCCGGTAAATATAAAGAGCAATACATCCATCTGCATGATCTTCGAATCGAGCCAGTTGTAGTGCTCGCCATAGGTGAAGAAGAAGATGAACTCCAGCATCCATGCCGACCACAGGATGCAGCCCAGATAGTCGATACTGATGAAGGGCATGGGTTTCATGAAGCGGAAGTCGTGGGTGGTGACGTACACGATGAATGCCACCAGAAGCAGGGCTCCCGTCATCGCCCAGTTGATGATGCGCCAATCCTGATAGATATAAATCAGGTGTTCGGTAATCCAAGGCGAGAGGAACATGTTTCCCAGTACGATGCAGTAGAGCAGGGGGAAGAAGATGGTGAAATCGCGCTTGGAGGTCATCCACAACTGGATGGTGCTCATACATTCGAAGGTTCCGCAGAGCTTGAAGAAGCCTGCGATGTAAGCGAGAATGCACATCAAGGATACCGAGTCGGTCCACATGATGAGGAAATTACAGGTTGCCACTACCAGTGCCGCATTCAGCAGAAGCTGACGGTTGGTAAAGTGGAACTTCATCTTGAAGAGGAAGGGGAATGGCATCGCCACGCCCACCACGTTGAACATGATGATCATGAGCACGTCTTCTCTCATCAAACTGTACTCGCCCATCACCTGGCTCATGGCTCCTCCATAGATTCCGCCCGACATCAGGAAGATGAAGGCGAAGAGGAGATAAATCCAAGGCTGTAACCGGCGAGGAATATATCCATTGAACGATGGAACCCGGAAGGGTCCCTGAAGCATTGGAGGTCCTGGCATTTTCTATAATTTATAGTTTATAATTTATAGTTTATAGAACATTCTATTTAATGTGAACCTTGGTTTCTACGTTTAGTCCGGCACGGAGCAGGGCTATCTGTTTCGGGTCATTGTCCTTGGTAAGGGCGATGCGAACAGGCACACGCTGCTCTACCTTTACGAAGTTGCCGGTGGCATTATCCACAGGAATCATGGAATAGGCATTGCCGGCTGCGGCAGAAAGGGCTTCTACCTTGCCATGGAATACTACACCCGGGATGGCATCGGCGGTGAAATCTACAGTCTTGCCCATGGTGATGCCGTCCATCTGAGTCTCACGATAATTGGCTACCACCCAAACATCATTGTCATCCACGATGCGGGCGAGCATCTGACCAGGCTGTACCAACTGGCCTTCGTGAATATCCTTTCTTCCCATCACGCCATCGCAGGTTGCCACGATTACGGTATAGGAAAGATTGAGGCGAGCCAGATTGAGTTGTGCCTCAGCCACGCTCTCTCCGGCACGGGAACCGCCAAGCTGCTGGGTCTGTACATTGCGGACAGAAGCTGCACTTGCCTTGCGGCTGCTTGCCTGCTCATAACGTGCCTTGGCTCCCAGATAACGTGCATAGGCATTGTCGTATTGCTGACGGGTTACCGCATCCTTCTTCATCAGAGCCGCAAAACGGTCGAAGTCCTGCTTGGCATTCATCATATCCACACGAGCCTCCTCGATGCCGGCAGCAGCTGTCTGCACATTGGTATTGGTGGTGCCCATACTGGCGGTTACCACCGAAGAACTTGACTTGGATCCACGCAAGCCAGCCTCTGCCTGAGCCACATGCAGGCGGAACTCAGCATCCTCGATGATAACGAGGGTATCGCCCTTCTTTACGTGCTGATAGTCGTTGAAACGAATCTCCTTGATGAATCCCGGTACACGGGTATTGATAGGGGTGATATGGCGGTTTACCTGTGCATCATCTGTGTAAGCCACATCGCTGCCATGATAGAAATGGCTGAAACACCAGCCGGTTGCTCCCAGAAAAAGGAGGATAATCACTACATTATATATTCTCTTGATAATCTTCTTGCTCATAATCTCTTGATAATAGTTTTCGATAAAAACTCTTAATTCTGTTTTTAAAATTAAATTTCTCCTGCCGCGTTTTTTATTAAATTTCTCCTGCCACGTACTTCATGCGATAGTAGGCATAGACGATGTTGATGCGGGCATCCACCTCGCTGAGCTCGGCATTGAGCTTGAGGTTGGAGGCATCCACCATGTCTGTAACCAGAGCCAGCTGGCTGAGATAGCGGGCATTCATCACGTCGTAGTTCTGCTGTGCCAGCTCCACGCTCTTTCGCTGCGTTTCCAGTTCCACGTAGGTTTGCTGATACTGCACGTAGGCAGCCTGCACATTGTTGTTGAGCTGCTCTGCCTGTACGGCATGTGCCTCTTTAGCCTGTCGGGTCTCTACGGCTGCCTGCTTGATGCGCTTGTTGCTCTTGAAGAGAGAGCTGAGGCTGTATTTCACGCCCACACCCACATACCATACGTTGAGGTTTTTGTCAACAGGTGGCAATTCGAAGAGAATAGGTCCGTCGAAGTTGTCTGCGGCAACGAAAGCTACTTTTGGCAGAAGGTCGCTCTTGGCAATCTTCTCTTTCTGTTCGGCGATGCGGATGGCGTTACTGCTTTGTTCTAGGAGTGGTGAGTTCAGGGTGCCTGCCGTCTGCCAGTAAGCCTCGCCCTCCTTGTCGTAGGTCTTGTCGGCGATAGTAGCATCGGGGATAATCTGAATCTCCTGGCTTGTTTGGTTCATCTGGCTTCCTTCATTCTTTTGGCTTCCCTGGTTCATTCCTAGGGTATTGCAAAGCTGATGGTTCAGGATGCTCCGGTTATTCCTAAGCGCCGTAAGACCAAGTTTGAGGCTTTCCATCTGGAGTTCGTATCGGGTAATGTCGTTTTTCAGCGCCATTCCGTGCGTCTGTTTTTCCTTGATGTCGTCGATGAGCTGGCGGGTCAACTCGATGTTCTTTTCATACACCTTGATGCGGTTGTCTATCTTATAGAGGTCGAGATATTGCCCCAGGGCGATGAAGCGAATCTGCTGTCGGGTGAGTTTCACGCCTACTTCTGCCTGCTGCTTTCCGAGTTCGGCGAGCTTGATGCCTGCGTTGATGGCTCCACCGGCATAAACCACCTGCTGTGCCTGGAAGGCGAAGTTGTTGCCGAAATGTGGGGATTTCAGACCATGAACGTTGCTGAAGTTACGGTCGGTAATCAGCGCATTGCCGATGTAGCTGAATGAGAGGGAAGCATCGAGGTCGGGCAGTTTCTTGCTTTTAGCCGCTTCGATGCCGAGATGGGCTGCTTCTACTCCTGATAATGAAGTGCGAAGGCTCTTGCTGTTATCCTCCACCTTCTGGAAGAGCTGGCTGATGGTCATGTTTTCTTTCTTGCTGACGGGCAAGGAAGCTGCCGTCCCTCCGGTGGTTTGTGATTGAGCCGAAGCCCAAAGGATTCCTCCTGCAAGCAGAAGGCTTACAAATAAGATGTTCTTAATCATTGATCATTACTTTTTGAATTTCGGGTGCAAAGGTACGGAGTTTTGGGCGAACAATCGCTTTAAATATTTCGCAGTAGATGGACGATTTGGGAATAATAGTTCTTTTATATCACATATTTTGTGTAATTTTGCAACCGAAATAGGAATAAAGAGATATAATAACTCTATATATAATAAGGTGTAGATGGAATTATCAGAATTAAGCAGTCAGCAGGAAGCAAGTCTTTTCCTCTCTGGTTTGGAGGAATGGCAGGAGGGTCCGCAAGTTTTGACTTACGGAGCAATATTGATTTGCCGAAAAGGAAAGGCGAGGCTGAATGTGAATTATAAGGATTGGGAACTTTATGAGGGGGCGGTGATTACGCTCTTTCCGAATGATGTAGTGGAATTGAAGGTTGACGGGGATTGCAAATCCCCAGAAACTGAAAACGGGGATTGCAAATCCCCTCAAACTGCGAACAGCTTCCAAGTCGAAATTCTGAAGTATAATCCTTCCTTGCTTCGCGAAGCAAGCTTGCAGCTGGAGCAGACGGTGTATTCTTCCTTGCGGGAAGACCGTTGCCGGCAGGATACCCCTGTGGTGACAAACATCATCAATGGGATGTTTGGTTTATTGAAGGTATATTTCGACCAGTCGGAATGTACCTGCATCTCGCAGTTGGTATTGTGCCAGTTGAAGGCGTTCTTCATCGGTTTTCATGAGTATCTTCAGCGCAATCCGCAATACCGACCAGATGAAGTAAAATCGTATCGCGTAAGAGAACTGTTCAATCGGTTTATGATGCTTCTGGAGAAGGATTACAAGATTTCAAGAGATGTGAACTATTATGCCGAAAAGATGAATATCTCCTCGAAATATCTCACCAACATTGTGAGTCAGGTGACGGGGCATACCCCCAAGACCATCATCGACCAATACGTGATTCTGCAGCTCAAGATGCATCTTAAGCGAAGCACGCAAAGCATCAAGGAGATGGCTTGGGAGTTTCATTTTGCCGACGTCAGTTTCTTCTGCCGATATTTCAAGAAGCATACAGGTCTGACACCGCAGCAGATAAGGTCGTAATCACAACCTTCAGTTTTTCTCTGATCTCGGCTTCTTCTATCTCGCCGATGTATTCTGGTGACAACGCCTTGAGTTCTTCGAGGCATCCCATCTGCATCATGGTGGCGATAGGGAGGAGCTTGTGTGCTGCCTTTCCTATGCGGTCGGTAGATAAGGCTTCCTCTTCTATGGCTTCTTTCAGGTTCTCGAGGTGTGCGGCAAGTTCCTGCTTCACGGTATCGAGAATCTCCTTCGCCGCTTCTTCGTCGCCTCCGGCAAAAGCAAGAAGAGCATCCAGTTGAGGGTTGGATTTCTGCTGGGATAATAACTCTGGCTGGAGTGATGAATCAGGCTGGGATGGAGTTCCAGACTGGGCATCCAGTTGAGGCTGGGACTCTATTCCCAGAATATCGGATAGCTTCTCCATGCTGAATGGCTTGAACAGGCAATCATCGAAGCCGGCTTTCAGAAGCTGTTCCAGGATGCTTGTATCGTGAGCCGTCATCGCTACCACCATCATCTTGGTATGGTTGATGTGGGCAATCATATCCATGCCGTTCATCTCCGGCATTTCGATATCCATCAGCATCAGGGCAGGCTGTTCGTTATGCAGTGTGGTGAGGGCATCCATCACATGATTGCAGGCGAAAACCTGCCAGGTATCGCCTACGATGCGGCGCAACATCTCCTGGAGAAGCTGGAGCTGCAGCTTGTCATCATCCAGAATCAGAATCTTGTGATTGGCAAATTCCGGCTTCTTCTTTATATCAGTAACCTGATGACTGCCGGAATTCTGTCCTTCCTTATCTTGAGCAGAATCGGGAGAAGGATCATGCTTAACTTCTGATGGAGCCATTTCCTGAGACTCCTCCATTGGTGCTGGTTCGATAGGGATGGTGACGATGAAGGTAGAACCTTTGCCCAGGGTAGAGTGGAGGATGATTTCTCCACCAAGCAGCGAAACCAGTTCCTGGGTGATGGACAATCCCAAACCGGTACCCTCGATGCCCTGGGCGCTCTTCAATCTCGTAAACGCCTGGAACACATTCTGTTTCTCCTCATCGGTCATTCCCTTTCCCGTATCCTTTACGCTCAGGGTAAGCGTAGGCTTGCCCAGGATTTCTGAAACCTGTGCCTGGATGGTAACGCTGCCCCGGTCGGTATATTTGATGGCGTTGCTTACCAGATTATCCAATATCTGACGAATGCGGAAGGCATCGGCACGGAAGTACTCCATCCCCTTCATCTTGCATTCGAACGAAATCTCCAGTCCTTTCTCTTCTGCCCGCAATTTCATTCCCTCTACCGATTCTGCTACCAGTTGTGCCGGTGAGAAAGAGGTAGGCTGAACCTTCATCAGTCCGTTCTCCAACTGATGATAATCGAGCAGCGAGGCAACGAGATGTGAAAGATGAACGGCAGAGTTCTTGATGTTCTGGAGGCATTCGAGGCCCTGAGGATTGCTGACGTAATCTTTCATCAGATCGATGAAGCCCGAGATAGAGGCAGCTGGCGCCTTGATATCGTGGGTGATGGTGAGGAGCAGGCGCTCGCGCTGGTTCATGATACGCTGGATTTCCTCATTGGCAGCCTCCAGGTTTTCCCTGTAGATACGCTCCTTTCTGGCATCGCGCCAGATAAACCAGATCATGATGACGATGGCAAAGAAGGCTACGATGGCGAGCAGTTCCATCTGCCACAACAGATGCTTTCTTGCTTCCATCGCCTTCTTGATGGCTTCCTGCATGTTGTCTTTCTCACGCTGGTGCACATCGCTCAGATGTTTGGCGGAGCGCAGGGCGAGTTTGGCACTCACCATCTTCAGGTCTTCCATCTCCTTGTTGATGCTCTGCTTGTGGTCTTGTGTAGCCACTTTCTCCTTCTTGTCTATCTGGTCAAGGATGGTCGCCACGTTTTCCGCCACGTTTACTGGGGTGGTAACAGAATCGATGACAGCCCGGTTGCTGTCCTGTTTTACGCTCAAGGTTTCGGCGTGCTCCTTCTTGAAGGCATCGGCGAGTCGGCGGAAGAATCCCCTTCGGGTCTTCAAAACCTCTACTGTTGTCTTTTTTGCCTCGTGGGTTTGCGGCGCCTTGGAGTGAACCAGTATGGAATCCTTTCCCGTATTCAGATTCTTCACCTTATTCTGCAGATAGTTTTGGGTAGGTCTTCCTGCCATGGCATCAGACAGTTGTTTCAGGTTTCTCTGCTCCTCTTTGAGCAGGGAAGAGATGGTACTATCGGCGGCACCCCTTTTCTGGATATACTCGCGCGAAGCTTCATTGATGGCATTGATGCTCTTGGTGTTGCTATACACCAAACTGATTGCCAGAATCATAATAATGGCAATGGTGCTATATCCGAGGGCTACCTTGAGAGGAATATTGTTCTTGTGCATGAGAAATCGTTTAAAATGATGAGCAGACTGATATCTTGCTCAATAGATATTTGTTTGCAAAGTTAATGCAAAAAAATGATATTAGAAAACAAAAGGGCTAAAAACAAGTCAGGAGACCAATGAATTCTATCATTAGTCTCCTGCCTGATTGAAAGCGACGCGTAATTACTAGTGTTATTCTATCTTTTCCTCAGTTAATTACTATTTTTTAAAGGTGATATTACTCTGCTACAGTAGAATCTGTTGTGGTAGAGTCTGCTGGAGTCTCTGCTGGAGTTTCAGCTGGTGTCTCTTTCTCTACTGTTGTATCGGCTGGAGCAGTTGGTTCTGCTGGAGCTACTGTGTCAACTGGAGCTACTGATGATACACTTGCCATCTTGTTGCTGGCGAATACATTGCTAACTGAAACCATAACCATAGCAGCGATAGCTGCGAATACTAACTTCTTCATAATCTTTTGTTTTTTTTATTGTGAATATTATGTTTATAACTTTCTTTGTGAACAGCCTTGCTTGCGTTACCGCTCATTGGCGTGTTCACTTTCTAATATCACAATCTGCGTGCCAAAAAACAAAAGAATTATCTAATTGATTGATTATCAATTGTAATTGCTCTTTGTGCCAGAATTCTACATTGTGGAAAGTGTGGAACTAGTGTGGAATTATTCCCCAAAAAGTTGGGGAATGGTCATCAGATTCCATACTTCTTCATCTTGTTGTAGAGCGTCTTTCTATCTACGGCGAGCAATTGTGCAGCCTTACTCTTGTTGCCGCCTGCTGCTTTCAGCGCAGCTTCTATTCTCTGCAGTTCCGTTTTCTCATCGTGCAGGGCAGTAGGGGCTTGTGGCTGGATATGCGCCATACTCTGTTCCAGTTCGGTTACTCCGATGTATCTTCCGGTGGCGAGCAGGGTAGCTCGCTTCATCACATTGTTCAGTTCTCGCAGGTTGCCCGGCCAGTTGTAGGCGGCAATTCGTTCCTTGGCTTTGCCGTCGAGTCCTTCCACATTTCTGTTCAGCTCCTTGTTGGCGTGCTTGATAAAGAGGTCGGCAAAGAGGAAGAGGTCGGCACCACGGTCTTTCAGCTCCGGCATGTAGATGGTAAACTCATTGATGCGGTGGTAGAGGTCTTCACGGAAGTTGCCTTCAGCCACACGCTGCGCCAGGTTCTCATTGGTAGCACAAACCAGTCGGATATCGATATCGATTTCCTTGTTGCTTCCCACCGGACGGATTTTTCTTTCCTGGAGGGCACGGAGCAACTGTACCTGCACTTCATAGTTCAGGTTTCCCATCTCATCTAGGAAGAGAGTTCCTCCGTTGGCTATCTCGAAAGCGCCCTTCTTGTCCTGGTCAGCTCCCGTAAACGATCCCTTCACATGACCGAAGAATTCTGATGCCGCCACCTCTTTAGGAATGGCACCGCAGTCGAGTGCGAAGAAAGGTTTGTTGGCTCTTGTGCTGAGTTCATGGATTCTTCTAGCCACATATTCCTTACCTGTACCGCTGGCACCCAGAATGAGTACCGACATAGGGGTAGGGGCCACCAGCGAAACAAAACTGTAAAGCTTGCGTGAAGCCTCGCTTTCACCTTCCAGGTATTTGGGCACATCCCCATTGGCAGATGAAGCCTGATTTCCTGCCTGCTTGCCAGGTGCAGCGTTTGTAGGAGTAGAATTTGAGTCTGTGGAACGCAGACTATCTGCTGAGGCTGCATACGGATCCTGTTTTTTCGGAGTCTTGATTGCTTCCTTGATCTTATCCAGAAGGATTTCCGGATGGAAAGGCTTTGCCACATAATCGGTAGCACCCGATTTCATGGCGAGCACCACATTCTGAATTTCTGCATAGCTGGTCATCACGATGAAAGGCACCTGCACGCCATGCTTTCTCATCCATTGCAGCAGGAAGATGCCGTCGTGGTCGGGAAGGCGGAGGTCTGATAATACCAGATTGAATCCTCTTTCTGCTTCCTCGCAAACCTGTATGGCAGCCTTGACCGAAGTGGTTTTCTCCACTTCAAATCCCTTCTTCCTGAGCCATGTCTGAATCATGGTTCCAAATGCGATATCGTCTTCAACTATTAGAATCTTTTCCATATTATTGCGATCTTACTGTCTTGTTGTATCTTTCTTATTGTATCTTTGTCTTCTAAAAAGATAGAGTCGTTTCTGAGTGCAAAGTTAGCACTAATATTTGGAATCAGCAAGGAAAAAGTGCTTTATTGTTTGAATGATTCGAAAAAATTAGGAAGTAATCACATAAAAATGAAAACAATCTGAGTTTTTTAACACTTCATCAGTCTCAGTATTCAGGAAAAATATGTATTTTTGCATTTAAAAAACGAATCTATACAATATTAACGTAATAACAATAGCAGTTATGAAGAAACAAATACTTACATTGGCTATGCTGTCCGCTCTGGCGCTCTCAGCTCATGCCCAACAGCCAGCCAGTCAGCTGTTGCCTTATCAGAACCCTAACCTTTCTGCCGAGGCAAGAGCCAATGACTTACTTTCACGCCTGACCCTGGAGGAAAAGACGAAGCTGATGATGGATGCTTCGCCTGCCATCTCCCGACTGGGTATCCCTCAGTTTCAATGGTGGAACGAGGCGCTGCATGGCGTGGCACGCAACGGATATGCCACGGTTTTCCCTATCACCATGCACATGGCTTCTTCCTGGGATGATGCCTTGCTCTATCAGGTGTTTACTGCCGTAAGCGATGAGGCGAGAGCCAAGGCGCAGGTGGCGAAGAAGTCGGGTAATGTAAAGAGATATCAGAGTCTGAGCTTCTGGACTCCGAATGTCAATATCTTCCGTGATCCTAGATGGGGACGCGGACAGGAGACTTATGGCGAAGATCCTTATCTCACCACACGTATGGGACTTGCTGTGGTGAATGGCTTGCAGGGACAGTCGTTCGACGGCAAGCCGCTGGCGGCTCCTGGTGTTCCGGCTTCTGATCAGTCTAAGGCTCCCCAGTATGTCAAGACGCTGGCTTGTGCCAAGCATTTCGCCGTGCATAGCGGTCCGGAGTGGAATCGCCATGTCTTCAATCTGGAGAATCTGCCAGCCCGTGATTTGTGGGAGACTTATCTCCCTGCCTTCAAGTCGCTGGTACAAGATGGACATGTGGCTGAGGTGATGTGTGCCTATCAGCGTATAGATGGTGCTCCTTGCTGTTCCAACGCCAAGTTTGAGCGCCAGATTCTCAGAGACGAATGGGGATTCAAGGGATTGATTACTTCCGATTGCGGAGCTGTCAACGATTTCTATATGCCGGGTTATCATGGTACGGCAAAGACTGCTACCGAGGCAACTGCCCAGGCTGTTAATGCCGGTACCGACCTGGAGTGCGGCAACGCCTATCGCACCATTCCGCAGGCTGTGAAGGCGGGAATGATCAATGAAGATAAGGTAAACCAGAGCCTGAAGCGCCTGCTGGTGGCTCGTTTCAAGCTGGGCGATTTCGATAAGGACGAAACGGTGGCATGGACTCAGATTCCTGAGAACGTCATCGCCTGCAAGGCTCATAAGGATCTGGCTGAGAAAATAGCAGAAGAAGGCATCGTACTTCTTCAGAACAGAAACCAGCTGCTGCCATTGAACCGCAATCAGAAGATTGTGGTGATGGGACCTAATGCCAATGACTCCATCATGCTGCGAGGCAACTATTCGGGTTATCCTACCAGTTCTACCACCATCCTCCAGGGCATTCGCAACTATATGAAGGGGGCTGAGGTAAAGTATGTTCCGGCTTGTACCTTGACAAGAAACGAGGTGCAGGAGAGCCGTTTCAACCTCTTCCGTGAGGGAATGAAGGCTACCTATTGGAACAATCAGAATCAGGAGGGCGAGCCGGTGGCTACGGATGTGATGAAGACTGCCATCAATCTGAGCAATGGTGGTAATACCGTGTTTGCACCGGGTGTGAATCTTACTCATTTCTCTGCCCGCTATGAGGGTGTGTTGACTCCTGACAGGGATGAGGATCTTACCATCAATATGGGTATTGATGACGGTTGCCGCCTGATAGTGGATGGTGATACCATCGTAAACATGAGGGAGTGCTGGGGGCGCGTGGCGCCTATCATCAAACCGCTCTCTCTGAAAGCAGGCAAGCCGGTCAAGATTCAGGTAGATTATACCCAGAAGGAAGATGTGGCTGTGATGCAGTTTGATATCCTGAAGACTTCGAAACCTACCAGCGAGCAGATTCTGGCAGAGGTGGGCGATGCGGATGCCGTGGTATTCGTAGGCGGTATCTCTCCAAACCTGGAGGGAGAACAGCTTGAGATAGAGGAACCGGGATTCAAGGGCGGCGACAGAACCGACCTGGAGTTGCCGAAGGCTCAGCGTCAGGTCATCGCCATGCTGCATCAGGCAGGCAAGCGTGTCGTCTTTGTCAACTGTTCGGGATGTGCCATCGCTATGGTTCCTGAGACGGAAAATGCCGAGGCTATCCTTCAGGCATGGTATCCTGGTGAACGGGGTGGTGAGGCTGTAGCCAAGGTTCTCTTTGGCGAGGTGAATCCATCGGGCAAGCTTCCGGTTACCTTCTATAAGAGTGTGAACGATCTTCCTGATTTCCTCGATTATACGATGAAGAATCGTACCTATCGTTATTTCAAGGGTGAGCCTTTGTTCCCATTCGGTTACGGTTTGAGTTATACCTCTTTCGAGTATGGCAAACCTACCCTGATGCAGGTGAAGAGCAGGAAGCGTGGCAGCAAGGATGCTGCTGATTACAAGCTGATGTTCTCCTTGCAGAATACGGGCAAGCGTGAGGGTACCGAAGTAGCGCAGGTTTATATCAAGCGCATGGATGACGTGGATGGACCTGTCAAGAGTCTCAAGGCTTTCAAGCGTGTGTCTTTGAAGGCTGGCGAGCGCCAGATGGTGAGCATCGATCTTCCTCGCAAGAGTTTCGAGGGTTGGGATGCCCAGACCAACACCATCCGCGTGGTTCCTGGCACTTACCAGGTATTTGTTGGCGGTTCCAGCGCTGATGCAGCCAAGACTAAGATAGAAGTGAAGATCAAGTAAGCCCTCATAGCTGAAAGTTCGGCATGTTCGGCGAACTTTCAGCTATGGCTCATTTTTTAACCATTATGCTTGGTTTATTCGGATTTTCTTTGTAACTTAGCAGCGCAAAACGTAAAGCATGAAGGAATATGGCAAAAATAGTAAATTTCTATCCTGTAGGAATACAGACATTCTCAAATATCAGAGAGGGGAATTATCTCTATGTAGATAAGACCCAATATATCGTGGATTTTCGAGAGAAAAAGATGAAGTACGTCTTTCTGAGTCGTCCAAGACGATTCGGCAAGTCGCTCTTTGCCTCTACCCTCCAGGCTTATTTTGAGGGAAGAAAGGAACTCTTCGAGGGCTTGGCCATTGCTGATTACGAGAAGAAATGGGTGAAGCATCCTGTGCTCCACTTCGACCTGAGCGGTGCCAAGCACATGAGCGTGGAACAGCTGGAAAGATACCTGGCAGATATGCTTGAAGAGCAGGAAACCATTTGGGGATACAAGACTCATCAGGTGGATGCCAACCTTCGCCTGAAAGACCTGGTGAAGCGAGCTTACGAGCAGACGGGCAAGAATGTGGTAGTAATCATTGATGAATATGATGCCCCATTATTGGATGTGGTACATGAGAAGGAGAATCTGCAGACGCTCCGTCGCATCATGCAGAACTTCTACAGTCCTCTGAAGATGCTCGACCCATACCTGGAGTTCACCTTCATCACGGGCATCACCAAGTTCTCGCAGCTCAGCATCTTCAGCGAGCTCAACAACCTCGACAACATCAGTATGTTCGACCAGTATTCGGCAATCTGCGGTATCAGCAAGAAGGAACTTACCACGCAGATGAAAACGGATGTGGCAGCGCTGGGCGAAGATCTTGGAATGACGTATGAAGAATGCCTGGCAGAGCTGACAAGATTCTACGACGGCTATCATTTCAGTAAGAAATCAGAAGATGTCTTCAATCCGTTCAGTCTGGTAAAGGCATTAAATGCACGGGATATTGCTCCTTACTGGTTCGGCAATTCATATATCCATAAAACTGCCAATGAATATCTTTATAATTTTGATGTAACAAAGAATTATAAAATTCACGATTTGCCTGAAATTCCTTTCGGGGAGGCTGACATAATTCCTTTTCTTTTTCAATATGGAATTCTCTCAATAAAAAAATATAATCCTATTATTGGGGTATATACTATAGGTGTACCTAATGAAGATATTAGAAAAGGGCTATCTGATTCCTTATACTGCCGATGGCAAGCGTTTGTTTAAGATTGGTGTAAATTACGACAGCACCCAGCGCACTATTAGCGATTGGATTATCAAAGAAGAATAAAAAAGGCGATAGGTGCACTAACTCTTGAATCAATAAGATTTAGTACACCTATCACCTTTAGTTTTACTTTTATATGTTTTTTATTTTTGTTTCAACCAAGAAGGAATCTGCTTTAAGACAAAAATTGCTGCAAGGCTAATTGCTGTAGCAACACCTAATCCTGTAGCAACACTATCATGACCTAAAAGACCTAGAATAAAAGCAAAGCAGCCAAATAGAGAAACCAATACGGCTCCTATAATTTGTCCAGTTTTAGACTGTTGAATCTGAGCTTCTAATTCTTTATTCTCTTTATCCATACGATGATCTGCTTGTTTTTCCATAAGAGTTAAAACTCTATTCATAGAACCTGGCATAATGTTCTCGTATTTTTCGAAATCTTCTGGAGAAGGTAATGGACCGCTCCAGGATTTACGTTCGTATGCATAGATAGCTGCAACAACTTTATCTTTATCTTCTTTAGGAAGTTCACTAATGATTTTTTCTAAAGTTTTCTCTTTTTCATTGATAGAATTATCGTCCATTTGGAACCTCCTTTCTAAATAAATCGAATGCAATTTGCATATCTGTACCTATAACTTCCCAATCATTTCTTAAGACTTTTAAATCATCCTTTAAAGACTTTGGTTTATAGGAAATACTAGAGCCAAATATATTCGTAATGCTTCCCATACCTTTTACGTATGGGTTATTAGCTAACTTTGATATTCTTTCTATAAAAGATTTCTTCATAATTCAATCTCCTTTATTCTTATTTGTTGCAAAGTTACGCTTTTTTCTCGAATCAACCAAGAAAAAAACTATTTTTCTTTTGTATATTAAATGAATTTTTGCAAGTATGCACCACTCGCTATGAAAGGGCAGAAGCTTTCCATAGTAATTGAAATGTACCTTATGAAGGAAAGGTTTCACATATTGGATAACCTCTTGTAAGGTGTGTTGTATAAAGGCAATAACTCATAGGCTTAATAGTCATACATCCACGTATTGTTGGTTAGTACATCTAGAATTATATAGTTGTTGGCATTTGCCAGCAACTATGCTTGTATTTGCCAACAAGTTTGCTGGTAAATACAAGTAATAATATGAATCAGGTTCCTTAAGGTGAAAGATATGTTATCTCTGATCATATAGCCTATGAACTGAAGCCTTTATGAATGCTTAAGAAAGCATCTAACAATAACCGCAGCTTAGTGAAATATGACTTATACTGATATAGATAGACAAGTTATCTGTTTCGGATTTTTTTGATACTTTTTCGTTAGGATGAGCCGAGTATTTAGAGCCCACTTAATTTGTTAACGAATCTAACTCGCTCTAAATTGGACTTTGATTGAATATCAAGAAGTTGGGCGTTTGCCTATATTATATAGGTAACAATATGGAAACGAGCGGACTTCTGCTCGTTTCTGTATTTTGCAATATGCAAAGAACGCCTTAATTCGGGGACAAAGATACGATATTTTTCTAAATCTCGCATAGCTTACAAGGAGAAAAACTTGGAAATTAGAACTTTTTACGTTAAAATCCATATTTGACAAGCAGATTTTGAAGAAAATATTTGGAGTTTCCAATAAAAAAGAGTATTGTTTGCAGCAACAAATCCCACCACGCCTCTCAACGATGCGTACCACGGTGGGACTTCGCTTTTTATAAAGGGTATATGGATTACGACAAACAACCGATAAATGTAGATGAACAGGTTGCCTTGCTCCAGAACAGAGGGCTGGTGATAGAAGATATTGCAACTGCCAAATTGCAGCTTCGCAATATCAGTTATTTTCGTATTGCCAGTTACCTACGATAGTCTTAAAAAGCAAGTGGCAAGAGAGTTTGGACTACCTCAATACACTTACTTGGAAAGTTGGATAAGGTGCATAACCGTGCTTCGCAATTGTTGTGCACACCATGCTCGTATATGGAATAGGCGTTTTGCATTGAAGCCACAATTGCCAAATCGGCTTCCCTTGACACGCAAAGCATTGATAATCAGTGGAATAAAATCCTTTGATGCACAAAGATGCCTTTCCGCATTGTTACCTGCTTTGCATAGGTAACTGTGGCTCACGATTTAGTAACTGAACTACTTCAATATTCCTCACTCGCTTGCTTTATGCCGATTTGGCAACTTTGTGCAAATCTACTCATTCCCAACTGTTTACGTTCCAACCTCTCTTATTCTCCTTTGGCTGCTTTAGAGCTTTATGTTAACAAATATAAGTCATAGTTTTCTTTCCTGCAACTCATAGATTTCTTCCCTGTAGCTCATAGATTTTGGCATCATTGCCCATTGTTTTTAAGCAAAAATGGGCTAAAAAAATAACACGGACAAATTGAATTTGTCCGGCTCTTTTGTCCGGACGCTTATAAGTTGTTAGAAATGAATGATTTATAAAGCGCCGGACAATTTGTCCGGACAAATTCAATTTGTCCGTGTTTTAAAAATGAAGCTTAATTCATCCCTACCACATTCGTAGTAATGCTTCTGTCCTCCTTTCATATTTTACCTCGCCTTGGCAAGATATTGCTCTAGTACAGGGCAATATAATGCCAAGGCGAGGCAAGAAACGATGTGTCCTCTCGTATTGGTGGAATTGGTGCATCAGGCTTTCTTCTGATGCGTCGTATAGAATCCTAATCTCTTTTTTACTCTTCACCTTTCACCTTTTCGCCTGAAACCCCGATAAACACTGGGGCTTCGGGAGGTGAAGAGTGCTTACTCACTCTTCACCACTCTTCACCCGCCTGAAATCTTCTGATGGATGCAGTAGAAACGGAAAAAAATAATAAGGTGAAGAGGGGTGAAGAGTGGTGAAGAGTCAAGCTGACTCTTCACCCTATTCAAGCTTCTGTATATCAGATGATTAGAATGGATTGGTGAAGGGTGAAGAGTGTTTTGCAATTTTTGTGCTGAAATTCTCTGTTGTTAGGAATGGAGGAGGGAAAATGGAGTCTTATGGATATAAAAAAAGGAGAGAACATCAAGTTCTCTCCTCTTTTATAATTAATGAAAGTGTCTTTCATTTAAATTCTTTTTATTTTACGTTAGGACCTTCACCCCACTGTGGAGCACCCTGGTCCTGCCATACACGCTCTGAGTTCAAAGTAGTACCGTCGTTGGCACCTGCTGTAAAACCTTGGTCTTCGTAAGCCTTCTTCAAGATATCCTTCATCAAGTCTGTATCAACGATATTTTCAAGGCGAGAACGACGAGCAATGGATGTTGCTGGATAGCCCTCGGATGCGTAGTCGATACGAGGATATAATGTAGAGTTGAATTCTGGGACACCAGAACGACGAGCTGTTACAAACATATCCTTAGGCTGATAAGTGAAGTGGATTTCCATCTGAAGGAAAATCTTTTCCAAGTCAGCATCCTTGTCGCCTGTCAATTGGTAAGCTGGATGAGTCAACATCTTGTCTATTTCTCCATCTTGCAAATCAATGACTTTCTCATTAGGGTCATAAGAATAAGTATTTCCATAATATGGAATCTTGTTCAAACCTGCCAACTTGTCGTATGCTTCAACAGAGTAGCGAATAGCTTTTTGGAAATATGCGTTAGCATCTCCACTGATTGCACCATAGGTGGCAAACTCTGCTAAGTAGAAGTTCACTTCTGCTGTTGTCATGTACATACCATACCAAGGACGATCGTCTGTACTTTGGATAACCTTGATGGTACCATCTTCTTCAGCAGGACGTGTTGGCAAAGTGAAATCTAAGCGACCTTGAAGCATATACTCGCTGAAACGAGAATATGGACGATAAGTCTTATTGCCAGGAATCTCCTTCTGGTAATCAGTGTAGTTGAAGTATTCCTTGTAAGCACGGTCTGTACTATTGTTTACACCATATTCTGTAGGCAATCCATAGTAGCGTACCCATGGCTCACCTTTGCCTTTCCATGCCTTGAAAGTCTCTTTCCCATTGACGGTCTGTGTCTCCACATTGTCCATAATGTATGAAGGAATATCGTCCTTTCTTCCATTCTCCAAGAACCATGCTACGATTTCTGAATTCCAAGAGTTCTTGGTATAGAAGAAACGTACACGTGGGTCGTCATTGTCAATCAAGAAGTTGCACATCTGTTGTGTTGGAGCCTGACCATTGTAAGAAACAGTTGTGTTGGTAGTGTTGTATGCAATATCACCCTTATCCAACTTAGAATCTTTTCCTGTCGTGATATTCTCGCTAGCCTTGTTGAATACCATATCGTCGTCCAAACCATCAAGAACTCCACAAGAAGCACTTGTTACTTCTTGCGCAATAGCCTTTGCACGAGCAAAGTCTTTGTGAATCAAACGTGCTGCAATCTTCAATTTCAAAGAGTTAGCAAGTTTTGCCCACTTAGCCCAACTGCCATCATATACGAGGTCGTTATGGGATGGTGACTCTTGGTTTGTATTTGTTGTAAATGCCTTGATGCAGTTGTCGAGGTTGTTTAACCACAAATCATACAAATCTTGCATTCTGTCATACTTAGGTGTGTATGTTCCACCATAGCGTGCTTGTGCAGACTCAGTGAAAGGCATGTCTCCACAATCGTCGGTATCGTAGATGCCAAGATAAGTAATCAACACATCAAGGGCAGCTTGAGTGTTCTTGTATTTCGCGGCGTCTTCCTCGCTCATTGCTGCAAGTTCTTTTTCCATAGCATATTTGTAACCAAGTACATTGATGCTTTGGAAACCTTGGCGTGAAGCACCACCAGTGAATGCATCTTGGTTCATACCACCAGATGGAACAGCCAACTGTGACGCAATAAAGAACTTAGGTGCTTGGTTGAACCAAAGCATATAAGGGCAGGCATTCCATTCGTAGATAGCTTGGGTGAGAAGCTGTGAAGGAGAGGCTACAGTCACTGCCGAAGGGTCCTGATTCAAGTCTTTGAATGTGTCTTGGCAGCTAGTTGTAAGTAACATTCCACCTACGACTCCTGCAAATAATAGTGACTTATATTTATTCATATTATTTATCTTTATTTATTCTTATTTACTTTAGAAAGCGGCGTTTATGGTAAACGTGAAGTTTGCTGTTACGCCATCATAGTTGCGGATGCGGAATTCTGAAGCTACAGTACCACGTACAGACTCAGGATTCTCCTTGTTTGGCAAAGAGTTGAGCAGGTAGCCTAAGTTGTGACCTGTTGCTGTAAATGCAAGATTACGTGCTCCGATAGCTCTAGCCCAGCTCTGAGGTGCAGTGTATGAAAGTGAAATTTCACGCAACGCAATGTAGTTGAGCTTGTGGAAACAATCATCTGTAATGACACCTCTGTTGGTGTTAACATTAATCCAGCAGTTGTTCCAATATGTCCATGTGTTGGCATGAGAAGGCTCAACAACACCCTTGTCCATCAGCTCTTGGAAAGTCTCACCTGTAGAATACTGACCAGTTCCTACCGTGTAGAGTGTGTTGTCTGCTTGACGAATCTGAGTTCCTTTCTTGAAGATACCCTCTGGAATCACACCGTCATGGTAGGTGAGACCATCCCAACGTGAAGTATAAGTTGCGCCACCATGGGCTTCATCACGATAATTCAATGATGTCTTAGAGAAACCGTATGCTGTGGCATAGCGTCCATTGTATGATGCAACATATCCGCCGAATCGAGCATCGAGTGATACGCTCAGAGCTACATTCTTATAGCGAAGTGTTGTGTTCACAGAACCCAAGAAGTCTGGGTTGATGCTACCGATGGTCTCAACTTTGTTGGAACGCCACAAGTATGCACTCTTGGTACCGTCATGGAAGCCTAACACGTTCAATCCTGATTCTTTGTCAACTTCAACCTTAGAGTCGGTCTTCAAAACACCATATTCACCACCAACTTCTGCAACAGAACCAATACGGAAGTTACCGTATGTTACATCACCTGCCAATGTGATGTAGTCTGCCACAAGCTCGTGAAGAGACACAATCTTAGACTTGTTCTTTGTATAGGTGAAGTTCAAGTCCCACTGCCAATCCTTGCTTTGGATAGGTGTTGTGTTCAAGGCAAGCTCAATACCTTGGTTCTGGATGTTACCTGCGTTGATGTACTTATATTGGATGCCAGACTCTGTAGGAACCTTGATTCTCATAATCTGATCCTTGGTATTCTCTTTATAGTATGTTGCATCGATACCAATACGGTTGTTCAGGAAACGCCAGTCAAGACCAAGTTCCCATGAGTTCTTACGCTCAGGTTTCAAGTCCTGGTCATAAACGGTGGATGAAAGCTCTGTTCCTGCAACACGGTTATCGCCTACCTTACCAGAGTTCAGAATATACGCAGTATTAATCATGTATGGATTGGTATCATTACCAACTTGCGCCCAAGAAGCACGAATCTTGGCAAATGAAATCCATGATGGCAACTGCTTGCGCAAACTGTTGGTGATGAGCCATGAACCAGACACTGATGGATAGAAGTATGAGTATGTTCCGTGGCCATCGGCATAAACCAATGAAGAAGACCAGTCGTTACGACCAGTTACATCAAAGAACAATTGGTCTTTCCAACTCATACCTGCTTGTGCTGCAACAGACAACATACGCTTTTCACCGCTTACAGTACCAGAGTAAGTAGGCGTGTTAACGGAGTTGTTAATGAAATATTGATTGTGTGCAATCAATCCTCCATTAGTGCTCATTGATTGAGCCTGTGCAAATGAGTTGTAGTACTCTCCACGGAGGAAACCATGAACTTCGAAGTCTCCAAATTGCTTATTGGCATTGAAGTTTACATTCAAGTTGGTCTGCTCTTTTGTAGAGTTTCCTAAGCTGTAGCTACCACCCTCGTTCTGATAACCATTACCAGGATATTTACCCTCAGAACGTACATAGTAATAGTTGTAACTTCCCTCTGCAATGAATTTCAACCAGCTGGTAAGCTCTGCTGTAAGTTTTACGTTAGGACGTACAACAGTTTCCTTTTGGTAGTACTCATTTTCATCAAGAGCCCAGAAAATATCCATACCAGGGACATTTCCGTACTCATCACCATAGCTTGTACTTACCAAACCTCCATGAGAGGCCTTGTAGCGGTTTCTAAAAAACTTGATGTCGTAGTTTCTTGCGAAAGTACCATTCACAAAATACTCTCCTAAGTTCCATGCGGCATTCTTTGGCTTAGAATTAGAGAATGTAACACCAGCCTCAACTTCTACCTTGCTGGTTATCTTATGCGAAGCCTTTGCCATCAAGTTGAAGCGAGAGAACTCATTGTTTGGGGTTGTGCCTTGAGCATACTTATATCCCAAAGAAGTATAGAAGCTAGTCTTCTCATTGCCACCATTGAAAGCAACGTTTGTTGTCGAATTAAAACCTGTATCGTAAAGGTCACGATAGTTGTTCTTTACAGCACTGTATGGTCTCATCGTTCCATCAACATACTCAACCATACTACCGTCGAACTTAGGACCCCAGCCATAGTAACCACTTTCCATCAGGCTCTTAACGGAGTTTACGCCATCAGAGTTTTTGTCGAACGCCAAGTTGTTATATGGACTGTCTGCCCATGAACAGTAACCTGAAAGATAACCAGGTCCGTATTCGTTCTGGAAACCAGGTGTCTGAATAATGGTGTCAAAACCAAATGTCTGAGAGAAGTTGATGCCTAAGCCTTTCTTGCCTTTACCGCTCTTTGTGGTGATGACAATAGCACCATTCAGACCACGAGAACCGTAAAGCGCTGTAGCTGCAGCACCCTTCAATACAGATACACTTTCGAAGTCGGCTGGATTCAAGTTCTTCAACTCATTACCATAGTCATTGTTGCTGGCATTCCAGTCGGCAGAACTTTCATGAATGTCATTGTCGAGAATAATACCATCAACAACATAGATAGGCTGGTTGTTTGAACCTAAAGTAGAGGCGCCACGAATCAAAATCTTTGATGTACCGAACATACCACCATCACTTTGGTTAATTTCTACACCTGCTACCTTTCCCTGCAAAGCATTGGTTGGGTTGATGATACTTGCGTTCAGATCTTCACCCTTCAATTCTGTAACAGCATAACCAAGAGCCTTTTTGTCACGCTTCATACCCAAGGCTGTTACTACAACCTCTTTCAAACTCTGTGAATCTTCTTTCAGAGTCACATCCAATGGACCACCACGATAGATTACCTCAATTGTTTGAAAACCGAGGTATGAAATGCGGAGAGCAGCTCCTTTCTTGATTCCTTTAATGGTGAATTTGCCATCAAGGTCAGTAGCACTACCGATAGATGTGCCTTTTACAAGGACTGACGCACCAATAACGGGCTCGCCAGTAGCATCCTTGACGATACCTGTACATGTCTCGTCTTGCTGTACGTTCTGTACGCCGTTAACGGCAGGAATACCTGCGTAAGCAGCACCAGCAGAACCAACCATCAAGGCGAATGCCAGATTCATTGTTTTGTTAGTTTTTGCCATAATACAAACTTTTAATGTGATGAATATCTATTTATATTTAATTGTTCTTGCTTGAGATGTTTAATTTACTCACTTACAATCTGATTTTCTTTTATTAATTATCTAGGTTGGTAAGTCTCTTTAAAATTTTAGGCAAAGTTATATAAAATATATTAAATGGAATACAAAAAACAGTGAAAATATTTCGACTTTAATGGTATTTAACTAAAAAATAAGCTGTGACCGATAACAAACGGCCACAGCTTGTTAATTTTAACCTAAAAGTTTGCCTATACTGCGCAATTTTGTGCGATATCCATAAATGGCAATCACCACGAAACAGATGAATGGAAGAATGAACGATGCATTGGTAGATGGCATTCCGAATACGGTATGCATATCGATGATGGATGCCTGCAAAGGTGGCAGGACACTACCGCCTAGGATTGCCATGATGAGACCGGCTGCACCAAACTTGGCATCATCGCCAAGACCCCTCAGGGCTATACCATAGATGGTAGGGAACATCAATGACATGCAGGCACTGACTGCTACCAGGCAGTAGAGACCCCAGATGTTGTGAAGGGCAATGACGCCGGCTGTGAAGCAGCCACCTGCTATCGCCAATATCATCAACAGTTGTCCTGCATTGAAGAAGCGGAGGATGAAGGTGCAGATGAAGCGGGAACAGCAGAACAGTACCATCGCTACGATGTTGAACTTCTGCGAGGTTACCTCGGCATCAATCTCAGCCATACCTTCCTGCATCAGAATGCGGGTACCATACTGGATGATGAAGGTCCAGCACATAATCTGTGCGCCCACATAGAAGAACTGGGTGAATACGCCTTCACGATAGTGAGGCATGCGGAAGATGCGGCGAAGGGTAGGCACGAAGTTAATCTTGTTGTCTTTCTCGCAGTTCTTCGGCATCTTGGTAAACAGGATGACGAAGAAGATGGTGAGGATGACCAGACCGATAATCAGGTATGGATTGATCAGTACCGAAAGGTCATATTCCTTGATTGCCTCGAACTCGCTATCCGAGAGATTGGCGCGCCCAGTCGTATCAAGCGGGTTGAGTTTTGCCTGTATAAAGTTCATCGCCACATACATACCGAGCAGCGAACCCATCGGGTTGAACGATTGCGCCAGGTTGAGTCGGCGTGTTGCCGTCTCCTCCGTTCCCATCGACAGAATGTAAGGGTTGCTCGATGTCTCCAGGAAGGAGAGTCCGCAGGTCAGGATGAAGTAGGCGAGGAGAAATGGATAATATTCGCCCATCATCTTTGCCGGATAGAAGAGGAATGCACCGAAGGCATAGAGTCCTAATCCCAGCAGTACGCCTGCCTTGTAGGAGAAGCGGCGGATGAAGATGGCGGCAGGGAATGCCATGGCGAAGTAACCGCCGTAGAAGGCTACCTGTACCAGTGCACCATCCGTAGATGACATTCGGAAGATTTTGGAGAATGCCTTCACCATCGGATTGGTGATATCATTGGCAAATCCCCATAGTGCAAAGCACGATGTAATTAAGATGAAGGGTACGAGGTAGCTAACCCCATCCTTCATGAGAATTGATTCTTTCTTTTTCGATTCCATATTTCAGGTTAATATTGTCTGCGTTTATGTTTGTAGGGTAAATATTCGGATGGATCAGATGCTTTGTCTTACCACGGCTCTCAGCTCGTCGATATCCTTGATTTCTCCCTTGGCAAGTGCCTGGGTCAGGATGTTGCCCATACCCGTAGCCTCTATAGGACCCGCAATGACAGGAACGCCCAATGCTTCGGAGGTGAGACGGTTGAGTAACTTGTTCTGTGAACCGCCGCCGATGATGTGCATGCACTTGATTGGCTGCGGTAACATCTCGTTGAGGTGAGCGGTTGCCTCGGCATACTTGGCTGCCAGCGACTGGAGTACGCAGCGCACGATTTCTGCCTTGGTCTGAGGAACCTGCAACTGATGGGTGGCGCAGTAATCAATGATAGCCTGCTGCATGGATGCCGGATTCTGGAACGCAGCGTCATCCACAGGGATGATGGCATTGATGTGAGCTTCTTCTGCCAGAGGAAGGATGATGTCGAACTGCTGTTCCTCGCCATTCTCCTTCCATTCTGCCATCAGTCTCTGCATGATCCAGAGACCTGTGATGTTCTGCAGGAAGGTGATGCGGCCGCCGATGCCGCCCTCGTTGGTAAATTCTGCCTTTCGGGCTTCCTCGGTAAGGATTGGCTTTTCTATCTCAACACCCAGAAGCGACCAGGTTCCCGAACTGATGAATGCCATCGGGTATTCATCTTCTGTGGCTGGTACGGCTGCTACCGCACTGGCTGTATCATGAGAACCTACAGCGATGACATCTACTTCTCCGAGTCCGGTTTCCTCTGCGATGTCGCGGCGCAGCTTTCCTCTTACGGTGCCCGGCATCACGATCTTGCCGAAGATGTGGCGTGGAAGCCCCAGCTGGTCGATGGTTTCCCAGTCCCAGTCCTTGGTGGTTGCATTCAGCAGTTCTGATGTGGATGCGATGGTATATTCGTTGTTGGCTTCGCCAGTGAGATAGTAGCTGAAGAGGTCTGGGGTGAAAAGCAGATGCGCAGCCTTCTCCAACTGTGGACTGTTGGCTTTCTTCAGACTGTATAACTGGAAGAGGGTATTGATTTCCATCACCTGCGTGCCGTTGATGGCATAATGTGCCGATGGATCAATCTGCTTGAAAACTTCTTCCGGCATTCCCTTGGTGCGGGCATCGCGATAGCATACCGGGTTGCCCAGAAGGTTGCCGTCCTGGTCGATGAGACCGAAATCCACTCCCCAGGTATCGATGGCGATGCCATCCACCTTGAGTCCCTTGACTCCTGCCATCTTCAGTCCCGTCTTCATATCCTCGAAAAGGGCGAGGAAATCCCAATAGACGTGGTTGCCTAATCTTACTTGTCGGTTAGGGAAACGATGGATGAGCTCCATTTCGAGCTTGCCGTTTTCTAGTTTTCCGGCAATCACTCGTCCGCTGCCTCCACCGAAATCTATAGCTAGATAAATCATAGTTATTTATAAATGTTTGGGTAGATAAAAGTTGTTTCGTATAAAAAGCGGTAGGAGAGTGCCCGTAGCGGGCAGCTTTCTCTCCTACCGCTTCTCTCATATAGAGGATAGAGGTTTATTGTTTCTTACCTAATACGTAAACCTCGAGATCGTCGATTTCTTCCGGTGTCAGTGTAGTGTATTTGCCGCCACTCTGAACGATGATTCTACAAGCCATCTCAAAGAACATGGCACGTTCGAACACCTCGTCGAAATTCTTGCCGCAAACTACCTGTCCGTGTTTCAGCAAGAGAGCTGAGTTGTGGTCCTTCAAGGCTGCGATGACTGCTGCTGCCAATTCTGGAGAACCAGGACGATAGTAAGGAATCACAGGGATTTCCTTGCCTACGTGGCATGGAACCTCTGCAGTTACATTGAAGTCTTTTGGAGTTTCCTGCATGCAAGCCACTGCTGTTGCAAAAGGAGACTGGAAGTGGAGAACCACATCGCAGTCAGGACGCTCACGGAGTACACCGAGGTGGAATCCGCTCTCCATAGAAGGCTTGACACCATTGAGAACTTCGCCCGTTGCTACCAGACATTGAGATACTTTCTCCTTCTGGAGGCTAGGAACCCATGAACCTGTACCTGAGACAAGAGCCTCGTCGCCAATGCGCCAAGAGAGGTTGCCGCTACTGCAAATGGTGAGGGCTGCATCGCCTACGCGGTGAGCCTGCTCCAGGAATTTCTGAATATGCTCTTCTGTAATCATTTTCTTTTTCTTTCTATTTGAATGATATTCGTACTGATGGTGTTACACCTTATTTATATATAGGACCGTAGTTCTTGCAAGCACGGAAGTCTGCACCTTCCTTGTCCATACCGAATGCGTTCCAAGATGCTGGACGGAAGATCTTGTCGTCCTCTACATTGTGCATGCATACTGGGATGCGGAGAATAGAGCAGAGGGTGATGAGGTCGGCACCGATATGACCATAGCTGATAGCACCATGGTTAGCACCCCAGTTGTTCATCACTGAATATACATCCTTGAAAGGAGCCTTGTCGCAAAGACGTGGAGCGAACCAGGTAGTAGGCCATGTTGGGTCTGTACGCTTGTCGAGAACCTTGTGAATCTCTGGATCAATCTCAACGGTCCAACCTTCTGCCAACTGGAGCACAGGACCAAGACCCTTTACGTGGTTCAGGCGAACCATGGTTACAGGCATGCCGCCCTTGCTGAGGAAGTTTGATGAGAAACCGCCGCCACGGAAGTAGTCACGGTTAGCTGGATACCAGGTAGTTGCCTTCAAGCACTTATCTACATCCTCCTCGGTCATCTCCCAAGGCTGCTTCATGATTGGGTTGCCCTCTGCATCTGTAGCCTGACCAGTACCGTCGAGTGTGGTAGCACCAGAGTTAATCAAGTGGATGATACCACCAGCTGCCTGACCTGTAAGTTCCTTACCGGTAACACGCTTCACAGCCTCTGGACTCCAGTAGGTACGAACGTCGCTGAAGATCTGAGCACGACCTGTCAACAGGTGGTTGAACAGCATAGCTACGCCGTTGCCTGCATCATTCTCTGTAGCGAGAATGATAGCCTCACGGATACCGTTCCAGTCGAATGAAGTATTGAGGAGAGCCTCAGGATAGTCGCCGTTAGGGTAGAAGTCTGTCCACTGACGCTGTCCCTGGAAACCACCAGCGATGGCATTATGGCCTAATGCTTCCTCCTTGAAACCTAACTCTTTCAATCTTGGGTTACCGTGCATCAAGTCACGCATGATGATAGTCATCTTCACGATAAACTCCCAGTCAGCATCCTTCTGCTCACGTGTCTTTGCCTTTTCATGGTTGGCGATGTCCTCACCCTCATTGCACATACAGTGCTCGCGGGTCCATGCCATAGCCTTCTCGTACTCCACAGGGTCGTAGATACCCTCAGTCATACGGCGGATGATTTCTGTAAGGTCAACACTTTCGTTGCGCATACCGAGGTACTCCTGGAAGAAGTTAGGGTCAACGATAGAACCTGCAATACCCATGCAGGCACTACCCATAGAGAGATAAGACTTGCCGCGCATGGTAGCTACAGCCTGAGCTGCTCTGGCAAAGCGCAAGATCTTTTCTGCTACATCAGCAGGGATGGAATCGTCCTCCAAGTCCTGTACATCATGACCATAGATACCGAAAGCTGGCAATCCCTTCTGGGCATGAGCTGCGAGAACAGCAGCCAGATAAACAGCACCTGGACGCTCTGTACCGTTGAATCCCCATACTGCCTTTGGCCAGTGTGGATTCATATCCATAGTTTCTGCACCATAGCACCAGCAGGAAGTAACGGTGATGGTAGAGCCAACACCCTCGCGCTCAAACTTCTCAGCGCAAGCTGCACTTTCTGCTACACGACCGATGGTACTGTCAGCGATCACGCACTCTACAGGAGAGCCGTCGCCATTACGTAAATTCTCTGAAATCAGTTTGGCTACAGACTTAGCCAAATTCATGGTTTTTTCCTCGAGGCTTTCTCGTACACCTCCCTGACGTCCGTCGATAGTAGGACGGATACCGATTTTAGGATAGTTACTCATAATTATTGTTCTTTAAGTTTTTATAGTTACTATATTTTATATACATTATATTATATGTAAGTACAAAGGTAGTGATAAAAAATGAATCTTATCACTGCCTTTATGCTTTTTTTATATTTGTTTTTCTTTATTTAGAATTAAACTTGAATGCCAGAGGTTCATTCTTGAGTCCGGATGGAAGGGTAACGGTTACCTGATTGCCCTTGACGGTGTACTTGACAGACTTGCCGTTCTGCAGCAGAATCAGCTTACCCTTAGGCTTGTTTTCTGTCCAGGTAATGGTCTTAGGGGTCTTCTCTCCATCTTCCAGTGCATAGATGGCGTAGAGGGTCTTGCCATTCTTGTCGGCGGTAAACCATACCTTGCCATCATTATAGTGAGCAGCATTGACGGTAGAGTAAATAGCCTGACCGTTCTTGTTGAGCCAGTTTCCTATCTGCAGGAGGTTTTTCACAACTTCCGGTTGCAGGGTTCCGTCTGCCTTCGGACCAACGCCGAGTGCGAGACATCCGCCCTTTGCCACAATTTCTGAGAGAATACCGATTACCTTGTTAGGTGACTTGAACTTAGCGTTTGGTGTCCATCCCCAGGCATGGCTCAGGGTGATGCAGCTTTCCCAAGGAATATCGAGCTGCTTGGCTGGGATACCCTGCTCTGGAGTCTGATAGTTCTCATTCTTTCCACGAATGGTTCTATCTACACTGATCATACCCGGATTGCGCTTGCGGGCATCTACCAGAATGGTATCAAGACCAATTTCATCGCCGGTAATCCATCCGCCATCGAGCCACAGGATATCGATGTTGCCATAATCAGTGGTCAGCTCGTTGAGCTGGTTCTGGGTAAACTTGCGGTAGTTCTGCCACCAGTCTGGATGCTGCTGCTTCTTGTAGTTGATGCGGCGGTTAGGGGTTGCATAATAAGGGTTCCAGAACCATTTGCAGTGCCAGTCTGGTTTGGAGAAATAACAGCCAATCATGAATCCCTTGTTGCGGTAGGCATTGAATACCTCCTTGGCGATGTTGTGGCGTGGATCCTTGCCGAAAGGTCCATGGGCGATGGAGAAGTCGGTATATTTGGTATCAAACATGCAGAAGCCATCGTGGTGCTTGGTGGTGAAGATCATATACTTCATACCTGCCTTTTTCATCACGTCAGCCCATTTGCTAGGGTCGAAGTTCACTGGGTTGAGGGAATCTTTCTGACTCCAGTACCATGCCTTGTCCTCCTCGTAGGTTGGTTTGCGCTCACGTACAATCCAGTCTTCCGAACAGATTGACCAGGATTCTACGATACCAGGTACGCTATAGAGTCCCCAGTGCATCAATACACCGAACTTTTGGTCCTGCCAGTGCTTGAGTTTGGTTAATACTTGTGGATCTGTTGGCCAGACGTAATCTTCTGTGTTTGACTGTTGGTGAACGAAGCTCTGTGCTTCCTGTGCCTGTGTCTGGGTAGTGAATCCTGCAGATAAGGCAAGGCCGAGCATCATTAATTTGAAATGTTTCATATACCTTGATAGTTAAATTGAACGGCATTATTGCCTGTTTCTTTTGCTGCATCAATCAAGCTTCCAAAATCATAGCAGAACTCTGTCATCTGATGATAGAGCAAGTTGCTGCCTTTATCAGATAACTCTGTATCTGGCAGAGGACCGGAGTTGATGGCTACGGTGAAGATGTTGGCTGCTACACCGGCACGAACTCCCAAAGGAGCATTCTCTACCACAATGCCTTCCCAAGGCTGCAGGTTGCCAGCTTTCTGTAATCCCATCAGATAAGGATCTGGATTTGGCTTGCCTCGCTTCACATCATAAGCAGTTACGATATGCTCTTCATCGAGATATTTGCCGAAGTCGTTGAGAAGTCTCTGGATGAGTGGGCGCTGACCGCTGCCCGTTACGACTCCTACCTGCATACCGGCTTCCTTGATCTTCTGCATGATTTCCTTCACACCAGGGAAAATCTCGGCGGTAGGCATGGAGTGGAAGATGTCTGTCTTCACATCATACATCTTCTGTGCTTCATCCAGCGTGATGTCGATACCCTTCTGCTTCTTCACCATCATCTGGATAGTGTCGATGCCTCGGGCTCCCTCGGTGGCATAGGCATCGGCGGCAGTCATGTGGATATCAAACTGCTTCATCGACTCCTGCCATGCTACGGCATGATTGGGCATACTGTTATACAATACGCCATCCATATCAAAAAGAACGGCTTTAGGGTTGAATTCCCCAAAGCCGTGGTCTTTTAAGTATTTTGAAATAATTTCTTTCATCAATTACTTCTCGTTAGCCAGACGCTCCTGGATAGCCTTGCTCTCTGCCTCATAACCTGGCTTGTTGAGCAATGCGAACATGTTCTTCTTGTAAGCCTCAACACCTGGCTGGTTGAATGGGTTCACCTCTTCCAAGAGACCGCTGATACCGCAAGCCTTCTCGAAGAAGTAGATCAACTGACCGAGGTAGTAAGCGTTCAACTCAGGTACGTTAACCAGGATGTTAGGAACACCACCGTCAACGTGAGCCAGACGTGTACCGAGCTCAGCCATCTTGTTCACCTCGTCAACACGCTTGCCCTCAAGGAAGTTCAAACCGTCGAGGTTCTCGTCATCGTGAGGGAAGAGCAACTTCTCGTTAGGAGTCTCTACGCTGATAACTGTCTCGAAGATAGAGCGCTCGCCCTGCTGAATCCACTGGCCCATAGAGTGAAGGTCGGTAGTGAAGTCGCAAGCTGCTGGGAAGATACCCTTCTGGTCCTTACCCTCGCTCTCACCATAGAGCTGCTTCCACCACTCAGCGAAGTAGTGAAGCTTAGGCTGGAAGTTGCAGACGATCTCAATCTTCTTGCCAGCCTGAGTATAGAGAGCCTGACGTGTAGCTGCATAGATAGCAGCAGGGTTCTCCTCGAAAGCTACGTCCTTGCCGCAAGCCTTCTCCATCTCTACAGCACCAGCTACAAGCTGCTTAACATCGAAACCAGCTACAGCGATAGGCAACAGACCTACTGGAGTAAGAACAGAGAAACGACCACCTACATTGTCAGGGATGATGAAGCTCTTGTAACCCTCCTTGTCAGCGCAAGTACGTGCAGCACCCTTCTTGGCATCGGTTACAGCAACGATAACATCCTTAGCCTCTTCCTTGCCGCGCTGATCCTCGCACTGCTTCTTCAGAAGACGGAAAGCGAGAGCTGTCTCAGTTGTGGTACCAGACTTAGAGATATTGATGACACCAAACTTCTTGTCCTTCAGGAAAGAAGTCAACTCGAAGAGGTAATCCTCACCGATGTTGTTACCTGCGAAGAGGATAGTTGGGTTCTTCTTGTCGTTAACGAGCCATGCGAAAGAGTTGCCGAGACCTTCGATAACGGCGCGTGCACCGAGGTAGCTACCACCGATACCTGCCACAACAACGACCTCACACTTTTCGCGCAATGTGTTGGCAACAGCCTGGATTTCATTGAGGAACTCAGGAGTGATAGAAGATGGCAAATGCAACCATCCCAAGAAATCGTTACCTTCACATGTGCCGTTCTCAAGAGCTTCCTGAGCGGCCTTTACCTTAGGCTCGTAAGCCTTTACTGCACCCTCTGCGAGGAATGATGCAGCCTTTGTAATGTTTAAGCTGATACTTTTCATTTTTCCTTTTAAATATCTAAATGAATGTGTTAATTTTTCTCCTTTATCTGAACGAGTCGGTCAAGAGCTTGATTTCGATTTGCGGACTGATACGTTCGTACAATATATTATATACGGCATCGAGAATCGGCATGTTGACGTGCATGTGGCGATTGATTTCCTTCATACACTTGGTGCCGAAATATCCTTCTGCAATCATCTCCATCTCTATCTGCGCACTCTTCACGCTGTAGCCCTTGCCTATCATGGTTCCGAAGGTGCGGTTGCGGGAGAAGTTGCTGTAACCCGTTACGAGCAGGTCGCCCAGATATACCGAATCGTACATACAACGGTCGATAGGGTGGACGGCAGTGAGGAAGCGATGCATCTCCTGTACGGCGTTCGACATGAGTACCGCCTGGAAGTTGTCACCATACTTCAAACCACCACAGATACCTGCTGCAATGGCATACACGTTTTTCAGCACCGATGAGTATTCGATACCGATGACGTCGCTGGAAGTTTTGGTCTTGATATACTCACTCGCCAAACAGTCGTTGGCGAAGGCATGCGCTTTGTCTGTGTCGCTGCAACCCACGGTGAGGTAACTCAATCGCTCCAAGGCAACCTCCTCGGCATGAGAAGGACCGCCGATACATGCCAGGTTCTCGTATGGTACGTCATAAACCTGATGGAAATATTCCGAGCAGACAAGGTTCTCATCAGGCACGATACCCTTGATGGCTGTGATGATGAACTTGTCGCTGATCCGTGTCTTGAGTTTCTTGAGATGGTTCTTCAGGTAAGGCGATGGGGTGACGAATACGAGTGTATCGTAGTTCTGCACTATCTTGTTGATGTCGGAAGAGAAGAATATCTCATCCACATTGAATCGTGCTGACATCAGATAGGCAGGGTTGTGGCCCATACGCTTGAAGTCCTCGATGCGGTCATCGCGACGCATATACCAACCTATGTGATGAGTATGGCCCACCACAATCTTGGCTATTGCTGTAGCCCAGCTACCGCCGCCAATTATCGCTATTTTACCGCAATTATACACCTTATTATATAATGTTAAGTGTTAAATGTTCTCAAGTTTTTTCAAGAATTAGAGAATTGGAGAAAAGATCTGAAATTCTCTAATTCTTGAAACGGAATAAACTTGATTTTATTTATTTGCTGCGTCAATCCAGCCCTGGATGTCGTCAACAGAAGGCTTCTCGTAGCCGAGCTTGTACTTCTTGTTGATTTCGCCGATTTTCTGCTGGAGACCCTGAGCCTTTTCTTCACGGATATCAGAGATGAGGTTGAAACCTGCCTTGCGGAGCACGTATGCCCAATCCTCTGGCACGCCAATCTCTTCCCATTCCTTGATGGTGCTCTGTGGCATCTTCTTCTCTGGCTTCATCTGTGGGAAGAACAATACCTCCTGGATGAAGGTCTTGCCGGTCATCAGCATTACCAGACGGTCGATACCGATACCGATACCTGATGTAGGAGGCATACCGTACTGGAGGGCACGGAGGAAGTCCTGGTCGATGATCATTGCCTCGTCATCACCCTTATCGGCAAGCTTCATCTGGTCGATGAAACGCTCTTCCTGATCGATTGGGTCGTTGAGCTCAGAGTATGCATTGGCAAGCTCTTTACCGTTTACCATCAACTCGAAGCGCTCGGTCAAGCCTGGCTTAGAACGATGCATCTTGGTCAATGGAGACATCTCTACAGGATAGTCGGTGATGAAGGTTGGCTGGAGGAAGGTTCCCTCGCAGAACTCGCCGAAGAGCTCGTCAATCAACTTACCCTTACCCATAGTCTCATCTACGTCCATACCCTTCTCCTTGCAGAATGCGCGGATTTCTTCCTCGGTCTTGCCGTTGCAGTCGAAACCGGTCTTCTCCTTGATGGCATCGAGGATAGGCAGACGGCGATATGGAGCCTTGAAGCTGATGATGTTGCCATCAATCTCACGCTCTGGCTTGCCGTTGACAGCAATACAGATAGTCTCGAGCAACTTCTCTGTGAATGCCATCATCCAGTTGTAGTCCTTGTACTGAACATAAAGCTCCATACAGGTGAACTCTGGGTTGTGGTTGCGGTCCATACCCTCATTGCGGAAGTTCTTGCCAATCTCATAGACACCCTCGAAACCACCTACGATGAGGCGCTTCAGATAAAGCTCGGTAGCGATACGCATGTACATATCCTGGTCGAGTGCGTTGAAGTGGGTGATGAATGGGCGGGCAGAAGCACCACCGGCAATGCTCTGCAGGGTAGGAGTCTCTACCTCTGTATAGCCAGCGTTGTCGAGTACGCTGCGCAGGGTGCGGAGTACGGTAGCACGCTGCAGGAAGGTTTCCTTCACGCCATCGTTTACGATGAGGTCAACATAGCGCTGACGGTAACGCAACTCAGGATCGTCGAACTTGTCGTAAGCTACACCATCCTTGTACTTCACGATTGGGAGTGGCTTCAAGCTCTTGGAGAGCAGGCACAACTCCTTGGCGTGAACAGAAATCTCGCCAGTCTGTGTACGGAAAACGAAACCCTTTACGCCGATGAAGTCACCGATGTCGAGGAGCTTCTTGAATACAGTATTATAAAGGTCCTTGTTCTCGTCTGGACAAATCTCGTCGCGGGCGATATAGACCTGGATTCTTCCCTTTGAGTCCTGCAACTCAGCGAAGCTTGCTTTACCCATTACGCGGCGACCCATCATACGGCCAGCGATAACTACCTGGCGTGGCTCGTCCTCGTCCTTGAACTCAGCCTTGATATCAGTGCTGAATGCATTGGTTGGAAACTCTGCTGCTGGATATGGATCGATGCCCATCTCGCGCAATGTCTGAAGACTCTGTCTGCGAACGATCTCCTGTTCGCTTAACTCTAAAATGTTCATATTATATTCAGATATATCTTTATATTTTCTTATTTTGGTGCAAAAATACAAATAATTTTCCGAACTCGCACCCTATTTTTATGCTTTTTAATACAATAAGGTGATTTATCTATGCAAAAATTGCACGAGCCTATAGTTTGATGAAGATTTTCTTGTGATACATCCAGACTCCCATCACGGCGTGGATGGCTACAAAGAAGAGGGCGTAGGTGAGCGATGCCACATAATCATCGGTGATGAGGCTGTGAATGCCGGCAAAGATATCTGCCTTGATGCCGAAGCTGCCGAAGAGGATGGCGAGCGCCTCACTCATCACATAGAGAAAGAGTGGGTTCATGCCAAAGGCGAGCAATCCCCTGGTCAGGATGTTGTCTTTCTGCGGCTTCTTCTGGCTGTCGCCTGTCGCAGCTGAATCGGTAGCTGCACCTCTTCCGTCGATAAACTGTACCAGGATGCCCAATATCCAGGATGCGAATCCGCAGGTTACGAATACGTAGCTGGGACTCCAGATGCGCTTGTTGATTCCGAAACCTATCAGGGAGAGTCCGAATCCCAGGGCTACCATCACAAGACCTGCCACTTTCAAGACTTTGATCTTGGATTCTACAGTCTGTCCCGCAATGGAGATGTATTTGCAGCAGAGGAATCCTATCATCGTATGGGCGATGGCAGGAATCGTGCTCAGCAATCCTTCGGGATCTACCGGACTTCTATGATAGAGATGGTCGATACCGAAGATGTTTCTATCTACCTGTGCCAGGATGTTGATGGAGGCATCGTATGCATAGCCGTTGCCAAATACCAGGATTCCCATATAGATGACAATCAGTCCGATGATGGTATGGATGAAGTAACGGTGGTTCAGGGTGATGGCAAGCATAGCCACTACTCCGTAGCAGAGGGCGATGCGCTGCAGGACAGCCCAGATTCTGAGGTGGGCAAAGTCTAGCCCACCTTCGTTGCATATCATGTCAAACCAGTTGATGCCCAGACCGATGAGAAAGAGCAGGATGGTTCGCTTGGCAATCTTTCTGTAGATGGCGGCAGAAGGCTTGAACTCAGTCTTCTTCAGAGATAGAAAGGTGGACATTCCCATCATGAAGAGGAAGAAGGGAAAGACCAGGTCGCATGGGGTGAGTCCATTCCACTTGCTATGCTCCAGGAAACTGTAGTTATGCTCCCCGCCATTGTTTACTAATATCATGAGGGCTACGGTGAGTCCTCGCATCACGTCGAGTGATTTTAATCTGTTCATATATTATCTGATGGATATCATGAATTACTTGATGAAATGAATGACTTCCTTGGCTATGTCTGCAGGATTTCCCTCTGGCTTCGATGAGTATGGGTTCTTCTGCAGGGTCCAAGGCTCCTCCAGCGCATACCAGTCGATTTTCGGTGCACTAGGCAATGCCAGTTGGAAGAGTTCTGCGGATGTCTTGCCGGCATTCTTGCCACTGCCCAAAGCCTCGTAATCGATGTTCGTGCAAGCCGCCATCTGGTCGGCGAGGGCTTTCATATAGGTACTCCAGCGCTTGTAGTAGAAGTCCTTCAGCAATCCTTGCCATTCCTTATGTCCATAATCTCGCAAACCGCCATCATCGGCACAGATACGGTTGCCCCAGGTGGTAATCTGTACGCGGGCATTCCATTCGTAGAGGTCTTTCTCTGCTGTGGTCTTACCCAGGTTGCGTGCTTCCTCTATCCAGTGTCCCAGACGGAATTCCGGACGGGTGGCGAGCAGCTTGTCCTGCAGCAGAATCATCTTCAGAAAACGGTCGGCATCCTTGTCAAACTCCTTGCGGGAGAATGATTGATAGTCGGCGATGGTCTTCCAGTACTGTTTGCGTCCCTGGTCGGCGAGAGCCTGTCGGCAGATATCTACCAGATCGTACTCATAGTTGTTGTTGCCACGGTATTTGTCTGCTACACTGGCAAAGAGAAGGGCTGCCTGTCGGGTATCTTCCGGGTCGTAATAGTTGCGCATCTTCGACCAGCTGGAAACCTGGAAGTTGTTGAGCGAAGGGCGACCGCAGAAGATGCTCTCGTGAGTACCCTGCTGGTTGTTGCCCACCGGACAGTTGTAGATGCTCTGTGCCAGGAGCGCCCATGCCTTCTCGATGGTTGCATCGTGCACCCCGTAGCGGGCATAGCAGTATTCCTTGAGCCAGTCTTCCTTGGTAGTCTTCTCGGCACGCCAAGGCAGTTCGCTCATCAGCTCAAACATCACCGGGTTGTTTTCCGAACCTTCCATCGTGAAGCCCCAACCCTTGAGCGTTTCACTATTATGATTGTTTTCTCCCTTTTTTCCTGTTGCCAGATAGAAGTTGTTCAGCAGCTGGTCCATTCTTCCATGCAGACCCACATTGCCTCCGAAGTTCTCAAGCATACAGAAGAGCCACTGGTGCTTGCCGTAACCGCCATCCCGCTTCAGAATGCTAGGACCGCCAAACATCGGTCGGCATTCTGAGAAGAGGTCGAGTACCAGGATGTCGCCAACCTTCAAGTCTTCAATCATCTGAGGACGAGGGTTCTCGTTCCATCCCTGAACCACCCAGACAGCTTTTGGGTTGGCACGCTTCATCGCACTCATCAGCGCCTGTCCAGCCTTGGCATAATCTACGGCAGCATCATCTCCACTCTCATGGAAAGGATCCATCGAGTAGAAATCAGATTTTCCGTAGAGCTTGGTCAGTTCCTTATAATATAGATCGGCGATTTCTGTAAATCTGCTGTCGGTAGGAGAGAGGTTGGCAGGACGCTGGTAACCGTTCCATTTGCCGGCATCCGTCACGTTCAGTCCCAGTCTCTTTTTGGCATCGTGAGGCACCATTCCGCAATAGCCCGGTAAGACTGGCTTCATGCCCATCTCCTTCATTCTGGCAAGAATCTTTTTCTGCAGGGTTTCCTGCTGCTTATACCAGTTCTGCGGCAACGGACCACCCCAACCTTCCAGGTTGTTCATTTCCCACCAGGCAAGAAAGGCTGGTCCGGCGATGAACTTGCCCACTTCTTCCTCAGAATAACCGAGTTTCAGGAGCATATTGCGCCATACGCATTCCGTGCCCACGGCAGCCAGTGGCATATTGATGCCATGCAATGCCATCCAGTCTATTTCTTTCTGCCATCGATTCCAATCCCAGAAAGCCATCGTATAAGAAAAGGTGCAGTAATTGAAGTCGTAACGGAGTTTGAGGTCGGTTTCATGGCGTTCTTTCTGTTTCACGGCAGGAAGAACGTTTGGTAATTTTTGGTTCATATTGTTCCAGGTGATGTGGATGCCGGCATGGTGTTTCAGATACCAGTTGATGCCCACGGCAATATTGACCCAGGAGTTGCCTCGGATGATGATAGGATTGTTTTTGCCGGCCGGTTTGGATGCTGTCGCATTCTTGCCATTTCCTGCCTGGTCTATCTCGAAGAAATCCTTGTCTGATTTTACAAGGATGGTCTTGAACTTGGCAGCAGCCCCTTTGTCGATTCGATTCAGAAGATCGTCTGCCGGATTAGCGTATGCTCCCAGAGTAATGGTGCATAATAGTCCTAGAAGTAATTTTTTCATAAAATTGTTTGTTGTTGTTTCAATATGCTGCAAAGATAGTGGAAAAAGCCGATAATGCCAAGCAAAAAGTGCTTAAAAGATTAAAAAAGACTTATTTATTTTGTTTTGTCTTTAATTTGCATTACTTTTGCAGGAAAATGAGGTGAGGAGTGAGCTGGACATCCATTTGCTCTTATCCCCCTAAACAACCAACTTTAAATTTTGATAAGGATGAACATAGATGAAGTAATTAAAAGAATAAGTAAGACCGATGGACTTTCTAAAACCCTCGGCATGCATTTTATCTCAACTCCTGAGCCTGATACGCTTCGGGCTACGATGAAAGTGGATGAGCGTAATCGCCAGCCATTCGGATTTCTGAGTGGTGGTGCTTCTTTGGCATTGGCAGAGAATGTTGCTGGTATCGGATCCTTGGCTCTGTGCCCTGGTCAGATAGCTGTGGGTATCAATGTGAGTGGCACTCATGTACTGGCTGTTAGTGAAGGCGATACGGTTACTGCATACGCCAAGCTGGTTCACAAAGGCAGAACCCTGCATACTTGGGAAGTTGCAATCAAAAACACTGCTGATGAATTGATCTGCACCGTACAGGTAACCAACTATGTGTTTACTCCTAAGAAGAAAGATGCTAAGATGCAGGAATCTAAAAAGACAGAAGAATAAGGCATGACAGCATTTGCATATTATCGTTTGCCTTATCTGCATCATGCTCATTATGTGGCGCAGCATGAGGGTGAGCCGGAAGTGCTCTACTCGGTGGCAGAACTGAATGGCAAGGAGGGCTTTGTGATAGCTCCTTTCTCGCCGTCCGGCGATTGCCCTGTGCTGCTCATTCATCCGGATGAAAGCAAGCTTTTGCCCATCTCTGACGCAAAAGTGATTTCAACATCTGATTCTACTCAGGCAGAAAACGCTTCTGATCGTGATGCCTATGCCGAAGATTTTGAATGTTTTCATCAGGAATTGGAGAAAGGTACTTTCAGAAAGATTGTGTTGGCAAGAAAGGCAACTGTGCGAACTGCTGATAAGAATTTCGAAAGTCTCTTCATGAAGGCGTGCCGGATGTATCCCCGTCTCTTCGTCTCCCTGGTTTATACCCCGCAGTCGGGAATGTGGCTGATGGCTACTCCTGAGATTCTGCTCAAGGGAGAACTGGGGAATATGAGTACGATGTCGCTGGCGGGTACCCAGAAGGCGGAACCGTCCCGCACTGTTGCCGATTATCCGGTGGAGGGCGTGGAATGGTCGCATAAGAATCAGGAGGAGCAACAGTATGTCACGGATTATATCGAAGATTGCATCAAGGCTTTTGCTGACGATTATCAGCTCAAGGGACCTTATACCACGATGGCGGCAAATCTCTATCATCTTCGTACGGATATCAGTTTCCGTCTGCGGGATGAAGGTAGGTTGGGAGATGTGATAGATGCACTCTATCCTACGCCTGCAGTCTGTGGTATCCCGAAGGAGGAAGCCCGCCGGTTTATCCTGCAGCATGAGCACCAGCCCCGCAAATACTATAGTGGTTTTGTGGGACCTGTCTCTCCGCAAGGCAAGACCCATCTCTTCGTTTCCCTTCGCTGCATGAACATCCTGCCGGATGGAGCCTGTGAACTCTATGCTGGTGGCGGATTGCTCAAGGAGAGCGAGATGGAAAAGGAATGGAAAGAGACTGAAGCTAAGATGCAGACCATCAGACGGGTATTGCTTTAGCTGAGATGGTCAGTTCATCAGACGTGTTTTTCTTTGATTAATTATAAAATCTTAATTATAAGTAAGTTCTCGTGTTTAGTAATATCGATAATGTCAACATTCTGACGGGTGTTCTCGCATCTCATGGTGTGAGAAGAGTGGTGGTTTGCCCAGGAAGTCGTAATGCGCCTATCGTGCATAATTTTAATGAGATGGAAGGCATTACCTGCTATCCTGTCACCGATGAACGCAGTGCAGGATTTGTGGCTATGGGCATTGCCTTGGGTAATCCGTCACCATGTCCCGATCCTGTAGCAGTTTGCGTTACTTCTGGTTCAGCATTGCTCAATCTCTATCCGGCAGTCTGCGAGGCTTTTTATCAGAAACTGCCTGTCATCGTGATTTCGGCTGATAGACCTGAAACTTGGATCGGACAGCAGGATGGACAGACCCTGCCACAAGCCAATGTCTTTGGGACGATGGTCAACAGGAGTGTGAATCTTCCGATTATATCCAATGAGGAGCAGGCATGGTATTGCGAACGGTTGGTGCACGAAGCGGTTATCGATTGCGTGCATCGCAAGATAGGTCCGGTACACATCAATATCCAGCTTTCTGAACCGCTTTATCAGTTTACGGTAGATAAGCTTCCGAAAACTCATTGGGTGGATTACGTGAAGACCAATCTCTTTGGCGGCAGTTTCCATTATGGTGATATGCTTGATTTCCTGAATGCCAGGAAACCGATGATTGTGGTAGGGCAGGATTACCCATGTAGTCAGCTTTACGGCATCAAGCAGATAGATTCATGGGCAGTCACGCTTATCGAACCGACGGCTCTGGGCACATCTAGTGAAGATCCTGCATGCCGGGAATTCTCCAGCGGCCTCCTGGTTACCAATTTCGATGAAGTGCTGAATAAGTTGGGGGATGACGAGGATTATATGCCCGATTTTATTCTCTATGTAGGAGGCACTTTGGTGAGCAAGCGTCTGAAACAGTTTCTTCGCCTTGCCGTAAAGAAGGGAGCAAAGGTATGGCGGGCAAGCACCGATGGTGATTACATCGATACCTTTATGCGTATTGACCGCATCTTCCCATGTGATACCACACAGTTGGCAGATGCCATGACTTCTTACGATCAGGTTTATCAGGATGATGTGGATGCGTATAAGGAACGTTGGGAGAAAGCACTGTGGGCGGCTAAACGTCATGCTTTCGATTATGAACCGTCCTTCAGCAGTATGGCAGCTGTGAAGGCTTTCCAGGCGGAATATCTGGCTCATTCACTGGATGATACTCGTGAGTGCCGTCTTTTTTATGGCAATAGCATGGCTATTCGTCTGGCTTGCATCTATGCCCGCCAGTATGTGCATTGCAATCGGGGTGTAAATGGTATTGAGGGGTCGCTATCTACGGCAGCAGGCTTGTCTATCTATCTTTCGGAGTATCATCATCCGGATGCCAAGAGCCAGCAGAAAGTATTCTGCGTATTGGGCGACCTGAGTTTCTTCTACGATCAGAATGCTCTCTGGAATCAGAATCTCAATGGTAGCCTTCGCATCTTGTTGCTGAACAATGGCGGCGGAGCCATCTTTGCCAAGTTCAAGGGATTGAAGGAGAGTGCTGCGCGCGAGAAACTGGTGATGGCTGAGCATTGTACCTCGGCTTATCACATCTGCCAGGCACAGAATGTAGCCTATCAGAATGCCGATGACATGAGTTCGCTACACGAGGGCATCGACTGGCTCATCCATACCGAGTCTGACAGACCGATGCTTCTGGAGGTGCTAACGGATATAGAAACTGATAATCAGGTAATAGAAAAATATTATAATAGTTTTCAAATATGAGAGAATGGAAAAAGATAGAAGGTTTTGATTTCAAGGAAATCATCTTCGAGGAGTATAATCACATTGCTAAGATTACCATCAATCGTGAGCGTTATCGCAATGCCTTCACCCCATTGACCACCTGGGAGATGGCGCAGGCTTTCAATTACTGTCGTGACTGTCTGGATATCCGTGTGGTTATCCTGACGGGTGCTGGCGACAAGGCTTTCTGTGCCGGTGGTGATATGCATGTGAAGGGCAGGGGTGGATATGTAGGCAACGATGGTGTGCCTCGTCTCAACGTGCTCGATGTGCAGATGCAGATTCGCCGCTTGCCTAAGCCTGTTATCGCCATGGTGAATGGCTATGCCATCGGTGGCGGTCATGTGCTCCATGTGATGTGCGACCTGACCATCGCATCAGAGAATGCCATCTTCGGACAGACCGGTCCTAAGGTGGGAAGCTTTGATGCCGGTTTCGGTTCTTCATATCTGGCAAGAATGGTAGGTCAGAAGAAGGCTCGTGAAATCTGGTTCCTCTGCAAGCAGTATTCAGCAAAAGAGGCAGAGGAGATGGGAATGGTGAACAAGGTGGTTCCTCTTGATCAGTTGGAGGATACTTGTGTAGAGTGGGCTGAAATCATGATGGAGCGTTCTCCTCTGGCTCTCCGTATGATCAAGGCTGGATTGAATGCCGAGTTGGATGGTCAGGCTGGTATCCAAGAGTTGGCTGGCGATGCCACCATGCTCTATTATACCATGGATGAGGCACAGGAAGGCGGCAAGGCATTCCTGGAGAAGCGCAAGCCTCGCTTCGAGGATTATCCTCAGTTCCCATAATTAAAAAACTCGGAAGATACATTTCTATATCTTCCGAGTTTTTTTATTTCGTTTTTTATTCGTGAGTAGCGAATCTCTGTTCTGCGAGCTTCTCATACTTGGTTCCTGGCTTGCCATAGTTGGCGTAAGGCCAGATGCTGATGCCGCCGCGAGGAGTAAAGATACCTGTTACTTCAATATACTTTGGATCCATCAGCTTGATGAGGTCCTTCATGATGATGTTCACGCAGTCCTCGTGAAAATCACCGTGGTTGCGGAAACTGAAGAGATAGAGCTTCAGGCTCTTGCTCTCTACCATCTTCACGTCAGGAATATAGCTGATGCGAATCTCAGCAAAGTCAGGCTGACCCGTGATAGGGCAGAGGGATGTAAACTCAGGGCAGTTGAAACGTACCCAGTAATCATTGCCAGGGTGCTTGTTCACGAAGGTCTCCAATACCTCTGGCGCATAATCCATTCTATATTGGGTCTTGGCACCCAGTGCCTTCAACCCATCTTCTTTTCTATCCATAGTTCTATTCTATTGTTTAATTCTAATGTTTCGTGTTTGTTTTTGGGGCAATCTCTTTCTGAAAGCATTAAATCGATCCTAACTTGAAGATGTTGTAGGAGATGTTGTTGTCATACACATCCTCGCCCTCGTGTTTCTTAATCGCATTGACCACACGGATGGTGATAGGCAGCACGATGATTTCATACACGGTCTTCAGTACCACCTGCCAGAGCATCAGCCAAGGCAATTCTGAGGTTGGGACGATTCCGCCCAGGGCAAGAGGGAAGAAGATAAGGCTGTCGCAACTTTCGCCAGCTACCGTACTCCAGATGGCACGGGCTGAGAAATGCTTGCCGCCATCTCGAATCTTCATCACGCTCATTACGTAGGCGTTGGCAAAGGAACCTACGATGAATGCCACGAAAGAGGCAGCTGCAATGCGGGGAGCCAGACCGAAGATGGCATGAAATCCGGCATCGTTGGTCCAGTAAGGAGCGGCAGGAATCCAGTCGCAGATGGCACCCAGGGTTACGAAGAAGAAGTTCATGGCGAAGCCGGTCCAGATGAGAAGGCGGGCTTTCTGATAGCCCCATACTTCGCATACTACATCGTTGATGATGTAACTTACCGGGAACACGATCAGACCGCCGGTCAAAGAAATCGGGCCTACTGCAATTTGCTTTGTTTCGAGCACGTTTGCCGCAATGAGACAAACGCAGAAGAGGATGCTGAAAAGCATGAACAGCACACTCACTTGAGTTGTTTTCTTTTCCATTTTCTTGTTTTTTACGAGGTTTACCAAGCACTCGGATTATACTAACTTTTTATTTCGGGCTGCAAAATTACAACATTTCTCTCTAACTGCCAAATCTTTACCCGTTTTTTTGCATAAAAAAAGCCCCAAGTACTATCACTAGCACTTAGGGCGATATGTATTAACTAAACCTAACTTATCTAACAATTAAACCTAACTAAACAATCTAACCTAAACTAAACAATCTATTCAACCAAAACCTAAACTAAACAATCTGCTTATGAAAAACTAACCAAAAACACTTATCCTATTGAAATCTGGCGTGCAATCTTCTGCTCTTCCTGCTGCATCTTAGGCAACTGGATGGTGAGCACACCGTCAGCTACGCTGGCAGAAATCTTCTCCTTGTTGACATCGTCTGGGAGAATCAGGGTCTGCTCAAACTTAGCGTATGAGAACTCGCGACGCAGATAAACGTGCTCCTCCTGCTCTGGCTGATGCTTGTTCTCCATCTTGATGTGGAGATCGCCATTCTCATTGAGGTTTACCTCAAAGTCGTCCTTGCGCATTCCTGGAGCTGCAAGTTCTACTGTATATTTTGTCAAAGACTCCTTGACGTTGATAGCTGGGGCTGTAGTATTAGCCTTCTGCATATTACCCTCGTTGAAGAGTCCGTTAAATACCTCTGGTATCCAAGAATTTCTGTACATCATAATCTTAACCTCCGATTCTATTTTTATTTATTATTATTCGTTATTATTTATGTTGTGTAGCGAATTACTGATCCGCTTACACTCCCTCATCTAGCAATCCCCGTACCAAAGTGCAAACTTCTGTCATTTCGGCAGTAAATCTGAAGAAATGCAAATAAACCCCCAAAAAACGCCCCAAAAAGCCCGACATTCTGTCGCGAATGCCGGGCCTTTTATCATTTATTTCTCCATAAACTTCTTGGCAGCTCTGAGCTGGTGTCTCATCACGCTCAGGAACTCCTGGCTCTCCTGAAGTACATTCAGGTAAACCAGCGAAATCTGCATCAGAGAATTATCTGAAAGATGCTGGATGCGGTCGATATGCTTCTTGCGAAGTACGCTGAGCTCATCCTTGCAGGCATCTGCCTCGGCGAGAATCTCGTGGTAGTTCTCGTAGCGGCTGGTCTCAATCTGCTCGCAGCTCATACGCATCAGGTCGTTGATCTTCTGGCGTACAGGAGCAAACTCCTTGGTGTATTCTGCAGGGAGTGGATTGAAGTTGTTGTCCACGTGCTCTTTGATTGGGTCGAGCATACGGCGCAGAGAGTAGATGAACTGCTGGTTGCTGTTGGCTCCCAGATGGAACCAGGTGTTGCGCTCGATGGCAATCTCGATAGGCGATTTCTTCAAACCGAGCATCTCCTGGCGACGGTACTTTTTCAGCATATCCTGCTCCTTCTTCAAGTCCTTGTTGGCATGACGGAGATACTTAGGATTCTCGTTGGCAAGACCATCCATAATTTGGTTGAACTCGTTGAGTGCAAAGTGGCAGACAAAGCTCTGGGTGCGGGATACCTGGCGACGAAGCAGATCCCATACAATCTCAGGATCGTGTGAGCGCATCATCAACTGGAAGGTGCTTCCCTTGCTCTCTTCCTTTGCCTTCTTGTTATACTGGATGTTGCTGCGGATGAGCAGGAAGATAACCAATGCCATGAAGCAGCTCTGGATTCCTACACCGCCGAAGTGCATGATGAGGCAGACAATGGCACAGGCTGCGAAAGCTACACCGGCTGTGATGAACCATCCACCAATCACACTCAATACACCGGTTACACGGAACACGGCACTCTCACGGCTCCAAGCTCTATCGGCAAGTGAAGAACCCATAGCCACCATAAAGGTAACGTAGGTGGTAGAGAGTGGCAACTTCAGGTTGGTACCGATGGTGATGAGCATACTTGCCAATACCAGGTTTACGGCTGCACGAACCACGTCGAAGGCTGCGCTCTCTTCCAGCTCTACATTGTTCTTGTCGAAACGGCTGTTGATCCAGTTCATCAGAGCCTTTGGCATAAACTGCTTCAACCATGAATCTGTAGCCTGGCAGTTGCGTACAATCACGCGGGCTGCAGAAGAGCTTCCGAACATCTCGTCACCCTCGTCCTGACGGCTCAAATCGACTGAAGTCTTGATTACGTTCTGAGCCTTCTTGGAAGTTGCCATGGCGATGATCATCACGGCACCGGCAGCGAGAAGATAAACTGGAGTAGTCTTGGCGCTATCCATCAGAGAAGTCATCATAAACTGGTCTGGAGTAGCACCGTTGGCATTTGCCATATAGTCCTGATAAGAGGAAAGACCTGCGAGAGGCACACCGATGAAGTTCACCAGGTCGTTGCCGGCGAAAGCCATCGCCAGAGCGAAAGTACCCATCAATACGGTAAACTTGAAGATGTTGATGCGACAGAGATGCAGGAACTCCATCATGATGGCTGAACCCACGAAGGTAATGCAGAGCAGCAAGCCGAGGTTCTGGTCGATATAATCACGCCATTCTGCAGGCAGATAAGGACTCTTACCCAATCCTTTCATGAAGATGAAGTAAGAGAGGGCTGTGAAGGCGATACCGCCGAAGATGGCGATGCTGTAGCGTGAATGCTTGCGGTAATTGAAGGTGAAGATGATACGGGAAAGCCACATCACGAAAGCACCGAATACGAAGGCGATGATGACGGATGAGAAGATACCCATGATTACCTCCAATGCCTTGTTACTGTTCAGCAAGACGCCGTAGTTCAGACTGTCGTCACCATACATCTTCAGGGTTGCGAGGATGAAGGCACCTCCCAGGAGCTCGAACACCAGCGAAACTGTGGTTGAGGTTGGCATACCCAGCGTATTGAACACATCCAGGATGATCACATCCGTCACCATCACGGCTAGAAAGAGCGTCATCACTTCCTCGAAGGTAAAGTGATCTGGACTCATGATACCGTGTCGGGCGATATCCATCATTCCCGATGACATGATGGCACCCAGTACCACACCGCAGGAAGCGATGATCAGCACCGTGCGAAACTTAGCCACCTTAGCTCCGATGGCAGATTGCAGGAAGTTGACAGCATCGTTGCTGACTCCCACGAAGAGATCAAACACTGCCAGACAGAGCAGGAAGATCACGATACAAAGATAAATCGTACTCATTATATATTAATGTTTATTGTTTATTTTTTCCCCTCGTTTTCGGTTGCAAAGGTACGTAAGGGATGTTACAGGTGATTTAAACAGGTGTTACAATCCTGTTAAAAACATTTTTTCTTCGATTTTTTAGAAAGAAAGCATTATCTTTGCACTCGTTTTTATGGCAAAGTAGTATATAATAATGTATAAGAAATCATAGAATGGAAAAACTGAAAGATATCAGGGCGATAGCCTTCGATGCCGACGATACGCTCTGGGCATTGCAGAATTACTTTGAGGATGTAGAGCATGAATATTGCGAGCTTCTTTCTGCTTATGGCAAGGAGAAGGAGATTTCTGCAGCCCTCTTTGAAACTGAGAGCCGGAATATGGCAGACTTGGGATATGGCTGCAAGGCTTTCACCCTTTCGCTGGTAGAAAATGCCATCAAAGTGAGTCATGGTAAGGTGGAGGCGAATGTCATTGCTCAGATTCTGGATCTTGGCAAGAGTCTCCTGCATCTTGATGCCAAACCGCTGGAGGGTGTTGAGGCTACTCTTGCCCGCATCCGTGAAATGAGAACCGGGCAGGAGGATGGTTCTTCCGGTGAAAGAAGATACAGGCTGGCTGTCTTTACCAAGGGAGAACTGATGGACCAGGAGAATAAGTTGTGGCGTTCGGGGCTGCAGCGCTATTTTGATGTGGTAAGTATCGTGAGCGATAAGAAGCCCGAGGCTTACCGTCGTCTTTGCCGGGAGATGGAAGTGAAGCCCGAAGAGCTTCTTATGGTGGGCAACAGCTTTAAGAGCGATATTGCGCCGGCATTGAAAATCGGAGCCTCTGCCGTCCATATCCCTTTCCATACTACCTGGGCGCACGAAAAGATAGAGGAGTTTGAACATCCCAACCTCCGCCGCATCTCCCGCTTTGCACAGCTGCTGGACATCCTGTAGCTTCCTTGGGGCAAGTTTCGCACAGATAATTTGCGCTAACATACTTTTTTCATACCATTAGCGCAGATTATCCACGAATAATTTGCGCTAATGGGGATTTTTTTATATCTTTGCAGAAGATAAGCTGCACTCGGCAATTTGAAAGCAAGCTTTCATTGCGCTCGCTTGCATTATCTTTGCGCAGAAAATAACGAAAGATATGGAACAGAGACTAATAGGAAGAGAAGCAGAACTCAAACTGCTCAATGAATATATAAACTCCGATAAATCAGAGTTTATCGCCGTCTATGGAAGACGACGTGTAGGCAAGACTTTTCTCATCAGAAAAGCCGTAGAGGATCATTTTGCCTTCTTCATGACAGGAATGAACGGAGTTGCCAAAGGCGAACAGCTTGTCAACTTCAGCATTGCCCTGCAAAAATATACCCACTCCACCACTCTGCAGACATTCAAGAGCTGGCTGCTGGCATTCTATGCCCTATCACAATACATAGAAACACTTCCGGAAGGCAAGAAAGTAATATTCATCGATGAATTGCCATGGATGGATACCGCCAAATCGGGATTCATACCAGCACTGGAAAACTTCTGGAACAGTTGGGCTGTACTGCGCAACGACATCAAACTCATCGTTTGCGGATCAGCCACATCCTGGATGATCAACAACCTGATTCGCAACCGTGGTGGCTTGCACAACCGACTGACCCATCATCTGATCGTAAAACCATTCACTCTGCACGAATGCGAAGAATACTTCAAGGCTTACCACTTCGGCTACAGCCGAAAACAGATAGCAGAATGCTATATGGTTATGGGTGGAATACCTTATTATCTGTCAATGATGGATAAATCGAAAAGTCTGGCACAGAACATCGACCAGCTGTTTTTCGCAGACAATGCAGAACTGAAAGATGAATTCAACGACTTATACAGAGCTTTGTTTAAGAAATCAGCCGACCATATCGCCGTGGTTACTGCCCTTGCTACCAAAGGAATGGGTATGACCCGACAGGAACTGGTCAAAGCATCGGGAGGAAAAGATAACGGAGCCTTCTCTACAGTACTGGAAGAATTGGAACAATGCGGATTCATCCGTCTGTATGAACCATTCAGCACTACCAACAAGATGACTTCCGACATTCGCCAAAAGCGAAACACCTTATTTCAGTTAGTAGATTTCTATACGCTCTTCTACTTCCGGTTCATCAGACATAACAAGTATCAGGATTCCAGTTTCTGGTCATCCTCCCAGAACAGTCAGCTATACCATACTTGGGCAGGACTGTCGTTTGAGATGCTTTGTCTAAACCATATAGACAAAATCAAGCATGCCCTGGGAATTTCGGGAGTACAGACCTTGGTTTGCTCATGGCGAAGCAGCAACACAGAAAAGGGAACTCAAATAGACTTGCTGATAGACCGGAAAGATGAAACCATCAACATCTGTGAGATGAAATTCTACAAGAGCGAATTCGAAATCAGCAAGGAATATGAGGAGAAATTGCAGGAGAAACTTCGTATCTTCACTGAAGAGACGAAGACTTCCAAATCGCTTCTCCTCACATTGATTACTTCTTTCGGATTGAAGCAGAACAAACATAGCGACATCGTACAGAAACAGATTACGATGGATGATTTGTTTATTTAAAAGATAACCCTAAAAGGAAAGGGTGTGGCTCATGCCACACCCCACCTCAAAACTCCCACAATTACTTCTTACTCTTCGGCGCCTTGCTGAATTTATACATCAAATGCACCATCGCATAGCTTGGCAGGGTGTTGTTCCATTTCTCGGTCTTGCCCTGTCCGCCCACCTCATACACGGTGCTCGACAGATTCTGAAGAATATCAAAAGCCTCTGCCTTCAGCGTCAGCTTGCCTTTGCAGAACGAGCGGGATAGCGAGGCATTCCATACCAGATCACTGGTGTTAAACGACTTCTCGCTGTAACCACGCCTGCAATATTCCTTCAGGTCGGTAGAGAGCGAAATGCCCAGAGGCAAGGTGTAAGTCATGTTGCCACCATACTCAAAATCATAGGCATTCAATTTCTCGAAATTGCTGCGGTCGCTCGTACCATGCTTCCACTCCAGCTTTCCACCCAAGTTGATGCTCAACTTGTCTTTCTGATACTTGAAGTACAAACTGTTACCCAACTCAGTTCTGAGTACATAGCAAAGCTGAGTAGAATTATCATCGTAAGCTATATCAAAATCCTTGCGGCGCAAACCGTTAAACCACAGACGATAATCCAGGCGGAACAAACGGGTCTTGTCAAGAGCCACACCATAAGATGTCGTTGTCCAGAAATCCCAGTTGCCGCCACCACCAATATTATCACTCATATAGGTGTAGCCACCCGTCTGCGAATTATAAGTAGTGCGGGTACCCACAAGATTGTGATAGAAATTACCCGTAGCGAAGAATCCCACATACTGCTGATTCTTGAGTCCGTTGAAACGGATGTTTACATCGTAATGATGATACAGCGAATTCTCCAGGTCCGGATTGTTCACCCTCACCGCCAGCGGATTCGAATTGTCTCTGTATGGCATGATGCTGAAGAAATCAGGCGTCTGGCTCTGCATATAATAATGTAAGTAGATAGACTTCTTATCGTCATAACAATAGTACATAAGCGAAGGCTTGAATACCACACGTCTTCTTTTGGCTATCGTGTCGAGAGCCGATGTGTGGTAATTGAGACGCTCCTTTTCTTCAGAAATGCTCAGCGATAGAAACAGGTATGAAGATCTATCATTTCTTTGGAATAAAAGTTCACCACCCGTATTCTTTTTCATCGTCTGATAGCTTCTACTCACATCCTCGTCAATCACCCCCGAAAGCTGCTCCATATTAGAAGGCAGCGTGGCGAACATCAGTTCCGGATTGGCTATCCAGTCACCGCCAAGCTCATCCAGGCGGTATTTCAAGCCCTTCACCGATTGATAGGTCTGCGCAAAATCTGGGCCAACCAACACAGTCCATTTAGTATATGGAATTTCTATTCCATACTTAAAGGTGCTTCTTATATTATAGCTGTTCGACCTGCTGTCGTTGTAATAGTTACGCAAGTCCTTCTCGCCAGTCTTGAAATACTCATTGCGGTTCAGGCTGAAAGACTCGTTTGGCTTAGAGCTGGCATAGCTTCCATTCAAATTCAGTTCTATTCTATCACCCCATGGCAACTTATACCATACCGAAGCAGTCTGACTACCTGTGAATGCATGCACTTTAGAGCGTGATTGATAGAGCGACCGGTTGGTGATGATGTCGTGCAGGCTGCCACTAACATTCTGTGCAAAGGTAGAATCGATGGTCTGCCTGATATCGCCCCATCTTTCAGGATTGGCAGAATAGGTAGCACTGAGGTTTGACGAAGATGACTTTCTGTCGGAGTAGTCGATACGGGTATCCAACCATACTCCCAACTTTCCATCCACCTGGAAGTTATTGTAGAGGTTGAAACTATGGTTGTCGCTGCGCGAATCACTGATACTTCTACCGAAGATATTGCCTGTAGAGGCAAAATTCTCCTGCGAACTGTGGGTCAAGTCATGCGTATTGTCCCAAGCAAACGTAACGTTTCCCTGCTCTCTTATCATCTGACTCTTCGATGAAGCATTAAAGTCAACTCCCACTTGGCGGGTAGTCTTTTGTCCCTGCGGACTGTTGGAAGGCGACCAGTCGCCCTGACTTCCCGGTTTTCGTGTTTCGTTCTTGTTATTCATGTTGCCGAATACAGAGATTCGTGAATTGTCAGTGTAGTAGAGTCCGAAGAGACGAGCCAGATAGCGGTCTTCGCTACCCCCGGCAGCCTCCATGTTGGCGATGTATCCACGGGAGTACTCACGCTTCAGGGCCACATCCATCACATAGTCTTTCTTCTCCATCTCCTTCCCCATGAGTCGGCTTTTTTCAGAAGAACGGTCATACACCTTCAGTTCCTTTACGGTATAGTAAGGAAGATTGTCGAGCATCACCTGGTTCTTTCCCTTGAAAAAGTCTTTTCCGTTAAGGAGCAGATAATCTATCTTCTTGCCGTTTACGTAAATATCGCCGTTACTCTTCATTTCAGCTCCCGGCATCTGTCTGATAAGAGCGTCGAGCATGGAGCCATCAGGCACATTGAATGCACTGGCGTTAAAGACGAGCGTGTCGCCACGGTAAGCCAGCTTCACCTTGGTACCTGTCACCACCACGTCGTCGAGGGCAACATCCTGATTGAATTTCTTCTTGAGCAAAAGCGAAGGAAATGAGAAATTTTTATTGCGTGCTATGTATTTGATGGTATGATTGATACACTTCGACTCATAGCCTTCACACTCTGCCTTGACGATATAAGTAGCGGGACGTGCAGGCACATGAGTATGATAAAAGAGGTGTTTTCCCCATCCACTCGTAGTCATGGTATCTATCACGTTGCTGTCCTTGTCCATCACCGTGACAAAAGCCTTCAGATAGGCCTGGGTAAACGAATCTTTCACGTCACCATAGACTTCTACTTTATGCTCTTTCTTTTTCTTTTCTTGGTTGTTTTGCTGTTGCAGCTGATTTCCGTAAGCATAATTTGGCAACACAGCCATTAATAACAAGATAATCAAATTAATAGATTTCATATTATTATCAGTTAGTTAGTTATTATTCATCACATTCTCTCATCTACCTACCGTTTTGCCCCATCAGGCAGCAAAGATACTGATAGATTTTGCAAAGATACAGTTTTCATGTTAGAATATAGCATAATAGCCTGCATTTTAAGCTTTATTATCTTTTCAAAAAGACTCAAGTTTCGCACAGATAATCTGCGCTAACATATGTTTTTGGGGCCGTTAGCGCTGATTATTCACGGATAATCTGCGCTAACGTGCTTTTTTCACACCATTAGCGCAGATTATCTGCAAATAAATTGCGCTAACGTTTTTCCCCACACGCCCTGAAAGGGCAGAAGCTCCTAGCCCAGGGCAATCGCCCTGGGTATAATAGCAGTCAACAAAGCGCCCTGAAAGGGCAAAAGCTTTATAAATTGTCAGGTATTTGAAAGCTTTTGCCCTTACAGGGCGACAGGTTTGCATCATAATAACCCAGGGCGATTGCCCTGGGCTAGGAGCTTCTGCCCTTTCAGGGCGTATTGGCTGTGACTAATGACACACCCTCCATCTCAAAACTCCCACACTTACTTCTTACTCTTCGGCGCCTTGCTGAATTTATACATCAAATGCAGCATCGCATAGCTTGGCAGGGTATTGTTCCATTTCTCAGTCTTGCCCTGTCCGCCCACCTCATACACGGTGCTCGACAGATTCTGAAGAATATCAAAAGCCTCTGCCTTCAGCGTCAGCTTGCCTTTGCAGAACGAGCGGGATAGCGAGGCATTCCATACCAGATCACTGGTGTTAAACGACTTCTCGCTGTAACCACGCCTGCAATATTCCTTCAGGTCGGTAGAGAGCGAAATGCCCAGAGGCAAGGTGTAAGTCATGTTGCCACCATACTCAAAATCATAGGCATTCAATTTCTCGAAATTGCTGCGGTCGCTCGTACCATGCTTCCACTCCAGCTTTCCACCCAAGTTGATGCTCAACTTGTCTTTCTGATACTTGAAGTACAAACTGTTACCCAACTCAGTTCTGAGTACATAGCAAAGCTGAGTAGAATTATCATCGTAAGCTATATCAAAATCCTTGCGGCGCAAACCGTTAAACCACAGACGATAATCCAGGCGGAACAAACGGGTCTTGTCAAGAGCCACACCATAAGATGTCGTTGTCCAGAAATCCCAGTTGCCGCCACCACCAATATTATCACTCATATAGGTGTAGCCACCCGTCTGCGAATTATAAGTAGTGCGGGTACCCACAAGATTGTGATAGAAATTACCCGTAGCGAAGAATCCCACATACTGCTGATTCTTGAGTCCGTTGAAACGGATGTTTACATCGTAATGATGATACAGCGAATTCTCCAGGTCCGGATTGTTCACCCTCACCGCCAGCGGATTCGAATTGTCTCTGTATGGCATGATGCTGAAGAAATCAGGCATCTGACTCTGCATATAATAAGTTAAGCTGATAGACTTCTTATCGTCATCACAACCGTACATGAACGTAGGTCTGAATACCACACGGCTTCTCCTGGCTATCGTGTCGAGAGTCGATGTATGGTAATTAAGTCGCTCCTTTTCTTCAGAAATGCTCAGCGACAGAACCAGGTATGAAGATCTATCATTTCTTTGGAATACAAGTTCACCACCCGTATTCTTTTTCATCGTCTGATAGCTTCTACTCACATCCTCGTCAATCACCCCCGAAAGCTGCTCCATATTAGAAGGCAGCGTGGCGAACATCAGTTCCGGATTGGCTATCCAGTCACCGCCAAGCTCATCCAGGCGGTATTTCAAGCCCTTCACCGATTGATAGGTCTGCGCAAAATCTGGGCCAACCAACACAGTCCATTTAGTATATGGAATTTCTATTCCATACTTAAAGGTGCTTCTTATATTATAGCTGTTCGACCTGCTGTCGTTGTAATAGTTACGCAAGTCCTTCTCGCCAGTCTTGAAATACTCATTGCGGTTCAGGCTGAAAGACTCGTTTGGCTTAGAGCTGGCATAGCTTCCATTCAAATTCAGTTCTATTCTATCACCCCATGGCAACTTATACCATACCGAAGCAGTCTGACTACCTGTGAATGCATGCACTTTAGAGCGTGATTGATAGAGCGACCGGTTGGTGATGATGTCGTGCAGGCTGCCACTAACATTCTGTGCAAAGGTAGAATCGATGGTCTGCCTGATATCGCCCCATCTTTCAGGATTGGCAGAATAGGTAGCACTGAGGTTTGACGAAGATGACTTTCTGTCGGAGTAGTCGATACGGGTATCCAACCATACTCCCAACTTTCCATCCACCTGGAAGTTATTGTAGAGGTTGAAACTATGGTTGTCGCTGCGCGAATCACTGATACTTCTACCGAAGATATTGCCTGTAGAGGCAAAATTCTCCTGCGAACTGTGGGTCAAGTCATGCGTATTGTCCCAAGCAAACGTAACGTTTCCCTGCTCTCTTATCATCTGACTCTTCGATGAAGCATTAAAGTCAACTCCCACTTGGCGGGTAGTCTTTTGTCCCTGCGGACTGTTGGAAGGCGACCAGTCGCCCTGACTTCCCGGTTTTCGTGTTTCGTTCTTGTTATTCATGTTGCCGAATACAGAGATTCGTGAATTGTCAGTGTAGTAGAGTCCGAAGAGACGAGCCAGATAGCGGTCTTCGCTACCCCCGGCAGCCTCCATGTTGGCGATGTATCCACGGGAGTACTCACGCTTCAGGGCCACATCCATCACATAGTCTTTCTTCTCCATCTCCTTCCCCATGAGTCGGCTTTTTTCAGAAGAACGGTCATACACCTTCAGTTCCTTTACGGTATAGTAAGGAAGATTGTCGAGCATCACCTGGTTCTTTCCCTTGAAAAAGTCTTTTCCGTTAAGGAGCAGATAATCTATCTTCTTGCCGTTTACGTAAATATCGCCGTTACTCTTCATTTCAGCTCCCGGCATCTGTCTGATAAGAGCGTCGAGCATGGAGCCATCAGGCACATTGAATGCACTGGCGTTAAAGACGAGCGTGTCGCCACGGTAAGCCAGCTTCACCTTGGTACCTGTCACCACCACGTCGTCGAGGGCAACATCCTGATTGAATTTCTTCTTGAGCAAAAGCGAAGGAAATGAGAAATTTTTATTGCGTGCTATGTATTTGATGGTATGATTGATACTGTTCGTCTCATAGCCTTCACACTCTGCCTTGACGATATAAGTAGCGGGACGTGCTGGGACTTGAGTATGATAAAAGAGGTGTTTTTCCCATCCACCCGTAGTCATGGTATCTATCACGTTGCTGTCCTTGTCCATCACCGTGACAAAGGCCTTCAGATAGGCCTGGGTAAACGAATCTTTCACGTCACCATAAATTTCTACTTTATGCTCTTTCTTTTTCTTTTCTTGCTGTTGCTGCAGATTGTGCAGGTTGCCACGAGCATAGGTCGGCAATACAGCCATCAGAAACAAGATAATCAAGTTAATAGATTTCATATTTTACCATTTTAGTTATTATTCACCACATTCTTTCATCTACCGTATTGCCCCCATCAGGCAGCCAATATACTGATAGATTTTGCAAAGATACAGTTTTTATATTAGAATGTTGCATAATGGTCTGCATTTTAATCTTTATTATCTTTTTTATTATAGGTATAAAGTGCACTTTTCCCGCCAGGCATCAAAAAAGAAAGTCTCCCGCCAGGCGTCCCGGCGGATTTGAAATCCGCCGTAAAAAAAGGTTCGACCTATTAAAACCGGGGGATTTGCAATCCCCCAACAACAACCCCAAAAAGCACAAACTGGTTGTTGCGGATTGCAAATCCGCAAAGCCTAAATAGGTTAGGACATTTTTTAACGGCGGATTGCAAATCCGCCGAGCACCTAGCGGGGGCGGGGGATCAAATCCGGCGGGACGCCATTCAATACTGATGGTAATTTTGTGTGGGTCGTATTCAAATACAACAGGAACAGTGTGGTAGTTACCCCACAGTTACCCCACAGTTACCCCACAGTTAATGAAAGTAATTACTGTAATAAGAGATAACTTTGTCATTTCTATTACTCTGCGCTTACTTCTCTACCAGCACATCCTGCTCCTCGTAGCTGGCGAATCCCAGGCTGAGGTCGGCACCTCTTTCCTTGAAAATCTCCAGGAGGTCTGCCTGCATCTGAGGATTGAGAGGGAACTCGCCATTCTTTGCCTTGTAGAAACGGCGCTCTAACTTCCCCACATTATATAAAAAGGATAAAGAGAGGGCGAAAAAGCAAGTTTTATATGCTTTTTCGCCCAATTTGCATTTATTAACTTTTTTTTAGACAACTTATTAAAATTTATCGTAAATTTGCAACCAGTTATTAAAATATAATAAGCTAAGCAATAAGAATCATTAATTGAATCAATATATATACTCTTAGTCAGACAATTATATAATTAAGAATCTGATTATCTCTATAAAACTACATAATATAACAATTAAAACCAAACAATTATGAGCAAAAAAAGTCAGTTTGGCATGACCCTATTACTATCTACGATTATAGTAGGTGGCGCCAATGCGAGTACTATTTCTACCTCAAACACATTGGGTGCAACTATGATTGCACAGCAAGGTGCTGTTTGTAAGGGTGTGGTAAAGGATGCTGCCGGTGAGCCTATTATTGGTGCATCTGTATCAGTGAAAGGTACTAAGAATGCTGCTGTTACCGATTTGGACGGCAATTTTACCCTCTCTGGTGTAAACAAGGGTACTGCTATTGAAATTACCTATATTGGTTACATTACTCGTGAAATCAAGTGGGCAGGTAAAGACCTCGATGTGATTCTTTCTGAGGATACTCAGGGCCTCGACGAAGTTGTGGTTGTAGGTTATGGTAGCTCTAAGAAGCGCGACCTGATTGCTTCCGTATCAACCGTAAAGGCTGAAGAAATGTCAAACATCCCTGTTACCAACATCGCACAGGGTTTGGCTGGTCGTTCTCCTGGTTTGATCGTACAGGCAAACGGTGGTGGTGTCAACGCTACTCCATCTATCAGTATCCGTGGTGGTGGTACTCCTCTGTTCGTCATCGACGGTGTAGTTCGCAGCGACGTTGACTTCCGCAACCTTTCTCCAGACGATATTGAATCTATGTCTATCCTGAAGGATGCTTCTGCTACAGCTGTTTACGGTTCCCGTGCATCTAACGGTATCGTACAGGTTGTTACCAAGAGCGGTAAGGCAGGTAGAATCAGCATCGATTACGACTTCAATATGTCTTTCTCTCAGCCAAGCAACTGGCCAAAGCAGATGCACTCTTACGAGCGTGCAGAGTGGGCCAACATTGCCAAGAACAACGACCTTTTGAATGGTGCAAAGAACGATGTATTCACAGCAGAGGCTATCCAGAAAATGCGTGATGGCTCAGATCCATTGAACTTTGGTGATACCGATTGGAGAAGTCTCGTACTCAGAGATTGGGCTCCTCAGACCAAGCACACCGTACGCTTGACTGGCGGTTCTGAGACCAACCAGTTCTATGTATCTTTGGGACATATTGACCAGAACTCTCTTTACCGTAGCGATAATCACTGGATGAAGCGTACCACATTCCGTCTCGCTGAGAACACCAAGATTAAGCCTATCGGCTTGCAGGTAAATGTTGCCCTCGACGGATATCGCCAGGAGGATACACATCCATATACTTCTACATCTAGCAGCTATTACAATGTGTTCTCACACATCAAGAACAAGTCTCCATTGAATCCAGGTGTCAACAAGTATGGTCTTCCATATAATGTTACCGATAACCCTGTGGCAGAAACAGCTAGTGATGCAGGTTACAACCGCGGTATTACCAACGTAATCAATG
>DAWDAD010000008.1:0-66398 GCA_052356385.1 Prevotella sp.
TAGGGGGTCGGAAATAAACTGAGTCACTGAGTCACTGAGTCACTGAGTCACTTTTTGGGGGATATCCGCCAGGTATCATCCTCCTCCCTTAATCTTTCAGATTGCTATCTCTTGTAAATAAATAAGAAATACCAGCAAATGGTATAGACGGAAGCAAAAGATTGCCCCACCAACTTTTTCCAAACTTTTTTGAGAAAACTCTTGTTGGTTTCAAAAGAAAATCGTAACTTTGCTCCTATAAAAGAAACATTAATAACATAAGGATTATGAAGCAGGTAGAAGAAAGATATATCAGTTTGTTGACCGATTTCGGTTTCAAGCGAATTTTCGGATCGGCTCCCAACAAGGATTTGCTGATCTGTTTCCTCAACAGCTTGTTTAATGGCAGACAGGTTGTTAAGGACGTGAAGTATCTGAATCCGGAGAACGTGGGCGATATCTATACCGACCGCAAGGCCATCTTCGACGTATATTGTGAAGGAGAAAACGGCGAGAAGTTTATCGTGGAAATGCAGAATGCATACCAGACCTACTTCAAGGACCGTGCCCTGTTCTATTCCACCTTCCCTATCCGTGAGCAGGCTCCCAAGGGTAATGAATGGGACTTCAAGCTCAACCATATCTACACGATTGCCCTGCTCAACTTCAACATGAATGAGGATGCCTTCAATAAGGAGGAAATCCGACATCACGTACAGCTATGCGATACTGCCACGCACAAGATATTCTACGATAAGCTGGAGTTTATCTACGTGGAAATCGCCAAGTTCAACAAGTCGCTTGACGAATTGGAAACGCTCTACGACAAGTGGCTCTATGCCCTGAAGAATCTCTACAAGCTCACCCAGCGTCCTAAGGCCTTATGCGACAAGGTCTTCGACCGCCTCTTCGAAGAAGCCGAGATTGCAAGTTTTACTCCGCAGGAGCAGCGAGAGTACGAAGCCAGTAAGATGGCGTATCGTGATATCAAGAATTCGATTGATACCGCCAAGCGAGAAGGAAAAGAAGAAGGGCTAGCTGAAGGCATGGAGAAAGGGCTGGCTGAAGGAATGGAGAAAGGATTGGCTGAAGGAATGGAGAGGGGCATGACCCAGCGTAGCCTTGAAATAGCCAGAAAGATGCTGGCGAATGGTATGGATGCAGCCACGGTGATGGAAATAACAGGGCTGTCGGCTGAGGAAATTCTACTGCTGAAACGAGAGAAATAGATTACAGATATCACGCACAGAAGCTTCTTTTGCCGTGCCCCACATGACCTGAGGTTTCATTCGCGATACCCCACACGCCCTGAAAGGGCAGAAGCTCCTAGCCCAGGGCAACACCCTGGGTATTAACGAAATACGCCCTTGCGCCCTGTAAGGGCAAAAGCTTTAAAAATATTCGAATTTTAATCTATAGGCTTATGGTATATGTAAATGAAACAATTGTAATCAAGAGCTCTTCTGTCAAGCTGGCGGAATGGGTAAAGAGGCTGAAGGCTCATAAGGCTGAACAGCTGGAGAAGTTGCGCAACGTAGAGAAGTGCGACTTTGATTTTCAATTCTGATGAAAGAGGAGTATTAGATGGCAGTTTATGCTGCTCAATATTAGATAAATATAAAAGTCCCCCAACTTGGGGGAAATTAATATTGCATCCCATTTTACTAAACTTTCACCTTAAGCTGGGGATAAGAATCAAGCTTACTAGCGTACTGCTAAAAACATTTTCAAAATTTTATCGGAAAACTCTTGCGAGTTTCAAATAAAAACCGTACCTTTGTTCTCAAAATAAAATAGAAATGCAACGTCATGGATATAGGAGTCAGTTTTGGATCTTGTTTTCTGGGCAAAGATGAACTTCTCGATTGGAACTTTCGGAATGATGTCAAATTCGTGTTGCTCTTTCATAAGGAAGTACGTATTGGCCGCATTTATTTATATCTAGGGTAAGAGAAAATGAATGCATACGTTATTACCATTGCGGATCAGTACTTGTAGAGATGTGGATTCTTAATTGTTGTATAATTAGTACAAAAAGAAACGTAAAATGAATATATTCTCATTCTTCTCAGGAGCCGGCTTTCTTGATTTAGGCTTTGAAACTCAGGGACATTTTAATGTGGTATTCGTCAATGAATTCCACAAGGCCTTTAATGATGTATATAAGTATGCACGCAAAAACATGAATTTGCCAATGCCTATTTACGGACATCATGTAGAAGATATTACTTTATATCTCGACGCAGAGCATCAGGAACGACTTGCGGCACTGAAAGCAATGGTTGAAGAATCAAAAGCTCATCAATTAACCGGATTCATTGGAGGACCACCATGTCCAGACTTTTCTGTTGCCGGTAAAAATCGAGGTAGAAATGGTGATAACGGTCGTCTTTCCGGTACGTATGCTAGTTTGATATGTGAAGCTATGCCTGATTTCTTCTTGTTCGAGAATGTGAAAGGGCTTTATCGCACAGCAAGACACCGTGAATTTTTTGAAGAACTCAAACAGCAGTTTAGAAATCACGGATATTATTTGACAGAAAGACTGATTAATTCTTTGGAATATGGAGCTCCGCAAGATAGAGACCGAATTATCTTGATAGGTTTTCATCAGAGCGCAGTTAATAGGCTGCACTTGCCGGTTCAAGACAACATGCTTATGGATTTTCCTTGGGATAATCATAAGCTGTATAACCTGGAGGATATTAAAAAACTTCCATGGCCAGGTGTCGAACCTTACCATGAAGGTATAATGACAAATATGCCTGAAGGAATTATAGAGCAGCTGACTGTGCAGTATTGGTGGAACCGGAACGATGTTATGCACCACCCTAATGCTGATATGTATTTCCAGCCGAGAGCAGGTATATATCGTTTCCAGACCAAAGATGAGGGGGATGTTGCTCGTAAATGTTATAAAAGGCTTCATAGATGGAGATATTCACCAACAGCAGCTTATGGCAATAATGAGGTTCATGTGCATCCTTATCTTCCAAGAAGAATATCTGCTGCAGAGGCATTGGCTATTCAGTCACTCCCACCGGAGTTTGTCTTGCCGCCAACTATTTCGCTGACAGATGCCTTCAAGACAATAGGCAATGGTGTTCCCTATGTTGCAGCATATGGTATAGCAAATACAATTTATGATTACATTCATCAACATAATCCAGAATTATGAAACTGACAATAGAACATGTTATAGATTTAGTTGACCAGCTACCAAAAAATAATCTATATGATTATGTTAGTGGTGGTAAAAACAAGGCCAAACTTATAGGAGTAAACAGAGATGATCAAAAATTAGAAATAGTTAGAATCAACTCTGATAATTCAGAAACGGGTGCCAATATGTCAAAAGATGTCTTGGAGAAACTGTGCTCCAAGGTTAATTCTAACCAACCTTTCAAATTTGATAGTGTTCTTGACGGAAGTGGCAATACACGTTCTACATTTGAGGCTATATTTGCACATACAACAGAGTTCTATGCATGTAAAGTAGGTAATGTCAAGCACTTGGTTTGGGTTCCACAGATAAAGCATGAAATAGGTAAAATCTGTTATTATGATACGATTAAGGATAAAATTCAAGAATTGGGATTGGATTTCTCAACAAGTATAAATATGGCTTATCGAAATTATATAACAGCTATTAAGAGTAAACCATTCCTGCTTCTTGCCGGTATCTCAGGTACTGGCAAGAGTCGCATTGTGCGTGAATTAGCACGTGCATGCTGGGATGTTGATTCCAATGAGTATGAGGCGCAAAAGCCAAGAAACTTTGAAATGATTCAGGTAAAACCAAATTGGCATGATTCAAGTGAATTGATAGGCTATGTTAGTCGTATTGGTGCAGATCAGGATGGTAATGGAATTTCATTTGTTGTTGGTGATTTTTTGAAGTTTATAGCGAAAGCTTGGGGAGAACCTGACGTTCCTTATTTCCTATGCTTGGACGAGATGAATCTTGCCCCGGTAGAGCAGTATTTTGCAGAATATCTGAGTGTAATAGAGTCAAGAAAAGTTAATAAGGAAGGGAAAATTGTAACTGATCCTATACTAAAGCAGAATGCTCAATCATGGTATTGGAACCTTTGCACAGAGCTTACTGATGATGAAAAATTGAGAGCACAATTCCGCGACAAGGGCATATCTATTCCTCAGAACTTGATTGTAATAGGAACAGTGAATATGGATGAAACGACCTTCTCTTTCAGCCGTAAGGTACTAGACCGAGCAATGACAATAGAAATGAATGATGTTGATCTTTATGGTGGCTTAACTCATCGTTACGAACAAATCGGTAAACTCTCGTCAGAACATCTTGTTGGAAATGCTGTAGAAGGAGTTGATGTTTACGAATCGAATAAAGATGTTTGTGATCTGGTAATCAACTATTTGCAAGATATTAATAAGAAACTCGAAGGAACACCTTTCAAGGTTGCCTATCGTACAAGAAATGAATTCTTACTCTATATTGTTAATAATCTCCCATACAATAAGGATGATTCAGGAGAAGAGTTATCTTTAGATTTTGTTATAGCTCGTGCATTGGATGAAATCACTAATATGAAGATTCTTTCCCGAATAGAAGGCGATGAAACAAAGGTTAGTGCTGAATTCCTTACAGAGCTAGAAAATACAATAAAAAGGAGTTTAGAGGCTATAAGTCATGAAAGTTTCGCTAAAGAGCAGACGGAAAATACGCACAAGTCTATTTCTTTGGCAAAATTGAGTGAAATGAAGAAACGTCTTTCATCGGGTTATACAAGTTTTTGGAGCTAATATATGGAACTTCTGACGATTAAACATCAAGATTTTACAATGAGCATCGAATGTAGTAAGTTCGATGCTATTTGGCAGAAGGCTGCGAGTAATGTAGATGTTGAAAATCTGACATCTTCTTACTCGTGGTCTGAAGGTGTGTTGTCTGTAGTCAGAATGGATGAAGAAGGCCATAAAATCGCCTTTTCTCTTGGGGATGATGCGCCAGCTATATTCTTTGATAATGCAGAATACCCAATATGGGTTGAGTTCGAAGATTATGTAACAGGCGCAGATTTTGGCAGCACTCTTCAGAGCGACAATGAGAATTTTAGCTTCAGAAGAGGAATACTTGCTGGTTTCCTAAATTATAAAAACGATATTGGCAAAAGTGAAATTCTTATCAACTATACTGTTGGAAAAGAGATTCGCCATTTCTCTTTTGGCTTTGAAGTATTGAGTTCAAAACTGAACTATCATGAGCACTGGAGACAGATAGTAGAAGATATAGAAAAAGAATACCGCATGTTGTCTCTTGATTATCTGAGACGAACTTTTCATGGTTTCACTCCAGATGAAGAAGGGGAAACGCCAGAACTTATATGGTGGAATATATTTGCAGGCGAACAGAAAAAGTTTATCAATGCAGTCAAGAGTATTATTGAGCGCCCTCGTCATAGGCTGCATAGTATTGAAACCTATGTCAGGGCAGATAAGCTAATTCACATACCAACTTCTATTGAAAATGAATTGGCAGAACATCGCAAAGAACAAGCTCACCTTTATCGTGTAGAACGACAAATACAGAGTAATGATACGCAAGAAAACCGTTTTTTGAAGTATGCTCTTCAGCAGATAACTGCAAGATATGAGTCATTGAAAAAACGGATTGAAGCTACTAAGGGGGTATCAGATGCTTTTAAAAGTGAAATGGATTCTGTTCTAGCTACGTTGAAATATCTTGGTAGAAATCCTTTTTTCCGAACCATAGGGCGATATAAGGGTTTGAATCAGGAAAGTATGGTGTTGCAGAAAGCAACCGGTTATAGTCAGGTATATCGAACCTGGAACCTTCTTCGTCGTGCATATTCTTTGTACGACGGCATCTATCGTCTTCAAACCAAAGATATAGCAACACTTTATGAAATTTGGTGTTTTATAGAGGTTAGCCATATTGTAAAGGAACTTCTTGGTGACGATGTGGATATGGATCACCACAACCGAGGTGAAATGAACGGTTTATTCACCTGGAATCTTAAAAAGGGAGAACATTCGTGCATCTTGTTTAAGAAAGACGGGGTGGAGCTTGCTGAACTTGTCTATAATCCCAAGCATACTGATCAAGAAAATGACTCTATCAGCATGGAGAATCTTGTCGTTCCAACTGTTGCTCAAAAGCCGGATATTGTCTTGCAGCTTACAAAGAATGACCTTCAGAAAAATATGAAGATGACTTATCTCTTTGATGCAAAATATCGTATTGACGGCAAAGTGAATGGTGTTGATACACCACCTGAGGATGCTATTAATCAGATGCACCGCTATAGGGATGCCATTTATTATAAGGACCATACGTCTGCAGAACTTAAAAAAGAAGTCATAGGTGGTTATATTTTGTTTCCTGGTGGTGGAGAAAAGGTCGATGTCGAAGTTTCAAAATTTTACAAGACAATAGACGAGGTTAATATTGGTGCTTTTCCGCTTCGTCCAAAGGATGCTGAGAATAGAGATTTGTTGGTTAAATTCATAGAATCTTTGATAGGAAGAGCTTCTATAGAGATACTTGATGAGAGTATTCCTCAAAAGGGTCTGTACTACACCTCAGATGAGCCGAAGGATGCAGAATATATGATTTTGACCATTGATAAAGAAGTTAATGATGATTTGAATGCTGTTCTTGATGGTTATGCCAACACGATTGTTATGGGCAAGAAGGGTATAGAAGAAACGAAGGATATTCAAACAATCCGATACATTGCTCCTATCACATTTGGCAGTCATATTAAGGGCTATTATAGGGTGTCTAAGGCAAATTTGATTCGGGTAGAAGACGAAGAGTATCCTATCCGTATAAAGTTTGATGTTGGCGACTGGGTATCGTTGGAGTATCCTGCTAGATTCGGTATGCCTAAGTGGGCTCTTCGGGGTGTTTGTAAGACTAAGGAAGAATTCTTTAGACATTGCAAAGAACAGGCTATTTATAAAAAGAGAACGAATAATATATATTAAATATATAAATTTTTGATTGTATGATGAATGATTTTCAAGTAAAAAGTAGTCGAAGATTACATTTTGAAGATTTGGAACCATCTATGTTTGAAATGATGGTTTTAGAAATACTTGACTTTTCAGGTATGTATAAAGATATTCGTCACTATGGCAAAAAAGGTGCTGATCAGGGTGTTGATATTTATTGTAAAGAAAAAGATAGTGGTCTAACATGTTTTGTCCAATGTAAGCGCTATAATAATTTAAAGAAATCACAACTTCGTGCGATTGTTGATAAAATTATTGAAGGGAATAAAAGTACTGATGGTCAAAGCTTATTGGTGGTAACATCCTGTGAGGTAAGAAAAGAAGCCCACGAAGATTTTAAAACTTACGCTAAGGTAAAAGGATTCTCTAAGGCAGAAATATGGGGAGAATCAATTTTGACTTCCAAATTACACCAAGAAAAGTATAAAACAATAAAGGAGAACTACTTTGGCTCAGGTATAGGCCAAGAAGAGCTTGCTCGAAAAATAATGGAATATGCCAAGCAAGGAGAACAATTAGTTAAGGAAAAACTACTACGAAAGATAGAAAGTATAACTAATGAGACAGAGGAGCATTTTCTAGAATTCCCATCGGAAAAATTCATGTACTCTGAGGTGATAATTCGTTCGATAAAAGATAGAGTTGTTGCTCCTATAAGTGATAATAAAGAAATGCCTGATACTAGGGCTAAATTTTTCTTGTATGATATATATAATGATGGTATCCAATTGTATGTAGCTCCTTGGACTTCTGAAACTATCGTTATAAATCCGTATGGGCAATGGTTGGATAAAAAGGAGTTCGAGAAACTTGATTATCAGGGCGAACATATGGAACTTAACGTTGTTAAAATCGGTAAAATCCCTTACTCGAATATTGTAATTATTGACCAAGATGGGGATTTGAATTATAGCTGTCCTATAATTTGGTGTAATTTTCAAGGGGAACACGGTCCATTTGTTGATTTTTGTTATAGCTATTATGACGAAGAAAAACATAGACGTATATGTTTTGAGAAGGGTAGAAAACATACATTGATAGACCGAAACGACTATTTGCGTTTAAAGCAAAAATATGCTTTACAATAAAGACGTTTTCTCTTTGTATCAAATAATAGAGGGTTATAAGCTGGCGATAGCGCTGTATCGGTACCATGCTATTACTGCAATCGGTACCGTTCGTATCGCTGCAAACGGTACCGATTCGCCGATACTATCATATAAGTTAGCCCAGGGCAACACCCTGTGTATTAATGAAATATAAACCAACGCCCTGAAAGGGCAAAAGCTTTACAATTATGGCACAATCATTATCAAAAATTTACATTCATTTGATTTTCCACATCAAAACCACGAGCCCAAAAATCCGTGAAAATGATTTGGAGCGACTTCATAATTATATCGGCAAACTTGTTAAAACTACGGGATGTGCCGAGATAAAGGCAGGTGGCGTAGGAGATCATGTTCATGTCTTGTTCATTTTATCAAAAGACGTCACGATTTCCCAGATAGTGGAGGAGATTAAGCGAAACAGTAGCAGATGGATCAAGAATCTCGACCCTGCGTATTATCATTTTTTCGCATGGCAGGGTGGTTATGCCGCCTATTCCATCAGCCAATCAGTTGTGGATAAAACATTACAATACATTGCCAATCAGAAAGAGCATCACACAAAGCATTCGTTTGCAGAGGAATATAGAGCGTTCTTGAAATTATATAATGTGGAATATGATGAGAATTTCGTATTCCGGGATTAGGTGGGCTGCGTGATATTGTAAAGCTTTTGCCTAGTAATTGAAAGCTTTTGCCCTTTCAGGGCGACAGGCTTGCATACAACATACCCAGGGCGATGCCCTGGGCTAGGAGCTTCTGCCCTTTCAGGGCGTGTGGGACTGGGAACTTCCATCCTTTCAGGGCGAGAGGAAGTGTAGCACTAAAATGCTCACTTCCTCTTTTTTTTTGTAAAACACCTTATTTAACTTTAAACCAGGTATAACTATTGCTAAAACTTCTTAAATACTAGGGAATCATAAGGATTCCCAACTCTATTGCATAAATTAATCCTTTTCTTTATCTTTGTCTGAAAAAACAATATGACAGATCTTATTCAAGGACATATTAACCATAACGACTTCATAAGGCATGAAGGAATCAAGAGGCTGAGCAAGCTTCTTAACTCCCTAGTGGCTGATAAGATCATTGTGGCTTATCGCTTGGAGATAGATTTTAAACTTGATCACAAGACATTGGACAAGCTGAAACAGGAGGATTTGACTGTCGCTCAATATACACTTGATAAAATGAGATCTGCCATCGCTTATTATCTTGGCGAATATCGTGCAAAAGTGAATCGGATAAACGATGAAAAGATTAAGCGTGAAAAACTAGAAAAAATATCAGAGTACGAAGAAAGCTACAAGAGCGCCCTGGGATACCAGGCTGATGCTTGCCTGACCTTATATAATATGGGCGAGGACTTGAGAATAACGTACAACCCTGACATAATTAAGAATACCTACGAAACAGAAATGAATCATTAGGTTATAGTATTAACTTTAAATAATTAGCAGAAACAGAAAGTAACTAAACGAAATTTGGGTTATCTGCTTGCCGATAGGAAGAGATAGCCCCCTAGTCGAACAGACCTTGCTAACGCCCTCATTAATTGTCAGCGCAACAGGCTTATATTTTTAACCACCACAATACTTCTATAAGCGGAGTGGACAATTAATAATGACAAATATGGCAAATTCATTATAGCTTAGGGCGTAGCCGGCTTTTACTGCACCCCTGCGCCCATCACGAAAAGCACTCTATCCTATCGGCTAAATAATTGAGGGTTCAATAAACATACACTCAAACCATCTAAAATTGAAACATCCAATGGAAATAACTAAAGAATTAGAAGCATTAGCAAAGTACCAAAATAGTGGCGCACCGATCATTTTTGCTGATTGCCAAATTGTATTTGGCGATAATGCCACATTATTTGGCGATATCCTGAAGAAGGATACTGCACACGCATCAACAACACAGGATCCGCAGGGCGTTGACCCAAAATTCAAGACGGAGAAAGCGAAAGCTATTTTCAAAAAGTTAGCAGAAAATGGATATACACATACTGAAGGCTCTTCTTACGTGTGGGATGTATCTCAGGCTGAATATGGTTACATGGTCTATATCGTTTCTGACCTTTTGAATATCAAGCATCCTTCTTCCAACCGAATCTTGTGGATGGAGTTTAGAGCTATATTTTCTAATGCTGAGAGTATGGAGAGTTCTGCAAAGGTAGCTGTGAGCAAATCAGTTTCCTGCTATGAGTCTTATAAGTCTTGGCCTAATGAAGCAAAAAAAATCAGAAATATTTTGTTGTAGTAAATGTTTGATATATAGGAAGATGCGAAGAACTAATCTTCCTAATGTACATAAACTTTAGTCAATTTAACGGCAATTTCGCCGTACCTTTGCCCCGCAATCAGATGATAAAGTCTGGTTGCGGGGCTTTTCTGTATATGGAAAACCGGTACCATTTCCTGGTACGGAATTTAGCGGATGGTCGCAGCCCCAACGATTATAATATATCAAATAATGAACGTGATAAAACCCTATTATTTCGAGCATCCTCAATATGGAAAAATGAGAGTGCTGACAGCAGGAGGCAAGACCTTCTTCTGCATGAGCGACTTGCAGCGAGTATTTGACAAGACACCCGAAGATCTCTATCAGATTGTTGCTGATTCGGAGGGCGAAGTGAGAAACTTCCATATCGTGATGGAGCCAAAGAAGGAAGTAGAATTCAGAACCTTCTTCCTTGATTTGGAAATGATGACCTCTAACAGAAGAAAGAAAAACGTTGCCGTAGATTATAACTTCTGCGATGAGGTGATGGTGACCGATATGGTGAACCCGCAGAAACGTGGTGATAAGTTGATTGCCAAATGGTTGCTGGGATTTATCAAGGACAGTTTGAACAACAAAATGTTTGTTCATTGTTACTGTGCTTCTGGAGTCTTCCTGCTGTCGGACAATTCAGAAGTCACCCCCATCGATGTCCGCTTCAATGGCAGAATCCTGACCATCAATGACCAGATTTTTGATTAGCAACATATCTTTCTAAAACTTCAATATATATGAGCAAGAAAAGTTTTTCTGCAGCCGCAGAGGCTGCTGTACAGGCGCTTTTGAACGCCCAGAAGGTAGATGCCAGTATCATTACTGACGAGTGTGGTAACGTAGCTATCCGCAAGGCTCCCTGGAACGATGCGGAGACCATCTGCGAGGTGCCTAAGGTGATTCCGGGCAGAATGATCTGCAGCGGTGGCGAATGCGGCGACAAGCTCGACTTCAAGCCTTACGCACAGTCGGGCGGGAAGCTATATACGGAGATTATCCATACCTCGCATGGCGCCCTCCGTACCTCGCCGCAGCGTGTGTTCGCTTCCTTCTCTTTTCCGAAGGAGATGAGCAAGTCGGACATTCTGAAATATCTCTACAAAGAGATGATGGAGATGAAGGGCAAAGCTAAACATTTCAAGGAGAATATAGCATGGGAACAGTACAAGTAATGGCTCTGAATCCGGCACGCAAGGGCAATATGGGAAGATTGAATTCTTCCCAGCCCCTGTATGTCTATGACACCCTGATAGCACAGCCGTGGCTGAAGGGTGTGATTGCGCAGATACGTGGGGAGAAGGCGATTCCCGGCGTAGATGCTGGTGATGAAAAGGCGGTGAAGAAGGCGAAGGAGGGGCTGAAAAGACAGCTGCCTATCCGTGCCATTCATTATTCTAAGTTCAGGAATAATCACCGCTCTAGTGAGGATGCGGTGCCTGAAAGCTTCCTCTTTCAGACGACTATTGATGTGGATGATGTAGAGTATGTGGATGCTGCATTGGAGAAGGCTCGTGAGCTGAACTGCAGCAACACGATATGGAAGGGGAAGCTGCTGCATCTGGAATATTCGGCTAGAAAGAAGCTGCATATCGATATCCGTATGCCGATGGGCATGACGATAGAGGAGACGCAGAAGGCGTATTGCGAGGCGGCTGGGATTCCCTACGATAAGAGCTGCATCACGCCGGAGAGAATCATCTTTATCACGGATAAGGACTCCGAGATTTACCGCTCGAAGGAGTGGTATGGGGTGCTGCCGGATGAGGAGATTCAAGCCCGCAGAGAGGCATTCTTGAAGCGTGGCTTAACGATTGATGGTAAGGGGACGGCTCGCTATAGCTTGCTTGCCGGGGATTGCAAATCCCCGGAACGCCTGTCGGGAGACTTTCAGGGACAAGTACCTAATTGCAAATCCCCGGAACGCCTGGCGGGGGACTTTCAGGGGCAAGTACCTAATGATAGTAATCATAAAGTTCAAAGTTCAAATCTCAAAGTTCAAAGTAATGACGATGTTCAAGACAATCGATTTCAGGGCACTGACAGCCATTCTGCTGTTTCTTCTGGCGCTGCTATTCAGCCTGCCCAACCTGGTAATAGCCATCGTGCTGATGATGATTATATCAGCCATACTGGAGGCTCTCAGAATGCTGATGCCAAGAATCTGATAGCCTTCGACCTCTTCCAGGAATCTGCGGGACTGAAGGGGATGAATATCGATACCATCGGGTCAAGACACTCCTCTCTGCTCGCCATTATGAGTGCTGGCGCTTCTCGTGTGATGAGTGAGGAGGAACTGATGAAGGTGGTGGCGAAGAGAATGCCGAGCTATTATCAGGAGAATGACTGCCATCAGCTGATTCACGATTTCTATGCGAAATATGGGGACAGCTCCAAGCCTTTTTCGAGGGATGTGATTCGCGTGAATGCCTTGGCGGAACAGGCGGCTAAGAGCTTGCTTGCCGGGGATTACAAATCCCCGGGACGCCTGGCGGGGGACTTTCTTGCTGGACAAAATGGTTATAGCTTGCTTGCCGGGGATTGCAAATCCCCGGAACACCTGACGGGGGACTTTCTTGCTGGACAAAATGGTTATAGCTCGCTTGCCGGGGATTGCAAATCCCCGGAACGCCTGGCGGGGGACTTTATGGGGCAAATGGCAGGCAATGCTAATCATACAGTTCAAAGTTCAAATCTCAAAGTTCAAAGTGAAGACGAGGAATATCCTGCTCCGCCTCCGATGCCGAAGAAGCTGCCGAAACTGGTGGAGCTGCTGATATCCAAGACTCCGGAAATCTATCAGCCTGCTGTGGCGCACGCCATTTTTCCTTCGCTCGCTACCCATCTCTGGAGAACCAGATTCAGATATATCGACAACGTGGAGCACGAAGCTACCCTAATGACCTGTCTGCTTGCAGGCACTGGTGCGGGTAAAAGTTGTGTACAGAAACCTATCGATTTCATCATGGAGGATATCCGTAAAAGAGATGCCGAAAACCTGAAGCGTGAGAAGGAATGGAAAGAGGAGATGATGCGAAAGGGTGCCAACAAGGATAAGCGCAAACGCCCTGAGAATCTGATTATCCAGGAGATTGATGCCGATATGACCAACCCAGCCTTCGTGATGCGTACCGCTGAAGCCAAGGAACATTTCCTTTATACTTCGCTGAACGAAATCGACCAGTTTGATGCACTCAAAGGTAGCGGTTTTCAGCAGTTCCGCATCATGTGCCTCGCCTTCGACCCAGGTAATTTATACGGACAGACGCGAGTCGGAACACAAAGTGTCACCGAGCGTGTCACCATCCGCTTCAACTGGAATGCTTCTACCACCATCCATAAAGGCATCAGGTATTTCAAACGTGTGCTGACCGATGGTCCGGTTTCCCGAATCAACTTCTGTACCATCCCCGAAAGAGATATCGGCGAGGACATTCCCGTCTATGGAACCTACGATGAGGATTTCAGAAATTCTCTGAAACCTTACATCGATAATCTCTGCATGGCTTCGGGATTGGTGGAATGCAAGGAGGCTTTTCATCTTGCCGAGGTACTGAAGGATGAGAATGCGGAATTCTCCCGTCTGTCGCAGGACAGAGTCTATGAGAATCTGAGCTTCCGTGCCAACGTAATCGGCTATCTGAAGGCGTGTGTGCTCTATGTGGCGAACGGTTACCAGTGGGAGCCGGAGATTGAGGATTTCATCCGCTGGAGCGAGCGTTACGACCTCTACTGCAAGATGCGTTTCTTCGGTGATGCCATCAAGAAGGCGGAGCGTGACGGAGATCAGGAAAGCAAGAAGGGACCTGCGAGCATCCTGGCATTCCTGCCCGACAAGTTCAGTTATCAGCAGGTAGAGACTCTGCGTCTGGAAAACGACATGAATGCCAAGGGTACTGCCAAAATGTTGAGAAACTGGCTGCATCGCGGGTATATCGAGAAAGAAGAAAGTGACTCAGTGACTCAGAAACTCAGTGACTCAGTTTATTTCAAGACCCATTATTAAGAATTGCCTAGTACTTGAAGCTTTTGCCCTTACAGGGCGGCAGCCTTGCTTCCATAATTACCCAGGGCGCTGCCCTGGGCTAGGAGCTTCTGCCCTTTCAGGGCGTGTGGGGTTTACTTTCGAAAATTCAGTTAAAATTGTAAACGAAAAATTTTTATTGTATATGGAAATAGTTTTAGAGCGTATAGCGAAGAAGAATACTTATACCATCGGCCGACTGTATCTGTTGGCTGATGGTGATGTGAAGCGCAAGGTGCTTTCCGGCAAGTCTGCCGGCGACAAGCGCAGTTTCGAACATACTTTCGACTTGAAGAAGTTGTCTAAGGACAGCTACTTCTGTGACACCCTGGAGCCTACGTGGCGCAACCTGAACGGGATAGCGCTGAAGCCCGAGGAAGTGAATGCCAAGTACAGCCGTCAGAGCGGCAAGGTGGCAAGAAAGATTCCGGGTCATACTGCCATCCCCGAGGGCTCGTATCGTGTGCTCATCACCAAGTCGCCCCGATTCAAGGAGTGGCTGCCGTATGTGCAGGGTGTGCCCGGTTTCGAGGGTATCCGTATCCATGCCGGCAACTATCCCGACGATACCCAGGGCTGCATCCTGGTGGGCGAGAACAAAGTGAAAGGTATGGTGGTGAACTCCCGTATCTGGCTCACCCGACTGATGAAGCGCATCCAGGCGGCTGAGAATCAGGAAGAAGGCATCTGGATTACCATCATCTGATTTTCGGTTATCATCATCTGATATCGCATAACCGTATGAAAAAAAGCGGCAGCCGAATCTTCCGGTTGCCGCTTCCTTTACATTTATACGCTTTACAAGCTTTGTCTCTTTTCCAAATCCTTATTCAGCATCCTCAGCCTTCTTGCGGCGGGAAATGCGCTTGCGCTTTGGCTTCTCATCTGTATTCGGAGTCTCGATCTTCACACCTGCCAACTCTGGGTCGATGAGGATACGGCCGCAGTACTCACAAGGGATGATCTTCTTGTGCATCTTGATATCCAACTGGCGCTGAGGTGGAATCTTGTTGAAGCAACCACCACATGCATCACGCTGCACATAAACGATACCCAGACCATTGCGGGCACCCTTGCGGATACGCTTGAAGCTGGCGAGCAGACGTGGCTCAATCTTCTTCTCAAGCTCGAGAGCCTTCTCCTTCAGGCGCTCCTCCTCCTCGTGAGTCTCCTCCAGGATGTCTTCCAGCTCAGCACGCTTCTCTACCAGTCCGTGCTCCAGGTCAGCCTTCTTCTCCTCAGCCTTGTGGAGGTCGAACTCTCGCTCGCGCATCTTAGCCATGCCCTCGCGGATCTTCTTGTTGCAAAGCTCGATTTCCAACTCCTGGAACTCGATTTCCTTGCTCAAGGTATCATACTCGCGGTTGTTGCTCACGGTATCGAGCTGCGCATGATAGCGCTCCAGGCTAGCCTGTGCATCAGCAATCTCGTTCTGCTTCTGGTAAACAGCATGGTCGAACTGCTCGATTTCGCGCTGGATGTTCTCAATACGAGTGGTGAGACCGGCGATATCATCTTCCAAGTCCTGAACTTCGAGAGGAAGCTCACCACGCAACTCACGGTTCTCGTCGATGCCCGACAAGGTTACCTGAAGCTGGTAAAGAGCCTTCAACTTCTCTTCAACTGTCAAATCTGTAGGATCTTTCTTTGCCATAATTTCTTTATTTTATCTTTAAACCTTATTTTTTATTTTATAAATAGATGATGGGATTGGTGTTAATCTCCGAGATGCAGCATTTCGCATCAGGGAAATGAGAGAGGATGATGCTGCGGAAGATTTCGCTGGTAAACTGCTCACTCTGATAGTGGCCGATGACGCAGATCTGAATCTCCTGCTCATGACCGAAATACTCGTGATAGCTCATCTCGCCCGTGATGAAGGCATCGGCTCCTGCCGCAATGGCATCGCCCAGCAGGAATGAACCCGAACCGCCGCAGAGCGCCACCTTGCGGATAGGGCGACGCAAGAGTTGGTTGCACTGCACGCACTCCACTCCGAAACGATCCCTGAGCAGCAATACCAGGTCATCGGCAGCGATACCCTCGGCGAAATGCTCCTTCACCTCATCCGAAAGCTTGCCAGCCTGGGCAGCCTTCAGGATATCCTCGTCAGAGATCTCTCCTATTACGCCGCTGCCGCCTTTCACGCCATCCACTTCCTTCTCGCCACCGAAAAACTGCACGTTCTTCAGGCCCAGCTTCTCGGCAATCTTGAAGTTCACTCCGCCTGCCGCTGCATCCATGTTGGTATGCATGGAGACGATGGTAACATCATTCTTGATCGCCTTGCGAACGGTGCGCTGCACATAGTTCTCATCCGATATCCTGGAAAGCTTTCTGAAGATGAGCGGATGATGGCTTACGATGAGATTGCAGCCCTTCTGGACCGCCTCATCCACCACCGCCTCAGTGACGTCAAGACACAACAATGCCCCTGACATTTCTACCGCCTCTGTCAATCCAACTTGCAGACCGGCATTATCATATCCTTCCTGCAAGGGCAGAGGCGCGTAATGTTCAAGGGCATCAACTACTTCTCTTATTTTCACGCTCCTAATATGTCTTATTTTATAATTTAGGCTGCAAAGTTACGCATTTCTCACGAAATTAGCAAGCGTTTCACTAAAAATTTTCAAAAAATTATGTAAGTTGCCGATTTTTTTAGTATATTTGCACGCATAAAACATTAAAAATACAAAAGCTTATGCATCACTCAATATTACCTTGCGATTTCGCACTTCCCGCAGAATGGGAACCACAGAGCGCCATCATGCTCACGTGGCCACACGGCGGAACGGACTGGAAGCCGTATCTGAGACAGATAACCAACACGTATCTGCAGCTCGCAGACATCATCACCCGCTACGAAGACCTGCTGGTGGTGACACCTATCCTGGAAAGCACCCAGAGAATGCTCGCCGAAAAGCTGTCGGAGGGACAGATGGACCGCGTTCACCTCTACGAGATGGATACCAACGATACCTGGGCGCGCGACCACGGACCTATCAGCATGGTTTCTCGCGGCAGACACAATTCGCACGTCATCCCTATCCATCTGCTCGACTTCAAGTTCAACGGATGGGGCGAGAAATTCGACTGGAAAAAGGACAATGCCATCAATCTGCAGCTCTACTATCAGGGAGCCTTCAATGCGGCGCTGGAAAACCACCAGGGCTTCGTGCTCGAAGGCGGAAGCATAGAGAGCGACGGCAAGGGTACGCTCTTCACCACATCGCAGTGCCTGCTGGCGCCTCACCGCAACCAGCCTTTAACACGCGAGAACATCGACAGCCTGCTCAGGAATTTCTTCCATGTAAGAAATGTGGTATGGCTCGACCATGGTAATCTGGTGGGTGATGATACCGATGGACATATCGACACCATCGTGAGAGTAGCTCCGCACGACACCTTATTATATGTAGGGTGTGATGATGTGGAGGATGAGCAGTATGAGGACTTCCAGGCGCTGGAGAAGCAGCTGCAGAAGCTCTTCACCTACGAGGGATACCCTTACCGACTGCTGAAACTCCCGATGCCGGATGCCATCTATGACGAGGGCGACAGACTGACTACAGACAGGAACAGCAAGGGCGACAGACTGCCTGCCACCTATGCCAACTTCCTGATTCTGAACGGTGCCGTGATTTATCCTACGTACAACCAGCCTGAGAAGGACGAGGAGGCGAAGCGACAGATTCAGCTTGCCTTCCCAGACAGAGACGTGATAGGAGTAGATTCGCTCACCATCATCCGCCAGCACGGAAGCATCCACTGCCTCACCATGCAGCTGCCGGAGGGGGCTATCAAATAAAGCATTAGAAAAAAAGACACAGACATAAATGAAACTCGGATTATTACAGTTACACATTACGGCGGACATCGCCGATAACAAGACCCGACTCGCTGAGGGCATCATCGACCTGGCGAAGCGTGGCGCAGAACTCATTGTATTGCAGGAACTTCACAACACGCTCTACTTCTGCCAGGTAGAAGATGTAGAGAATTTCGACCTTGCCGAACCGATTCCCGGTCCATCTACCGAATTCTACGGCAAGCTGGCGAAGGATCTGGGCGTGGTAATCGTTACTTCGCTCTTCGAGCGCCGTGCTCCGGGGCTGTATCACAATACGGCAGTGGTGATAGAGAAGGACGGAAGCATAGCCGGAAAGTATCGCAAGATGCACATTCCGGATGATCCTGCCTACTACGAGAAGTTCTACTTCACCCCTGGCGACCTCGGATTCAAGCCGATACAGACTTCCGTGGGCAAGCTCGGCGTACTGGTGTGCTGGGACCAGTGGTATCCGGAAGCAGCCCGTCTGATGGCGCTGCAGGGCGCAGACATCCTGATCTACCCTACTGCCATCGGCTATGCCACCTACGATACCGAGGAGGAGCAGCAGCGCCAGCGTGAGGCGTGGACTACCGTGATGAGAGGTCATGCCGTGGCAAACGGTTTGCCGGTAGTGGCTGTAAACCGAGTGGGATTCGAAGCTGACCCAAGCGGTCAGACCGACGGAATCCAGTTCTGGGGCAGCAGTTTCGTGGCAGGCCCTCAGGGCGAGCTTCACTATCGTGCGAGCGATGATGAGGAAGAGAGCCTGGTGGTGGATATCGACCTGAAGCACAGCGAGGATGTACGCCGCTGGTGGCCATTCCTGCGCGACCGCCGCATCGAGAACTACGGAGATATTACAAGAAGATTCATAGATTAAGAAACTAGGTATTAAAGCTTTTGCCCTTACAGGGCGACAGGCTTACGTCCAAAAATACCCAGGGTGTTGCCCTGGGCTAGGAGCTTCTGCCCTTTACCTTTCCCTTCGGCCGGTGACCGTTGGTTCAGGGCGTGTGGAGTCTAACATTCAAAATAAAAGAGATTAGATTTTCGGGATAATGGAGAATTTGGAAGTGATGGTGGTTCTGTTCATCATCGTAGTTTTAGGTTACGTCGCCTGCAAGCTTGGCTATATGGGCGACAAGTTTGACAAGAAGCTGTCCAGCATCGTGGTAGATATCACCTGCCCGCTGCTGGTGCTCTCGTCTGTGATGGGAGATGAACTGCCCGACCGCACGCTCATTCTTCCGCTTCTGGGTGTAGGTTTCCTCACGTACATCTTATTACTGGTGTTCGGATTCGGGGTGCCTCGGCTCATCAGCAAGAACCATGACGACCAGGGAATGATCGGTTTCGCCCTGATGTTTGCCAACGTGGGATTCATCGGATATCCTATCGTTTCGAGCATCTTCGGACCCCAGGCTATCTTCTACGCCGCCCTGCTCAACATGCCGAACACGTTTTTCATCTTCACGGCTGGCGTGATGCTCATCAAGGGCGAATACAGCGTGAAGCAGTTTAACCCGAAGGTATTGCTGAGTCCGGCTCTGATTGCGGCTGCCGTGGCAGCCCTGCTGGTGGCGCTGGGAGTACATACGCCTGATGTCATCGCCCGTCCGGTAACGATGGTGGGCAACGTAACGGTTCCTGCCGCCCTGATGATTATCGGAAGCAGCATGGCCAAGCTGCCCCTCAAGGAGATTATCGGCAGTCCGAAGGTTTACGTAGCCTCGCTGCTCCGCCTGGTAGTGGTTCCGCTGAGCCTCTACTTCTTCTTCAAGATATGCGGTGTGAGCGACGTGGTGAATAATATCAACACCGTGGTGATTGCGATGCCTGTAGCCAGCTTCGGCACCATGTTCTGTCTGAAATACGGCAGGAACCCGGCGCTCATCACAGAGATGACATTCATCACTACGCTGGGCAGCATCCTCACCATCCCGCTCATCACCCTGCTTTTCGGGTAGGGACAGGCTATGGGACAAAACCTAAATGCTACAACTTAACATTAAAAAGAAAGTATGAGAAAAAATAAAATGATAAAAACCAGCCGCCTCCTGCTGCTCGCTATGGCGCTCGGAGGCTTTACTAATCCTACAATGGCGGCACCGATAGAACACATCGGCGACCGCTACATCATGCACGTATCTGAGATGGATCTCACGGGCGAGGAATCGCTCCTCGATGTGCTGATGATGTGCCCAGAAGTCCTTACGATGGACGGCAACAACATCATCGGCGGTGATCCTTTCGCCAATCTCTACGGCAAGTTTGTCATCCGCATCGACAACCAGGAATATGGTCTCGACTACGCTACCCTGCTCCATCATTTCAAGGCAAGGGAGATAGAGAGCATCAAGGTTTGCCAGAACTCTGAGGTGATGAAGGGATGCAGCAGTCTGAAAAAGGTGATTGACATCACCCTGCGCAAGGGTGAAAACGGAGTGAGCGGAAGAGTAGGTTTCTTCGGCGACACCTATGGCGGAGGAAAGGGCATCGTGAGCGTATTGAGCCAGCAGGACAAGCTGCGCATCCTGAGCCATGTAGAGGGCAACATGCAGCGCACATCCAACAACGACCTGGGTTCCTATGCCGGTGATGGCTCAAGCCTCATCAATCACTATTCGCACGAGGGAGCCAAGATGAACATCCTCTGGACTCCTACCGAGAAGGACATGCTGGAAGTGGATGCGATGCAGACCTACACCCGAAACCATATTACCGGTACGCCAGCCGACTATGTGCGCGCCTACCATCTCCAGGCAGACTATACCCGCCTGCTGGGCGAAAAGGGAGCGAGCATCCTCTTTACCCTGGGTGCCGAGAACATCAGCGACAACGGCGGAAATGCGGCAGATGCCAGTGCGGCACCTTATCGCAACCATGCCACCTATCCGTTTATGGTGGTGGAATACGCCACTCCGGTGATTTCAGAGAATCTCTGGCTTACAGCCGGTTTCGAGGGTGGACTGTCTATCGAGAAGAACTGTGTGGCTGATTACACCAACCACTCCAACTATCAGGATCTGTATGCGCAGCTGGATTATACCATCGGCAAATGGGGCTTCATGGTGGGCGACCGATTCCGCACCATCAATTTCCGTCCGAAGCAGATTGCCACAGAAAAGAACTGGAAGCATAGTACCCACAACCATAGCTACACGGTGAGCATATATCACAACTTTGCACCGGGTCATACCCTGCAGGGCACATTCTGCCGCCGAATCTTCAATGCCGATTTTGGCGATTTCGTTACAGCAGGCGATATGGAGGGGGCTTGGCGTCCATACTACACCAAGGACATCAGCGAGCGCCTTGCCTACGTGGCTGAGCTGAAGCATACCTACAGCAAGCCAAATCTCGTGGTAAGCAGTTCTATCAAAAATATCCATCAGGATCTTCCGGGTATAGATCGCGACAATACGTTGGGCATCGGAACTACAGCCTTCTGGCATAAGGGAATGCTGAGGATTACCGCCGGAGTGAATTACTTCTGGGAAAAGGCTGAGATTTTCGGAGGCGAAGAAGGAATGAACTCTAAAACCAGCAAATACAGCAATTTTGCGATATTCAAGCTGGCTCCGCAGTTGTCATTGCCTGCTGGCTGGCGCCTGACATCCAATATGATCTGGTGCACCCGTCGCCACACGCTTACACCAGCCTATACGCCAGCCAATCTCTATGCCGAGGTGGCCGTATATAAGAACATTGGCAAGCATCTTACCCTGGAAGGCAGGTTCCACGATATTGCCGGTCAGCATTTCGGCAACCGTGCAGCCACCATGGGTTTCACCTATTACTTCTAGTTCTTCCGGAAAGAATTCGGAAACAATTCGGAAAACATCAGGAAAGAACAATCATAAAAAGATATCCCGACTCTCCAAGAAGAAGGAGGGTCGGGATTCTCATTTATATAATATCTATGAACTTATAATCGTATGTTGATAATCTCTCTAATATTCATTAAAAAAATATGTTGATATGACCAGGATTCCAACTTAACAATCTTTTTATCTTTAGATGAGCGGCATTCCTGCCTTCTCACATTCTGTTCTCATATCTTCCGGCCAGATACTAGCCTGAATCTCGCCGATGTGCGCCTTGTGGAGCAGCACCATGCAGAGACGGCTCTGACCGATACCACCACCGATACTCAATGGCAACTTGTCGTTCAGGAGCTGCTGGTGGAAATAGAGCTTCTCTCTATCTTCCTTGCCTTCCAGCTTCAACTGGCGAAGCAGGCTCTCCTTGTCAACACGGATACCCATAGAGCTCAGCTCGAAGCTTCTGCCCAACACCGGATACCAGATCAGGATATCACCATTCAATCCTTCCTTGCCATTCTCGGCTATGGTGCTCCAGTCGTCATAGTCAGGAGCACGGCCATCATGCTTCTTTCCATCGCTCAACTTTCCGCCGATACCCTCTACAAATACGGCACCATATTTCTTGCAGATAGCATCCTCGCGCTCCTTAGGAGTCTTGTCAGGATACATATCGAGCAAATCCTGCGCATGGATAAAATGAATATCCTTTGGCAGGAAAGGCTTCAGCTGTGGATAATGCTCGCAAGCCAGGAACTCGGTGCGGAGGATGGCTGCATAGATGCGGCGAACCACATCTTCAAGGAATGAGATGGTACGATCACCCTTCGTAATCACAGCCTCCCAGTCCCACTGGTCCACATAGAGCGAATGAAGATTATCAAGCTCCTCATCGGCACGGATGGCATTCATATCGGTATAGACACCATAGCCCGGCTCTATCTCATATTCTGCCAAGGTCAAGCGCTTCCATTTAGCCAGAGAGTGAACCACCTCAGCCTTTGCATCACCCAAATCCTTGATAGGGAAAGTTACAGGGCGCTCCACTCCATTCAGGTCGTCATTGATACCCAAACCCTTCAATACGAAGAGAGGGGCGGTGACACGGCGCAAGCGCAACTCTGTGGACAGGTTCTGCTGGAAGAACTCTTTTATCATTTTGATACCCATTTCGGTCTGGCGCATATCCAGCAGCGCCTCATACCCTTCGGGTTTTATCAGATTACTCATTTTATCTATTATATATCGTTTATAGTTTCTTATTTTACTGTTTATCTTACTTTCACGCTGCAAAGATACAAATTTATTATTAATCTGCAAGCGTTTTTCGGAAATATTTCGCAAAATGATAGCATTTTTTAGATTTTAAGTATCATTTTGTAGAGAAATTCACCGCATTTTCTCCCTATACATTATATATATAGAAAAAAAATGAGCCAAATATTTGGTTATTCGAAATAAAAAATGTACTTTTGCAGTCAATTACTCCTAAGGGGTAGGCGGCGTTTGCCGATAAATCACCAATTCTGGTCTCGTAGCTTAGTTGAATAGAGCGTCAGATTCCGGTTCTGAAGGTCGTGGGTTTGAGTCCCACCGAGATCACTACTACATTAAAATTTAATTTAAGAACATGGATTTAGTAGAACGTTTCATTAACTATACAAAATTCGACACACAGTCGAGCGAAGACTCTGAAAGTGTGCCAAGCACGGCAAAACAGTTGGATTTTGCCAAGTACCTGAAGCACGAACTGGAGGAAGAAGGTCTGAGCGACGTAGAGATGGACGATATGGGCTACATCTACGCCACCCTGAAGGGCAATACCAAGAAAAAGACTCCTACCATCGGCTTCATCTCTCACATGGACACCAGTCCTGATGCCAGCGGAAAAGACATCAAGGCCCGCGTCATCGAAAATTACGACGGCGAGGATATCGAACTCAGTCCGGGCATCATCTCCAGCGTAGAAAAATTCCCTGAACTCAAGGCGCACAAGGGCGAGGACATCATCGTAACTGATGGAACTACCCTGCTCGGTGCAGACGACAAGGCGGGCATCGCTGAAATCGTACAGGCTATGTGCTACCTCCGCGACCATAAGGAAATCAAGCACGGAGACATCCGCGTGGGCTTCAATCCAGACGAGGAAATCGGTATGGGCGCCCATCACTTCGATGTAGAGAAGTTTGGCTGCGACTGGGCATACACCATCGACGGCGGCGACCTGGGCGACCTGGAATACGAGAACTTCAATGCTGCTGCTGCCAAGATCCACATCAAGGGCGTGAGCGTGCATACAGGCTATGCCAAGGGCAAGATGATCAACGCAAGCCGACTGGCTGTGGAATTCCAGAATATGATTCCTGAGGCAGAAACTCCTGAACAGACCGAAGGTTACCAGGGCTTCTACCACCTGCTCGGCATCGAAAGCCGCTGCGAGGAGGCTAAGCTCAGCTACATCATCCGCGACCACGACCGACAGAAGTTTGAAGCTCGCAAGGATTTCATCGAAGACTGCGTCAAGAAGATGAACGAGAAGTACGGCGAGGGAACTGTTACGGCAGAAATCTACGACCAGTACTACAACATGAAGGAGAAGATAGATCCAAACATGCATGTCATCGACATCGTGCTCCGTGCCATGCAGGAGAGTGGCGTTCCACCTCGCGTAGAGCCTATCCGTGGCGGTACAGATGGTGCACAGCTCAGCTTCAAGGGTCTTCCTTGTCCAAACATCTTTGCCGGTGGCGTCAACTTCCACGGTCCTCACGAGTTCGTGAGCGTACAGGTGATGCAGAAGGTAGTGGATACCATCGTGAAGATTGCGGAAATCACAGAAGAGTATAACGACTAATATATATGGGGAATTTAGGAGAAATCTAAATTCCCCATTTTCATAAACTGACTATTTTTTAGAGAGATTATCATTTTCATAAAAAGAAAAATATGGCAGAAATTCCCTATTTAGTAAAAGACCTCGCCCTCATCCTGATGGTGGCTGGCATTGTTACCCTCATCTTCAAGCGGCTCAAGCAGCCCCTGGTGCTGGGTTACATCGTAGCGGGCTTCCTCGTGTCGCCCCACATGCCCTACACCATGTCGGTGATGGACGAGACGGATATCCAGACCTGGGCAGACATCGGTGTCATCTTCACCCTCTTCTCGCTCGGTCTCGATTTCTCCTTCAAGAAAATCGTGAAGATGGGAGCCTCGCCCATCATCGCCTGCATCGTCATCGTCTTTTCCATGATGATGCTGGGCATCAGCGTGGGCCACAGCTTCGGCTGGGGCAGGATGGACTGCATCTTCCTGGGTGGTATGCTCGCCATGAGTTCCACCACCATTATATATAAGGCTTTCGACGATATGGGACTGCGGCAGCAGAAGTTTGCCTCCATGGTGATGAGCGTGCTCATCCTGGAAGACATCCTTGCCATCGTGATGATGGTGATGCTTTCCGCCATCGCCGGAGGCAACAATCCGGATGGCGAACAGATGTTTACATCGGTACTGAGGATTGGCTTCTTCCTGGTATTATGGTTTATCGTGGGCATCTTTGCCATCCCGCTCTTCCTGCGCTCAGTCAGGAAGTTCATCAATGGCGAAACCCTGCTCATCGTTTCCCTAGGACTGTGCTGCGGCATGGCGGTATTATCTACCAAGGTAGGTTTTTCGAGCGCTTTCGGAGCCTTCGTCATGGGTAGCATCCTGGCAGAAACCATTGAGGCTGAGAAGATTATCAAGCTGGTAGAACCGGTAAAGAATCTCTTCGGAGCCATCTTCTTCGTTTCGGTAGGTATGCTGGTAGATCCCAACATTCTGGTAGAATATGCCGTTCCTATCCTCGCGCTCGTGGCAGCCATTCTGATAGGACAGGCAACATTGGGAACCTTCGGATTCATGCTGGGCGGTGAATCATTGAAGTCGGCGATGCGCTGCGGATTCTCGATGGCACAGATTGGCGAGTTCTCCTTCATCATCGCCTCGCTGGGATTGTCGCTGGGAGTTATCAGCAACTTCCTCTATCCGGTAGTGGTGGCAGTTTCAGTCATCACCACCTTCCTCACCCCTTACATGATCCGACTGGCGCAGCCTTCCTATCAGCTGATGGAGAAGCATCTGCCTAGCAAATTCATCAATATCCTGAACCATTTTGCGATGAGCCGCCCCTCTACCCAACAGCAGAGTAAATGGAAATCGCTGATTCGGCAGATGGTCATCAATACCGTGGCATACTCCATCCTTTCGGCTGCGGCGATAGCGATGATGTTCACCTTCGTCTTGCCTCTGATGCGCAATATGCTGCCAGGCTGGAATCTCCACTGGTATGCCAACGCCATCACGGGTCTGCTCACCATCGTACTCATCTCGCCTTTCCTGCGAGCCATCGTGATGAAGAAGAATCACAGCCCGGAGTGGAAGCGACTGTGGGTGGAGAGCAGCATCAACCGCATCCCGCTGCTCTTCACGATATTCGTGAGATACGTCATCGCCCTGGGCTTCATCTTCTATATCATCAACTATCTGTCCCGATTCACCAATGCCCTGATGGTATGCATCGGAGCCGTGATCGTACTGCTGATGTTGGGTTCACGCCGCATCAAGAAACGAAGCATCGTGATGGAGCGCCTCTTCCTGCACAACCTTCGTTCGCGCGATATTGCCGCACAGGTGAACGGCGAAAAGCGCCCGCTCTACGAGGGTCATCTGCTGGATAGAGATATCCATATCAGTGAAATCGAAGTACCGGAAGACAGCATCTGGTGTGGCAAATCACTGAAGGAGCTGCACCTCCGCCAGCGTTTCGGCATCGATATGAGCAGCATCCGAAGGGGTTCGCAGCGCCTGAACATCCCGAATGGCGACACCGTGATATTCCCTGGCGACAAGCTTCAGATCATCGGCAACGACGATCAGGTACACAAGTTTGCCCAGGCGCTCACCACCGAACTAGCCCCGGAAGATCTGGAGATAGAGAAACGGGAGATGAAGCTCCGCCAGCTCATCATCAGCGGCGGCAGCGAATTTCTGGGAAAGACGCTGGAAGAGAGCGGAATCCGCAACAAGTACAACTGTATGGTTGTAGGATTGGAAGAGGGCCAGGAGAACCTTACCCACATTCTCCCTTCCCGAGTTTTTGAAAAGGGCGACATCATCTGGCTGGTAGGCGAAGAAGCCGACCTGCAGAAGATTCAGGAAAAGAGCTAAATAAAAGAACGAAAAAAGCTAGCAGGAAAAATCTGCTAGCTTTTTTGTTTTTTTGCCATAAAAGATTAATCTTATGGTAATAACCTTATCTTACGGTGATATGGAAGCAACCCTGTTTTACCTCGTATTTGATATAACAGCGGTTCTTCTCACGGAAATCCCTCAACACCTCGCTGAAAACCCACTTCAGGGTATCATTCTGCACCTGACGGCGAGGCTGCTTCTCCGTCTGAATCTGCTTATATCGGTTGTAGCAGATATCGAAAGTAGTACCATAGAGATGGCACGAATTCTCGGTAGCATTGCCGTTTCGGGTTCTCAGTTTCGACACATCATCCTTGGTACGCAAGATACTGGTAACGATGATCTTATGCAAAGGAATGCCCTTAATCTGCAGCGAATCAAAATACGCCCGACCAATATCCTGCAACAATACCGAAGCCCTAGGCACCAGATAAGGAATACTGTTGTTCAACTTATCCACATAAAAGAAAGGATTGCTGCCCACATACACCAGTTTGCCCTTGCTATGCTCAGCCTCCTCACGGTTCTGAACCGGAGCCACACCATGCTTGCTGGCAGCTACAATCTGTACATCCTGCTGATCAGGAAAGGTATTTCCGAAATGAGGCACCGAGAAAATGCGATGCTTCACCTCCTTGCCATTCTTATCGAAAAATATCGAAAAACTGCCATCAGAGGCAGTATCAGGAGTTACCGACAGTTCATCCTTCTTCAAATCCTCAGCCACAGTTTCAGCAGAAGAAGCATCAGAAGCCTCACCGGAAACGGCATTCTGAGCACCAGCCGAAGCCATTAAATCTCCTCTCAATGAATCGATTGCCGTACTATCTTTCCCATCAGAATGAGCCGTCAACCTAGGCTCAGCCACACTCGGAAAAATAACACGGACCAGTGCCAGCAACAGCACGACTACCAAAAAACCTTGCAAATATCTATTCTTACTAATCTTCATAACTAAAAATTTCCTGCAAAGGTAACAAAAAGTATTGAAATATTTGCTCAATTCACAGAAAAGTAGTAATTTTGCAGCGTTATATAACATTATTTAGAACATTAAGGTTGCAAACCAAATAAGAAATATAAATATTTTGATAGAGAAACATATTATACTCGAAGATATAGATCCAGTGATGTTCTATGGCGTAGGAAATGGTAACCTACAGATGATTAAGTCACTGTATCCTAAGTTGCGTATCGTTGCACGCGACAACGTGATTCGTGTGCTCGGCGACGAAGAGGAAATGGCGAAAGCAGAAGAAGACATTGAGCTGATGCGCAAGCACTTAGCTAAATACAACATGCTCAATGAAGAGGATATCCTTGATATTGTGAAAGGCAAACAGACCAAAGCAGACTCCGTGAAAGGCGTGCTGGTATATAGCATCAGCGGCCGACCTATCAAGAGCCGCAGCGAGAACCAGCAGCAGCTCATCGAGGCTTACGAGAAGAACGATATGATATTTGCTGTGGGTCCTGCCGGAACCGGTAAGACCTACCTCAGCATCGCCCTTGCCGTAAAAGCCCTCAAGGAGAAGGCTATCAAGAAGATCATCCTCTCAAGACCTGCCGTAGAAGCAGGCGAAAAGCTCGGATTCCTGCCGGGCGACATGAAAGATAAGATAGACCCTTACCTGCAACCGCTCTATGATGCGTTGGAAGATATGATTCCTGCCGTCAAGTTGCAAGATATGATGGAAAAGCACATTATCCAGATTGCGCCACTCGCCTTCATGCGTGGACGCACCCTCAGCGACGCCGTCGTCATCCTCGACGAGGCGCAGAATACAACCTCACAGCAAATCAGAATGTTCCTCACCCGTATGGGTATGAACACCAAGATGATCATTACAGGCGACCTGACACAGATAGACTTGCCTCGCGAGCAGCGAAGCGGGCTGAAAGAGGCGCTCAAGATTCTGGAAGGAGTAGAAGGCATCGGAGTCGTGAAACTGGGGCAGAAGGATATTGTGCGACACAAGCTCGTAACCCGCATCGTCAACGCATACGACAAGTATGACAAGGAGAGAGCGGAAGCACGGGAAGCTCAAAAAACAAATTAATTATAAATTAAATAAAATGAAAGCATTAACAAAAACAGATTTCCATTTCGATGGACAGAAGAGTGTTTACCACGGTAAAGTACGTGATGTGTATGACATTAACGACGACATCCTCGTGATGGTCGCTACCGACAGAATCTCAGCATTCGATGTTGTTCTGCCAAAGGGTATTCCATTCAAGGGTCAGGTGCTCAATCAGATTGCAGCTAAGTTCCTGGACACAACTACAGATATCTGTCCAAACTGGAAGTTGGCTACTCCAGACCCAATGGTTACAGTAGGTTTGAAGTGCGAAGGTTTCCGCGTGGAGATGATCATCCGTTCTATCCTCACCGGTAGTGCATGGCGTGACTATCAGAAGGGATGCCGCGAGATCTGCGGTGTGAAGTTGCCTGACGGAATGCGCGAGAACGAGCGTTTCCCAGAGCCTATCATCACTCCTACTACAAAGGCTGACGAGGGTCACGATATGAACATCTCTAAGGAAGAGATCATCGCTCAGGGCATTGTTAGTGCAGAGGATTACGCTGTAATGGAGGACTATACACGCCGCATCTTCGCCCGTGGTCAGGAAATCGCTGCCAAGCAGGGATTGATTCTCGTTGATACCAAGTACGAGTTCGGCAAGCGCGACGGTAAGGTTTATCTCATCGATGAGATCCACACTCCAGACTCTAGCCGCTACTTCTACGCTGATGGCTACGAGGAGAAGTTCGAGAAGGGTGAGCCACAGCGCCAGCTTTCTAAGGAGTTCGTTCGCCAGTGGCTCATCGAGCACAACTTCATGAACGAGCCTGGTCAGACTATGCCAGAGATTACTGACGAGTATGCAGAGAGCGTATCTGACCGCTACATCGAGCTGTACGAGCACATCACAGGCGAGAAGTTCGACAAGGCTGCTGAGGAAGGCGACATCGCTGCCCGCATCGAGAAGAACGTAAGCGAGTGGCTTGCTGCACACAAGTAATATATAATAAGGTATATTGCTCGACAAAAGTAAGTAATATATAAATAATGTATAAACAAGAACAGATTAAGCCCTACGAGGGCACAGGAGAAAAGGGAAAGTTGGTAGAGGAGATGTTTGATAACATCGCCCCTACCTACGATACCCTGAACCACCGACTCTCGTGGGATATCGATAAGGGATGGCGCAAGAAGGCAATCAAGCGGCTTGCGCCCTTCTCTCCAAAGAAAATGCTCGACATCGCCACAGGTACCGGCGACTTCGCCATCCTTGCTGCACAGATGCTGCATCCCGACAAGCTCGTGGGAGCAGATATCTCGCAGGGAATGATGGAGATAGGAAGACAGAAGGTGAAGCAGTTGGGACTGGACAAGGTAATCCGCTTCGACAAGGAAGACTGCCTCAACCTCTCATACGAAGACAACACCTTTGATGCGGTAACAGCCGCCTTCGGCATCCGCAACTTCCAGAACCTGGACCAGGGACTGCGCGAAATGTGCCGAGTACTAAAGAAGGGAGGACATCTCTGCATCGTGGAACTCACCACTCCAGTCAGCTTCCCGATGAAGCAGCTGTTCCACATCTATTCGCATACTGTATTGCCTATCTACGGCAAGCTGATATCGAAAGACCAGAGTGCCTACAGCTATCTCACCAAGACCATCGAGGCATTCCCACAGGGAGAAACGATGATGGAGGTATTCAAGAAGGCAGGATTCGAAAAGGCTGAGTTCAAGAGACTCACCTTCGGCATCTGCACCCTTTATTTCGCAACAAAATAAAACAAAGATATTATGGACAAGTATGGACTCATAGGTTATCCCCTAGGACATTCGTTCTCAAAAGGCTACTTCAACGAGAAGTTTGAGAACGAGGGCATCGACGCCCAATATATCAACTTCGAGATTCCATCCATCGAGGATCTCACCGAGATTCTCGACTCTAATCCGGAGTTAAAAGGCCTCAATGTAACCATCCCTTACAAGGAGAAGGTAATCAGTTATCTTGATCAGGTTAGCCCCGAGGCAAATGCTATCGGAGCGGTCAACGTGGTAAAAGTGGAGCATAAAGGCGACGAGACTATCCTCAAGGGATACAACAGTGATGTCATCGGTTTCACCCAGAGCATCGAACCTTTCATCGAGTCTTTCCACAAGAAGGCTTTGATTCTCGGTACTGGCGGTGCGTCTAAAGCCATCAACTACGGCTTGAAATCGCTCGGACTGGAGACTGTCTTTGTGAGTCGATACGAACGTCCTGGTACTATCCAGTACGATAAAATCACCCCTGAGGTCATCAAGGAATACAATGTCATCGTGAATTGTACTCCTGTAGGTATGTATCCTCATGTAGATGAGTGCCCTCCACTGCCTTACGAGGCGATGGATACCCACACTCTGCTCTACGACCTCATCTACAATCCCGATGAAACCCTCTTTATGAAGAAGGGAAAAGAGCACGGAGCCACAGTGAAGAATGGCTTGGAAATGCTCTTGCTGCAAGCTTTTGCATCATGGGATTTCTGGCAAGAAGAAAAATAAGCATATCATAAAGTTCAATGTTCAAAGATCAAAGTTCAAAATAAGAATATGAGTAACAATAGATACATGATGCGCGGTGTAAGCGCAGCAAAGGAAGATGTTCACAACGCTATCAAGAACATCGACAAGGGTATCTTCCCACAGGCTTTCTGCAAGATTATCCCTGATATCCTGGGAGGCGACCCAGAGTATTGCAACATTATGCATGCCGACGGTGCAGGTACCAAGTCTAGCTTGGCATACATGTACTGGAAGGAGACTGGCGACCTCTCTGTATGGAAGGGTATCGCTCAGGATGCTATCGTGATGAATACCGACGACCTGCTCTGCGTGGGCGCCGTAGATAACATCCTCGTAAGCTCTACCATCGGCCGCAACAAGATGCTCATCCCTGGCGAGGTGATCTCGGCTATCATCAACGGTACCGACGACCTGCTCCACGAGATGCGCGAGATGGGTATAGGCATCTATCCTACAGGCGGTGAGACTGCCGATGTAGGCGACCTGGTACGCACCATCATCGTTGACTCTACCGTAACCTGCCGCATGAAGCGCAGCGACGTCATCGACAATGCCAACATCCGTCCAGGCGATGTTATCGTAGGTCTTTCTTCTACAGGTCAGGCTACTTACGAGAAGAAGTACAACGGCGGTATGGGTAGCAACGGTTTGACTTCTGCCCGCCACGATGTATTCGCCAAGTATCTCGCAGAAAACTATCCTGAGAGCTACGACCACGCAGTGCCAGACGAGTTGGTTTACAGCGGTAAGTATAAGTTGACCGATGAGGTTGAGGGTTCTCCTATCAACGCAGGCGAACTGGTACTCTCTCCTACCCGCACCTATGCCCCAGTAATCAAGAAGATTCTGGATGAGCTTCGCCCAGAGGTTCACGGTATGGTTCACTGCACAGGTGGTGCCCAGACCAAGGTTCTGCACTTCGTAGGCGAGAACTGCAAGGTAGTGAAGGACAACATGTTCCCAGTGCCTCCACTCTTCAAGGCCATCCACGACTGCTCTGAGACCGACTGGAAGGAGATGTATCAGGTATTCAACATGGGTCATCGCATGGAAATCTATGTTCGCCCAGAGGTAGCCGAGAAGGTCATCGCCATCAGCAAGAGCTTCAACATCGATGCCCAGATTGTGGGTCACATCGAGGAAGGCAAGCGCAGCCTGACCATCAAGAGCGAATTCGGAACATTCGAATACTAAAAAAGAATTTAAAATTAATGGATAATAACAACATATTACAGAAGCTAGAAGGCTTAGAGAGCCGATACGAGGAAGTAAGCACCCTCATTACCGACCCTGATGTCATCGCCGACCAGCCACGCTACGTGAAGCTCACCAAGGAGTGGAAAGATCTTGGCGACATCATGGACGCACGCAAGCGATACATCAACTGTCTGAACAGCATCAAGGAGGCTAAGGATATCCTCGCCAACGAAAGCGACCCTGAAATGAAGGAGATGGCGCGCGAGGAACTCAACGAGAACGAGGCTCTGCAGCCTAAGCTCGAAGAGGAAATCAAGATTGCCCTGGTTCCTAAGGACCCTGAGGATGCCAAGAATGTACAGATGGAGATTCGTGGCGGTGCCGGTGGCGACGAGGCTGCCCTCTTCGCCGGTGACCTCTTCTCTATGTATAAGAAATATTGCGAGTCTAAGGGATGGACCATCAGCGTGACATCTGTCTCTGAGGGCGCTGTGGGTGGATACAAGGAAATCGACTTCGCCGTAAGCGGAACAGATGTTTACGGTACATTGAAGTACGAGTCTGGTGTTCACCGAGTTCAGCGTGTGCCTGCTACTGAGACTCAGGGCCGTATGCATACCTCAGCCGCTACCGTGGCTGTATTGCCAGAGGCAGACAAGTTTGAGGTGAACATCAACGAAGGCGATATCAAGTGGGATACCTTCCGAAGCTCAGGTGCTGGTGGTCAGAACGTGAACAAGGTGGAGTCTGGAGTTCGTCTCCGCTATCCTTGGAAGAACCCTAACACAGGCGAGGTAGAGGAAATCCTCATCGAGTGTACCGAGACCCGTGACCAGCCAAAGAACAAGGAGCGTGCCTTGAGCCGCCTCTATACCTTCATCCACGACCGTGAGCATCAGAAGTATGTTGACGACATCGCCAGCCGCCGTAAGAGCCTTGTCTCTACCGGTGACCGTAGTGCGAAGATTCGTACCTACAACTTCCCACAGGGTCGTGTTACCGACCACCGTATCGGTTACACCACCCACGACCTCAATGGTTTCCTGGCTGGTAACATCCAGGATATGATTGATGCCTTGACCGTGGCCGAGAACGCAGAGAAACTGAAAGAAACAGAATTGTAAAACCTTACCAGGGTTTCGTATGTGGCTCCGCAGTTTTAAAGCTTTTGCCCTTACAGGGCGACAGGCTTGATGCCATGACTACCCAGGGTGTTGCCCTGGGCTAGGGGCTTCTGCCCTTTCAGGGCGTGTGGAGCAAACATCTGAAATTCAAGTGTGGAGCAAACATATGAAATTCAAATAACTTAAAAAGAAATGAACAGAAAAGAACTTGTAGAGCAGATTTTCGCCAAGAAGAGTTTCTTGTGCGTAGGTCTTGATACAGATATCAATAAGTTGCCTAAGTGCATCACTGAGAGTGAAGACATCCAGGGCGCAGAAGCAGAGATGATGTTTAAGTTCAACCAGGCTATCATCGACGCAACCGCTCCTTACTGTGTGGCTTACAAGCCAAACCTGGCTTTCTACGAGAGCCGTGGCATCGACGGTATGATCGCCTTCGAGAACACCATCAAGTATCTCAAGAGCCACTATCCAAACCACTTCATCATCGCTGATGCCAAGCGTGGCGATATCGGCAATACATCCAAGATGTATGCCCAGACTTTCTTCGAGGAGTATAATCTCGATTCTGTAACCGTAGCTCCTTACATGGGCGAGGATTCTGTCAAGCCATTCCTCGAGTATGAAGGCAAGTGGGTCATCCTCCTGGCTTTGACCAGCAACAAGGGTAGCCACGACTTCCAGCTCACAGAAGATAAAGAAGGCGAGCGCCTTTTCGAGAAGGTTCTGAAGAAGAGCCAGGAATGGGGCAACGATGAGAACATGATGTACGTAGTAGGTGCTACTCAGGGTCAGATGTTCGAGGACATCCGCAAGGTGGCTCCTAACCACTTCCTCCTCGTACCAGGTGTAGGTGCCCAGGGTGGTAGCCTCCAGGAGGTTTGCAAGTATGGCATCATCAAGGATTGCGGTCTGCTCGTCAATTCATCTCGCGGCATCATCTACGCTAGCAACAGCGATGACTTCGCAGAGGTTGCAGGCCAGAAGGCAAAGGAGCTGCAGGAGCAAATGGCAGCCGAGCTTGCCAAGCTGGGCTAAGCCTCCCGCTAGGTATCCCGGCAAGAAAGTCTCCCGCTAGGCGTCCCGGCAAGAAAGTCTCCCGCTAGGCGTCCCGGCAAGAAAGTCTCCCGCTAGGCGTCCCGGCAAGAAAGTCTTCCGCTAGGCGTCCCGGCAAGAAAGTCTTCCGCTAGGCGTCCCGGCGGATTTGAAATCCGCCGTAAAAAAGGTTCGACCTATTAAACCGGGGGATTTGTAATCCCCCACCAAAAATAAGATTTTAGGCGCAAAGTATCTTGAAAAAGAGGCTTTGCGCCTAAAAAATACCCATTTGTTGGCGAAAAAAGCAAAATATTACGAAAGAATGACGAGAATCTAAATTTATTTTGTTATTTTTGCAAACAAAATGTGTTTCCTAAAAGAGAATCTTGCAAGGAGACCCTAAGTAATACAAACTAGAAGATTGATAAATATGGAATTTACCGCAGCGCAAATAGCCCAGTTCGTTCAGGGCCGTGTGGAAGGTGATGAGAACGCAACAGTCAACACCTTCGCTAAAATCGAAGAAGGCAAGGAAGGCGCTATCTCGTTCCTTTCAAACCCTAAATATACTCACTTCGTGTACGACACAAAGTCGAGCATCGTACTCATCGACGAGAACGTGGAATTGGATCATCCTGTTTCTACCACCCTCATTCGTGTGAAGAATGCATACGAGTGCGTGGCAAAGTTGCTCCAGATGTATGAATCAATGAAACCTAAGAAGACGGGCATCGACCCATTGGCTTTCGTTTCTCCAAAGGCTAAGGTGGCTGAGAACGTCTATATCGGTGCTTTCGCCTATATCAGCGATGGCGCAGAGGTGGGCGAAGGTAGCCAGATTTATCCTCACGCTTACATCGGCGAGGGTGTGAAGATCGGCAAGAATGCCCTCATCTACCCTCACGTAACCATTTATCACGGCTGTAAGCTCGGCGATAACGTGACTCTCCATGCAGGTTGCGTCATTGGTGCTGATGGCTTCGGCTTCGCTCCAGGACCTGATGGATACGACAAGATTCCTCAGATCGGTATCGTCACCATCGAGGATGATGTGGAGATTGGTGCCAACACTTGCGTTGACCGCTCTACCATGGGCTCTACCTACGTTCGCAAGGGCGTGAAGCTCGACAATATGGTTCAGATTGCCCACAACACCGACATCGGTGCCAACACCGTGATGTCTGCACAGGTGGGTGTAGCCGGCAGTACCAAGGTAGGCGAATGGTGTATGTTTGGCGGACAGGTAGGTATCGCCGGTCACATCACCATCGGCGACAAGGTGTTCCTCGGAGCACAGAGCGGTGTGCCTGGCAGCCTCAAGAGCGGCCAGCAGCTCATCGGTACTCCTCCTATGGAGCAGCGTGCTTACTTCAAGTCACAGGCCATCTTCCGTCGCCTGCCTGAGATGTACAAGGAACTCAACGACCTGAAGAAACAGATTGAAGAACTGAAGAAAAATAAATAAAACTATATATAATTATGTCAAAACAGAAGACACTGAAAGGTAGCTTCTCTCTTTGCGGCAAGGGATTGCACACAGGCTTGAGCCTCACCGTGACTTTCAATCCTGCACCAGAGAACACCGGTTATAAGATACAGCGCATCGACCTCGAAGGCGAGCCTATCATCCAGGCTGTAGCTGAGAACGTCGTTGAAACCCAGCGTGGCACCGTACTCGGTAAGGGCGATATCCGCATCTCTACCATCGAGCACGGTATGTCAGCACTCTATGCCCTCGGCATCGACAACTGTTTCATCCAGGTAAACGGTCCTGAGTTCCCTATCCTCGACGGCTCTGCATCCATGTATGTAGAGAAGATTCAGAGCGTGGGCATCCAGGAGCAGAATGCAGAGAAGGACTACTATATCATCCGTCATAAGATTGAGGTGAAGGACGACAACGGTTCTGTCATCACCATCCTTCCTGACGAGGAATTCAGCATCACGGCTATGTGTTCTTTCGAGAGCAAGTTCATCAACAGCCAGTTTGCCACCCTCGACAAGATGGAGACCTATGTTGACGAGATTGCTTCTGCACGTACCTTCGTATTCGTTCGCGATATCATGCCATTGCTCCAGGCTAACCTTATCAAGGGTGGCGACTTGGACAATGCCATCGTTATCTACGAGCGTCAGGTAGAGCAGGCTCAGCTCGATCAGCTCGCCGACCATCTCAAGGTGCCTCACATGGATGCCAGCAAGTTGGGTTACATCCAGCACCGCCCTTTGCAGTGGGAGAACGAGTGTACACGCCATAAGCTGCTCGATATCATCGGCGATATGGCGCTCATCGGCAAGCCTATCAAGGGTCGCATCATTGCAACCCGTCCGGGCCATACCGTAAACAACAAGTTCGCCCGCCTCATGCGCAAGGAGATCCGCAAGCACGAGATTCAGGCTCCAATCTACGATCCAAACGAGGAGCCAATCATGGATAACATCCGCATCCGCCAGCTCCTGCCTCATCGCTACCCAATGCAGTTGGTTGATAAGGTCATCGCCATGGGTCCTACCAGCATCGTAGGCGTTAAGAACGTAACCAGCAACGAGCCATTCTTCACCGGTCACTTCCCTGAGGAGCCAGTAATGCCAGGCGTTCTCCAGGTAGAGGCGATGGCACAGTGTGGCGGTCTGCTCGTATTGAACCAGCTGGAAGAGCCTGAGCGCTGGAGCACTTACTTCATGAAGCTCGACGACGTGAAGTTCCGCAAGAAGGTGGTTCCAGGTGATACCCTCCTCTTCCGTGTGGAGTTACTCGCACCAGTACGTCATGGCATCAGCTCTATGAAGGGCTATATGTTCGTAGGCGACCAGGTGGTGGCAGAGGCTACTTTCACTGCACAGATTGTTAAGAACAAGTAATAATAAGATAGAATATGAATCAGATTAGTCCATTAGCGTTTGTTCATCCAGAGGCAAAACTCGGTGACAACAACATTATCGGTCCTTTCTGCTATATCGACAAGGACACCGTTTTGGGCGATAACAACGTATTGCAGAACAGCGTAACCATCCACGTGGGCGCTCGTATCGGCAACAATAACGAATTCTTCCCAGGCGCCAGCATCTCTACCAAGCCTCAGGACTTGAAGTTCAAGGGCGAGGTGACAACCTGCGAGGTGGGCGACAACAACAGCATCCGTGAGAACGTTACTATCTCTCGTGGTACAGCCTCTAAGGGCAAGACCGTGGTAGGCAGCAACAACCTCCTGATGGAGACTGTTCACGTGGCTCACGACTGCGAGTTGGGCAGCGGCCTGATTATCGGTAACTCTACCAAGTTTGCCGGCGAGGTGGTTGTAGATGACAACGCCATCGTCAGTGCCAACGTTCTCGTTCATCAGTTCTGCCACATCGCAGGCTACGTGATGATCCAGGGCGGTTGCCGTTTCTCTCAGGATATTCCTCCTTACATCATTGCCGGCAAGGAGCCTACCCGCTATTGCAGCATCAACCTCATCGGTTTGCGTCGCCGTGGTTTCAGCAACGAGACCATCCAGAACATCCACGAGGCTTATCGCCTGCTCTACAGCAAGGGCATCCTGAAGGAAGGTATCGAGGAAATCAAGAAGAACCTTGAGGTGACTAAGGAAATCCAGTACATCATCGACTTCGTAGAGAGTTCTCAGCGAGGCATCATCCGATAATGAAAACTTTAATTGTAGTGCTCGGTCCTACCGGTGTAGGTAAGACCGAGCTCTGTCTTTCTCTGGCAGAGCATCTCTCTATACCTATTATTAATGCCGACTCCCGCCAGATCTTCGCCGAACTCCCTATCGGAACCGCAGCGCCTACTGCCGAACAGCAGCAGCGGGTGAAGCATTATTTCGTAGGAAACCACCACATCGAAGATTATTACAGCGCAGCCCAATACGAGGCCGATGTGATGAATCTCCTGGAAGAAGAAATCTTCAAGAATCACGATGTGGCGCTGCTTACAGGCGGCAGCATGATGTATATCGATGCCGTATGCAAGGGTATCGACGATATTCCTACCGTGCGGGATGACATCCGTACCTGGATGAAACAGCGCCTGGAAGAGGAAGGGCTGGAGGCGCTGGTAGAAGAACTCCACAAGATGGACCCGGAGCATTGGGCGATAGTAGATAAGAAGAATCCCCGCCGCGTGGTGCATGCCCTGGAAATCTGTCACCAGACCGGCAAGACCTACACTTCTTTCCGTGTAGCCGAAAAGAAGCAGCGTCCTTTCCGCATCATCAAGATAGGTCTGAACCGCGACCGTGCCGAACTGTACGACCGAATCAACCAGCGTGTGCTGCTGATGATGGAGGATGGCCTGGAGGCAGAAGCCCGAAGCGTATATCCACACAAGGGTCTCACCGCCTTGAGAACCGTGGGCTACAAGGAAATGTTTGCCTATTTCGATGGCGAGATAGATAAGGATGAAGCCATCCGCCAGATACAGTCGCATAGCCGTGAATACATGCGCAAGCAGCTCACCTGGTTTAAGCGAGATGCCGAAATCCACTGGTATCATCCTGACCAGCAGGAAGAAATCATCCGATTTATCGATGAAGAGATATAAGCGTAAATCGCCCGATAGCATATTCTTTGATGCTATCGGGCGATTTTCATATCATAAAATCCTACATCTCCACCTGATTCACAATCTCACCATCAAACATATTGATGATTCTATCGGCATAATTGGCATCATGCAGCGAGTGGGTTACCATTACGATGGTGGTGCCTTCCTTGTGCAACTCAGAAAGCAGTTCCATCACCTCCTTGCCATTCTTGGAATCCAGGTTTCCCGTAGGCTCATCGGCTAGAATCAGCTTAGGATGCGGCAGGATGGCACGGGCGATAGCGGTGCGCTGCTGCTGACCACCCGAAAGCTGCGATGGGAAATGCTTGGCACGATGGGATATCGCCACGCGCTCCATCACATCCTCTGCACGCTTACGGCGCTCCTTGCCCGATACTCCCATATACAGAAGCGGCAACTCGATGTTCTCCACCACATTCAACTCATCTATCAGGTTGAAACTCTGGAACACAAAACCTATCATACCCCTTCTTATCAGGGTACGCTCGCTCTCCTTCAGCGTGCTCACATCCTTGCCGTCGAGCAGATAGCTGCCGCTTGTAGGATTGTTGAGCAAACCTATTATATTAAGTAATGTGGATTTACCACATCCCGAAGGTCCCATGATGGCAACAAACTCGCCTTCCTTCACCTCCAGACTGATATTACGCAAAGCCCAGGTCTCCACTTCCTCTGTCTGAAATACTTTCTTGATATTATTTAATTGAATCATAATCTTTATCGTTTCTTTAAATTCGTATTATACTTTTATACTTTCAAATTACACATTTTATTCCTTAACCAGAATCTCCGAAGGATCCACCTTCATGATTTTACGTACCTGACAGGCGATGATAGCTGCAATGAAGCCAATGACTATCACGACACTCAAACTAATAGGAAAGGCTGGATTGATTTCTACCATATCGAAAGTCTGACTCAGAACGATATGGAACATCAATATGGCTACCACCGCAAATACCATGGCGATGAGCGTAATCACCAGATAGGTTCTTCCGAAGAGTTTGGTAATATCCTTTGTCAGGGCACCATTCACCTTGCGGATAGCCACCTCCTTCTTGCGGGTCTGCGTATCCAGCATCACCGTACTGAAGATGCTTATCAGGCAGATAGCCAGACTCACGATAGCCAGGATCCACGCAATATTTTGCAGTATTTCCAACGCAAACATGCTCCTTGCCATATAGTCACGCAGATTGGATGACATCGGTTTTACCACAGCAGGCTCCAATTTCTGTATCATTCTATCTACAGCAATCTGCATCTCCTTATATTCACCCGGCTTTGCCACAAGAATATAATGTGTGGCACCATAAGCCTCTTTGGGGTCTATGACTATGAATGAGTATATATCAATTTTAAAACTCCCCTGATAAGGTATCGACTGGAACGTTCCGGCTATCTGATACGAATCCATCTCATCTACGGTCAATATATCATTAGGAGCAATATGATGCTGGCGCATCTGCTTATACAACTCCTCATTTACCAGGATGCATTTCTTCCGGTTTGCCTTCGGCTTCCAATTCACCTTGATCTTGAAGAAATCGAGATAGGAGGTATCTGATGTAATCCGAATTTTATAACTCGTCACATTATTATAGCTAGCATAAGGATCGCCTTGCCAAGCCGCCTTGCTGAACTCCTCGTTCTCTGCCAGCTCGTTAACTTGCAAAACTCCCCAGCTATAAGGAATCCATCGTTCCACCTGCGGCAAATGGATGAGCTTGTCTCTAAGGCGCTGACCATTTTCTGCCGCATTTGTCTGCAGATACAGACTTTGCTTGTATGCACGCTCGTCATCAGGAATATGATTGAAATCAGCCATCTTGCCCACCCAGCACAGGAGGCAGAAAGTAACACCCAGGAAGAACATACTGATCATCACCTGCACACCCAGCATCGTATTGCGGAACCAATGGTTATGGCTTCTTCTCATTCCTGATTCGAGTGCTTGCGTATGCTTACAAATGCGACTCAGCACAACCCAGATGATGGCGAGACACAACATCATAACCACCAGCCCAATCACCAGACTATAGAGATACAGATGACTGATGGTTCCTAACTCGGAGGTGATTTCTGCAAACTGAGGCCTTGCCAGATAATCACAAATCCAGGATCCCATCAATACTGCTACAAAATAAGCCCCCAGCACGATCATCACCACCTCGGTAGCAAACATAGAGAAGAGTTGGAGGCGTGTGGCACCATTGGTAATTCGAAGCGAGATTTCACGTCTGCGCATCCAGAACAGCTGCGTCTGCATCCTCAGAAAGCCGATGATGGCAGCCAACAGGATCAACGAGCCTATCAGATAAGTGATGGAACGAGCAATAGCAACGCTTGAATACTCTTCGCTCAATCGGTCTTTCAGCTTTTCTGCTTTTACCTTTAACCCCAATGGTTTCAACCTGCCGTTCACCTCTGCTTTCAACTGTTGTGGCGTGCATCCCTCTTTCAACACCACATACAAATTCCCAGCATTAAACTGATCAGAATCCATATCTTCCAACTCACATGGTGAGTAAAAGAGAGCAGAACTGCTCATGTCTAGCTCAGTCAATGATAAGTCTTGATAGACATCCACCAATCTCAACTGATAATTCCCATAGTTCTTAGTCAAACGAATGCTTGCACCCACAGGATTCTTATCACCAAAGATTTGCTTTGCCTGCTTTTCGTTGATAATGGCATCATGAGGACCCAGCACCTTTATCTTTTCTCCCGTAATGGCAGAACGGATACCTACAAAGTTGGGGTAATTTCGGTCAAGGGGAACTGCATGCAACTGCATCTTTCTCCTTGTCTTGCCGTTTAGGGTAAACTCAGCCCAGCCGCCTGTAAGCATACCATTAGGAGCATAAGGTCCCTGCTCTATGCAACGAGGTCCTCCATTCGCCTTCACTGCCCTTACGATATCACCATTGATACGAATTGAATTATCCGATTGACGTTTTTGGATGGAATCGAACCGGAGGTTATAAACCCTGTCATAATAAGGTTCATGGTTAATGGAAGCCATGCGGAAATTCTGCAGAAACGAATGCACCGTGGCAAGCGTCACCATACCGATGGCAAGCGACAGGATGCTGCCCAGAGTCTGCACCTTGTACTTGAGAATGTTGCGCAGGGCAACCTTCAGGTTGTGTAATAACATGCTCATATTTTTTAGTCTTTATAATTTATTTACGTGAAATATTGAATTTTATTATCTATGATGGATGATGATTTTTGATAATCCAAGATAAAAGTCTATCTCAAATCTATCTCTTTTTCACTGGCGATTTGGGAATATCCGCTTACGATAACCTTGTCGCCCGGCTTCAATCCGGAAGTAATTTCGAATTGCTGCGGATTCTGTCTGCCTACATTGATATTCACCCGCTGCGCCTTCTTGCCATCGTCAGATACCCGGAATATCCAATATCCGTTGGTCGTTTGGAAGAAATCACCATTCGGAATCACCAAGGCTTGTTCCGGCTTGCCCAATTCCAACAGCACCCGATAACTCTTGCCCAAACGGATATTGGCGGGAGTCTTGCCGCTGAAAGTTAATTCGCAGACAAACTGATGGTCTTTCACTTCAGGAATCACCCGCGATACACGAAGTGGAAACTGATGACCGTCATACTCAATATGGGCAGGAAGTCCGGCGATAACGCGGTCGATGTAATACTCAGCCAGCGAAATCTGCAATTTAAACTGGCTCATCACCTTAATCTGTCCGATGCTCGCCCCGGACGAAACCTGCTGACCTTGGGTTACCCCCAAATAACTCAGTTGTCCGCTTACGGGAGCCCGAACCACCAACTGCTGGGTACGGCCCTTCATTCTCGATAATTTCTTGTTGGCTTCCATCCGGTTGGCAGCAATCATCTCGCGCTTCAATCGGGTAGATACGGAATCATGCTTCAGGTTTTGCATCTGCAAGAGCACCTTCTGCCGCTGATATTCGTAATCTTCCTCAGCCACTTCCAGTTCCGCCTTACTCTTGATGCCCATACGATATTCCTCCCGGCTCTGCTTGAGCGATTTCTTCAAGCTCGCCATCTGATGCTGGGCATCCAAGGCTTGCTGGCGCAGGTTGATGGTCTTCTGCGTCATCTCAATTTCCTGTTCCTGACAGTTGCGAAGCTTACTGCTCCATGCATCCTGCTCATCATCGATAGAATGATAGAGTTCCGGATTCTGAAGCACCAGGATGGTATCGCCCTGCTGCAGCATGGCTCCTTCTTCAGCCACCACCCGTTCCACGAATCCATTCTCCATCGCATTCACCTGGATGGTCTTGAAGGGATACACCAGTCCTTCTACGTCCACATACTCCCAGAAAGGAGCCTTCTTCACTTCGGCTATCACCACGCTATCCAGATCCACCCTTCGGGTTCCCGAAGTAACGATCAGGAAAAGGGCATAGACCAGGATGGCAATGCCTGCTACACCCGACAGGATTGAATATCGGTAGCGGATATACCACGGTTTCGGTTGTTTCTTTATATCCATATTGTTCTGTTTTTATTCATTTCTTTATTCTATAGGAAGTTCTTCCTTCAATTCTTTATTGTGTTCGAAATCAAAACCCGTCATGCTTCGGAGCGTATAGTAAAGACTCCAATAGGTCTGCATGGTCGAGATGTAATTGCGCCGGGCAGCATCTTTTTCGCTGATGGCTGCATTCAGGTCGAGTATCGAGTTGCGGCCCATGATGTAGAGTCGGCGCGCCACCACATGCCGCTTCTCGGCACGCTGGTCGGTAAGCGATGCCACATGCACCTTTCGGGCTTGCATGTTAAACTGCAACACCAGTTTTTCTACGTTCTGGTAGAAATCCCTCATGCCTTGCTCCACCTGCGTCTGGGTAAGCGCCAGCTGCGATTTGGCTTCTCTTATCCTACCCTTTCCCCGTCCCCAATCCAATATCGGAAGGGCGATGGTGATTCTTGCCGATTGCTGACTCATCGGACTGCGATAGGCGGCACCGATATCTGCTCCCGTCTGCGAGAGTCCGAACTGCATATAGAGATCCGCCTTCAATCCGGCATTGGCACGAGCCTGCGCCAACCGGCTTTCGCTCTCCTTCTGGATACGACGGTAATAATCGGGATCCGGACTATTCAGCAAAGCCCAATCTATCGCCCGTTGCAAAGGAACCTCAAAGGCAGGCACCTCTTCCGGCATCACCAGACAGATGTCCTGCGATTGTTCCAACCCCAGAAACGAGCGGATGGTCTGCATCTTCTCCCGCAGTGCCACCTGAGCATCCATCACATTGGTCTCCTCGTTCAAACGGTTGATTTCCAGCTGTAGCATCTCGTTTTCCGAAATCGTTCCGTTCTCATATCGCCCCTTCGCCATCTGATAAAGCGTATCGGCAGAAGCAAAGTTCTGCTTTGCCATCTCCCATTCTGCCTGCGCCGAAGCCAGACCGAAGAAATGTTCACAGGCTTTTGCCGAAACAATCTCCAACGTTTCGGCATATCGCTTCTTGGATTCCCGGAACCGGATGGGTTCTATCCTACGATTCCATTTCAGCGAGTTATAGCCAAAAAGACTCTGCTCATAACCCACGATAAAGGGTTGACTACTATAGGCTGTTATCTTGTTGTGCAACTCATCCAAGCGGTTGAGCGAACTCTTCACAAAAAGGCTACCACCCGTCAGGGAGATATTCTGGTTGATTTTCAGAGTAAGGTCGGCACTCAACTGATCTTGCTTCAGAAAGAGAGCCGTACCATCCGATTGGGTTATCTTGTTCACCTCCTTATTAATATAAGGTGAAGATGAGAGGGAAAGCGAAGGCAGATAGTTAGCCTGATGATACCGATAAGCCCAGTAAGCAGACAGAAAGGTATTGCGGGCACTCTGCACCGATGGCGACTGCCGCTGCGCCATCGCAATGGTAGCCTTCAGGTCGAGCTGCAAAGTGTCGGCTTGAACATTCAGGGCTGCAAGCGCCCATACTATGAATAGATAATTCTTTTTCTTCATGATGATTTCTTTTGCAAAAACTAACACAAAAGCTATGCCACAAAGATAAAGATATGATTATCAAGAAGATAAGCAATTCCGGATATAAAAAACCGTGCGAAACCGCACGAAACGTGTGCGATTTCGCACGGTGCGCACATCCTCAATATGATAGGTATCCGTCTCTATCAGACAGGAAGCACCACGCTAAAGGTGGTTTTATCGCCTGGTTTCGAAGAGGCGGTGATGGTTCCACCATGCAGGGTTACTATCTGCTTGCAGATACTCAACCCGATGCCCGAACCGTTCGTCTTGGTAGTAAAGAACGGCACAAAAATACGCTCCATCACCTCCGGAAGGATTCCCTTACCATTATCAGTAATGGAAATGATGAAATCGCGCTTGTTGCTCGAAAGATGAGTGGTAAGACGGACATAAGGAATCTCTTCATTCTCCACGGCTTCCTGCGCATTCTTCAGCAGATTAATCAGTACCTGTTCTATCTGCGAACGATCCATCAGCAACCTCTGGTCTTCGTTTTCTATCTCATAATGGAATATCGAATCCGGATAAAGATGCTGCAAATCTGCCACCAGATCACCAATCCTTACATCCTCAAACTGAGGTTTCGATATGCGTTGCAACTTTCGATAGTTCTCCACAAACTGCAGCAAGCCATTGCTTCTTCGATTGATGGCTTGCAATGCCATCAGCAGATCATCATGCTCCAGCGTATCCTGCTCCACCCCTTCACATAGCGTATCAGCCAAAGAGATGATAGGAGTCAGCGAGTTCATGATTTCGTGGGTCAATACCCTCACCAGCTGCTGCTGCGCATCCGTCTCATTCTTCTGAATCACCGGTTGCACATTCTGCAAGGTATAGAGGCGATAGGCAAAGCCTTTATTAAAAAAGTTGACCACGCTCAATACAAAGTCAGCCTTCCCCGCATTCTGATTTCCAGCATCCAAAGCCTTCTTGCCAGCTGCTACCTCGTTGGTCTTGGTCTCCAACTGTACCAGTTTCTGCAATCCCGGCTTCAGCTGCATCATCATTTCCGGCAGCGTCTCATCCAGCACCTGCAAGTCGTGCAAGTGATGAATCGAAAAACCGCAGAGTCCATCCACGGCAGCCCGATTCATCCAATGCACCTTTCCCTGTTCATCCGCCACAATGAGAAAGGCGTTGATGGTATCGAGCATCGTTCCGAAATACTGGTATTTCGCTTCCTGCAGCAAAGTGGTTTCCCGAAATTCATTCACCACTTCGTTAATCTGCTCAGCAAGATTCCGCTCTTCTCCCCTCAGATGATCCAACGAATACTGAAGCGAGAAGTCACGGGTGCGGATAGCCTCAATCAGTTGGCGCATCCGCTCATTGCTCTTATGATTGAATAAGTTATTGACGATTGACATAGTTTCAAAAATTTCCGAAGCATTAAACCCCGAGTTTGTCGATTTTCCTGTAAAGGGCGAAACGGGTAATACCCAACAACTCTGCGGCCTGTGTAAGATTTCCATTACTCAAGGAGATGGCGCGCTTGATGGCTTCACGCTCCAAGGTCTGAAGATTGAGCGAATCAACCTTTATGGAACCTGAAGAAGTCCCCGATGCCACCACAGAATCCTCCAATCTGATATCCTCTGCAGCCAGTTCCGTCTTATCCCCCAACACAATCGCCCTCTCGATGCAATGCTGCAACTCTCTTACATTACCCGGCCAGGTATGTTTCAACAGCTTCTGTTTGGCAGATGCACTCAGCACCACATCGCCTACACTATATTTTCCCGAATAAATCTTCAGAAAATATTCTGCCAGCAGAACGATATCCTCTCCACGCTCACGCAGCGGCGGAAGATGCAACTCGATGGTATTCAGTCGATAGAAGAGATCCTGTCGGAATGTTCCCTCGCCCACCTTCTCACGCAAATTAGCATTCGTTGCCGCCAGAATTCTCACATTCACATAGCTCACCTTGTTGGAACCAATGCGCTGAGTTTCACGCTTCTCTATCACCGTCAGGAGTTTCTGCTGCATCGGCAGGTTCAGATTTCCAATCTCATCCAGAAAGAGAGTACCGCCATCCGCCGTCTCAATTCGTCCTTCCTTCGCATTCCTGGCATCCGTAAACGCTCCCTTCTCGTATCCGAAAAGTTCGCTTTCGAAAAGATTCTCAGGAATGCAACCCAAGTCGATATTCACAAACGGCTTTCTTGCCCTGTCTGAAAGCAGATGCAAGGCATGCGCCACCACATCCTTTCCCGTACCATTCTCTCCAGTAATCAATACGTTGGCATCCGTAGCCGCCACACGCATCATCTGCGCTTTCAGTTCCTTCATGGCAGAGCATTCGCCTATCATTCCCGCAAACACGTCTTGAGAAGATACAATAGACCTGGTATCAGTACCTTGATTCATATTCAGATTCAGCTCCGACTCCTTTTCGTGCAAATCAGAAGAATTCAGATTCCTTTCCCTGCTCAATTCCACGGCACTCTTCACGGTATCGAGCAGTTTATTCCTATCCCATGGTTTCGGAATAAAGTCGATGGCTCCCGCCTTGATAGCCCTCACTGCCTTCTCCGTGTCCACGTAAGCCGTGATAAACAACACCACGCTCTTGGGGTTATGCGCCAGAATCTTCTTCAGCCATTCATACCCCTCTTCGCCACTGATGGCATCCCGATGGAAGTTCATATCGAGCATGATGACATCAGGCATGAACGAATCCATCATTCCGATGATTCGCTCAGGCGTATTGATAACTCTGATACCCTCCACGTATGGTTTCAAAAGCATATTGAGCGACAAGAGAACATCCTCATTGTCATCCACTATCAGTATCTTTCCTTTTTTCTCCATTGCCATCATTTTTAATTATTTTGCCCACAAAGTTACTGCAAAAAAACGAGATAGCTTCGAAAATCCCATCATTTCTTCCAAAATTCTAAACAAAAGCGGTCTCCCAACGGCTATATTCCGATATTTTAAAGAAATAACGAAGAAATTTCCGAAAATATTTGGTGATTTCAAAATTTCGCTTTATCTTTGCACTCTAGTTATCAAGAAATCTCGGGGTTGACTGGATTTGACGGCGAGATGAAATGGTACGTAAGCATGCGGAGGCTCGTTGGCTACCTCCTAAATCCTAGTGAACAAAAAATTAATTGGCGAAAATAACTACGCTCTCGCTGCTTAATCGAAGTACAGTAGATTAGCTTTATTCCGGCACAAGGTGCTGGAACGGGACATCGCTCAACGGATGTAGTTCCGAATCTTGTTGATCAAGCGGTGCAGGCAAATCGGAAATAGTTCATGTACGCCTCGTTGCATGGATGAAATTTTAGAGGATAAGGGTATGATTGGTGGTTCAGGTCTTGTCATACCTCGAAAATTAAAGGCTGGAATAAGCATGTAGAAAGCGTATGGTTTCCTTGTGCGGACGAGGGTTCGATTCCCTCCAGCTCCACCCTACCATTAGAGAAGTCGCTGATTTTCAGCGGCTTCTTTTGTTTTAATCAGCACTCCTATGGGCATGGCAAGCGAAACAAGCCGCTTTACGCATCGTCAGTACTATCATAGCGACCTATCAGTAACGTCTTTGCGCCTTGTAAGTACTATCATTGTTGCATCGGTTTTACGTAAGAAGTCTTCGGAGTAACCTTTACTTGTTGCCGGAAGAATTAATGTTATAAGCCGGGAAAGCCTATACTTTCTGCCGCACAACAGCTGTTGTGCGCTTGCATAACAGCTGATATGCGCTCGCCCGACACCTGTTATGCAAGCGCATATCAGCTGGTGGGCGATGAATTGTTGGATATAAGTTCTGTGTATATATATGAACGAGCTGAATCTTTTCATTCGAAGATAAAGCTATCTAGGGCACAAACAGAAGCATAAATTCGTGTTCAAACGCCAGCTCACGGAACTGAATGGTCAGGAGATTTATCTTCGCAAGGAGCAGCAGATTACAGGAAGCAACCAGTTTAAGAAATTGGATGATATTCCTTATAAGATCAGTGTCTTGTTTGATGCAGAATTCTAAATAATACTTCATTCGCCATCGAAGCCTATTAGGCATCCCGGCGGATATCAAACCGCCGGGATGCCATTCTATAAGTTACCGATTCCATAGATATATGGACTCGGTTATTTATCATTGTAATGTCCTTCTACATCTAATATTAGGACGGTTATGACATCATCATGAATTTCATAAATGATTCTGTCATGGGCTGTGATATGTCTTGAATACAAAATGGAGTTTCCACCAACTAAAGCCTCTGGATGACCGATACCAGCTCTAGGGTGATCTACCAGTTCATGATAGATTTTTTGGTATTTTTTGAATAGCTTTGGATTGGATTTCTTCCATTTCTTGATGACATCTTCAGCACTCTTGGAAGTAATGATTGTATAAATCATAAACTCGCAAAATAATTGTCAATATCATCATGCGTCTTCAATGTGATACATTGTCCACTATGAATTTCTTCTCTCGCCTTGTCAAGCTTCGCTTGCAAATCGGGAGTAATTGCGTTTTCCTCCATGGTCTTGTTCTTACTCATAAAATCCACAAGAATGGATTCTACGTAATTGTTAAGGCTACAATTGGTAGCCTTAGCACACTCCTTGAGCTTCTCAAGAAGCTCTGCTGGTAACCTAAATGAAGTAGGTACACGTAATGTCGATGTGCTCATATCCTTTGTTTTAAATTGTTATTTGGGGCAAAGGTAATAAAAAACAATGAGAATCGGAGTGAATCTTTGGTTTTTAACACTGATAATTGCGATTATTAACAGTGCCTACTCCGCCCCCATGCGGTAATTCTTTGGCGATAAACCAGTATGCTTCTTGAAGAAGGTGCCGAAGGACGAGGCATTAGGGAAGCTGAGATCACTGGCTATCTGCTGAACCGTCTTGCCACATACCGACTTCACTATCACCGAAAGATACTTCGGAGTGAGACAAAGCTGGTCAGCATAAAAAGCTACCGTACGCTCACGCATGAAGTTCTCCTCTATCAGCTTCACCAACATCTCGAAAGTCTCTATCTTACGTCGCATCTCCTTACCTTCCTTCTGGAACGAAGCAGAAAAAATGCTGCAAAGACGATAGGTTACCGCCATCAGAAGCAACTTCTGTAAAAGGTTAATTTTATGTAATATATCAAAGATAAAAGTACAACAAAAAGAAAAAAACACTATCTTTGTGGGCATAAAAAAACAAGACCCGATAGCTTGACGAATCAGAGGCTACCGGGAGTCAACACTGCAAAGATAGTGTTTTTTCTTGACTCTCACAAATTAATTGATTAATTTTTATGGAATATTCACAATTCGAACATATTATGTCTGCCAAAAGGATGAAAAGATACCTTGAAGCAATGAACAATGACACGAAGAAAGCCATGGCGTTATACCGCTATAACTTAAAGCTTTCACAAGAGATGTTCACTATAGTAAGTTGTTTTGAGGTTGCCTTACGCAATGCTATAGACAGACAGCTAGTCCCATCATTAGGAACAGAGTGGCTCAAAGACTCCATTAGTTCCAACGGAATATTTGATATTCCAAGATTAGAGGAATCGAGACACATTATTTCTAAAGCTTACAATCGCTTAGTACATAATTCAAGCTATTCGCACTCTAAGCTCATTGCGGAATTAGAATTTGGAGTCTGGAAATATATGTTTTCTCCGAGACAATATAGGGCTACGGGACAATGCCTATTGCGAATATTTCCTAACAAGCCAAAATCTTCTGCTGAAGTTCAATATAACAACTCATATATCTTTAATGAACTGGATAAAGTAAATAGTTTGAGAAATAGAATAGCGCATCATGAACCCATCTGCTTTAAACAGCATACATCCGAAATGGATACAAGTTATGTCATAAATGAATATCAAAAGATTCAAACATTATTTTCCTGGATGGGCATCGACTCTCGTTCTATGCTATATGGTTTAGACCATGTCTTGGCTGTTTGCAACAAAATGAATGCTTTAAAATAACATGACCGATTCAACAAGAGAAAAGATAAAACAGATACTCAGCACCATGGTGGAGAAAAACCGCTATGTGTTCTAGTACGACGAAGGAGGGCAAGAGAAAGAATTTGCCAGCAACAACAGTGCCTACTCCGCCCCCATGCGGTAATTCTTTGGCGACAAACCGGTATGCTTTTTAAAGAAGGTGCCAAAGGATGAGGCATTAGGGAAGCTGAGATCACTGGCTATCTGCTGAATCGTCTTGTCCGTATTCTTCATCAGATAAATGCTGCGACGGATGATCGCCTTGAAAATCAGCTGCTGAACCGTCTTGCCACATACCGACTTCACTATCACCGAAAGATACTTCGGAGTGAGACAAAGCTGGTCAGCATAAAAAGCTACCGTACGCTCACGCATGAAGTTCTCCTCTATCAGCTTCACCAACATCTCGAAAGTCTCTATCTTACGTCGCATCTCCTTACCTTCCTTCTGGAACGAAGCAGAAAAAATGCTGCAAAGACGATAGGTTACCGCCATCAGAAGCAACTTCTGCTCATGCAAACTGTAGGTGTCATGCTTCTCCTTCTGCTCTAAATCCAAAAGCATCCGGGCATAAGAGGTCAGCATCTCCTCATATCCCGTATGAGTCACCGTGCACGACTGGGGATAGAGCGTAGAATAAAGCCGCATGCTGACTACGGTATTTCCCAGCATGTGGAGAATCTGTTCCACACGATAAAAAAGCAACGTGTATCGGAAGTCTGCAGAGACTTCCTGCACATGAAATAGGATTCCGGGAGAGAGAAAAACGGTCTCTCCCATAGACGCAACAAAGGATGTTCCATCTACACAGAAACGGAACATCCCTTGATGACAAACTACTATTCCGACATAATCAGAATAGAAAGGTTGCATCAGAAAATGAGGGAATTCATTTGCCTCATATATGATTATATTGTCTGTTATCTCCATTTTAAAAAATTGCTTTAGATGCGAAGATAACAAAAATATCAATTCCATCTGATAACAATCCCGATTATTTATGATATTTTAGCAGATTCCCAGCGCTTCCGGATCAAAGACCATGAACTTATAATTTTTAAAAAAAAGAACATTATATTGCACCTTTTCTTGCGCAATCTAGAAATATTTATTACCTTTGCAGGAAATGTACAATATAATGCACTACTCAATCGTATCTGACTGAATAAAAGCAACATAAAATGTTGATTTTCAAATAAGAAAATAAAAAAGACAAAAAAACAAAAGAAATGAACATCAAGTCAATAGGCAGTAAAATCAAGGGAAATCCTACGATGGTAGAGGGTACGGTGTATTCCATGCTCATCATCTGTAGCATTTCCCATTTTCTGAACGATATGATTCAGTCGATTATCCCTTCCATCTATCCGATTGTGAAGGATAAGTTCGACTTCTCGTTTGCACAGATTGGTATCATCACACTGGTCTTCCAAATGACATCTTCCATCCTGCAACCTTTCACAGGACTTTATGCCGATAAGCATCCCCGTCCCTATGCCCTCTCCATCGGCATGTGCTTCACATTGGTGGGCCTGCTCCTGCTGGCTTTCGCCGAGAATTATTTCCTGATTCTCCTGGCAGTGAGCGTTGTCGGCCTGGGTTCGTCCGTGTTTCATCCCACAGCATCGAGAGTGGCACAGATGGCATCAGGAGGCAAGAAGAGTCTGGCACAATCCATCTTCCAGGTGGGTGGCAATGGAGGATCTGCAATAGGACCTTTGCTTGCAGCCATCATCATCCTGCCTTTCGGCCAGCATGCCATCTCCTGGTTTGCCCTTGCAGCCCTGCTTGCCGCCATCATCATGGTAAGATTGGGAGTCTGGTATAAGGCACGACTGGCTTACGTGGTGAACCATCCTCAGAAACAGCCCCTTCTTAATACCCATATCTCTAAAAGGGTGAAGTATTGGGCTCTGTTCATCCTCATCATGCTCGTGTTCTCCAAGTATTTCTATACGGCATGCATTACGAGTTACTTCACCTTCTTCCTGATGGATAAGTTCGGCGTATCGGTACAGACCTCGCAGCTGTGCCTCTTCGTATTCCTTGCCGCCTTTGCCATAGGTACGGTGGCAGGAGGAATGCTGGGTGACAAGTTTGGCAGAAAGTATGTCATCTGGTTTTCCATTCTGGGAGCAGCACCCTTTGCCATCGCCATGCCTTTTGTGAACTTCACATGGACCATCATCTGTACCTTCCTTTCTGGTTTAATCATCGCCTCGGCATTCTCTTCCATCGTGGTATATGCCACCGACCTGATGCCAGATAAAGTGGGATTGATAGCAGGCATTTTCTTCGGCCTGATGTTCGGACTGGGAGGACTTGGCTCAGCGTTCTTCGGCTGGTTAGCCGACAAGACCAGTATTGAGTTTATCTTCCAGGTGAGTGCCTTCCTGCCATTGCTCGGCATCATAGCAGGATTCTTGCCGAATACCCAGAAGAGTTGATGGCTTTCTTGCCTTTATCTTCTTCCCAGGTTTTTCACATTCACATTCTTCAGCAGATACTCACGGGTCAGCTCCTTGATGTTGCGCTTGCGCCAAGGTATCACGAGCATCAAGCCGGCACATACCAGACAGCCATAGAAGGTCCAGCCTGCCATCTCCTTGATGGATACCAGCGTGGCCTGAACCTGTACCTTTCCCTTCACACTCATGGCAGCCATGTTCTGCGCCTCGGTCTCCGTCTTGCCCTGATACTGCATACTTCTTACCGTCTGGTCATAGGTCTTTGCCGTCTCTAAGCTGGTACGGTCGTAATCCTGTGCAAAGCGGGTGACGTAATACTGCTGGCGATGCTGAAGCACATTGGTGTAGAGCGCCGAACCGATGCAGGGGGCGATGACCATACGCACGGTGAGCATGATGCAGACCCAGGTGGACATGAAGCGGTAAGGCATGCGCTGATTGGCTATCGTGGAGATGAGCGAATAGAGCAGCATCATTCCCGTAGAACGGATGATGATAGGCCATTTCATGCGCTCATACATGCCGTCGTTCTGTACCTCGAAATACATAAAGAGGGCGTAGCCTCCGATAAAGAGGAAGCCCAGACAGTACATCCACTTCAGATGAACATTCTTGGCTCTGGCGATGACCGCGAAAATCAAGCCCACGGTATATCCCACCATCACCCAGTTGCCCAGGGTGGCATTCTGCCAGTTGTCTATCTTCATTCCCACATTGGTGAATACATTCACAAACATGGCACTGGAGTTGCAGACCATCAGGAGGAAGAACAGCATGATGCCGTAATTGATAACCCTGAGCTGGAACACCTCCATGATAAAATAAGGTGAGCGGCGGGTCTTCTCCAGATAGATGAACAGGGCGGTGAAGATGAGACAGACCACCGTAGAATAACGGATGGTAGGATCATCAAACCAGTCCAGCGTCTTGCCGAACACCATTACATAGGCAAACGAGCAGAGCATGATGCTGAACACCGTGACATTGCCAAACTTCGACATCGTAATCGGGAACTTCGGCATCGGATACTTATGATAAGGCATGGTGAAGAACACGATGATGATGCCCGCCAGCATGAATGCCATCATGAAATGATACACATACTGCCACTCGTAAGCATAGGCAAGCCAAGCCGTGAGCCAGGTGCCCAACTGTCCGATGATCATGAAGAAAAGATAGATGACCGGCTGGGAAACCATCTTTTCTGAATCCACCGCATCCCAAGCCTCCTCGGTGGTAGGCTCGCAACCCGGCGTGATATTCTTCGTTGCCTCGATGCCGAAACCATACCGAATCAATACAAAGAGATGCGCCATCAGAAGCGTCTGGCGAACAAAGCCCATCAGCAGACTGCACAGTCCGAGGATGAACAGCGAATCGGTCTGGGCGCAGACAAAACTGAGCAAAAAGAGTATGGAGAATCCCACGATACACATCATCTTCTCTCTCCGGATGCACACCAGTTCGTAGAAGAACGGCGAGAAAGCCGCCATTCCTATCGACGTACAGAAGCCCGCAAAGGCGATGTATTCCGACTGGATGCCCAGTCCGCTCATCATCTCTCCACTGTTGGCGGAATAGACACCACTCATCGTAATCATCGGCACGAAGAGGATGATCATGAAGATGATGCCCAGCGGTTTCGGCACCCAGTCATAGAACGGATAATTCTTATATTCTTCTTCCATATATTACTTCATTTCCTTCTAGCTACTTTTTATTTCTCTCAGCCTTCACAATCACCATCATACCTGCTGCCAGGCGGGCATTGTCTTCCTTGCTGAGGTTAGTGAAGTCGATTCTTACAGGTACACGCTGCTGAATCTTCACGAAGTTGCCGGCTGAGTTATCGGTAGGAACAAGAGAATACTTGGAACCGGTAGCTCCGGAGATAGCCGTAACGGTGCCCTCAAACTCCTTGTTGCTGATAGCATCCACCGTCATGCGTACCTTCTGACCCACATAGAGATTCTCTACCTGAGTTTCCTTATAGTTGGCGATGACCCACTTTTGGGCATTAGGAAGGATATAGGTGATGGTGGTTCCGGCGCTTACCATCTGTCCCTCTTCCAGGGTGCGGCGACCCAACTTACCATCGCATGGTGCAACTACCACACAATAAGAGAGGTTCAGCTTTGCCATCTCCACCGCAGCCTCGGCCCGCTGGATGGCAGCAGCCACGTTCTGCTTGCGGGTAACCACCTCGTTCACGCCCTTATAGGCAGCAGCCTGCTGTCGCTTTACCGACTCCAGTTTCTTCTTGGTAGCCGCATATTCCACTTCCAGCTGCTCCAGCTGGATAGGTGTAGCCGCCTTCTTCTCTACCAGGTTGCGATAGCGCTCGCAGTCTTTGGCAAGTTTGGCAAGGCGCACCTCTATCTCATCGATAGATGCCGAATAGACGGAAGCCGAAGTCTGGGTGGTCTGCTGGGTAGCATCAATCACGTTGGCACCCGCCTTGGCATCCTTCAAGGCAGCCTCAGCCTCCATCAGTCGGATGCGATACTCACGGTCATCAAGAACCAGGAGCGTATCACCCTTGTGCACCTCCTCGTGCTCCTTGAAGCAAACCTTGGCTACATAGCCCGATGCACGCAGATTTACTGGGGAGATATACTGCTCTATCTGCGCATCATTGCTGGTTTCATGGGCATTATAATCCAGGAAAAGGCAGACGATCTTCCAGAGTCCGAAGGCGAGAATGGCTACGCCGATGAGACTGGCGATGATCTGACGGATGCGCTGCTTCTTCAGTTTCTTCTGCATTTCCTCGTGAGAAGTCTGAGTGGTTGCTGCATTATCCTCACGAGCGGTTTCTATCTTGTTGTTTTCGTTCTGTTCCATTGTTATATTCTGATTGATTGTTTCTTAATGATTCCTTTGTTATTTTACCTGGTCCAACTGTCCGGTGAGTTTCAGGAGCGAGAGATTCGCCACCTTATATTTATAATAGGCGGTGAGATAATTGTTCATTGCCTCGCTCATGCGCATCTCATCCTGGAGAACAGCGGTCATCGTTCCTACACCCTCTTTATACTGGTCGGCTGTTACGCTATAAACATCCTGCGCCAGGGTGTAATTATCAAACTGCTTCTTGTAGTTACGCTGACTGTTGTTCACCTCACTCACGGCGTTCATATAGTTTGCCTGCATGCCCTTCAGTGCATCCTCGTATCCGATGCGGGCATTCTCCTCCTCCACCTTGGCACGTCTTATCTTGGAACGCTTCTCAAAGCCATCAAAGACTGGCACTCTCAGCTGGATGCCGATGCCGTTGGAACCATACCAGTGGTTTGATTCGCCCGAATGAATCCAATGTTCAATCTTATCGGTGAAGGCAGAATACATCAGGCTACCGGTAAGACTCACCGATGGCAGGTAGCCATCCTTGGCAAGTTTGGTCTGCTTCTGGGCAAGTTCCTTTCTCTTTTCCAGGAGCTGGAGTTCGTAGAGGTTGGTGTTCAGTCCGTTGGCATTCACCGTTTCTATCTCCCCCGGATTCACATCACTTACCTTGATTTGCTTATCCGCAGGATAATCTATCACATACTTGAGCATGGTATATTGCTGATCGAGCATGGCAATGGCGTTATCACGCTGTACGGTGAGATTCTCGATGTTGAGTTTCACACGCTTCACATCTACCTCTAAGGTCATCTGATTATCGTAGAAAGCCTGGGTGATGCCATAGAGTTCCTCCAGGCGCTTGATGTTGTCGTTCACCAGACGGATCTGCTCAGCCGTATTCTGCGCCATATAATACATCTTGGCGGTCTGCACGATGAGGTCTTCGCGTGCCTTCTCGTAAGAGAGCTGGTTGAGATGGTCTGCAATCTTGGCAATGTCGATGGCAGTATTCACCATCTGGTTGTAGAGCGGCATCTGGAGCTGCAAGCCTGCCGAAGCATTATACTGCAGGGTTTTGGTTACATTATAAGGTTTGCCGTAGGCAGAACCATCCGTCACGGAAACGGGAGGGGTGAAGTTGTCGTTCAACTGTGCCACGGCATTAATCTGCGGCAACAGCTTCGCCTGGTTCTCGCTGATGGAATACTTTCCCTTTGCAATCTCGTTCCTGCTTTTCTGCAGCGACAGGTTATTCTCCACCGCCATCTGCAGGCACTGGCTCAGCGACAAAGTTTCCTGCGCCATCATTGCAGAAAAAGCCCCGAGAGCCAGACAAAAACACAATATCTTTTTCTTGTTCATTTTTAATATGTTTCTTATGATATACAATATGATTGATTTCTGGTGCAAAGGTACTGCTTTTCTGTCGATTATCACTATTCACAAAATATCACAAAATGTTCAAAATTGCCGTTTCTTTTAGTGGCGGGGTTCTGGAAACAAAAATCCCTCACAGATAGAGGTCTGTAAGGGAACTTTCTGATATTTTAGAATTTCATTTTATAGACGTTGGTTTCTCTCTTTTCGAAGCCCAGGCTCTGATAGAGCTGGTTGGCAACGACACGGGATGGGCGCGAGGTGAGCATCAGCGTTACCTCTCCCCTCTTCTGGCACAGTTCCATCACCTGCTGAATCATCAGCTTGCCATATCCCTTGCCGCGGAAGTTTCTATCCACCACCACATCTTCTATCCATGCCTTCCATCCGGTAGGGCATTGATAAAGGCAGAGGGTGGTCATACCGATGAATTGTCCATCGGATTCCAAGACATAGAGATGACTTTGGGATGAGGAGAACAAAGAGTTCAATTCTTCCTCGGTGATAGTATGTACGCTATCACTCAACTGCGACAACAGGTTATTGATACTTGCCAAATAACCTGGCTTCAATTCTGTTAATTCTATCAATCTAGGTTCTTTCATGGTGCAAACTTAGCATATATTTCAGAGATTGCCAAGAATTGCAGGGAATATTTTATTTTTTTAATAAAAGAAGAAAGGGCAAAAGCTTTGAATTTAGAAAGCTTTTGCCCTTTCAGGGCGACATTGTCGCTTATATGTTAACCCAGGGTGTTACCCTGGGCTAGGAGCTTCTGCCCTTTCAGGGCGTGTGGATGAAAAAAGACCACACTCTTCTTTCAGGACGTGTGGATGATAATTACCACACTCTTCTTTCAGGGCGTGTGGATGATAATTACCACAATTTACTTCCAAGGATTCTCGGTTGGATAAGGCAGGCTAGCTGGCTGGTTGTAAGCGATATCCTTGATGCCAAGATACTTGAATACCTCGAACAGGGTCTTGCCTACGTGAGAGAAAGCTACGGCACCGTGGTGTGGATAGCCCTTCTGAACCAAGACGTGGCGATAGAAGCGGCCCATCTCATTGATGGCGAAGATACCGATACCACCGAATGAACGTGTAGGAACATCGAGAACCTCACCCTCTGCGATGTAAGAACGGAGGTTACCCTCTGAATCGCACTGCAAGCGATAGAATGTGATGTCTGAAGCAGCGATATCGCCCTCCAAAGTACCACGTGTGAAGTCTGGTGTGCCACCATTCTCCAACAAACGGTTCTGGATCAACTGATACTTGATCTTACGGCTAGAGCACATCTTGCACTGTGGAGTGTTACCGCAGTGGAAGCCCATGAAGGTATCAGTCAACTTGTAATCGTACTTACCCTTGATGTCCTCATTATAGATATACTGAGGAACAGAGTTGTTGATGTCGAGCAATGTTACTGTATCATCAGAAGCACACATACCGATGTACTCAGACAAAGCACCATAAATATCTACCTCGCAAGCTACAGGAATACCGCGGCTAACGAGACGGCTGTTTACATAGCAAGGCTCGAAACCGAACTGGCTTGGGAATGCAGGCCAGCACTTGTCTGCGAATGCTACATACTGGCGAGAACCCTTGTGAGCCTCTGCCCAGTCGAGCAATGTCAACTCAAACTGTGCCATTCTGCGGCTGAGGTCAGGATAGTAGCATCCCTCGCCCATCTCCTTGGCCATATCAGCGCAAACCTCGTCGATACGTGGATCGTTCGCGTGCTCCTTATAAGCTACGAGGAGGTCGAGCTCTGAGTTCTCCTCAATCTCTACACCCAATTCGTACAAGCCCTTGATTGGAGCGTTGCAGGCGAAGAAGTCCTGTGGACGTGGACCGAATGTGATAATCTTCAAGCCCTTCAAACCGATGATGACGCGAGCTACCGGTACGAAGTCTGCAATCATCTTAGCTACTTCCTCTGCTGTACCAACAGGGTACTCTGGAATATAACCCTTCAAGTGGCGCATACCGAGGTTGTAAGAGCAGTTGAGCATACCGCAGTATGCATCACCACGACCATTGATCATGTCGCCGTCACCTTCAGCAGCTGCTACGAACATAACAGGACCATCGAAGTTCTTTGCAATCAAAGTCTCAGGGGTCTCAGGACCGAAGTTACCAAGGAATACAACCAGAGCGTTGCAGCCCTGCTCCTTCACTTCAGTCACAGCCTTGAGCATATCTTTCTCGTTCTCAACTGTAGTCTGACAGTTGAAAATCTCACCTTTGTACTCTTTTACGATGTTCTCACGGCGCTGAGTAGAAAGCGCGATTGGAAAACAGTCACGGCTAACGGCAATAATACCGAGCTTTACTTGTGGAATGTTGTTGCTTACCATAATTCTTGTGTTTTATATTAAGTTTTTATATAATTTACTTGTTTTTGCTGAGCGCAAAGGTACTAATATTTTTTGTTTCAGCAAGCATTTTAAGAGTTTTTTTATGGTGAAAAAAGTTAAAAACAGAAGATTTCCGCAGGAATGAAACATCCGATAAAGTTCCTGTAACATTTCATACACATCGATTGAGACTTTATAACAAATAAAAACACAAAGATTGATGGTTTTTCAAATTATTATTGTACCTTTGCACCGACAAAAACAGAAAAACGATTATGAACAAAGTCAAGACTATCTTTGCCTGGATATGGCAAAAGCTTTGCGCCTTTTGGCCTTGGTACAAGACATTGTATCAGGGAAGAGCGTGGTACACCAAGACGGTAGTCGCCTTGGCAAGTTGTATTGTCGCCTTTATCCTTTATTTAGGTGCTGTCGATATTAACTTCTTATGGCTTTTCGGTAAGTCGCCTGGTTATTTTTCAGGTATTCTGAATCCTCAGACTTCCGAGGCTTCCCTGATTTATAGTGCCGATGGCAAGCTTATCGGTAAGTATTTCAATGAGAATCGTACTCCTGTAGAATACGACGAGGTGAACCCTGCCTTCTTCAAGGCTCTGGTAGATACCGAGGATGAACGTTTCTACAAGCATATCGGTATCGACCCTATCGGCGTTTTCGCTGCTGCCAAGGATGCACTCCTGCATCACAATGGCCGTGGAGCTTCTACCATCACGCAGCAGCTGGCAAAGAATATGTTCCGCGTCCGTTCGCAGTATTCTACGGGATTGCTCGGCAAGGTGCCTGTACTCCGCCTGCTCATCATCAAGAGCAAGGAGTGGATCATCGCCGTGAAGCTGGAGACGGTTTTCTCGAAGAAGGAAATCATCACCATGTATGCCAACACCGTGGATTTCGGTAGTAACTCTTACGGTATCAAGACTGCCGCCAAGACTTACTTCAATACCACCCCAAAGGAGATGACCACCGACCAGGCTGCCGTACTCGTGGGTATGCTGAAGGCTACCACCTATTACAATCCACGTACCAATCCGGAGAACAGTCTGGCACGCCGCAATACCGTATTATATAATATGGTGACACACGGCGATCTGTCACATGCAGAATACGACCAGCTGAAAGCTGAGCCTATCAAGCTCGATTTCAAGGTAGAGGAAAACTACGACGGACAGGCAAAATACTTCCGTGAGGCTGTAGCCAACTACCTGAAAGACTGGTGCAAGGAGGAAGGTTACGATCTCTACACCAGTGGTCTGACGATCTACACCACCATAGATACCCGCATGCAGAAGTATGCCGAGGAGGCTGCCCGCAAGCAGATGAAGCAGGTACAGCAGAACTTCAACAACCACTGGAGCATCCGCCGCACACAGGCAGGAAAGGGAAAATGGATGGGACAGGAACCTTGGCAGGATGAGAACCACCAGGTGATTCCAAACTTCATCCAGGGCATCGCCGAGCGACAGCCATTCTACAAGGATCTGGTGGCTCGTTTCCCTAACAATCCAGACTCAGTGAACTACTATTATAAGGAGTGGGTTCACCCGGTTAAGGTATTCGATTACGACAAGGGAAGCATCACTATCAACATGACTTCTGAAGATAGTATCAAGTATATGACTACCTTCATGCACAGTGCTTTCGTGGCTATGGAACCACAGACGGGAGCTGTGAAGGCATGGGTGGGCGACATTGATTTCGACCACTGGAAGTATGACAAGGTAACAGCCGAGCGCCAGCCGGGTTCTACTTTCAAGCTCTTCGTCTATACAGAGGCAATGAACCAGGGATTGACTCCTTGCGACAAGCGCCGCGACGAATATATCTCGATGGAGGTATATGACAAGAAGAAGCACGAGATGACCATCTGGAGACCATCCAACGCCAACGGTTCGTTCTCGGGTGACAGTATCCCATTGAAGAGTGCCTTCGCCAAGAGTATCAACTCCGTGGCAGTACGCCTGGGACAGGAGATGGGCATCAAGCGCATCATCGAAACCGCCCAGAAGATGGGTATCAACAGTCCACTGGATGACACACCAGCCCTTGCCTTGGGTTCAAGCGATGTGAACCTGCTGGAGATGGCCTGTGCCTACAGTACCATTGCAAACAATGGTAAGCACCACGACCCGGTATTGGTTACCAAGATTGTGGACCACGACGGAAAGGTGGTATATGAAGGTCCTTCTACAGAGGAGCAGGTGATTCCTTACAAGAGTGCCTTCCTGATGCAGCAGCTGCTGCAGGGCGGTATGAAGGAGCCGGGCGGTACATCGCAGAGCCTTTGGGGCTATGTGGGCAACTACCGTGACACCGAATTTGGCGGTAAGACGGGTACGACCAACAACCACTCAGATGCCTGGTTCATGTGTGTAAGTCCTAAACTGGTGGTTGGTGCCTGGGTAGGTGGCGAATACCGCTGTCTCCACTTCCGCACCGGAGCCTTGGGTCAGGGTTCCCGAACAGCATTGCCAATATGCGGTTACTTCATGCAGTCTGTATTCGGCGATCCTGCCTTCCAGCAGTATCACGCCAAGTTCGACAAGCCACAGGATGGCGACATTACACGAGATATGTATATCTGCGCAAGCTATGCACCAAAACCAAAGGTAGATACCACCCGTGTGGATAGCACCGCATTCACAGAGGAAATCATCCTCGACGAAAACGGCAATCCTATTACCAAGGAGGTTCCTGCAGTCAAGTCGGAAGGAGAATCTTCTGCTTCAGGAGCTACAGAAGAAAAGAAAGAGAAGAAGAAGACAAAGCCAACAGAACAGCCTGTCAACTTCGACGACCTTTAAAAATAAAACATGATTGATCTCGACAATGCGGAGCTGCAGAATGCACTCCAAATCATACAGTTTACCCGTCGTTCGCTTTTCCTCACCGGAAAGGCGGGGACGGGTAAATCTACTTTTCTGCGATACATCGCAGCCAATACCAAGAAGAAACACATCGTTCTGGCACCTACAGGCATCGCAGCCATCAATGCCGGCGGAAGCACCCTGCACAGTTTCTTCAAGCTGCCCTTCCACCCCCTGCTGCCCAACGACAGTATGTATTCCGTACGCAACATCCGGAATACATTGAAGTATAATTCCGAGAAAATCAAGATTATCCGTGAAGTGGAACTCATCATCATCGATGAGATCAGTATGGTGCGTGCAGACATCATCGATTTCATCGACAAGGTACTGCGTGTGTATTGCCGCAACATGAGGGAACCGTTCGGCGGAAAGCAGCTCCTGCTGGTGGGCGACATCTATCAGTTGGAACCGGTGGTGAAGGAGGAGGACCGCAAACTGCTGAATCCTTTCTATCGCAGCAGCTTCTTCTTCGATGCCAAGATCTTCCAGCAGTTCCAGCTCGTCAGCATCGAACTCAAGAAAGTTTATCGCCAGAGCGACCCTGTCTTCATCGGCATCCTCGACCATATCCGAACCAGTCAGGCGCAGAGTCAAGACCTTCAGCTGCTCAACCAGCGGGTGGGTGCCCAGCTCGACGAGAGTGATTCCAAGCTTGCCATCACCCTCTCCACCCGCCGTGACACCGTGGATTTCATCAACGAAAACCAGCTCAAGCTCCTGCCAGGAGAGCCTACACTCTTCCGGGGCAATATCCAGGGCGAGTTTCCGGAAAGCAGTCTGCCTACCCCTATCGAACTGTACCTGAAGACCGGAGCACAGATTATCTTTATCAAGAATGATATCGAGCACCAATGGGTAAACGGAACCCTGGGCACCATCATCGGGTTCGATGATGAGGATGATGCCAAGATATATGTACGCACCGAGAATGGACAGGATGTGATGGTGGAACCAGCCGCCTGGAGCAACATGCGCTATCATTTCAATGAGGTGGAAAAGAAAATTGAGGAGGAGGAGATTGGCAGATACGAGCAATACCCTATCCGACTAGCCTGGGCAATTACCGTACACAAGAGCCAGGGTCTGACTTTCAATCAGGTGAAGATTGATTTCACGGGAGGAGTTTTTGCAGGCGGCCAGACCTATGTGGCCTTATCCCGCTGCACCAGTCTGGAGGGTATCAGTCTGCAGGAGCCTATCCGTCCCAGCGAGATATTCGTGCGCAACGAGGTGAAGCAGTTTGCCCGCCAGTATAACAACCAGAACACCATCCACACGGCGCTGACGCAGAGCAAGGCAGACAGGCAGTATCACGATGCCGTAAAAGCGTATGACAAGGGTGACATGCAAGCCGCCTTGGATAATTTCTTCCTCGCCATCCACAGCCGTTACGACATCGAGCATCCGCTAGCCAAGCGCTTCATCCGCAAGAAGCTGAACAAGGTGAATGAGTTGCAGGCAGAGAACGAGCGGTTGCGTGAAGTTATCAAGCAGAAGGATGAAGAAAAGAAGAAGCAGGAGAAATTCCTGAAGCGCCTTGCTACGGAGTATGTGATCATGGGGAAGGAATGTGAGAAGGAGGGCATGAAAGAAGCTGCCATCACCAATTACAAGAAGGCGCTCACCCTCTACCCTAGCCATCCCGAGGCAAAGAGAAGGCTGAAGCATCTCAAGGAATAATCCCCCAAAAAGGTGAAGGCATTTCAGAGACCAATCATATAAAAAGAATGTGGTTGATAGAACGGAAAAACAAATCCGTTTTATCAACCACATTTTTTTATTGATTAAAATCTAACCTCATAGGTCTTGCCCTTCTGGGTCTTCATCTTCTTCACCTTATCTCCATATCTTACCTGACAAGGTTCGCCGGAGCCGGAGAGAATGACAGCCTTGGTAAGGCGGCCGTTGTCCCAATAGATATCCACCGTGAAGTTGCCCTTGGCACGGAGACCCTTGATGGAACCCTTCTGCCATGCATCTGGCAGGGCTGGCAGGAGATGGATAAAGCCCATGTGACTCTGCATCAGCATCTCGGTGATACCCGCTGTACCGCCAAAGTTACCATCTATCTGGAATGGGGCGTGCGTATCCCAGAGATTGTCCAATGTTCCATTCTTCAGAAGATTACCATAAAGCTTGTAGGCATGATTGCCATCGTGCAGACGAGCCCACTGGTTCAGCTTCCAACCCATAGACCATCCCGTGGCACCATCGCCACGATGCTCCAACACCACCTTGGAAGCCTTCGCCAGCACAGGAGTGGTGATAGGCGAAATGGTGCGGCCCGGATGCAGACCGAAGAGATGGTTTACATGGCGATGCTCATCCTTAGGATCATCTATATCCTTCGACCACTCCATCAACTGTCCGTAACGGCCAATCTGATAAGGAGCAATGTGCTTCAGGGCATCTTCCCACTGCTTGCGATCCTTGGCATCCTTGCCCAGAATCTTGCTCGCCTCTACGGCATCGAGCAGAATCTCACGAATCACGGCATGAGCGAAGGTGGCACCCTCGTCTATCGGTCCGTGCTCCGGAGAGGTGGAAGGAGCCGCTGTATAGACGCCATCCTTGCGATGCCACAGATAATCTGTTGCGAAATTAGCACTTCCCTTGATGATATCGTAT
>DAWDAD010000009.1:0-59110 GCA_052356385.1 Prevotella sp.
TCTCAAAAGCGAGTGCAAAAGTACTAACTATTTTTCATTCCACCAAATCTTTTCGTAAAAAAGTTGAGATTTTAGCTATATTTTAACATCTATAAACAAATAAATTCATTTTAGAAGCTATTTCTGCCTATTTTAAAGGACTAAATAAAAACTACATTTCAAATTAGGAAATACACCTGTAATAGATTTAACTAGGAGCATGTAGAATAGAGAGACATGCATACGAATTTTCCTTCTTTATTATAATGTACGCGCGCAATAACATATTTTTTATCTTATCTAAACCTACACAAGCATCCCCCTAAACATTCTATCCAGCTATGCACTTAACAATAAATCCACTTATTTTTCTATATTTTTTAATTCTTGATTCCATTTCAATAGTTTTTACCACTCTTTCCACCCTCTTTCTTGATGAGCATGTGGTAGAGACCATCGCTCTTCAGGAAATTGATATCGGCATCGATGGTAGCATAGCCCCATTCTAAGAGTAGCTTAGGAGTGGTGAGTTTGGTGAATGTCTTAAAAGATCTGAGGTGCCATACACGGTTAATGGCGCTCCAATCCTTATAAGGAGATGTAGCTGTGGCGGCATCGCAGAAGTTCTGCATGCCCTTGCGAAAATCGAAGGTAACGCTGGTCCAGTTCGTCAAATCCTTACTCTTCAGGAGATCGATACCATAGTTGTCCCATTTGTGACTCTTGCGCACGCACATATCGGTGGTAACCATGATGTATCCTTTACCATTATGCATACGGGTGATGTAGGCATCGCGGGTACCGCCTTCGATGCGGGCATGCTCTTCTGGATTGAAGATAGGATTGCCGCCATTGATGTCCTGATAGTTGTAACCATCACCACTAGTGTCCCGTTAAAACGAGACGATTATTAAATAAGTTATTAATACTCAAAAGTTTACGGACTTTTTATAGTGTATTCGATTTGATTTTGTATCTTTGCACGCATATTTAAAATACGTGTGCGATGAACAAAGGCAAAACTATATTCTCTCAGATTATGTCACTTATACCAGAACGTGATTTCAAAACTTGTGTAGACCGTTATAAGGGAAACTACAGAGCAAGAAACTTCTCTTGCAAAGACCAATTCCTAGTAATGAGCTATGCTCAATTAACAGGTCGTGATAGTCTTCGAGATATAGAAAACTGCCTTACGGCACTCTCCTGCAAACTTTACCATTGTGGTATTAGTTATGCTGTACCACGTAATACTCTAGCAAAAGCTAACGAGAAGCGAGATTGGCATATCTATAAAGATTTTGCAGACGTTCTTTTGAAAAAAGTACGTCCTCTTTATGTCAAAGACAAATTCAGATTAGACCTAGACAACATGGTATATGCTTTTGATAGCAGTACTATAAGTCTGTGTCTCAAATTATGTCCTTGGGCAAAGTATCGCAAAAACAAAGGTGGCATCAAAATGCACACATTAGTCGATTTGCGAGGAAATCTTCCAGTCTCAGTTTATTTGACTTCTGCATCGGTTAATGATGTAAAAGCTCTTGATGATCTCTACATAGAACCTTCTGCTATCTATTTGATGGACAGAGGATATGTAGATTTCAACAGACTCTTCAAGTTGATAACTAAGAAGAATGCATTCTTTGTTACTAGGGCAAAAGATAACATGCTTTTTGAAGTTGTATCAGAAGCCGAAGTTGACAAGAGTACTGGTATCATTTCTGATGAACGTATCAAATTAACAGGACTACATACTGCCAAATGGTATCCTGAAGAACTTAGAATGGTAACCTATGAGGACTATGCAACAAGTAAGGTGTATAGGTTTCTCACTAACAACATGGAATATGAAGCGCTTACTATATCTGAATTATATAGGGAAAGATGGAACGTGGAACTTTACTTTAATATGGATTAAGCAACACCTTCACATCAAATCCTTTTATGGAACTTCCGAGAATGCCATATATCTGCAAATCTGGATTGCCATATGCACATACTTGCTTTTAGCTTATGCAAAGAAAGTGATGCACATAGATCAATCGCTACACACTATTTCAAAGAACGTGGGTCTATTCCTTACGGACAAGACTCCTTTAAATGAATTGTTTAACAAAGCTGTTCCAACAGAAGAGACGGAGGATTGGCTATATCCAAGCCTTTTCAGGCCCGATGATTTCTAAACGGGACAGCAGTGAACCATCACGGGAAATAGCGTAGGCTGTCCACTCCCCCTTATCGCTCATATGACAATAGAGATAACCATAATTTCCCTTTACAAGATTCTGCGCAGTCATTGGCATAGAGGCAGCCAATGCCAAGAAAACAGCTGATAATTTCTTTTTCATTGTGCTGTTTTTTCCTTAGTTTAATTATTATTAGCTGAAGTTTTTGAGTGCAAATTTATACTTTATATTTGGGAATGCCAAATTATTAAGGGAAATATGGGGAGAATTCACGAATAATGATCTTTTTTTATTGATTATTATTCATGGGACAGGCGATGGAATCGCCTAGAACGGGGGCAGAAGGGGGACGGAACAGAAGACAAAGGAGAGGGAGGAAAGAAAAAGGGAGGAAAACCTCATCACTGAGGTCAACCTCCCTACACTTATAGTTAAAAATAACCGAGTTATTTGTTAAGGAACTTATCTACCTGGGCAGCAATCTTTCTGCCGCTTGCCATGGCGCGTACTACCAGAGAGGCACCACTTGCTGCATCGCCTGCCACGAAAACATTCTCGGCAAATTCAGGCTGCTGTGGCTTCAGAAAGCCCATTGCTAGGAATACAGCCTCAGCCTTGATTATTTCTGGCTCACCAGCCTCTACCATCAACGGACGACCGCCCTCTGGGCTTGGCTTCCAATCGATAGGCTGAACCTTCACACCCGTCAACTTTCCATTCTTGCCGAGGAACTCCAATGAGTTGATGTTCCAGCGACGTGTACATCCTTCCTCATGACTGGATGTAGTCTTCAGTGTGCGAGGCCAGTTTGGCCAAGGATTCTTAGGATCCTCAGGACCCTCTACTGGCTTAGGCATGATTTCAATCTGAGTTACACTCTTGCAACCCTGACGATGAGCCGTACCGATACAGTCGGAACCTGTATCACCACCACCGATTACCAATACATCCTTGCCCTTGCAGTTAACCAGTTCGTCCTTAGAGAACTCCATACCGGCGAGGATACGGTTCTGCTGAGAAAGCAGTTCGAGGGCGAAGTAAACACCCTTCAGTTCTCTTCCAGGAATCTTCAGGTCGCGGGCTGTCGGTGTACCGGTAGATACCACGTAGGCATCGAAGCCTTCTGGCAACTTGGTAACATCAATCTGCTGATTGTATCTGAACTCGATGCCCTCTTCTTCGAGAAGACGAAGACGGCGGTCGATGATGCTCTTGTTGAGCTTGAAGTTAGGAATACCGTAACGCAACAGACCACCGGCATTCTCACGTGCCTCGAAGACTGTTACCTTATATCCCTTGTGGTTCAACTGGTTGGCAGCAACCAGTCCTGCAGGACCGGCACCGATGACAGCCACCGTCTTGCCATTACGCTCCGGAATCTCAACATGAACATAGTCCTCAGAGAAGGCGTGCTCCACGATGGCGCACTCATCCTCACGGTTGGTGGTTGGCTCATGATCCATGAGATTCAATACACATGCCTTCTCGCAGAGTGCAGGACAGATGCGTCCTGTGAACTCCGGGAAGTCGTTGGTGGAATTGAGGAGTCGGTAAGCCAACTCCCAGTCGCCCTTGTAGAGGGCATCGTTCCACTCCGGTGCCTTGTTGCCCAGCGGACAAGCCCAGTGGCAGAAAGGCACGCCACAATCCATGCAACGGGAAGCCTGCTGTCGGCGGTCGTTGCTATTCAATGTCTGTTCTACCTCGCTGAAGTCGAGGATTCTATCGTGAATTGGTCTATAACCTGCTTCCTTGCGAGGTATAGTCAAAAATGCTTTTGGATTTCCCATCTTTTTTCTAATTTTAAAATTAGTAATCGCGCTGCATATCCGCAATCTTCTGCTGCAACTTCTTTACCTGCTCCTCCTGGAGAACTCGCTTGTACTCGATTGGCACTACCTGGATGAAATCCTCTACATAGTGGTTCCAGTCATCGAGCATGGTACGGGCGAGCTTACTGCCGGTATAGAGATAATGCTGACGGATCAGCTCGTGCAACTCCTTGCGATAGGTGCTGTCCTCCACGAGGTTGATCTCCACCATATCCATATTACAGAAGTAATCGAAGTTGTGGTTCTTATCCCATACATAGGCAACACCACCACTCATACCAGCGGCGAAGTTACGGCCGGTTTCACCGAGCACTACGACTCTACCGCCCGTCATATACTCGCAGCAGTGGTCGCCAGCACCCTCAATCACGGCGATGGCACCGGAGTTACGAACACCGAAGCGCTCGCCTACCTTACCATTGATATACAACTCACCGCTTGTGGCACCATACAGACCGGTGTTACCGGCGATGATGTTATCCTCGGCAGAGAAGTTGCTGCGGATAGGAGGAAGGATGGAAATACGACCTCCTGAAAGTCCCTTGGCGAAATAGTCATTGGTCTCACCCTCAAGCTTGAAATCTACTCCCTTAACCAGGAAGGCACCGAAGCTCTGACCTGCGGAACCCTTGAACTTCACGTTCACGGTCTTGTCTGGAAGACCAGCCTCACCATATTTCTCGGCAATCATACCGCTCAACATCACACCGGCAGCACGGTCGGTATTCTTGATGGCAAAATCGAGGTTCACTTCTTCCTGATTCTCGATGGCACGCTGTGCACCACGAATCAACTGCTGGTCGAGCACATTGTCGAGGTCATGGATCTGCTCGGTAGTATGATAGAGCGAGCAATGACCTGTCTCACGATGCAAGAGACGAGAGAAATCGAGCAAGTCGGCCTTCTCCTTGATGCTCTTGGCCACCTCTGGCTCTACGGCATCCGAACCCTCGGTAGGAACAATCTCATCATCCTTCTTGCGGATGATGAGCTCGGTATGACCGATGATATCGTTCAATGAGGTGTAACCCATCTCTGCCAGATACTCACGAACCTCCTCAGCGAGGAAGCGGAAGTAGTTGATAAGATACTTGTAGCTGCCACGGAAGTGCGCACGGAGCTTAGGATCCTGTGTGGCAACACCCATAGGACAGGTATTCAGGTTACACTTACGCATCATGACACAACCCAAAACGATGAGGGCGGCAGTACCGAAACTGAATTCCTCAGCACCGAGCAAAGCCATCAGGATGATGTCACGACCGCTCTTCAACTGACCATCTACCTGCAGACGAACCTGTCCGCGAAGACCGTTCTTCACCAGTGTCTGCTGGGTTTCAGAAAGTCCGATTTCAGGAGAGATACCAGCGAAACGCATACTTGATGCAGGGCTGGCACCTGTACCGCCCTCAGCACCAGAGATAACGATGAGGTCGGCCTTTGCCTTAGCCACACCGGCAGCGATGGTACCCACACCACTCTCAGCAACCAACTTCACAGAGATAGCCGCCTTAGGGTTTACATTCTTGAGGTCGAAGATGAGCTGAGCCAAATCCTCGATACTGTAGATATCGTGATGAGGTGGAGGAGAAATCAGGCTGATGCCAGGGATAGAGTGACGGGTCTTGGCGATAACCTCGTTGACCTTGAAGCCAGGCAACTGACCACCCTCACCCGGTTTAGCACCCTGTGCCACCTTGATCTGGATTTCCTCTGCATTTACCAAATATTCTGTTGTCACACCGAATCGACCGGAAGCCACCTGCTTGGTCTTGCTGGAGAGGCTGATGCCATCCTGTGTAGAATGGAATCGCTCGTTATCCTCACCACCTTCACCGGTATTGCTTCGGGCACCCAGGGCGTTCATGGCGAGTGCCATTGCCTCGTGAGCTTCCTTGGAGAGGGCACCGAAACTCATCGCACCGGTAACGAAGTGCTTCACGATTTCCTCTACCGGCTCCACCTTATCTATAGAGATAGGGTTCTTGCGGAAGCTGAAGAAGTCGCGGATGAAGATAGGCTCCTGCTTATCGTCAACGAGATGTGTATATTTCTTGAAGAGATCGTAATCGCCCTTGCGGGTTGCGAGCTGCAGGGTAGCGATGGTCTCTGGGTTCCAAGCGTGCTTGATACCGTCCTTGCGGTAGTGGAACTGTCCCATGCTTGGCAGGAAGTCGAGCTTCTTGGTCTCGAATGCCTTGTCGTGCAGGCGGATGGCATCACGGGCGATGGTCTCGAGTCCGATACCGCCGATGGTGCTCACCTCTGTTCCGAAATAGCTCTTCAGGAGGCTTTCACTCAAACCGATGCTCTCGAAGATCTTGGCACCACGATAGCTTCGGATGGTAGAGATACCCATCTTAGCCATGATCTTGAACAAGCCCTTCTTTACAGCCTTGATGTAGTTCTGCTCGGCTGTATGGTAATCCTCCTGAATCTTTCCCTTCTTTACGAGGTCGTCGAGGATGGCGTATGTCAGATATGGACAGAGGGCTGATGCACCATAACCCAACAGGAGGGCTGCGTGCATTACCTCACGAATCTCACCGCTCTCAACGATGAGGGCTGTCTGTACACGCTTGCCGGCATCAATCAGATAATGATGTACGGCACTCACAGCGAGCAATGATGGGATGGCTGCATGGGTCTCATCCACGCCACGGTCGCTCAAGATGATGTAGTTGTAACCATCATCCACGCTCTGTGCTGCCTGCTTGCAGAGTTCATCCAGAGCCTCATGCAATCCTTCTTCGCCCTTGGCGGTTTCGAAAATCATGTGAAGCTTGACGGTATTGAATCCCTTGTAGCGGATATTCTGAAGGATATCCAGCTGGGTATTGGTCAGGATAGGATGTGGCAAGCGAACCATCTTGCAGTTGCTCTCGTCCGGGTTCAGAATGCCGGAACCTACTCTACCGATATACTCGGTAAGACTCATCACAAGGTTCTCACGGATGGAGTCGATGGCAGGGTTGGTAACCTGTGCAAACTGCTGACGGAAGTAGTTGAAGAAAATCTGTGGCTGGTCGGAAAGCACAGCAAGCGGAGTATCATTACCCATAGAAGCAGTAGGTTCCTGACCCTTGGTAGCCATTGGGATGATAGTACCGTCGATATCTTCCTCGCCAAAACCGAATTCCAATTCCTTGCGAGTGAGGTTGTCCACACCATTTTCCACCTTACGGCCACTGCGAAGTTTCTCCAGCTCAATACGGTTGGTGTTCAACCACTGGCGATATGGATGCTGGGCAGCCAGGCGCTCCTTGATTTCACCATCATAATAGATTTTGCCTTCCTGGGTATCAATCAAGAGGATCTTACCAGGCTGTAGACGACCCTTCTCGGCAATCTCTGTTGGGTCGAAATCCATCACACCTACCTCAGATGCGACTACCATCATATCGTTCTTGGTGATGGTGTAGCGGGCAGGACGCAGACCATTTCTATCGAGCATACCACCGGCATAACGGCCATCGCTGAAGAGCAGGGCGGCAGGGCCATCCCATGGCTCCATCAGGATAGAGTGGTACTCATAGAATGCCTTCAGATCCTCAGAGATAGGGTTCTTGTCATTGAAACTCTCAGGCACCATCACAGCCATGGCATGAGGCAATGACAGACCGCTCATCACGAAGAACTCAAATACATTGTCGAGGCTGGCAGAGTCACTCATATCAGGCTGGACGATAGGAGAAATCTCACGGATATCGCCCAAAGCCTCGCTGCTCAACACACTCTCACGAGCCTTCATCCAGGCACGGTTACCACGGATGGTGTTAATCTCACCATTGTGGGCAAGGAGACGGAATGGCTGAGCCAGACTCCATGTTGGGAAGGTGTTGGTAGAGAAGCGGGAGTGAACCAGAGCCAGACCGCTTGTGAAATAATTATTGGTCAAGTCAGGATAATATTGGCGCAACTGGAGGCTGCTCAACATACCCTTATATACGATGTTCGAATTAGACAACGAACAAATATAGAAATCAGGATCGCTGACACGTTTCTCAATACGTTTACGGATAAGATAGAGGGTGCGCTCAAAGACAGGCACCTTATCATCTGTAACACCTGTGATAAACACCTGTTTGATAGCTGGTTCGTTACTCAAAGCAGCCTCACCCAAACAATCAGGGTTAGTAGGCACATTGCGGAGATGCATCAACTGCAATCCCTCGCGTTCAATTTCCTCAATCATGATAGAGAGAATATCCTGCTGTTTCTTCTCATCCTTAGGCAAGAAGACGAGACCCGTACCATATTTACCTTTTTCTGGCACTGGGATACCCTGAAGAAGAATAAACTCATGTGGAATCTGGAGCATGATACCGGCACCATCACCCGTCTTGTTATCGGCACCCTCAGCACCACGATGGCGCATATTCTCGAGGACCTTCAAGGCGTTATCGACCAGCTCATGACTCTTGTTACCGTGGATATTCACCACCATACCTACGCCACACGCATCGTGCTCATAGGCTGAACTGTACAATCCTTTTTCCATTTCTTGTTCGTTTTATATCGGTTATTTCTAACTATTTTTATTACTTAAATATGAAGTGCAAGGTGATTCTTCACTCTTCACTTATTTATACGCCTGTTCGTGAACTCCCGCCACGGCTCTGCCGCTAGGGTCGTTCTGGTTCTTGAATGAGGCATCCCAGGCAAGGGCTTCGGCTGTAGAACATGCTACGCTAGGCACACTAGGTACGCTCTTGGCAGCGCTGTCGCTTGGGAAATGCTCGGCGAAGATAGAACGATAATAATACTCCTCCTTATTCTGTGGAGGGTTGATAGGGAATCGCTCAGCAGCATGCGCCATCTGCTCATCGCTGACGGCAGATGCGGTAATCTGCTTCAGGGTATCAATCCATGAATAGCCCACACCATCGGAGAACTGCTCCTTCTGTCGCCATGCCACTTCTTCTGGAAGCAAATCGGCAAATGCCTCACGAACCACCTTTTTCTCGATGGTCTTATCCGGACACATCTTCAAAACCGGGTTCATACCCATCGCTACATCCAGGAACTCCTTGTCGAGGAAAGGCACACGGCCCTCGATGCCCCATGCAGCCAAACTCTTGTTAGCTCTCAGACAATCGTAGAGATAGAGTTTACCCAACTTTCGTACGGTTTCCTCATGGAATGCCTTGGCATCCGGTGCCTTGTGGAAGTAGAGATAACCTCCGAACACCTCGTCGGCTCCCTCACCGGAAAGCACCATCTTGATACCCATGCTGCGGATTACTCTCGCCAGCAGATACATCGGGGTAGATGCACGGACGGTGGTCACATCGTAGGTTTCGATAAAATAAATGACATCACGGATAGCATCCAGACCTTCCTGAATGGTATAGTTGATTTCGTGATGCACAGTTCCGATGTGTTCGGCAACCAAACGTGCCTTTGCCAGATCAGGCGCACCCTTCAAACCAACAGCGAAGGAGTGCAGACGTGGCCAATATGCCTTGGTCTCTCCCCCATTCTCAACACGGGTAGAAGAATATTTCTCGGCTACAGCAGAGATGACAGAAGAATCAAGGCCACCACTGAGAAGGACACCGTAAGGTACATCGCTCATCAACTGGCGTTTGACAGAAGCTTCGAGAGCATCATGGATTTCCTTTACCGCAGCTTTCTCCTGAGGTTCAGCATCCTTCAGCTGTTCTTCAGCCTTCTTGGCATCATCAATCTGATATTTTTTCTGCATGGCAGCATACTCAAACCAATCGCGTGTATAGTATCGCTTCATGCCAGGATTCTTGCTATAATAATAATGACCTGGGAGGAATGGTTCATAGTGGTCGCACTGACCTTCCAAAGCCTTCAACTCACTTGCCACCAGCACTTTTCCATCCTTATCATAACCAATATAAAGAGGAATCACACCGATAGGGTCGCGAGCGATGAGAAACTCATCTCGTTCGGCATCGTAAAGGGCGAAGGCAAATATACCGTTCAGCTCTTCAAGCATCTTGGAGATACGGGCGTGGAGCGCATCCTCACCTTTATATATTAAGGTATCAAAGTCGGAATCTGCTCGCATCTCACGATAGAGAGAAAGAATCACCTCGCAGTCGGAACCGGTCTGATACTGGTATTTGCCAGCAAAACGGGCACGGATATTCTGATGATTATAAATCTCACCGTTTACGGCAAGCACCTGTTTCTTGTCTGGTGCAAACAAAGGTTGGCGACCACTTTCAGGGTCAACAATACTCAGACGCTCATGTGCCAGGATAGCAGAACCACCACAGTAGATTCCACTCCAGTCTGGTCCGCGATGGCGAATCTTCTGGCTCATACGAAGCGCTTGCTGTCGCAATTCAGGAGTCTGCTCCTGAATATTGAAGATAGATACGATTCCACACATAAATCTTTTCCTTTCTTTTACGGTTATTTTTAACTATTATTCTCTCTTATTCACCTTGGCATGTCCAATCCATTCTTTTAGGAGCAAACCAAGCAAAAACAAAGTTTAAAATTACTTTTTGCTATGTTTCGGGTGCAAAATTACAACTTTTTGTTAGAATAAAGAAAAGATTAGTAGCATTTTGTCTTTACTTTATCACAACAATAACATATCAACACATATTGGATTAAAATATACGATAAATTGAAAAGAAAAACACACAATTTGATTACAATCTGTAAAACACAATCGATTTTAAGATAAATAAAGCGTTTCCAGAGCACATTTTACATCATATACAACTTTCTACCCCCACACCATACACAAAGAAATGCCGATAGCTCTTTGGTGGAACTATCGGCATTTAAAATAAGAAAATAAAAACTTAAACCTACCAACGTAAGATTATATCGTAAAACCTAAGAGCCTATTATGGCTGCAAGGTAAAACCTACTACCAAGTAAGCTTTTTCGGTGCTAGGGTTAGCAGCGACCTGAGCGAAGACTGGAACAGAGAAAGAATCTGTAATCTTCAAATCCTTGGTAGCTTTCAGTGAAACATTGGTAACTGCAAAACCATTGGCATCACCATAGAAAGATGTAGCAAATGGAACTGCGCCTATACTTGCTGCCCAATCACAACCGCCCAACTTGAATGGGGCTGTAGCCTCAACATATGAAGAATAAGCACGGTCACCATCCTTATTTAATCCATCATGGCCTGCAAAGTTGGTGTACCAGTTCAAGGCAACTGGACCAAAGTCATAACCTACATTTGCCTCAAAAACATGAGAAGTTTCATGTGCCTTATAGGCGAAATACTTCTCGTTAGGAGAGTTGAACCAGTAATCGGTCACGCCGATATGGAAACCACCGGTTTCATAAGCCAAGGTAAGGTCAAACTCCTTAGTATCCTCTGGCTGAGAGATACCTACACTTCCCCAAGCTGTCAGAGACAAGCCCTTGTAGCCAATACCAAGTGTTGGCTGGAGAGATACGTTACCGAGATCCTGACCACGCCAGATATACTGGTTTACAACATCTGCAGCGATTGTAGTTTCAACCTCATCCTGAGCAGAAGCAGCAGGAACAAAAGCAACCAAACCGAGTGCAAGGGCACCCATCTTCTTTATATCAAAAATCTTCTTCATATTCTCTTTTTTTTATATGATACATTTTTGTTTTTAAAAGTTTCGGCAGCAAAGGTACTGCAAATCGAAGACAACACAAAATAAATTGCGATTTATTTATATTGTTGAGATGCAGCGTACCTTATTCAATGGTACTAATAAAACTCTGCTCGCCAAAACTTCTGCTGAAAAATCTCTCTCGCTCGCTATATGAAAGTACCATTAGTTGTAGCAACTTTCACCATGCTCGTAGATATCGAGACCTTCTTCCTCGATTCGCTTATCAACACGGAGACCAGCAATCTTCTTGATACCCCAGAAGAGGATAATACCTGTTACGGCTGCCCAAAGGTCGATGCAGAGAATACCGAAGCACTGAGCACCGAAGAATCCGAAGCCACCACCATAGAAAGCACCACCGTCGAGGGCGAAAAGACCGGTCATCAAGGTACCGAAGATACCACAAACACCATGAACTGAACTTGCACCAACAGGATCATCAATATGAAGCTTGGTATCAATGAACTCGATAGAGAATACCAAGATTATACCTGCCAAGAGACCGATGATGGCAGAACCCAATGGACTAACCAAATCGCAACCAGCAGTAATGGCTACCAAACCAGCCAAGATACCATTCAATGTCAATGAGAATGATGGCTTGCCATACTTGATCCAAGATGTGAACATGGTACCCAAACCACCGCAGACTGCAGCCAAGTTGGTTGTCAGGAATACGTGACTGATAGCAACACGGTTAACCTCACCAGAAGCAGCGAGCTGAGAACCAGGGTTGAATCCGAACCATCCGAACCAGAGGATGAATACACCAAGAGCAGCAGCCATCAGATTGTGACCTGGGATAGCAGTACTCTTACCATTGCGATACTTACCAAGACGAGGACCTAAGCAGATGGCACCAACCAAGGCAAGTACACCACCAACACTATGTACGATGGCAGAACCTGCGAAATCATGGAAGGCAGCACCGAAGGTGTTCATCATGAATGAGCCTGCCTCGCTGTTGCAAAGCCAACCGCCGCCCCATGTCCAGTGACCCTCTACAGGGTAGATAATCAATGAAATGAAGAATGAGTAAACGCAGTACATGGAGAACTTGGTACGTTCTGCCATAGCACCTGAAACGATGGTAGCACTAGTAGCGCAGAATACGGTTTCAAACATCAGGAAGCCTTCAGTAGGAAGACCGGCTGCATTTGTATAGAAAGACAAATCGCCGAAGTTAGGCATACCGATGAAACCGGCGCCATCGCTACCAAACATAAATCCGAAACCTACGAACCAGAAGAGAACGGAACCGATCATAAAATCGACAAAGTTCTTAAACAAGATGTTCGCGGTGTTTTTACTACGGGTAAAGCCCGCCTCGCAGAGGGCGAATCCCGGCTGCATGAAAAAGACCAACATGGCTGCCAAGAGCATCCATACGGTATCTACTGAAATTCCTAAATCCTGTACACTCATAACATAAAATCTTTAAAGTGTTCTTTAAACCTGAAAACTATTCTCTCTCCTCCAATTAGCATTTTATTTCTCCTGCTCAGCATTATAGAGAGCGATGTCGCCTCTTTCACCTGTACGGATTCTTACGGTATCCTCCACAGGAATTACAAAGATTCGACCATCACCAATCTCGCCTGTACGGGCAGCCTCCTGGATGGCATTAATCGTTTTCTCTACGTTCTTGTCGCGCACGACAACATTCAGCAACACTCGCTCGATACTGCTGGTATCATACATGACACCACGGTAGATTCGAGCCTGTCTCATCTTGCCCTCTCCTCTTACATCGTAGTAAGAGAACCACTCGATGTCGGCGGCAAGCAATGCTTCCTTTACATCCTCAAACTTAGTCTTACGGATGATTGCTTCAATCTTTTTCATGTTAATCTCTCCTATTAATTAATTTACATTTTGTTTATTTTCTGGTGCAAAGGTACGACATTTTGCTAAATATTTTGCAGTATTACTTACTTTTTGATGTTATTATTTTCATTTAGTTGTTATTTTGTATAGTTCTTTTTTAAAATACAGAACAAAATGAAAGCAAATTGCACATTATTCGTTTCATTTTGAAACAAACAATAAAAAACCGCTTGAAAGGCCCCAAAGACCCCTCAAGCGGCAAACCTAAAAACAAACTCTCAACCCTAAAACTAGGGTCACTTTATTATTTAAACTTAATCTTATACCCGTATTTCCGCATATATCTGAGTTTTATAACGGAAATTTTATTTTGCCTTTATTTTGAATGTAAATTCACGATCAGCATAATGGAGACGATACTTCTCCATAGGCTTGGTCATCCAACTGTCGATGCAGCCCAAAGGATACTGGCATTTCTGGATATGCAACTGCACGAGTCCCTTATCCACCAGATCACCACTGTGTTGTCCCCATGCATGCGTCTTCTCGATACCAGAATCCAAATCCTCTACCAGATAAGGGATGGCACTGCACTCCATAGGTTCATACCCCTCGAAGGTAATCCCCTTGCCGGTGGTTGGATTAAAGATAGAGAAATAGCGGATATCGGTATGGTTACCACTCTCCTGCGGACGGATATATGGATAATATTCATCCTTCACGTCAGACTCGTACTTGCCGATAAAAGCAGAAGAATGACGATCTACGTAGTTCTCTTCAGGACCTCTACCATAATACTCGAGCTTAGAGAAAGTAGCAGGCATCTGCAACTGCAGACCGAATCTGAACAGATCGGCAACCTGAACCTCCTTGTCGGTAGTCATCTTCTGGGTAACATTCACCTCGCCCGCAGCACTGATGTCATAGCGGAGCATCAGCTGAGCTTTCACTTCAGGCATATCGAAGAGAGCTGTCAGCACCACATTGTCCTTACTCACATTTTTGTCGAAAGACTTCAGAGTCATCTGCGGGTTCTTCCATACTCTCATCTCCTTCTGCAGAGATGCTCCATAGTCATTATCGGTAGGAGCACGCCAGAATTCCGGAGTCATACTCTCACGGAACTTCAACATCGGTTCCCCATCTACATCGAGATAATCTATCATACCCGTCTTCTTGCCTATGGTAACAGACATTCTCTGTGCGCTGACCTTCACATAAGAGTTGGTTTCCTCCACCTCCATACTGCTTGTCTGCTGCACCTTACCCTTCTTGGTTGGCGCAGCAGCAACAGCAGGAACCGCCGGTTTGGCAAACTGATAATCGCTGATGATAAACTGCTGGCGAGCCATCACCTGGCCCTTGTCTACCAGCGGCTGTGTGCCATCGCTTGCAAAAGCAAAGTTAAGAACAATCTCCTCCTTTGCATGCTTCGATTCAGCCTCAGCCACCGCATACTTCAGTTCATCACTCTTGATCAGTTTGGTAGCCTGAGGAGCAATACCCTTTGTTTCAGAAATCTCAACTGTAGCCAGTTTCACACCATTGGCATAAACCGTAGCTGTCAGGTTCAAGTCATCAATATTCTTGAAGAAGTTCTCGTTGAAAACCTTGATAGCACCATTCACAGCATCCAGGTCCTTGATCCATACATTCTGATGATAGTACTGAATCTCGTAAGCATGAGGATTCAGACGGCGGTCTGGAGCAATGATACCATTACAGTTGAAGTTATAGTCACTTGCCGGATAGCGGCCGTAATCTCCACCATAAGTAAAGATTTCCTTACCGGTGACAGGACTCTTGTCACGAATGCCCTGATCTACGAAGTCCCAGATATAGCCACCCTGATACTTAGGATACTTACGGATGAGGTCCCAATATTCCTTGAAACCACCTTCCGAATTACCCATAGCATGAGCATATTCGCACTGGATGTATGGTTTAACACCATCACTCTTGCAATATTTCTCACTCTCCTCGTAGTCGATATACATCGGACAGTAAATATCAGTCTTGCTGTCATAACCGCCACGCTCATACTGAACAGGACGGGTCTTGTCGAGCGCTTTCACCCAGTCATAGGTCTTTTCGAAGTTGATGCCGTAACCACACTCATTACCCAAACTCCATACGATGATAGAAGGGTGATTGATAAAACTTTTCACATTACCTTCATTGCGCTCGATGTGAGTCTGGAGATACTCAGGGAACTTAGCGAGTGATTTTTCCTCATATCCCATACCATGAGATTCGAGGTTAGCCTCAGCAGTAAGATACAGTCCGTATTCATCACAGAGTTCATACCAGCGAGGATCGTCAGGATAATGGCAGGTACGAACCGCATTGATGTTCAACTGTTTCATGATTCTGATATCCTGAATCATGCGCTCTACACTTACCACATATCCACCATCCGGATCTATCTCATGCCTGTTGACACCCTTAATCAGTACAGGCTTGCCGTTCACCAGCATCTGGGCGTTCTTGATTTCCACATTGCGGAAGCCCACCTTCTGCGGAATCACCTCCGCTACCCCCTGCTTATTCTTCAGAGAGATGTATACCTTATATAAATAAGGTGTCTCAGCAGTCCAAGCCTTCACCTTCGGTACTTTGATTATACCCTGAGCTCCGGTAGCCGATGCTATTTGCTTGCCATCCTTATCGCACAAGGCAACAGTCACATCAGTCTTGCCGCCCTTCAGTGCTATCTGATAGTTCAGTATACCATCCCGATAATTATTCATCAAACCGGCATCAAGACGGATATCGGCAGCATGAAGTTTCGGACGTGCATAGAGATAAACCTCACGGGCTATACCAGTAAAGCGCCAGAAGTCCTGATCCTCGAAATAAGAACCGTCGCACCAGCGCATCACCTGCATAGCTATCAGGTTCTTGCCCGGCTTCAGATACTTGGAGATATGAAACTCAGCAGCCACCTTGCTGTCTTCACTATATCCCACATACTTGCCGTTCACCCAAAGGGTCAGGTTGCTGGTAGCCGAACCTACATGGAAATAGACATCCTTGCCCTTCCAGTCCTTAGGAAGTTCGAAGGTACGACGATAAGAACCCGTATAGTTGTTGAGTTCGCTGATATATGGAGGATTTGGGTCAAACTGGGTAGCCCAGGCATAACCGACATTCTTATAAGTAGCATCTCCATAACCGTTCAGTTCGAACAGCCCCGGTACAGGGAAATCCTTCCACTCCGAATCGTCATAGTTGGCTGCATAGAAGTTGGCAGGACGCTTGTTATGATCCTTCACGAAGTTAAACTTCCACATGCCTTCCATCGAAAGATAGTTGGCCGACTTCTTCTTGTCAAAACTCTGTGCTTTGTCAAGGGTCTCGTATGCAAAGAAAGCAGCACGGCGAGGTTCGCGGTTCTGCTGGTTGATATCCACATTATGCCAGCGCGACTCGTTCTGAGCCGCCACGCCATTGCCGACAGACAGCAAGGCGAGGCAAAGCGATACATTTGCTATATTTCTGATGCTCATATCTGTTTATTATTTTCTGAAAAACATAGAGTTATCTACTGGTGTAAACTTCTGTTCGCTGTCCTTGCGCATTTCAATGCCGAGACTGCTCCACCATGAAGGCCAGCCGCCAACGATATTGCTGAGGAAAACCACCTTGAAAGGATGCAATCCCTTAGCCAATGCTACAGAAGTATCATGATTGGTACCAGCCTTCACATCCCCCTCATTGCTGATCATGAGTTTGTTATCAATCCAAACCTGCTCCAGACGGGAAGAGAGATAATAGACACCATCCTCCGGAATATTGATGTAGCCCTCAGCGATGGCTGCATAATTATTGGCACCGCGCAAGGTAGCAGCATCATCCTTCTGCTGAATCTTCATCTGCTCCAAGCCCTCGATGTTTGCACACTCCCAGGCAGCATCAGCCCATTCCAGCTGGTCAACCTTCAGATAGTTGCCCTTAATGCGCTTCATCTGCAACCCAGGTTTTGCGCCCTCCACCTTAACAGCAGGAGCATAAGTCTGCTTCTCAACATCAATGGTTCTGATACGGCTCATCTTGCCTGAAGGCAATATGGTTGCTATCTTGATGATGGTGTTTCCACTCACCCTGATAGGCTCTGCATAAGCCGAAGAAGAAGGAGTTGGTGTACTTCCATCCAATGTATAAACCATCTTCATAGGACGCGAGGTGGTAAAGGTTACCGCAGTATCCCCAGTAATGACCACCTTATCGCAAGAACCGAAAGGCTGCTCAGGCAATGGGATATGATAACGGATATGGCGCTCGTCCAGACGAACACAGTTTGCATCCAGTCGGCGGCAGAAATCCTTGAAGTTTTTCCTGCTCACTGGCGACCATGCAATCTCAGAGAGAGCAATGGCACGAGGATACATCATATACTCCATCTTGGCATTGGAATACATATATTCCGACCAGTTGTTACACTGAACGCCCAGGATATGATGAGCCAGTCCCAACGCCTTGATGGTATCAGGTACCGGATTATAATTATAGGTAGAAGCCAGATATCTAGGAGGACTAGGAATGGTTACAGGCTCCACCTTGCTGTCGCCCTGATACCAGTCGAGATACATACCGTCGCTGCCCGGCGTCATGATGACATCATGCTTCTGCATGGCAGCCTCGATACCTCCTTCCGTTCCACGCCATGACATCACGGTAGCATTCTCACTCAATCCGCCTTCCAGAATCTCGTCCCATCCGATAATCTTTCTGCCACGCTTCTCCAGCATCTTCTCTATGCGCTTGATAACGTAGCTCTGCAGTCTTTCCTCTGCCGAATGCTTTCCTTCAGCCTGCAAACCCTCAGTCTGAATACGCTTCTGACAGGCAGGGCAGTTTTTCCAACTGGTCTTCGGACACTCGTCGCCACCGATATGGAAGTACTTACCTGGGAAGAGAGGAACGATCTCACTAAAGATGTCATCCAGGAAGCGGAACATATCTTCCTTGCCCGGACACATCACGATATCCTCTACCCCCCAAACAGTTCTCAACGACCACTGCTCACCTTTGCATGAAAGATAAGGATAAGCAGAGATAGCTGCCATCATGTGACCAGGAAGGTCGATTTCCGGAATCACGGTAATATAGCGCTTGGCAGCATAATCCACAATTTCCTTAATCTGCTCCTGGGTATAGAAACCGCCATAAAGAGAGCCATCGCCCTCGGTACGGATACTGCCCACAGAAGTAAGTTTAGGATATTTCTTGATTTCGATACGCCAGCCCTGGTCTTCCGTCAGATGGAAGTGCATGGTGTTCACCTTGAACATAGACATTAGGTCCAGTTGCTTCTTCACATTCTCGACAGAAATGAAATGGCGGCATGGATCGAGATGGAATCCACGGTAGCCGAAGCGTGGAGCATCCTGGATATCACAGCATTGTGCTACCCATTTCACTCCATCCACCCGGGTTGCGCTCTCTATCTGGGCAGGGAGTAACTGCATGAAACTCTGCATACCGTAGAAGGCGCCCTTGGCGGTCTTCGCCTTGATAACAACCCCCTTGGCGATTACGGTAAGGCGATAACCTTCCTCGGCAATTTTCAGCGAAGGAGAAATCTGTATAGAGATATTCCCCTTCTTTCCACCTACCGTTACCTCATAACCTGTAGAAGCCTTCAGTTTGTCTGCCATGTACTGGGCGATATTTCTGCCTTCAGCCGTCTGGTAAGCGATTACCACCTTCTGTGGCAATACGAACTCACCTTTCTGTACCTGAGTCTTCACCGGTATCGGGATAATATTAATATCAGCAGCAGATGCCGGAGTGGAGATACCACCCAGCATCGCTGCACAGGCTACAAACGAGCCTAATAAACGATTGAACTTTGCCATGATTTAAATATATTAATAAGGTATTACAATGGTTTGTACTCCACGAAAGCCTCCATGGCCTCATAGCATGCCAGACCCAACTGGTCGTAGAGCGATGCAGTAGCACGGTTACGGTCCTCGGCTCTCTGCCAGAACAGGCGCTCATCATTACCCAAGAAAGGAGCACTCTCCATCTGCGACTGATGCTTGAGAATAGAGTTACGCTTTGCCCGCAACTCCTCAGGGCTCAATGGAACACACATTTCGATATTCTCAATCTCCCATTCTGCCCAGGCACCACGATACATCCAGATGCGACAGTCCTTCAACCATTCTGCACCCGCTTTCTTCTCTTCGTCGATAGCTGCCAGAACGGCATCGGTACACTTCTTGTGGGTTCCGTGAGGATCAGCAAGGTCGCCGGCAACATAAATCTGATGCGGCTGCACCTTCTGCAACAGAGCTCTCACTATCTCCACATCCTTCTCGGTCATTGGCAATTTTTCTATCTTGCCGCTCTCATAGAATGGCAGGTCGAGGAAGTGGACATGGTCAAGCGGAATTTCATTATAAGTACAAGCGGTACGAGCCTCACCACGGCGGATCAGTCCCTTGATGGTCAGGATATCTCTCGTATCGAAGTCACTTTCCTTCTTCTTGGCAAAGAAGGTCTTGATTTCCTTATATTTATTAGAGATGATGCTGTCTTTTGAGTCTGCAAAAAGCTGGTTGAAGCCATTGATAAAGTGCATGAATCTTGTTACTTCCTCATCACCCACAGCAATGTTTCCTGATGTTTCGTAAGCTACATGCACATCATGGTTCTGCTGTACCAGTCGGCGGATAGTTCCTCCCATAGAGATAACATCATCGTCTGGGTGTGGAGAGAATACGATAACCTTCTTAGGGAATGGTGTTGCACGCTCCGGACGATAGGTATCATCGGCATTCGGTTTACCACCTGGCCATCCGGTAATGGTATGCTGCAAATCATTGAAAATCTTGATATTGGCATTATAGGCTGAGCCATAGAGAGCCAGAAGTTCGCTCAGTCCGTTCTCATTATAATCCTTATTGGTCAACTTCAGGATAGGCTTACCGAGTTTCTGGCAGAGCCATACCAGTGCCGAACGCACCAGTTTATCACTCCACTGGCATGAAGTTACGAGCCATGGATGCTCAATACGTGTCAGATGATGAGCAGCACCCAGGTCGATGACAACATGAGCATTCGGATGAGTCTGAAGGAATGATGCCGGCAGGGTATCTGTGATAGAGTTCTCCACCACCTTCTGCATAATCTCTGCCTTCTCTTCGCCCCAGGCTGTCAGATAGATGCTCTTGGCTGAGAGCAAGGTAGCGATACCCATGGTGAGCGAACATGGAGGAATGGTTTCCTTGGTCTGCTCGCTGTTCTCCATCTCTTCGCGAGAGGTATTGCCGATGAGGATGATACGGGTCATCGACTGGATGCCCGAACCTGGCTCGTTGGCAGCAATATTACCCGAACGGCCTATACCTATGAGAGCTACATCGAGACCGCCAAAGGTCTTGATACGCTGCTCATAAAGACGGCAACTGTCCTGTACGGCATCCTGTGCCACAAAACCATCCAGTGTAAAGATGTTCTGCTCAGCCACATCCACATGATCAAGGAAACGCTCCTTCAACTGGTTGATGGTACGGAGAGAGCTGTCCTTCTGGAGCGGATAATATTCGTATGCATTGAATACAACAACATTGCGGAAGCTCAGGGTCTTCTCGTTGTAACGGCGAACGAGTTCATCGTATACAGAATAGAGAGAAGAACCGGCACCCAGCGCCATCACATAGAATTTGCCTTCCTGCTGTGCTGCCTTGATGCCAGCTTCTATTTTATCAGCAACATGACTGGCACCTTCTATCATAGAGGCAAAGATGTCTGTATGAATCTTCTCCATTCTGGAGATTTCAGAATATTCTACAGTCGTCTTTGGCTTGTAGAACTCTACAGGTACTTTGTTGAGTACTATTTGTGAACTAAGATTGAGTCTCATATCTTTATCTATATTTAAATAGGTTATGTTATATTTTCTTTTTAAAAATGATGGATTAGAGTTCAGATGCCATTGCTGCAGCACCCAGGATGGCAGCCTTGGCACCATCCAGTCCGCTCATCAGAAACTTAGCCTTACCTTTATATAATGAGAGCACATGCTCGTTATATGCTTCTTCAATAGGACGGAAGAGCAGAACGCCAGCCTGTGCCAATCCTCCGAAGAAGATAAAAGCCTCCGGGCTCAGAAAGGTAGCTATCTCTGCACAGGCCTTGCCGATTCTTGTACCGGTTTGTCTGAACACTTCCCGTGCCAGTGTATCTCCTGCCATGGCTGCCTTATAAACTGCATAAGATGTAATTTCTTCCCTTGGAATATTTCTCAGCTCAGTTGCCCCGGTTGATGCTTCGAGCATGGCCAAGGTAGTACGAACCACGCCTGTAGCCGAACAGTAGGTCTCCAGACAGCCCTTTCTGCCACAGCCGCATGGTCTTCCGTCAGGATCCACCACCATGTGTCCCAACTCACCGGCGAAACCGTCGCAACCATAAATCAACTGCCCGTTAGCCACGATACCCGATCCAACGCCTGTTCCGAGAGTGAGTTCTACGAAGTTTTTCATGCCAACCGCAGCACCATATTTCATTTCTCCCATAGCAGCCGCATTTGCATCATTGGTAATAGCAACCGGAATGTCCAGTTTCTCTGCAAACATGTCAGCCAGCGGTACAATACCCTTAGCCCATACCAGGTTTGCTGCATTTTCAATGGTCCCCTTGTAATAGTTACCACAAGGCGCACCGATGCCCATGGCACGAATTTTCTCCATACCACCTACCTGTTCTACTATCTGCATCACAGCTTTTACCGACTCCTCTACGTATTGTTCCACGCGTTGGAATGTCTGGGTCTTGATTGAGGTTGTAGCTATTATTTCTCCGTCCCCATCAACGATGCCGAAAACGGAATTGGTTCCACCCAAATCCAAGCCAATCACTAAAGACTTTACATCGTATTCCATACTTCTTTTAATTAATAGGTTAAAATCGAAAAATAACGAGGAGCGATACAAACTTTTATTTATTAAATTCTTTATTAACGCTCAGTTCGTTACTAAAATATTTTATTTTGCAAAGTTACTAGTTTTATAAAACACTGCAATGAAAATAGCGTTAATATTTCTAAAACAGAAACATTTTTTATACTTTGAGCCTTCTTATGGCCGAAATACCTGCACTTCGCTCGCTTCTGATGCCGATTAAGTGTAACCCCCTTTTGTGCACTTACGTATCCAACCTTTCTATATATAATAAGGTATAGGATGAAACAGAATGTTCGAAAACGACGAAAAGTATACTATTTTTCACAATTTAAGTTTTATTAACAGCAAAAATATTGCACCAATACAGAAAAACCTTATCTTTGCAACTAAAAAATATTAGTTATGAAAGCTGACTTAATAAAATATCTTAGAAAGATAAACAAAAAGCCCTCAGTTCAGGGCAAGCTCCTGGAGCAGTTTATCTCTCACGGAGCCTCCACCATCCCAGAGATGTCGAAGGCAATCGGAGTTAGCTTACCGACAACAACAAGTGCCCTCAACGAGTTGATAAAAGAAGGACTCGCCAGAGAGATTGGAAAGAAAGACAATTCTTCGGGACGCATCCCGATGGTTTACGACCTCGTTCCAACAGCAGGCTACTTCATCGGCGTCAATCCTGAGATGAACTGCCTGGCACTTGCAGCAAGCGACTTCGCAGGCAATCTGATTACCGAAAAAACAAGAGTGCCTTACGTATATGAGAACTCTCCTGAAAACCTGGAAGAGATAAGCAGAATCATCAATGAGTTTATCGAAAGCCTTCCTGTTTCAAGAGAAGAAATACTTCAAGTTTGCGTGAACGTGGCTGAGCGCGTGAATCCTGTACAGGGAAATGCCTACAACATGTTCACCTTCCTGAAAGAATCATTGGCCGACAAGTTGACCCAGCTCATACAGCTACCTGTATGTATCGAGAACGATACCCGGAGCATGGCTTTCGCTGAGTTGATTAAGGGACAGTGCAAAGGCCTGAAAGACGCCATCTTCGTGAACGTATGCTGGGGCATCGGAATCGGAATCATCATCGACGGCAAACTCTATTACGGCAAGTCGGGATATTCTGGCGAATTCGGTCACATGACTGCCTACAACAACAACATCATCTGCCACTGCGGCAAGATTGGTTGCATAGAAACAGAAGTTTCGGGCAGAGCACTCAAAAGGAAACTCATCGAGAAGATAAAGGAAGGAAAGACTTCCATCCTCTCTGAAAAAGTTCTGAAAAAGAATGAAGACCTATCACTCCAGGATATTCTGGATGCCATAGCAAAGGAAGATGTACTGAGCCTTGCCACACTGCAGCGCATAGCAGATGAACTTGGCAAACAGCTGGCAGGAGTCATCAACATCTTCAACCCAGAAATGCTGGTCATCGGAGGTGAAATGTCGGTTACAGGCGACTACCTCACGCTACCGGTAAAGATGGGTATCAAGAAATTCTCTCTCAACATCATGAATGAGGATTCTAAAATCGTTACCTCAAGTCTGAAAGGTCTTGCAGGAATCACGGGAGCCTGCCTGATGGCAAGATACCGGCTTCTGAATGAGAACATCGACAAATAAGGAATTTAAACAACCAATACAAAACCTATTTTAAGTATGAAGAAGTCTCTTCTTTTTGCACTATGCCTGGGGCTGGCAACCATAACAGCTGCCGCCCAGCGCAACTACAGCCAGGTAGACCCCATCCAACCTGTGCCAACCGCCAAGCAGGTGGCATGGCAGAAACTGGAAACCTATGCTTTTATCCATTTCGGCCTCAACACCTTCAATGATAAGGAATGGGGATACGGAAATTCGGATGTAAAGACCTTCAATCCTAAGAAACTGGATTGCGAACAATGGGCAAGAACCCTGGTTGCTGCGGGCATGAAAGGAGTCATCATTACTGCCAAACATCACGACGGCTTCTGCCTCTGGCCTACACGCACCACAGATTACTGCATCCGCAACACACCTTATAAGAATGGTGAAGGTGATGTGGTAGGAGAGCTCTCCCTAGCATGCAAGAAATACGGTTTGAAATTCGGAGTTTACCTCTCGCCTTGGGACAGACACCAGGCAAGCTACGGTTCTCCCTACTACCTGAAACTCTACCTGCGCCAGCTCAAGGAACTTTTGAGCAACTACGGCGAACTTTTCGAAGTATGGTTTGACGGAGCCAATGGAGGAGACGGCTGGTACGGAGGTGCCGAAGAAAGCAGAACCATCGACAGAAGGAACTACTACAATTTTCCTAGGATTTTCGAAATTGTTGACAGTTTACAACCCAATGCCATTCTTTTCGGTGATGGCGGACCGGGATGCCGATGGGTAGGAAATGAAAATGGATTTGCAGGCGAGACCTGCTGGTCTACAATACCATCCAACACCGTCTATCCAGGCTTCAAAGACTACAAACAGTTGCAGTTTGGATGGGAAGACGGCGACCAGTGGACACCAGCTGAGTGCGATGTTTCTATCCGCCCGGGATGGTTCTACCATGAGAAAGAAGACAGTAAGGTAAAAACCGTTGAAGACCTGTGCGATCTCTACTACAAGAGTGTAGGACACAACGCTACCATGTTACTCAACTTCCCGGTAGACAAGGATGGACTCATCCACCCTATCGACTCTGCAAATGCAGTAAACTTCCACAGGAAAATCCGACAAGAATTATCTGTCAATCTACTGAAAGGCATCACACCTAAAGTAGACAGCCAGCAAGGCAAGCACATTGGCAAGAATATCACAGACGGCCAGTATGACACCTTCTGGGCTTCTAAAAAGAAAAAAGATGCCTATATCGAGTTTCAACTCGGAAAGCCAAAATCTATCACACGCCTCATGCTCCAGGAATACATACCTCTGGGGCAGCGCGTAAAAGCCTTCTCAATCTATTACCAACAAGGCAAAAACTGGGTAAGGCTCGACCCTAAGGAAGAGACTACCACTATCGGCTACAAGCGAATACTTCGCTTCGATAAGATTACTACAAGTGGCATCCGCATCGTAATCGACGATGCAAAGGGATGCCCTTGTATAAACTCTGTTTCAGCATTCTAATAACTAGAAAGAAGTACGAAAAATTTTATAACTAACAATAAATAATAGCCCTATGAACAAAAGAGCAAATTTGTATTTTGCAGCGCTTTTAGGTGCGATGTCACCTCTTTGCACTGTTTCTGCATTGGCTGCTCAAAGCAATTCTACCATTGCTACAGCTACCCAGCAGCAAAACTCATGTAAAGGTACTGTTAAAGACGCTACCGGAGAACCTATCATCGGCGCTACCATCAGAATCGAAGGTAAGACCGGTGGAACCGTAACTGACCTGGATGGTAACTTCACCCTTAACAACATCGAAAAGGGTGCCAAACTTACCATCACTTATGTGGGTTACAAATCACAGACCCTCACATGGAGCGGTAGTCCGCTCAACATCACTTTGCAGGATGATGCCAACATGCTTGAAGAGACCGTAGTCATCGGTTACGGTACAGTAAAGAAGGCTGACTTGGCTGGTTCTGTTGCTGTGATGGAAGGCAAGAGCTTCAAGGATCAGCCAGTTGCACGTGTTGAGGATGCCCTCAACGGTCGTATGTCTGGTGTACAGGTTATGTCTAGCGGTGTTCCTGGTGGAGCCATGAAGATTCGTGTACGTGGTGCCAGCTCAGTAAACAAGAGCAATGACCCTCTCTACGTAGTAGATGGTATTGTTCGCGAGACAGGTCTTGAGGGTATCAGCCCTGAAGATATCCAGAGCATCCAGGTATTGAAGGACGCATCTTCTACCGCCATCTATGGTGCCCGCGGTGCCAATGGTGTAGTTATGGTACAGACCAAGAGCGGTTCTGCCGGTGCTACACAGGTAACATTCGATGCAAGTTTCGGTATCTCTAACGCTTACCACATTCCTGAGGTAATGGGAACCAAAGAATATGCACAGGCTTTGATTGACTACAAGGGTGTAGCCAAGAGTGCCATGCAAGGTTATCTTGACGGAACCAAACCAGGTATCGACTGGATGGACGAGTTGCTCCAGACTGGAATCACCCAGAACTATAAGGTAGCAGTTTCTCAGGGCAATGAGAAGACTCAGACCTACTTCTCTGCCAACTATATGGACCAGAAGGGTGTTATCACAGATACAAAATCAAGACGTTACGCTATCAAGGCTAACATGCACAATAAGATTTTCGACTGGTTAGAGATGACCACCGATATCAACCTTGCTCAGACCGACAACTCTGGTGCAGGTTTTGCGCAGAACCAGTCTAACCCTATCTGGGTAGGATTGAACTACTCTCCAACGATGGAAATGATGGCACCTAACGGCAACTACAATGTGGATCCTTACAACTGTATCCAGAACAACCCTTACGGTATTCTCCATGATGGCGACAACGACCGCAAGCGTACCATGGTAACCGGCCACATTGACTTGAAGTTCAACCTTCTCAAAGGCTTGACATTCACCACCACAAATGGTATCGACTATAATGATTATAAGTGGTACAACTTCACTTCAACCAGAGTAAATGTTTCAGGTAACTCCATGACAAATGGCGATGCTACAGTAACCGCTTTGCAGTCTACCAACAATTTGACTTACATGGGCAAGTGGGGCGAGCACGCATTGACAGCTACCGGTGTATGGGAAGTTTCTTCTAACGAGGTTCGCAAAATGCAAATGACCGGTACCGGTATTGCCCACGAGCAGTTAGGTTACTGGAATATCCAGGATGCAGCTTCCAAGAATCCGACTAATGGTTACAGCAAGTGGACCATGCTCTCTGGCGTTGCCCGCGTCATGTACAACTATGCAGACCGCTACATGCTGACCGGTACATTCCGTGCCGATGGTTCCAGCCGTTTCACCAACAAGAAGTGGGGTTACTTCCCATCTATCGCAGGTGCTTGGACTGTTTCTAACGAAAAGTTCTGGGAGCCTATCAGAAATGCAGTAGAATACATGAAGATCCGTGCCAGCTATGGTATCATCGGTAATCAGGACATCGCTCCTTATTCTACTCTTGGAACTTTGGAATCAACAGGTTTCTCATACGGAACAAACCAGTCTTATACAGGTTACTGGGCAAACAGTTTTGCTACACCAGACCTGACCTGGGAGAAGGTTCACCAGTTTGACCTCGGTGTTGACCTCGGTTTCTTCGGTAACCGTTTGAACATCAGTTTCGACTACTTCAACAAGACCACCAAGGATGCCCTTTTGCAGACGGCAGCTCCTGGCTACTTGGGTGCAACCAAATATTGGGTAAATGCCGGCGAGGTAAACAACAAGGGTGTTGACGTAACCATCAATGGTCAGATTATCCAGACCAAGGATTGGTCATGGTCATCTACACTCAATGCCAGCTACATCAAAAACAAGGTAACCAAGATGACAGCCGATGAACCTATCATTTATGGTGAGAAGCCAGCTCCTGGTACTGTTGACCCATGTACTATCATCAAGGAAGGTGAAGCTATCGGTACATTCTACGGATTCAAGTGGGCTGGAGTAGAAAAGAACGACAAGGGACAGTATGTAGACATGTACTATGCAGCAGACGGAACCAAGACTGCTTCTCCAAATGCAGGTACAGACCGTTTCGTATTGGGTCGCTCAAATCCTGATGTCACATTAGGCTGGAACAACACCATTACCTATAAGAACTGGGACTTCAACATGTTCTGCAATGCAGCCTTCGGTGCAAAACGTTTGAATATCGTACGTTTCGCAATGAATGCAGAGGTTGGTGCTTCAAGATTCGTTACAGACAAGGATCACTTCAGTAATATAGGTGTAACAATGCCTACCATCGGTGCAGAGAACAAGAACTATGGTAATTCAGACAAGTGGCTCGAGAATGCCGACTACTTCCGTTGTGAGAATATCAGCGTAGCTTATACATTCCCACGCAGCGTAACCAAGTTGGCAGACATCCGTCTTTCACTCTCAGCTCAGAACCTCTTCACCATCACAGGTTATAAGGGTATTGACCCAGCAGGTGCTTCTTTCAGTGATGCCAACGTAGACCGTGATAATGGTTTGGATATGGGTGCTTATCCTAATCCTCGTACCATCACAATGGGTGTTCGTGTAACCTTCTAAATTCAACAATCTAAAAACTGTAAGAATTATGAAAACTAAGAAATTATTATATACAGGTTGCTTCATGGCAGCTTCCATGTTGTCACTCACATCATGTGGCGATTTCCTGGATGAGGATCCAAAGGGTCAGTTGAATCCAGAAACATTCTATACCATCGAAGACGACTACACCGCAGGCGTTAATACGCTGTACGATAAAGTGAATCAGACACAAAGTTGGACTAACCCTATGTATCCACAGTGGCAGGGAGACGATATCACAGCTAACCCTGGTTCCAACAAGCAGGCTTGTGCTGCGCTCGATGCATTTGATTCTGATGGTGCCAACAAGGGTGTTACAGAAGCCTGGACTCAGCATTATGCAGTTATCAAGACAGCCAATCTGATTATCGAGGGCTCTGAGAAATTCCCTGGTGATAAGGCTAAGATTGCTACCGCATTGGGAAACGCTCACTTCTGGCGTGCTTACTCGTACTACTATCTGGTACGTGTATTCGGCAAATTGCCTATTATCACTAAGACCAACATAGAACAGTTTGATGCTCAGCCATCTGAGATTGAGAAAGTATACGAATTGATTGTTCAAGACTTGAAGGATGCCATCAACGAACTTCCTACAGGTTATGACAAGGAGCCTGCCCGCTTGTTCGGAGTTGACGTTTGGGCTACCAAACAGGCTGCACAGTCTACCTTGGCAGCAGTTTATATGTCAATGGCAGGTTATCCGCTCAATAAGGGAACAGAATACTATAAGCACGCTGCTGAGTTGGCTAAAGATGTCATCACCAACAATGGTACTTATGGCTTCATCTTGAACCCAGACTGGAAGGACGTTTACTCTATGGGTAACAATTACAACATGGAGACCGTGCTCGGTATCAACAACGATGCCAAGGGTTGGTGGGATCATGACTCACAGCTTTCTTCCTGCTGTCGCTTCGAAGGTCTCGGCGATGGTGGCTGGGGTGACGCCTGGGGCGAAATTGCTTTCTGGAAGAGATATCCAGAGGGACCTCGCAAAAATGCTATTTATGCTCCTAAAGTTACATTCCAGGAGACTATCACTGAGAAAATCGGCGATAAGGAAGTTAAAAAGGATAAGATCAGCAAGGCCGTTTACTGGTGGGAACTTGACAACAATGGCAAACCTGTCGTAGATGCTTATCACCCTATGTTCACTATCTTCACTGTCAATGCTGACGAAAAGGGTAATATGCTCAAACAGCCATACGATTACATGGGAATCAACTATAAGGGTATGGTTAATGACCGCCGTCATAACCTCATCCGCTATTCAGAGGTTCTCCTCTGGTATGCTGAGAGTGCAGCCCGTGCAGGCCTCTCTGACTTGACAGAAGCTAAGAACTGCTTGAAGCAGGTTCGCAGCCGTGCCGTAACAGATGTTGAAAATGTGACACTTGGCGACGGAACTACCGTAAAGATCGACAACATGAGCGCTGCCCAGCTTGCTGAGGCTTGCTACATCGAACACGGATGGGAAGTTGCAGGTAACTGGGTATCTATGGTTACCCGCCGTTCAGATGAGCTCCGTATGGACGAGCTCAAGAAGAACTTCGAGTATCGCGTTGCCAATGCTCCTATCGTTGTTGCGAAAGAGGGTGGCAAGGAATATACTGCCAAGGAGAGCGTTACCGTTAAGGGTACTTGGTCTGAGGATAGAATTTACTGTCCATATCCAACAACCGACGGTGAGAAGAACCCAAACTTGAAGAGGTAAACTTTTTAAGTAATCAATTCATAAGAAATCAACTATTCTATGTTATATCAACACATCATGTACGAGAATAGACTAGGTTGTGTGCCCTTTCTGTCGTGAAACAGGAAGGGCACTGTTTCTTTATGAAGAATAAGAGAAATACTCTTAAGAAATATCCCGAAATTTTTGGTAATTACGAATATTCAGCGTACCTTTGCAAGATATAACTTAATACAAAACATTATGGCTAATAATTATCAACCTTTCAACCGATCTTTGCTGGCGATGGCTGCCCTTCAAGCCTTGCCGCTATCTCTCTTCGCCCAGAATACAGGCGAAAAACCAAACATCCTGTATATCATGTGCGATGACCACGCCATACAGGCTATCAGCGCCTACGGCAGTGCCATCTCCCAACTGGCGCCTACCCCAAATATCGACCGACTTGCAGAAAGGGGAATGAAATTCAACGAGGCTTTCGTTGAAAACTCGCTTTCTACACCAAGCCGTGCCTGCCTGATGACCGGCCTCTACAGTCATCAGAACGGACAGCGCATGCTGGCAGAGGGCATCGATTCCACCAAAACCTTCTTCTCTGAAATGCTGCAGAAGGCAGGCTATGAGACGGCAGTAGTGGGAAAATGGCACATGTCATGCCGCCCTAAAGGTTTCGATTTCTATCACATCCTCAACGACCAGGGACAATATTACAACCCGACCTTCGCATCAACAGACCATTACGGAGAATACAAGCAGGAAATGGGATATGCCACCGACCTCATCACAGACCATGCCATCGAATACCTCGACCAAAGAGACAGTAACAAGCCATTCTGTCTGCTGGTTCATCATAAGGCACCCCACCGTCTGTGGATGCCTAGCACCAAGTATGTTGGGAAATACGGCAAAGTAAACTTCCCGCTACCTGAAACCTTCTGGGACGACTATGCGACCCGAGGCTCGGCTGCATCCACCCAGAAGATGACTATCGGTGAATATATGGAAATGGTACGCGACCTGAAAGTGCCCGAAATGTACGACCCTTCTACACCGGAAGGCAGAGACTCGTATGCCGGACTCATGGGAGAGATGAACCGCATGACACCGCAGCAGCGCGAGGCTATTGATGCCTATTACATGCCGAGAAACAGAGAATTCCTGAGCAAGAATCTCACGGGTAAGGAACTGGTAGAATGGAAATACCAGAACTATATCCGCGACTATATGGCAGTGATTGCTTCGGTGGATGAGAGTGTAGGCCGACTCCTGACTTATCTCGATGAGCATCATCTCACGGATAATACCATCATCGTATACACCTCCGACCAGGGATTCTACATGGGCGAACACGGCTGGTTTGACAAGCGTTTCATGTATGAGGAATCATTCCATACACCGCTCATCATCAGCTATCCTAAGCATATCCAGCCTAAGAGCGAGTGCAACCAGATGGTACAGAACATCGACTTTGCTCCTACCTTCCTCGACCTGGCGGGCTTGAAGAAGCCTGCCTATATGCCGGGCACTTCGCTCCAACCATTGTTTGCCGGACAGCCTGTAAGAAAATGGCGTAAGAGTCTGTATTACCATTATTATGACTACCCTAATTATCATCTGGTACGCAAGCACGATGGTGTGAGAACCGAGCGCTACAAACTGATTCATTTCTACGGCAAGGGTGGCGAAAGAGCCGTTCCAGAAAACAAGTATCAGTGCCAACCGGGAACTTCAGAAAACTGGTGTTTCGAATATCTCAAATCCATCAACTACATCACCAATGATATCGATATTGACTACTACGAGTTGTATGATATCCAGGTTGATCCGAACGAGCTGCACAACCTCTACGGCAAGCCTGGCATGCAGAAGGTAGAAAAGGAAATGAAGAAACTCCTCGCTACCTATCGCAGAAATCTGAAGGTAGATGAGTAAAGGAACCGAACAAAATAATATTGATATGAACAAGACAATATGGCTTACAGGGGTAGGTTTGGCGTGTCTTCCTACCCAGCTCTGTGCAAAACAGAACACCCCGCCCAACATTCTCTTCATACTGTGTGACGACATGGGATATGGCGATCTGGCTTGCTACGGCCAACCTTATATCCACACGCCTAATATAGACCGGATGGCACAGGAGGGAATGAGATTCACCCAGGCTTATGCCGGTTCTCCCGTCTCGGCTCCGTCGAGAGCTACCCTCATGACTGGTCAGCATACGGGACATACACATGTGCGTGGAAACAAGGAATACTGGAGAGGTGTGCCAATGGTAAAATATGGCAACAACGAGGAGTATTCTGTCGTAGGACAGGAACCTTACGACCCGCAGCATAAGATTCTGCCCGAAATCATGAAGGACAAAGGATATAGAACCGGCGTATTCGGGAAATGGGCTGGCGGATATGAAGGTTCAGCTTCTACTCCCGACAAGCGTGGCATAGATGAATTCTACGGCTACATCTGCCAGTTTCAGGCTCATCTCTATTATCCTAACTTCCTGAACCGCTACAGTCGTGCAATGGGAGATACAGCGGTGGTAAGAGAGGTGATGGAACAGAACATCCAGCATCCGATGTTCGGCAAGGATTATTTCAAGCGCAAACAGTATTCTGCCCGCATCATCCACGACAAGGCACTGGAATGGATAGACAAACAGGATAAGGAACATCCTTTCGTAGGATTCCTTACCTATACCCTGCCGCATGCCGAACTTGCCCAGCCGGAAGACTCCATACTGGAGAATTACCAGAAACAGTTCTTTACCGATAAAACCTGGGGCGGATGGGAAGATTCGAGATACAACGCTGCGGTCCATACCCACGCACAGTTTGCCGGAATGATTACCCGACTGGACCAGTATGTGGGCGAAATCTTCGCCAAGCTGAAGGAGAAGGGACTCGACAGGAATACCGTTGTCATCTTTACTTCAGATAACGGGCCGCATGAAGAAGGTGGTGCTGATCCAGAGTTCTTCGGTCGTGACGGTAAGTTGAAAGGTCTGAAGCGCCAGTGCTACGAAGGCGGCATCCGCATACCATTTATCGCCTGGTGGCCTGAGCATATCAAGGCAGGAGCGGTGAACGATACCCAGTTTGCCTTTTACGACCTGCTGCCTACTTTCTGCGATTTGGCTGGCATCAGAAACTTTGCCAAGCGTTATACCAACAGAAAGTTGGCTGGTGATGGTTTCGACGGAATCTCTATCGCTCCTACCCTTCTGGGCAAGGATGCAGAGCAGAAACATCACGATTACCTGTACTGGGAATTTCACGAAACCGACCAGATTGGCGTGAGAAAGGGCGACTGGAAACTGGTGGTAGTAAAAGGCGAGCCGCGGCTCTATAATCTGGCTTCCGATATCCACGAAGACCATAATGTGGCGGCAGAACATCCTAAGATTCTTACCGAACTCCTGGCTGCCATCAGAAAGGAGCATCGAGACAGCAAGGATTTCGAAATTACGCTGCCTAAGTTCTGATTTTCTCTCCCGGTTACAGAGAGATAGAGATTACAACTAGATTCAAGAAAAAATGATGAACGACAACATAGCAAATCCCTTTGCCAAGCCACTATATGTAATGCTGAAGCCTGCGGGTGCCCATTGCAACCTGGCATGCAAATACTGTTATTATCTGGAGAAGAACAAGCTCTATCCCACTGCTCAGCGACATCTGATGAGCGATGAGATGCTGGAACAGTTTACCCGAGAATATATTGAGGCGCAAACCATGAACCAGGTGCTCTTCACCTGGCATGGTGGCGAGCCTCTGCTGCGCTCCATCGACTTCTACCGCAAGGCTTTATCCCTACAGCAAAAGTATGCTGGAGGCAGGTGCATCGACAACATAATTCAGACCAACGGCACGTTGCTGACCGATGAATGGTGCGAGTTTTTCGCCCAGAACCATTGGCTGGTAGGCATCTCTATCGATGGTCCGCAGCCTTATCATGACCATTACCGGCTGACGGCTGCGGGAAAACCATCGTGGAAGAAGGTGATGCAAGGCATCAAACTGCTGAAGAAACACGGGGTGGAATGGAATGCGATGGCGGTGGTGAATACCTATAATGCCAATCATCCGCTGGAGTTCTACCGCTTCTTCAAGGAAAACGGCTGTCAGTTTCTGCAGTTCACACCTATCGTTGAGCGACTGACCCGACATGAGGATGGCCGTACCCTGGCAAGTCTTGCCGACAAGGATGAGATTTCTCTGAGCGAGGCATCGGTTGCGCCGGAGCAGTGGGGCTACTTTCTCTGTGCAATTTTCGATGAATGGGTCCGGAAGGATGTGGGCAAAATCTTCGTTGAGATTTTCGACTGCACACTGGCAAACTGGATGGGTATTTCTCCCGGCATCTGTGCTTATTCCAAGGAATGCGGTCATGCGGGAGTGATGGAGCACAATGGCGATGTTTATTCCTGCGACCACTTTGTTTTTCCGGAGTATAAGTTGGGCAATATCCGTGACCATTCGCTCATCGACATGCTTTATGGTGAGCAGCAACATGAGTTCAGCCGTCTGAAACACAGTTCTCTTCCCCGCCAGTGCAAGGAGTGTGACATGGAGTTTGCCTGTCATGGAGAATGCCCAAAGAACCGCTTCATGAAAGATAAGTATGGCGATTCCGGTCTCAACTATCTCTGTCCGGGTTATTACCATTATTATCAGCATGTAGCGCCCTACATGGATTACATGAAGCAGGAACTCATGTCGCAGCGCCCACCTTCGAATATCATGAAAGTTGTACACTAAGCATGACAGATTCTAAAAAAACAGCAAAATACTTGGAAAAAAGTCAGAAATATCGTACCTTTGCAGGCAAAAAGCAATTTTACGAATATGAAAAGAATCAAAATGCCACTATTGGCAAGAATCATCATTGCCATCCTGTTGGGTGTAATCTTCGGCAATTTCTTCAATGAAGCGGCCGTCAGAGCGTTTCTCACCTTCAACGGCATCTTCAGCCAGTTTCTGGGCTTTATGATACCGCTCATCATCATCGGTCTCGTAACACCAGCCATTGCCGACATCGGTCATGGTGCCGGAAAGCTCCTCCTTGCCACCGTGGGCATCGCCTTTGCCGACACCATCCTGGCGGGTCTGCTAGCCTATGGCACCGGTTCGGCACTCTTCCCACACATGATAGCCAACTCTGCCCATGTGGCAGTAGATAAGGTTGAAGAACTCAAGCCCTTCTTCGAAATCAAGATACCAGCCATGGTAGATGTGATGAGTGCCCTCGTCTTCTCGTTCATTGCCGGACTGGGCATTGCCCACAAAGGCAGCCGCACCATGCAGAACGTTTTTCAGGAATTCAAGGAAATCGTATCAGGTGTCATCGCCAAAGTCATCATTCCCCTACTGCCCCTTTATATCTTCGGCATCTTCCTGGGCATGACTTTCTCCGGCGAAGCCTACCACATTCTGCTTGTCTTCGCACAGATTATCCTCGTGATTCTCGTACTTCATATCGTCATCTTACTTTACGAATATCTGTTGGCAGGCGGTTTGTCCCATAAGAATCCGTTTAAGCTGTTGCTCAACATGTTGCCAGCCTACTTCACGGCACTTGGCACATCATCATCGGCAGCCACCATTCCTGTAACACTGAAGCAGACCTTGAAAAACGGCGTCACCGATGGCATTGCCGGCTTCACCATTCCGCTCTGTGCCACCATCCATCTCTCGGGATCAATGATGAAGATTACCTGTTGTGCGCTCACCATCTGTCTCATCAATGGTATGCCTTGCAATCTTCCTCTCTTTCTCAACTTCATCTTCGTGCTCGCCATCTGCATGGTAGCAGCTCCGGGAGTTCCGGGAGGAGCCGTCATGGCAGCGCTAGGTCCGCTAGCCTCAGTTTTAGGTTTCAATGCTGATATGCAAGCACTTATGATAGCCCTCTATATTGCGATGGACAGTTTCGGCACCGCCTGCAATGTAACCGGCGATGGCGCCATTGCTATAGTCGTGGATAAGATATTCAGAAAGGATAAATAAAAAATAAAAGAGGGTGCGTCACAGACTTATGACGCACCCTCATCTTTATATAAATCTCTCTCTATTTCTAAAGTGATTCACATATATATATTATGTATATCGTATGTTCTATTCTTACTTGCTCAAGCTAACAGAATGGCTCATGTTAGTCATTTCTGGAATTGAGTTTACTACGTGTTTCAAGAACATGCCCATGCAAAGAACCATACCTGAAAACATAACTGCGGCGAAAGCCATTGTAAAAATAGTCATCATAATTATTAACCTTTTTAAAATTTATTATTTGTTATTCCTTAAATCCGAGTGCAAAGTTAACACTTTTTTATCGAATAACGGCATCTTTTGCCGAGAAATATCATTGCAATATGTTTTTCTTGATATGGGTCAACCACTTGTTTTTAGCCTTGAAAATGACATTTTGCTATCGGATATATTGTTTTTGTGGCAATAATTTATATATATCATTTTTCTCGCTTTATTATGTGTGTAACAAGATAGGGCTTCCTGTCAGATGATAAGAAGTCAGAATCGAAGTGAAAGCCAATCATCGAACTTCACGTTCTGGAAGGTATGGATGCCCAGTTTCTTGGCAGCCTCACAGTTTTCCTTCAGATCATCGATGAAGAGGGTTTCATCGGGATGGATGTTCGCCTGCCTGATTACCTCCTCATAGATGTGGGCATCAGGCTTAGCCAAGTGCATTCGCTGAGAGAGGAAACAGTGCTCGAAATAATCCTCTACCCCATGGTTCTGATAAGGGAAGAGATGCTCCACGCAATAATCCCAATGCACATCAATGGTATTACTCAGGAGGAAGAGGCGATAGCCAACCTTCTTCAACTGCAGGAGTCGCTCCTTTTTCTCATCAGGAATCTCCACCAGCATCTTGTTGGCAGCATCGATGATGTCTTCATTCGTCACATCAGTCCCTGTCAACTTACGGGCTGCATCGCAGAATTCTTCGGTGGTAATCATTCCCACACCCAGCTTGCTCATCAGCTTCATCCCCTCACTCTGAGGATTTGAATCAACCAACTCCCCCATTCCTATCGCCTTGAAAGCCCCGATGCATCCTTCCGGATTGAGCTTCACCAGGACATTTCCCAAATCAAATATGATATTCTTGTATTGCATAATCTATACCTTATTTTAAATCGCACTTTTAATCTTTAATTAGATACTTACTGCAAAAGTACTGTAAATTCGGGAGAAAACAAATGATTTGGAAAAGGAATAGCGGGAATATAACATTTATTAGTAAAAGAGGAAAGCCTATGTATGAGAAAGTTTTTCTAAAACTATTGCCACTATTGCCACGCTATAAGATAGTTAACTGATATTCAGTTATTTAAGCGTTGCAACAAGGGAATTTTCTATTATCACCTATTGCCACCTATTGCCACACTCGGGCGAAAAACGGGGGATTCTCAGCGAAAAAGCAGAGAAATACTTATTGTTTTCGACGAAAAACATTTAAAAAGTGGAGAAAAAGGCTTGCGGTTTCAAACATTTTTTGTATTTTTGCAACCAACAGGAAAAATTCCTGCCGATTCCACCTAGAAGCTTACGACTCCTGTGAAACCACTTTTTATATAATTTTAATTCCAAAAACCTATGACACAAGCAGATTTAGTCAGACTCTACTTCAACAAAGAAAGTGCTTACAACTCATGGAACTATTGCTTCAATTGAGCACGGATGACCGATACGATGTTCACGAGTGCCCGGCATAGCCGGGCACATTTGCCCAACGCATTGGGCAAAGCCGGGCAAAACCATCGACAAACCTAAGTATCACCCTATCAATAAATTAACAGAAATATGAAGTTTACTATTACAAGAATCAACAAGCAGAACAAGTTGATGGTCAGTTCGAAAACCATAGAACGGTTTCTGGAGCGCATCGCTAAAGATGATACCAAGCTGAGTGTCACCAATTTCAGAATGAGTGTGCCGCTCATGGAGGCCGACTACCAGTACTACAAAGGCATCAATGAATGGCAGCACGTTTATCCAGCCGCAGAATTCAACAAGGATGAAAGCGGCAATCTCGTCTTCCAGAAATCAAACGGGCTGGTGATGCTCCACTTCATCAACCTCATGTCGGAGCAGGAAAAAGATGCCGTCAAGAAGACGGTCAGTCTGCTGCCGATGACCTTCGCTGCCTTCGAAGGAGCCGATGGCAGAAGCCTCATCGTGCTCGTAAGCATCTGCAACGAAGAAGGAAAAATCCCGACAAAAGAAGCCGACGCCGACTTACTCTACCAGTCTGCCTACGAACAGGCAAAGACACTCTACCAGTCGCAGGTACAGGCTGCCATCAAACCCGAAAAGCCATCATTGGCATCCAACTTCATGCTTACGCTGGATGCCTCTCCTTATTATAACAGCAAGGCAGTGGCGATGCGCATCTCCCAAAATAGGAAGAAGGTTACCTTAGCCCCTAAAAATGTAGACGATTTGAAGACATACGATGACTATGAATTCCTCTACCGCAAGGCAGCAGAAGAGACGAAGGAAGAGATGAAAAAAGCCAACATCTCATGGCAGAACGATGAAGACCGGTTCCTTGCCGGTTTCTCAGCCATCGCCATCAAGCTCTGCAACATGGGCCTCAGCGAAGAAGAAGCTTTCATCCATATCCGCCGCAACAACTGGGGACATGTGACAGAAGAGAAACTCCGCCAGATAGTGGGCACCGCTTACGATACCCATTCCAAAGACAGGAAGACGGAGAAATCAGCCTCAGGCAGAAAAGGCCGTGCCGAAATTCTGCAGATGATCAGATACCTGGAGAGCCGGTACCAGTTCCGTTACAATACCGTGATGAAATATACCGAATACCGTCCGAACAATTCCTGGGTTGGCGATTTCAGACCGGTGGATGCCCGTGTGCAGAAAAGCATGACGCTGGATGTTCAGATAGCCGACATCCACGTAAGCATCAAGGATGTAAGGAATTTTCTAGAGTCAGACCGCATCAGAAACTACAGTCCAATAGAGTCCTATCTCTATGACTGTCTGGGAAAATGGGACGGCAAGGACCGCATCCGTGCCCTGGCACGAACCGTACCCACCAACAATCCTCATTGGGAAGACTGGTTTTACACCTGGTTTCTGGGAATGGTTGACCAGTGGCGCGGCATGTATCGCCGTCAATATGGCAACAGTACCATGCCGCTGCTCATTTCCAAGCAAGGTTACAACAAGAGCACCTTCTGCCGCCGTCTCATCCCTACCGAATTATCGTGGGGCTTCAGCGACAACATGATTCTCTCAGAAAAGCGTCAGGTATTGCAGGCGATGTCACAATTTCTGCTCATCAATCTCGATGAGTTCAATCAGATTTCACCACAGGTGCAGCAGGGATTTCTGAAGAATCTGCTGCAGTTGCCTACGGTGAAAATCAAGCCGCCATACGGAAGTCATGTACAGGAATTTCCTCGTCTAGCCTCCTTCATCGCCACGAGCAACATGACCGATATTCTTTCCGACCCATCCGGCAACCGCCGTTTCCTGGGAGTAGAACTGACGGGACCTATCGATGTGAGTGGCAGACTGAACTATGAGCAACTTTATGCGCAGGCGATGCAAGCTTTGGAGCGTGGCGAAAAATCCTATTTCGACGCCAAGGAAACCGCCATCATCATGCAATATAACAGACAATTTGAACAGATTTCCCCTATCAAGCAATGTTTTCTGGAGGTTTTCGAGCCTGCAAGTACCCTGGAAAATGGCGAATATCTGATGGCAGCCGCCATTTTCGACATTTTGAAGCAGAAATTCGGCTCTTCTCTCCAGGTTTCGAGTATACAGAAATTGGGCAGAGAGCTTCAGAATATTGAAGGTTTGAAGAACCGAAGAACAAGATTTGGTACTGAGTATCTGGTAGTTAGGAAATAACCTACTCACTTTTCATCTCATTTTCTCATAAAAAGAGTGTGGCAATGCGTGGCATTAGGTGGCAACAGAAATACCGCTTACTGCCACGCATTATTCACTTATAATCAGAGAGTTAAATGCATTGGTGATAGATGTGGCAATAAAAACAGAAAAACATTTTCGTATAAGAATCATAAAGGTAGGAGTAAACCACTTTTTGCTTTACCATTTGCATGTATTGGCAATTGTGCCGAAATCATGAACTTCATTATGCGAACTCATCCACTTCATTTCACGACTTCATCTACTTCATTTCACGAGTTCATCTACTTCATTGAGTTGACACATACGGCTGCGGTGGCTGAAGGAGACGACTGAGTTAGCAGAATGAGACGGCTGCATTAGCTGAAGGAGTCGAATGCAGTGGCTGAAGGAGACGAATGCGATAGCTGAAGGAGTCGAATGCAGTGACCGGAGGAGACGAATGCAGTGGCTGAAGGAGTCGAATGCAGTGACCGGAGGAGACGAATGCTGTGGCTGGAGGAGACGGAACATGAACCTTTGAATCGTTTTTTTACACGATACCCCACAGAGATAATAACATCAAGATTGTAGTATTTCACATCTTTGCTCTGCGTTTTCCCCTCTAAAGCACCATGTTGAGTGGTCTGTCGGAATTTCCGACAGACCACTTTTTCTTCCAATTCTCCTTCTTTGAAAATATTGGAAATATGTTCACTAATCGTAGCACGGCCTTTATTGAGCATTTGCGCAATATTTGATAATATGGCAAACAGAAAAAGCAAGATAAATATAGACAATGTCCTGGAGAATGCGCCAACCCAATTAAAGACGTCTGTGCAAGTCAATGATGCTGACTCGAAGAATATACAAGAGCTGTTTGCCAAAGAACGCCAATGTATGACCACACAGGTGCAAGTACATATTCGTAAAGTAATTCCATGTTTGCTGATGAACGGAATAAAGTACGTGAACGTTACAAGGAATATGAGGACTATTACCTTGGTCACTACGCCCAGTGGTTCGTTTGGTTCTTCTTCGTCCTTGGCTTCTTTGGTTTTTGCAGTGTCATTGCTGTGATAATAGCGCAGCACTATGGGAAATGAAATCGCCCAATCTTAGACTGAGGGCTTTAAGTCAGGCGGTTTAAGTTATTCCAACACGCAAAACCAATAGGCGGCTTTGTTCAACTTTGCAATTTGCAATAACCATCTCAATGTTTTTGTGCGACTCAACGATTGCTTAATAAATTGTATATTCTGTTTTGCTCTTCTGCTAATATGCTCTGAATGCATTTTTTTAATTCCTCTTTTAGAGAAGAATCATTGAGGGTTTGGGAAATTCTTTCTTTGATAATATCAGGAACCTCTTCTTCTATATTCTCATAGTTGCCACAAGATTTAATAATTTCACTTATTGATTTCTGTGGTATAAATCCAGGAATTTTACTGATAACACGTTCTTTTTGTTGCCCATCATAAATTTCCCAATATTTCAGATGCTCTTCAACATAGCTACTTTTCTCTGCCTTGTCTTGTGGTAAATTTTGCATTAAATCCAAAAATGAAGAAAACTCTTCAAGGATAAGTGCATAGCTATTATATATCTTGTTGTATACCAAATTGAATTTGTTTACCGAATTGGATTTTGGCATTAAATCAAGCAAAAGGGTTGCTTTAAATCCTTTTTCATCTATGTCTCGAACCAAATACTTTAACCTTTTTTGCTCCTCATCGTTAAAATGACCATCTAAAAACTTAGCTGCAATATTTGTAATTTCTATATAGTCGAATGAAGCTTGAAAATCAACCAAAGCAGTTCTTAAATCTCTAAGCTTATCCAATTCTTGATTATATTTTATCACAGCAAGTTGAAGGTTTCGGTTTATGATATTTTCATTATGATTCTGCTGATTCTGTTTGTAAAGTATGTAAAGTGCAATTGCAGAAGACAGAATCGCTCCAATATAGCTACCCCAAAAACCAAGCCATGAGGAACTATCTCCTACTGTCGGGAAATATGTAGGAAGCCCCATTAACAAATTTATAATCAAAGGAGTAACTATGATTAACAATATTTGCAGCCAATATTTTCTTATTTGTCTTATACCACTTTTCATCATTATCTCTTTTATTCTTCTTTGTAGTTTTTTGCTGCTTCCTGACAACTGTTGTAGTCAAGAAGCACCCTGTTTTCCGCAATCAAAATGGGATAGATATTCCCTACAATCTGCTTTACAGCACAAGGGAGCAACTGATATTTATATTGCAAAAGGTAAAGTCCTTTATCTGCATTTTCCAGAAGGCAAGACAGCGACAAGGAGTAGTCGTGTTTATATACGCCTCCATTTGTCAAAGCTATATCCACTACTGTATACTTCTTGATTTCTATGCCTGGCATATAACCAATAGGCTTGTCAACCATAGTTTGCAACCATACATAAACAGTATCACCATTCTCGTATTTTGGATATACAAGATGTTCTTTGAGGAAGCCTATCCTCTGTTTAGCAATTTTCCCGAATGCAGAAATGCCTACTAAAGCGCAAATGATAACGAATAGTACATATCTCATCTTATTCATTTTCTATATTTTATCAAATCTTTGCCAGCCATATATATTGGCTGTCCGTCTTTGTATGTTGCATCATTAGACCTTGCCGAAGCAATAATTGCCGCCACGTCAAATTCTCCAAGTGTTATCTCCTCATCGAAAAAATAGCATAGATATCGGTCGTGGTGTGGGGCTGTATAGCCAGTGGCTATCATCTTTTCCTTGGTCATCTCACCGATGTTCTTTACACGGAATGCCCAGCGCACACCCTCGTTTTCCTTGCCAAACTCATAAAGCAATACGAACTTGGCATGCTTCACTTGGTCGCGACTCTTTACAACGCCACCTCTGATATCTTTACCGATACGAACATTGTAAGCATCGTCTCGTTTAGAGCCTTGTCTGCCAAATATCCAGTTGAGTTGTTCATATCCATTGAAGCAACCTATCAAAATGTCGGTATTAGCATAATTCTCCAGATAATGCATCGTGAGGTATTTGTGCTCCACTTTCACGTGCTGCTGTGGTTCTACGATAGGCATTTCGCTTTCAGGGAGTGTCCGTGGATCTATTCCCAAGTCACACTTTGCCACATAAAACGCTTGTTGTAGATTAAACTTCGTGCGTTCGTTCTCGTCAGCTACTCGTTTCATAGCTTCTTCAGCTTCGGCAACACTCAATTTTAGAACGTTTTGGCAATATTCCTTTTCTTTCTCTGGTTTGCGCAGAGCTAAAGAGTAATATGCCTGACTATAGCCTCGTTTATCTTCCCTATCCTCAAAAGGATGGAACAGTTTGCCCAATACTGTTTGGAAATTCTCCTTGACATAGACGTTGGAATCGACATCGGCATGAGCAGTAATGGCATAGAAATCAAAGTTGTCTTTCAGCATCTGTTGCATCTGCTTTCTGAACAACTGCCGCACCTTGTCACGCCACGCAGCTTTTCTCGATGCATTATTGCGTCCGTAGAGTGCTACCACAAAAAGAAAGTTCACATCGTAGTGCGCCAATAAGAAGGTATCACGATCGAACAGACGATTTTCAAACTGTCGGCTGAGATAGTATTGTTGCCGACGTTGTCCCTTTGGCTTGTTTTCATCAATGAGTTGAATGTCATCGTTTTGCTCCAACGAGTTTTGGTTGGCTGATATGAAGAAGTTGGGGATAATGTTGTAACCTTCTGTCACATCGTCACGTAGTTTGATGTGCCCCTGCTGCTCCTCCGTCGTGCCATTGCTGAAGAGGTTTATGTTCCACTGTATCACGTTTCGAGCGTAGGTAAACTGCTTGTAGATGCTTTCCTTGCCAAGGGAATTACCTCGTTTATAATACTTTGAGTCGCCGATATAGTAGATGGCATCATCGGTGTCATTGTTGGTCAACTCTTGATATTGGTACATGTGGTCAACTCGCTTGCCATCTGGCTGGTCTTTCAATTCCTGCGGCAAGTTTTTGTCGCCTATCAATTCATCAATGATAGCTTCGAATACGACATGAAAACTCTTCACCAACAAGTACTCTCGCTGGTCAACATTCAATGCTATGTTGTCTGGACGGTCGAAGAATGCATAGCACAACTCCCAAAGTTCTTTGGCTTTGTCGGAGAAATACTTGTACTTGATTTGCTTCAACCGTCTCTTTCCATATCCTCCAAGGAATCGCTTGAATTGTTTCTCTCCCAACAGGTCAAAATTGACGTTCAGCTTCACGGGGAAGCCATAAGTGTCGTAGATGTGCTGCAAGATGCTGAAATAGATTACGAGCAACTCCTCGTCAAAGTTGATGGTACGCTTCTTGTTCACTGGGTTCAGATAACTTACCTCTTGAAGGAGTGATCCATTTGCTTGTTGAACGATGGCTGGGCTTTTGGATATGGTACGTGTCCAATTGATTTTGTTATAGCCACTATGCAGATTCTTTACGATGAACATCACATAGCTTTCGTTGTCCTTATTCCATTTCAGCAGGGCAAGAAGGACATCCAGAAAAGTATTGGCCTTACGCTTCTTGTGCGTCTTTCCCATCATGGGTGCTTGCTTGTGCAGCACGATACTTGGCGTTGTTTTCTTGCCACCCATGCGGTCATACTCATGGTCTTTGAACACGCAGATGGCTCTGTAAATCCATACACTCAGATTATAGATGAACGTCTGTTCCTGCTGAGTCAGTTCGTTACAATCATCCGCATTAACCAAGTTTCTGGGATCAATATGTCCAAATACCTTCTCATCGCCATACTCTCCTTCAAGCAACACCTTAGGCAGAATGAACACGCAGTCATTTACATCTGGGTCGGGATTGAAATAGTAGCCCACATAACTCAGACTCACCTTTCCCTCCACATCTTGAAGCAAACCAAGCCCTTTGAGGACATTTGCCACGTCTTCATAATCGTATTGGTATTCTTCTATCAGTATGCGCATAACTTAGCCTTTTGATTCTGTTACTTCCCAACCTTGCTGCTTTGCAAAGTCTATGATGAAGCTAATATTGTATTTATTCCACCATGAGAGTACTTTGTACTTAACACCATCGCTTGAGGTTATCTCTTTATTTACAAAGCAGTTCAGATAACTATTTGTAACCTCCTCTGTTCGTGCTAAGACTCCGTGGTACTGGTATTTGTTCTCAACTTTATCCCCGAAATCCAAGGCTTTTTGTAAATCTGCAAAAGTTTCATCAGCATGTTCATTGATGTATTTCTCCACAATCTTTACGCCAAGGTCTTTCTTGGAGAGACGATCATTTCCATCAAAGGAATACTTGGTATAGTCTATCTTGTTTACAGGGTCATCAAACTCTTCTTGTGGTGGCATTTCGTTACTCTCTTTTTCAAGTATCTTTTCGCCCACAATATTCACTATGAACTTCCTTACGTTTGCCACGTTAACCGTATTGTCGTCATTATAGAAAGCATCAAACGTGGCGCTTTTTGTGGTATCGCTGTTCACATTGAAGTACTGTGTGTTGCCGTCCTTAAATACGTCGTTCCATAGGTAAAACATAACCTTGCTCACAAAACGTTCCACGTTTATTGGTTCTCCTTCCTTCATGGGTTTGCAGAAAAAGTAGCCGAGTTTTTTATCGTCGCTGCTGGTCTCATCGGCAATTTTCTCATTCATTGCACTGATAAACGTCCACCAGTCACACGTCTCGTCACCACACTTTATCTTATAGTCCTTCTTTGCATCGGCAATTTTCACATACTTCCAATCCCAGCGACGCTTGAAAGCCGAATCTATCGGGAATAAGCTCTGGTCGCTGGTATTCATCGTAGCCCAAATATAGAAATTGCTGGGCAGCAAGAGAATCTTTCCGCTCTTTATATCTTCCGCCAAGTTGCCAACATAGTCTTTAACTATGCCTTGCAGGTTAAGTTCTTTTGTTAACATGTAGTCTTTTTCTGCCTTAAACGCCTCGGCTATTTCCCTCTGCAAGTCAGCATCTGCCTCAATGGGATATGAGGAGAATCCGTTGTCTTGACGGTCAAGAAGTTGGAACAAGTCACCGAATATCTGCGCACAGTTGCCTCGGTTGATTTCCTCTATCACAAGGAACTGTGGAGCAATACCACTTTCGTCACCCTCGGTATACTTTTTCCAAGCGGAAAGATAAGCTTTCAGGAAGGCTTGCTTCACAAACTTGTAAGTGATACGTTTTTCTTTGTATGTCCCATTGTTTGTATCGAACTTTATACCTTCGGCAACAGCCACAGGAACAATCCGAACATCCACCTCTTCCATCATAGGCTTATATGCACCGACGAATGTTGAGTAGTCGCTATCGGGATGGAACGTTGTGCGGATAGCTCCATACTTTTTCGTGATTTTATCAATCTCATACGACTTACCTGTACCTGGCGCACCATAGTAGATTTGTTGGAGAGGAAGATTAATAGGTCTCATGCTCTTCTCAAAGCATGCGCCAAGTATATCTGTATCATATAACAAACAGCTAAAAGAGAAATATTCTGAATAGTAGAGTACAATTGACTTTAGAAGTCTATTCCTGTCGCTATCTTTGCCAATGGGACGTATAGCATCTATTCTTGTTTTTTTGTCAAACGAGAACATTACGTCTAAGGCTTGAAACATTTCCTTTCTTGAAGAACGAGTGGCATACCCCTTAATGGTTTCACTCATTTTTCCGATAGCCGCCTTTGAATCTTCTGATAGAGGAAGATCCAATAACTCAGAAATTTCAACAGATGATAAATCCGTATGTGATAAATCATCAATAATATCATTGAGTGGCATATAGCCTGTTTCTTTGTCCTGGACAGAGAAATAACTGATTAAGTATGAAACATTAATGTTATTCGATATTTCGGAAATAGCAATCTTCTTTGAAATTTCATACCAAAATTTTATTATGTCTTTGTAGTACGCATTATTACAACGGAGTGCTTCCAAAAATAACGTTAAAATAATTGCAAGTTCATCGTCCGTAGGAATCCCCAATTGTGAACAACGGGTTAGTAACGCCTCAGCCAACGATGATTTTGAATCATTTAATCTATCATATAACTGAGCCGAAGTCAAATCTGTTAATTGTTGTGCTTCGCGCGACTCTGCGTTTCCCGTTAAAGCAGATATAAATCTGCTTGCTGAACGCATCGATGACGTATATGGATCCCTATTACCTGACGGGATTCTATTTTTTCTTGTGGATAACCACTTGTCAAAATTGTCTATTTTTATACTTTTTGTCCACATAGTTATTTCTTTTCTGCTATAAATAAAAGCTCTTTACATTTGCTTGCTGAATGTCCTTGAAAACTTTGATAATTTGTTCGTTCAAATGACTTTAGTTCAAATGAATTTGGAACAAAAATATCACTTTTAAACAGCTCTTCAATTTGATCAATACCTCTATCCTTCCTTGGGGTTCCTTTATTTTTATGATTTCTACCATCATAATAGCTCAAAATTACATATTTGCAAGGTGCTTTTTTTATTAGTTCTGTTAAAGATGGAATAAACAAATTTGATTTGCAGAATGTTGAATCAAAATCATCTTCCATATTTTGACCTCTTACAAATTTAATCTTGCTAAAATACTCTGCCAAATCATCTATCTCGCAATATGAACTTAACAGATTGAGCATGAAGTAATACGAAGTATACTGTCTAAAGTTGTATGGTGGGTCTACATACATGAGCGAGTGTTCTGGTACTTTTTCAATAAACATGAGGGAATCTTGACATTTTCCTATTATATGTGAATTGTTAGTACCTATAATTGCATCAAATGCAGGCCATCGCAGAGTTAAAGGATTCAATGCCCTTGCATCATAACCTTCTCTTTGAAAATCATGAAACGTACCTTGTGTATTACTAATTTTTTCAACAGATTCGCAAACAACGCTTATAAGTAAACTATATTGCAAATCTGTCAAAACATTCATTTGATACCATTCTCTGATTTTATTCATAATGGTATCTAATCGTTTACCATTTGCAGGTGAAAAGAATCTCCTGTTGCCTATGCTACCTCTCTTACTGCAAAATTTGCTATTATTACCTTCCTCGGTATAGATGTCGTAAAAATAGTGATTTATATTTTCCTTATTAATAGCATCATCGTTAATTTGTTCCAAATATCTAAGAATGATAGCAATTTTCTTAAACTTAACCTCATTAGAGACATTGTCCAAGAAAAGAAAGCCATCTTTTCCTCTTTGTTCTTCTATCTGATTTTCTACTTCCGTATCATTAACCATGTCAATGCCTAATGCTTTCAAATCAAAATCTGGTATGCAATTGTTCTTTAAATAGAAATTTGCGAAATGATACGAGAAGTAGCTAATGTCATTAGAAATAACACGATAACCATGTTTTTTTAATGCCATTGACATAGAAACAGTACCAGAAAAGATATCACAAACGATATCCCCTGGGACGCAAAATCTGTCGATTTCGCTTATAATATAATCTGCGATAGAATTTTTATTTCCTAAATATCTTTGTATCATTGTTTCTTAAATATCAATAAAATTTCTTTATCATCTTTATTCTCGACAATTTTATCACTTCTGTTTAATTGACGGTAATCGAAATCAAAGTTTATTTTACTTAATGAGTGATGTGGAAGTTTCTTACGTGCTAATTGCAACAAATATTCTAATGTCACCATTCTTTCATTTCCAGTCTTTTCTTTCTTTGATTCCGAATAGCTTACAATCAAGCTGCAATCATGATTTTGTGCCATGTCGAATATGAATTCAAAGGCTCCTTTCGCTTTTATCTTTGAGCAAAAAGGAGATTTATATTTTCCTTCAGGGTATATCCCTTGGGTGTATTTACCACGAAACATTTGCAATCTGGGGTATTTGTATGAATGCAAGACCTCAGGAATATGATAAAAACGGGAGTACTGTTGTGCTGTGTAGGGTGGGTCTGCATATATCACATCCACATTCTTATCTGCAATTAATTTCCTAAATGTAGGACTACAAATATCCATGCATAAGGAATAGCTCGTACTATTTATATCGTTTTTCGCAATAGAGCCAATGATATTCATAATACACGTTTTGAATACATCAAAGACATTATATTTCCTATTCTCGAATAGTCTTGTGTTAGTAATTTTATTTTCTTGTCCATTTATCTGTATTGGTTGTGCAAAATGCTTACCTACACTATGAACAATAATAGAGCAGGTGTTATACAAGGCAGTCAAAAGCACTTTCCTTTCCCATAAGTCACACTTTTGATTCCACTCTGATTCTATGGCATTACGTAAGATATCGATTTCTAATGCTTGTCTTATGCCAAAATATGTACCTGCGTAATAATTTGCGAACAATGGGTAATTATTTATTGCTGAACATCCAGCATGTTTTCTAATGTAATCAACTTGCAATGAAGCTTGTCTGTCGCTCCCCACCTGTGAAAGATTGTCATATAGGTCTTTCAATCCTAATAGGTCTTTTTTATCCAACAATTGACGTTCCTTGTCAATGAGTGAGTTAAACTCCATAAAGTTCTGTGGTAATGTATGCAAGGACACCATTCCACTAACAAAAGCTTCAACATTAGAAATTGAGCATTCTTTTCTGTCTTGATTTAGCATACATGCTGCGATGTCAGAACTAAATGACATAGCATCATTTGCAATAACATTCATTCCATTATTATACAATGATTGAGCCACAATGCTACTTCCAGAAAATAAGTCTAAAACATAATTATCTGGAGTATAGAGTTTCTGACATTCTTTTACAATGGTATCAACAACTCTGATTTTGCTGCCCAAGTATTGTATTGGCCTGTAATATTTTGAATGCTCCGCCATATAATATTATTCTTTTAACTGTATTAATAACGTTGATTTTGGATGTAAATTCTGACTTTTTGCGTTGACCTTAGTTTTTGCTTTCGCCACTAATCCCCGATTGTATAATGTCAGTAAGCTTTTTGTTCAGTTCTGCTGAAGCATCCAATGCTGCTACCACCCTGTTATATTCTTCTCTGGACACATAGTCTGGGGTATCGGAGACACCAAGTATTTTGTCTAAAGCTGGATTTACAGTAATTGGGATTGGCGTTATTCCTTTTTCCCAATTTTGCACAGTTCTAAAGTGTACTCCCAATTCGCTTGCTAAAGCGTTTTGAGACAGCTTGGCCTTTAACCTAGCTTCCCTTAGTATTTCTTTATTCCATTGCATATTACACAAATTTTGTGTGCAAATATACTAAATAATACACAAGTACGAATAGAATTCCTTGAAATTTATGAAAGTTTATCATATCAGAACACACTATATGTGTGTTGAGTTTTCATTATTTGTAGTCAGTTTCTATGTCTTAAATCGGAGATGAGAATAAGGTAAATCTCTCAAAATTTGCCAATGACATTCGCCAATTTGATAGAATGAAGCTGCATATCAAGCAGCTCGACGATATGGAAATTGGCGAACAGTACCACCGTATTAACAGCAACAAGATGGCCAACTTTGGTATCATATGGATTGGTACAGACAAACAGCGTAGCCGCATTTGCTATCCTATCACTGTGCAATATATCGTGATTGTTTATTCTATGGTCGGAATCGAAATAGCGAAGAAAGGCGCTCATGTAGATTGCAGATACTATTTAATTTGATGGCTAATAAAAAAGCAATCGAAAAATAAATTTTTATTAATAGATTCGCATCAATTTGATTATCAAGTAGATGTCTTTTTCTTATCCTTTTATTTTTAGCTAAACCACAGAAAATAAAATGATAAGAAAAAGCCATCTTAGTTTAGGCAATAATGGCTTCATATATGCAAATTACGAGACTGCCTGTTACGATAAAAATGCCATCGTTCCAAAAGAATGTAACAATCCAAGAAATAGTTATTCATAAAAGCGCAAGCACAATCATCCCAGCATTGTGCTTAACTTTTTCTAGAACTCGGATATTTACACCAACAATTAGAGCTAATTTACACCGACAAAACAGCATCAACCTTCAGCGTTCACAGACCAACTGCAAATTGATTACTTTCGTAAAATTATCCCAAAAGGGATAAGAACAGGAGAAAAGGGGATTACACATTATTATATATAGGAATTCTTAGGGAAAATGGTGGGCATAACGTTATTGAATATCAACAACTTAAAAGTTTCATTGTGCAAGTTGAGGCATTTTCATTGTGCAAGTTGAGGATTTATCATAAAAAAATGGTGTTTCATTCCTCAAAATGAAACACCATTGACCTAATTTTTATGCTGATAATCGAATTTCGCAATTAGTTGCTATAAGCACTCTCACCATGCTCGTAGATGTCGAGACCTTCCTCCTCTACTCGCTTGTCAACACGTACACCTACACTCTTATCTACTACCTTGAAGATAATGTAGGTAACTACAACGCTGTAGATGATGCTTACCACGGTGGCTACAACCTGAATCCAAAGCTGATGCCAGTCGCCATAAAGGGCACCCTGCACACCTTCGGCTCCTGTTACATACTGAGTGGCGAAGACACCGGTGAGGATAGATCCCAGAATACCACCCATACCATGAACACCAAAGGCATCGAGAGCATCATCATACTTGAACTTCTCCTTTACTACCGCTACCATGAAGAAGCAGACGATGGTGGAAATGATACCGATGCAGAAAGCTCCGAAAATATCGGTACTGCCGGCTGCAGGAGTGATGGCTACCAGTCCGGCTACGGCACCGGTACAAGCACCTACTGTGGTTGGCTTCTTGTTCACGATCCAGTCGATGAGCATCCAGGTAGTGGCTGCCGCTGCTGTTGCGATATGGGTTACAAGGAAGGCGTTGGCTGCCAGACCATCAGCTGCCAATCCGCTACCGGCATTGAAGCCGAACCATCCCAACCAGAGGAATGACATACCCATGAACACGAAGGTGATGTTGTGAGGTGTGATAGGATGACCTGCACGGTAATCATCTCGCTTGCCTACACAGAGTGCCATGACCAGAGCGGCTACACCGGCATTGATATGAACTACGGTACCACCCGCAAAGTCGATGGCTCCCATCTCCTGCAGGAAACCGCCACCCCATACCCAGTGGGCCATTGGAAGATAAGCGATGATAACCCAGAGGATGGTGAAAAGTACATAACCGCTGAACTTCACACGCTCGGCAAAAGCACCGAGAATCAAGGCTGGAGTAATCAGGGCGAACATGCACTGGAACATTGCAAAGGTGAGTTCCGGAATGCCTGTAGGCATGATGGCATCCAAGCCGATGCCGTGAAGAAAACATTTATCGAAACCACCGATGACGCAAGCCAGAGGATTGCCCGAATCGGCATATTCTGTAGAGAAAGCCCAGGAATAACCGAAGGCTACCCATATCAGACTGACTACTGCCACGATGAATACCGTCTGCATCAGGATGCTGAGGATATTCTTCTGGCGCACCAAACCACCGTAAAAAAGTGCAATACCTGGGATTGACATCAAGAGCACCAAGATGGTTGCCATGATCATCCACGCTGTGTTACCCGTATCAAGTGTCGTCAATAATAAACTGCTCATAAAAATATCTTATAGTTAAATTAGAATACTAAATAATATTTATTAAAGATAAGTAAGAATGCCTAATTCAACATTCAACACTTAACATTCAACATTTTAAATTATTCCTCTTTCTCAGCGTTATACAATGCAATGTCGCCTCGCTCGCCGGTTCTGATTCTAACGGTATCGAGTACAGGAATCACGAAGATTCTGCCGTCTCCGACTTCACCTGTCTGGGCAGCGCCCTGGATGGCAGCGATGGTAGGTTCCACGTTCTTATCACGAACCACAATATTCAGAAGCACACGTTCGATGCTGCTGGTATCATACATCACACCACGGTAAATGCGAGCCTGGCGCATTTTACCCTCACCTCTTACATTATAATAAGAGAACCACTCGATGTCTGCTGCTAAAAGCGCCTTCTTGACATCCTCGAATCTAGACTTGCGGATAATTGCCTCAATCTTCTTCATAATCCTTTAATAATTAATAATGTGTTAATACTTCTATTGATTGTCTCTTTTCGAAAACGGACCTTCATTGGTTTGCTATTCAAATCAAGCCTTTCTTTTACACTATGTTCGTTTTCGGCTACAAAATTAATACATTTTGTCAGCATTTTAAAGAAAATAAAAGCATTTCGTTTTTACTTTTTATCGAACATTTTAAATTTATCGAGGCTTATCCTATTCTCCTTACAATTTGTAAGGCAGAAAGCATTTTTATGATGCAAATTGTAAGATAGCGAAAAATAATCAAGATTTCTGAATTTATTTTCTTGCATATTTCAACAAATCGTCGTACCTTTGCAACCGAAATCAAACAAATAGTCATCGAAATATTCGAAAGACTAGCAAAAAGTCAAATCTCAAAAGAGATAAGACATGAGAGATAAAAGAAGAGTATTCAAACATAAAGAACAACGCAGATGAAAGAAACAGTTCATTTTACAAAGATGCAGGGAGCGGGTAACGATTATATATATGTAGATACCCAACAATACGACATCCCTGACCCAGAGAAGGCGGCCATTGCCTGGAGTGCTTATCACACGGGCATAGGAAGCGACGGACTGGTTCTCATCGGAAAGCCGCAAGACAGCAGAAGAGCAGATTATTCGATGCGTATCTTCAACGCCGATGGTTCAGAAGCGATGATGTGCGGCAATGCAAGCCGATGCATCGGTAAGTATCTTTACGAAAAAGGATTGACCCGAAAGGACACCATCCGACTGGAAACACTTTCGGGTATCAAGATATTGAAACTTCATCTTCAGGATAATAAAGAAGTTGTGGAATCGGTAACAGTAGACATGCTGGAACCCAAACTTGAAAATCCCGAGCAATTCATAGGCCCTTCGGTGCTCGAAGCTGACGGCAGAAAATTTGAAGGCACCTATGTTTGCATGGGTAATCCGCATTTCGTTACCTTCGTGGATGACATCGACACCATCGACATCGCCCACTATGGTAAAATCCTGGAAAGAGACAAGGCATTTCCCCAGAGATGCAACATAGAATTTGCACAAGTAACTGACACAGACGCCATAAGGACACGAGTTTGGGAAAGGGGAAGCGGAATAACAATGGCTTGCGGAACAGGAGCCTGTGCCACAGCCGTAGCCGCAGCCCTTACCAAGCGTACTGGCAGAAAAAGCAGCATCGTGATGGATGGCGGAACGCTGGAAATAGAATATAGCGAGGCTGATGATCATGTTTACATGACGGGACCTGCAGCCTTCTCATTCGAAGGAGAAATCCAGTTGGAGTGTTAATATAGGGAGTGTTGAATGTGGAATGTGGAATGTTGAATTTAGCTGCACCCACCAAGTCAACATTCAACACTCAACACTCAACATTTTAAAAAGAGAACGCAAACTTAAATAACAAATGGTCGATAATGACCACAAATAAAAGGAGAAACAAAATATGGCATTAGTTAATGAACATTTCCTGAAGTTGGCCAACAACTACTTGTTTGCCGACATCGCAAAGAAGGTGAACGCCTACAAGATTGCACATCCAAAGCAGCGTGTAATCAGTCTGGGCATCGGTGATGTAACCCAGCCTCTCTGCCCTGCCGTCATCAAGGCGATGCACAAGGCTGTAGACGAGATGGCTGAGCAGGCTTCTTTCAGAGGCTATGGTCCGGAGCGAGGCTACGACTTCCTCCGCGAGGCTATCATCAAGAACGACTTTCTGCCACGTGGCATTCATCTCGACGCCAACGAGGTATTCGTAAACGATGGAGCCAAGAGCGATACGGGAAATATCCAGGAGATTTTGAGATGGGATAACAACATCGGCGTTACCGACCCGATTTATCCGGTTTATATAGACTCTAACGTGATGATAGGTAGAGCGGGAATCTTTGAGAACGGCAAGTGGAGCAATGTAACCTACATGCCTTGCGATGAGAGCGACGACTTCATCCCTCAGATTCCAGACCACCGTGTGGATATGATTTATCTCTGCTATCCAAATAACCCAACAGGTACGGTCATCTCGAAAGAAGAACTCAGGAAATGGGTAAACTATGCTATCAAGAACGAGAGCATCATCCTCTATGACGCTGCCTACGAGGCATATATCACCGACCCATCAATTCCTCATTCTATCTACGAGATTCGTGGAGCCAGAAAGGTAGCGATAGAATTCCACAGTTATTCGAAGACTGCCGGATTCACCGGTGTGCGTTGTGGTTACACCATCGTTCCTAAGGAGTTGAAGGCAAAGACATTGGCAGGTGAAGAAGTGGCATTGAATCCTATCTGGGACCGCCGCCAGTGCACCAAGTTTAATGGTACAAGCTATATCAGCCAGCGTGCTGCCGAAGCCATCTACACCCCTGAGGGTAAGGAACAGGTGAAGGCAACCATCAACTACTATATGGAGAATGCCCACTTCATGAGAGCAGAACTCCAGAAACTCGGCTTGAGAGTATATGGCGGTGAGAATGCACCTTATCTCTGGGTGAAGACGCCAAACAACACGCCAAGCTGGAAATTCTTCGAAGAGATGCTTTATGGTGCCAGCGTAGTCTGCACCCCTGGTGTCGGCTTCGGTCCATCAGGCGAAGGCTACATCCGACTCACCGCCTTCGGCGAGCATGAGGACTGCAAGGAAGCCATGGAGAGAATAGCCAAATGGCTGGGAAAATAAACATTCCAACAGATTATAAAAACATTGAAAATCAGAAATTTTAAATTATATAAGGTATGAGCAACTTAAGATTTGAAGCTGTTTCAGAGGCTTCCAAGAGAAAGCCTGTTGAGGTAACCGCTCCTAGCGAGCGACCAAGTGAATTCTTCGGAAAGAAGGTATTCAACCGACAGAAGATGTACAAGTATCTCCCTGCAGACGTCTATGAGAAACTGGTAGACGTCATCGACAACGGAGCACGTCTCGACCGTAATATCGCCAACGCCGTAGCCAAAGGCATCAAGCAGTGGGCTGACGAGAATGGCGTAACCCACTACACCCACTGGTTCCAGCCACTGACAGAAGGTACTGCCGAGAAGCACGATGCCTTCATCGAGCATGATGGCAAGGGTGGTATGATCGAGGAATTTTCAGGTAAGTTGCTCGTTCAGCAGGAGCCTGATGCTTCTTCATTCCCATCTGGCGGTATCCGCTCTACCTTCGAGGCTCGCGGTTACTCTGCATGGGATCCAACATCTCCTGTATTCATCATCGACGATACACTCTGTATCCCTACCGTCTTCATCTCTTACACAGGTGAGGCACTCGACTATAAAGCTCCATTGCTCCGTTCATTGCACGCTGTAAACGTAGCAGCAACAGAGGTTTGCCACTACTTCAACCCAGATGTCAAGAAAGTTATTTCCAATCTCGGTTGGGAGCAGGAGTACTTCCTGGTAGATGAAAGCTTGTATGCTGCACGTCCCGACCTGATGTTGACAGGCCGCACCCTGATGGGTCACGATTCGGCAAAGAACCAGCAGATGGACGACCACTACTTCGGCGCCATCCCAGAGCGTGTTCAGGCATTCATGAAGGATTTGGAAATCCAGGCTCTTGAGCTCGGTATTCCTTGCAAGACCCGCCACAACGAGGTAGCACCAAACCAGTTTGAGTTGGCACCTATCTTCGAGGAGACCAACCTTGCCGTTGACCACAACATGCTCCTGATGAGCTTGATGAAGAAGGTGGCTCGCCATCACGGTTTCCGCGTACTTCTCCATGAGAAGCCATTCGCAGGCATCAACGGTTCTGGTAAGCACAACAACTGGAGTCTCGCTACAGATACAGGCATTCTGCTTCATGGTCCTGGCAAGACACCTGAGGATAACCTCCGCTTCGTAGTCTTCATCACAGAGACTTTGATGGGTGTATATAAGCACAATGGTTTGCTCAAGGCTTCTATCATGAGTGCTACCAATGCTCATCGTCTGGGTGCCAACGAGGCACCTCCAGCAATCATCTCTTCATTCCTCGGCAAGCAGTTGACCGACCTTCTCGAGCACATTGAGAAAGCCGACAAGAAGGATCTCTTCACCGTGGCTGGCAAGCAGGGCATGAAGTTGGATATCCCTGAGATTCCAGAGTTGATGATTGATAACACCGACCGTAACCGTACATCACCATTCGCCTTCACCGGTAACCGTTTCGAATTCCGTGCCGTAGGTTCTGAGGCTAACTGTGCATCTGCAATGATCGTATTGAACACCGCTGTAGCCGAGGCTTTGACCGACTTCAAGAAGCGTGTGGATGAGTTGATTGCCAAGGGTGAGGACAAGACTTCTGCCATCATCGATATCGTTCGTCAGGATTTGAAGACCTGCAAGCCTATCCGTTTCGACGGTAATGGTTACTCAGATGAGTGGGTAGAGGAAGCTGCTAAGCGTGGTCTGGACTGCGAGAAGAGCTGTCCAAAGATCTTCGAGCGTTATCTCGACCCTGCATCTATCAAGATGTTCGAGGATATGGGTGTCATGAAGAAGAACGAGCTGGAAGCTCGTAACGAGGTGAAATGGGAGACCTACACCAAGAAGATTCAGATTGAGGCTCGTGTAATGGGCGACTTGAGTATGAACCACATCATCCCTGTGGCTACTCACTATCAGAGTCAGTTGGCAAAGAATGTAGAGAACATGATTGACATCTTCGGTGACGAGGAAGGCAAGAAGTTGACTGCCCGCAACATTAATATCATCAAGAAGATTGCTGAGCGCACTCAGATCATCGAGACCGGTGTTGAGGAGTTGGTTAATGCCCGCAAGGTAGCCAACAAGATTGAGAATGAGCACGATAAGGCGATAGCTTATCATGACACGGTAGCTCCAAAGATGGAGGAGATCCGTTATCAGATTGATAAGTTGGAGTTGACTGTAGCCGATGAGCTCTGGACCTTGCCTAAGTATCGTGAACTCCTGTTCATCCGCTAATCAGCTATGTCTTCAAAATAAGACATATTTCTGACAGATAAAAAAACAAAGCTCTAACAAGAGCTACTCTTCATCAGATATAACAATTGAACGATCAATCTATTTCTTTTATTGGTTGTTTAAGTTTGCGCGGAGTGTGGTTGTGAAATCACGCTCCGCTTTTTTGTATATGTAGAAAAAAACTGTAATAAGCTTCATTGCCCGATGAAGCCTACTTCAACTATCAATGAAGCCTGTTTCGATGACTAACGAAGCAGGCTTCATAAAACTTATGTAATTCTATTCATTGATACAAGCCGCACAAATAAACTCGCTTAAACTAAATGCTATATCTTTATGAGCATACGTACCTCCATAACGCCCAGACTTTGCAATCAAACCAATTGCATTGGTGGTATCTATCCATTTTTTAGGAGAAAGAGTAAAAGCATTAAGACCTGCCTCTTTTTTAAACCCCTCGAATTCGAGGGGGTTTAAAAGAAGAATTATATAAACCTTCTCAAAATCCTTAACACTTATTTTAAAGCGATTCAATCCCGCTTGATTTTTAATTATGGCGAATTCGCCATAATTAAAAATCGGATTGTATATCTTCTCCCAAATTCCAATATATTCCAATGTATTTCTATTACGTAACCAATCTGTTACAAAAAACTCACCATCTTTTGCTTTCATCATATCTGTTAGACAGATATAGTCCTCACCATTTAGGTTCAAAACAGAAACTTCTGTTGTATTTACTATAATTTTTGCCATATTTTGTCAATATTTGGTTTGTGCTTACAAAATTAATAAAAAAACTCAAACTTGCAACAAATTTACAACAGAAAGCAGCAAAATAAACCAAGTTCACCATTCTCATCCACGTATGGAAAAGGAATATGATGTGGTCAATAGCAGCAGGCACCCTTTGCTATATGCTCCTCATCAGAATTCTACACTTTTAATCCCGATAAATCCATCTTATATGTCACATTCTGAACAGAATCTTTTTCAAGAAACATAAGCATATAAATCGGGGCATAAG
>DAWDAD010000010.1:0-54139 GCA_052356385.1 Prevotella sp.
GTTTTAGAACAGATACAAAAAGTCGCCCTGAAAGGGCAAAAGCTTTCAATTTCAAAGCTTTTGCCCTTTCAGGGCGACTTTACTTTTTGCCAACATTACCCAGGGCGATGCCCTGGGCTAGGAGCTTCTGCCCTTTCAGGGCGTGTGGGGCTTACTTGCGAAACTAGGAGGATAACTCCTACAGGACTTTACCCAGAAACTCCTGAAGTCTTGGAGACTTCGGATGATTGAAGACTTCCTCAGGGGTGCCATCCTCCGTGATATAGCCATCACTGAAGAAGAGCACACGATTGGCAACTTCTCGGGCAAAGCCCATTTCGTGGGTTACTACCACCATCGTCATGCCTTCAGCTGCCACATCCTTCATCAACTGCAACACCTCTCCTACCATCTCCGGATCGAGCGCAGAAGTAGGTTCATCGAAAAGAAGAACCTCCGGATTCATTGCCAGGGCACGGACGATAGCTACACGCTGCTTCTGTCCGCCCGAAAGACTATCCGGGTAACTGTCTGCCTTGTCCAGCAATCCGATGCGGGAGAGAAGCTCTGTAGCCTTCTCATCCGCCTCTTCACGGGTCATCTTCCCCAACTCTACCGGTGCCAGCATGATGTTGCGGCGGATGGTCATATTCGGGAAGAGATTAAACTGCTGGAACACCATACCCACCCGCTGACGCATCTTGTTGATATCTACATCCCAGGAGGTAAGGTCTATGCCATCGATCAGAATCTTTCCCTCCGTAGGTTCCTCCAAGAGATTGATGGAACGCAGGAAGGTACTCTTGCCACAGCCCGACGGGCCAATAATGGCAACCACTTCGCCCTGCTTGACGGAAGTGGTAATGCCTTTCAGGACTTCGTTGTCGCCGAAGCGCTTGCGAAGTCCTTCTATCTTGATTATCTCGTTTTTGTCCATATCATTTGAAGCTTTTGCCCTTTCAGGGCGCATTTCTAACTGCAATTATACCCAGGGCGATGCCCTGGGCTAGGTGCTTCTGCCCTTTCAGGGCGTGCTATTTCCTTTCGCTCTTTCTCAAACGCTTTTCCAACTTTCTCACTCCGGCATTCAGTCCGAGGACGATGATGAGATACAGACAGGCTACTACACCCAATGGCATCATTGCCTCGTAGGTGATGCTGCGGATGATATCGGAACCCTTGGTAAGATCCACGAGACCGATGTAACCGCTGATGGAAGTCTCCTTAAGCAGGGTGATAAGCTCATTACCCATCGCCGGCAGCACATTCTTGAAGGCTTGTGGCAGGATGATGAGTCGCATGGTCTTGCCATAAGAAAGACCGAGACTTCTACCCGCTTCCATCTGTCCCTCATCTACCGACATGATACCCGAACGGATGACCTCGGCAATATATGCCGCAGAGTTCAAACCGAAGGCAATGACGGCTACCAGAATCTTGTTGACATCGGCTGAGGCGAAGACCACATAATAGATGATGAGCAACTGCACCATGGTAGGTGTACCACGCATGATGGTGAGATACAACTGGCAGAGCATATTCGAAATGCGCCAACCGCCACGGCGTTCATGACGTGCACGTATGATGGCAATCAGCGTACCGAGAATCACGGAAAGGATGATGGCGAAGAAGGTGATGATGAGCGTATTGCCCAATCCTTGCAGGAGATACTCATAGCGGTTGTCGTCGATGAAGCAAGACTTGAACTTATCCAGAAATCCATGCTGTGCACCAGCTACTTCTGCATTTTCGGAATTTACCATGATGACCTGTCGCACATCGGCGTAGGAATCGGTGAATCCGATGTTCTTCTCCCGCTCCGGGGTGACGGTAATACCAGCGATACCGGCATCAGCCTTACCAGCCTGTACGGAGGTGATGATGGCATCAAACTCCATATCAAGAATCTCGACATCCACGCCCATCACATCGCCGATGGCATTCGCCACATCTACATCGATACCCACAATCTTACCATCCTGGTAGTACTCGAATGGTTCGAAGGTGGCATTGGTAGCAAAGCGGAGACTCTTCTTCAGTCCGAGCTTCTGCAGTGCTTCCGGTCCTACCTTCTTCACATCCGAAGCCTTAGACGTATAAGCGACGGCAATGCCCCGTTCCAGATGGCGGTTGACGATGGAATCGATGACGCCATTCGCCTTCAGAATACGGATGGCTTGATTGATGGACTGCTGCAATTCGGCATGATCCTTTGCCACACAGATGGCGAAAGAGGAGGCATCGAAGGTTTCCGGCAGAATGCGGAGAGAAGGATTCACCCGCTGGAATGCCTTGGCTGGTGCCTCATCGGTCACCATACAGTCGATCTTCCCCTGGAGGAGCGCCTGAATGGCATCGGCTCCCTTGTTGTATCGTTCTACCTTGGTGCCATCTCCTTTCTTTTCCAACTCTGTAGCAAGGCCGTCGCTGGTGGTACCTAACTGCACGCCGATAACAGCGCCCTGCAAATCAGCCTTCGCCTTCAACTGCTTCTTCGCATCGGAAGAATCCGAGCCGCAGGAAGACAGGAGAAGACAAACTGCTATTACTAAAGTACTTAAACTAAATCGTTTTAATCTGTTATAAATCATCTAATTAATAAAAAGCTTTTGCCCTTTCAGGGCGCATTGCTAACTGCTATTTTTACCCAGGGTGTTACCCTGGGCTAGGAGCTTCTGCCCTTTCAGGGCGTGCCGGGAAGTCCGAGTATTCTACTTCAGGGCGTGCCGGGAAGTCCGAATATTCGACTTCGGGGCGACTATTCTCCTTTAAAGCCTTTTGCCAAACCGCCCTCGCTGGTTTCCTTATAGAGCGAAGGGAGATCGTGACCGGTCTGTCGCATCACCTCTACTACTCTATCGAATGATACGCTGTGATGACCATCCGAGAAGGAAGCGTAGAGATCAGCATCCAGAGCACGGGCAGCCGCAAAGGCATTGCGCTCGATGCAAGGAATCTGTACCAATCCGCAAACCGGGTCGCAGGTCATACCCAGATGATGCTCCAATCCCATTTCGGCAGCATACTCTACCTGGGCTGGACTACCACCGAAGAGCTGGCATGCCGCAGCTGAAGCCATCGCACAGGCTACACCTACCTCACCCTGGCAACCTACATCAGCACCACTGATAGAAGCATTGTGCTTGACGATGTTACCCACCAGTCCGGCAGTAGCCAAAGCACGGAGGATGCGCTCCTCGCTCATTTCATGAGCAGTATGCATGTGATAGAGCACGGCAGGAAGTACACCGCAGGCACCACAGGTAGGAGCCGTAACGATGGTACCGCCCGATGCATTCTCCTCACTCACCGCCAGTGCATAGGAATAAATCAGTCCGCGGCTCTGCAAGGAAGCACGATAGCCCTTTGCCTTGATATGATAGACAGCAGCCTTGCGCTGGAGTTTCAGCGGTCCAGGCAAGACACCCTCATGACTGAGACCATTGTGGATAGACTGCTTCATGGTATCCCAGACCTTACGGAGATAATCCCAGATATCCTTATCCTCGCATTTCTCCACGTATTCCCAGAAAGAGCGGCCGTTGTCGTAGCACCATTTCTGGATTTCCGCCATCGTCTTCAGGTCATAGACATCTTCAGCGCCCAACTCCGACTGTCCATCAGAACCATCCGAGATGGCACCGCCACCGATACTATAAACAATCCACTCATCAATCACGTCGCCATTCAGGTCCTTGCCCACAAACTTCATTCCGTTAGGATGGAAAGGCAGGAAGACCTGAGGCTTCCAGATGATATGAACAATATGCTTCTTGAGCACTTCCTCGATAGCCACATCGGTCATGTGACCCTTGCCGGTAGCAGCCAGGGCACCATACAATGTAACTTCGTAGGACGAAGCATTAGCACAACGCTCCAGGAAGAGCTTAGCTGCGCGCTGAGGTCCCATCGTATGACTGCTCGATGGTCCCTTGCCAATTCGATATAACTCCTTTAAAGATTTCATTTTTCCCGTATTATAATGTTATTGTTTTCATTTCAGGTATTTTCCCCTTGCTGGTCTATTTCACCTGGGTGGCTCTGGTGATGACGATGTCTTCCAGCGGGCGGTCATTGTTGTCCTTGTTGGTAGCCACATTCTGGATCTTATCTACCACATCCATACCTTCCAGCACCTCGCCGAACACGGTATATCCATTGTCCAGATGAGGCACTCCACCATGCTTGATGTAACCCTGCTGCAACTGCTCGGATGGCAGTGCGTAGGATTTCGCACCCTCTCTCTTCTCCTTCTCTACATAGTATTCCATCTGTCGGGGTGAGAAGTTTCTGCCCCAGGTGATATAGAAATCGGTAGAAGCTGATGCCTTGGTAGGATTCTCATCATCCCCCTCACGGGCTGCACAGAGCTGACCGCGCTTGTGGTAATATTTAGGATAGATGATTTCGGCTGGTACCGTATAGTTGACATCAAACTTCTCCACCTTTCCGGGAGTAACCTTGCGACAAGAATAATCACCGCCCTGGATCATGAAGTTCTTGATGACACGCTGAAAGATACAGCCGTTGTAATATCCACTGTTCACGAGCTTGAGGAAGTTGTCGCGGTGATGCGGAGTATCGTTATAAAGAGCCACACGGATATTGCCCATCGTGGTTTCCAGCAGTACCTCGTGGCAGGTGGTATCACGAGGTGTCTCCCAAGGGAGCAACTCATTGTCGAATGCCGGACGGGCAGTCTGCTGAGTAGGCTGAGTCTGTTCCTGCGCCATTGCCTGAGGAGCAAAAGCAGCCAGCAAAAGGGCAGATATCGTTATTATCTTTTTCATTTTCTTAATACTTAAATCTGTTTTTTATGTTATTGATTGCAAAGATAATGATTTTATTCTAAAAAGTTATGCTTTTCTCAAACTTTCTTTATATCTTTGCGTGCAAAATGACAGAAACGGGCAAAATGATGCTCGAAAATTGGTGAATAACATAAAAAGCTTCGAAAATGAGGCTACATAAACGATTTGATATGATGACAACAAAAAGATTATATCTTCTTCTCCTGGGCTTCGCACTGATAGGAATGAAAGCCCAGGCACAACACGTGAGCTTCGGACCTCTGCACAGTCAGGATAGTCCGAGGGAAGACTGGCTGTTGCCAGGCGATACGGTATATCAGGACGGGAAAACCGTGGTGTATGGAGGCAAACCGGTGAAGAATACCTACACCCCTATCCGGCATATCGATTCCAACAGTGACGAACTCTACAAGATGGGCAGTTATCTGAAGAATCCTCAGGATAGTGATTATTACAACAACCCAATTTCTAACCTGGTCAATACGGGAGGATTGGGAAACAGCTATGACTATTGGGGAAATGACTGGGGCAAATATGGCTGGAACCGATATGGCTGGGGACTCCATAAGGGACTGAACCTCTCGGTAGATCTTTCCGTCTTCGCCACTTTCGGCAAGCATGCGCCACACTGGGGCGGTTTTACCCAGACCATCAATGCTACGTATCTCACTCCGCTCACCAAGGACAACAAGCTGTGGATGGCTTTAGGTACCTATCTCAACAACATCAATTACGGAGGCGACAATTTCCGGGATGGTGGTGTGTATGGCATTCTGGGCTATCAGTTTGATGAGCACTGGGAAGCATACGTATATGGACAGGTAAGTGTAGCCAACAACTACAATTCCATCTACAACCGTTATGCCGGATATGGTCCTTACGGATATGGCAGATATGGTATGTATCCCGGCATCTGGGGAATGGGCGTGATGCCTGGAGGATATGGCATGGGAGCTGCCGGTGCCAATGTGTTAGGTGCCGGAGTCAGATACACCAACAAGAACTTCTCCATCGGAGTAAGCGTTGAGGGCAATTGGTATAACACCCCAAAGACTCCTACCTATTATAAACAGTATGATTATCCGGTGAAATAAACTATCACAAACAGTATGATTATCCAGTGAAATAAACGAAAGCCCCACACGGGCTGAAAGCCCAGAAGCTCCTAGCCCAGGGCAACACCCTGGGTTTACATGGTATATAGCAAAATCGCCCTGTAAGGGCAAAAGCTTCTCATACACAAAGCTTTTGCCCTTACAGGGCGACAAACTTGCGCTCATGATTACCCAGGGTGTTGCCCTGGGCTAGGAGCTTCTGCCCTTACAGGGCGTGCGGATTTACTTATTCCCCACAGATAATCTGAACGATGCGTTCTGCAGACCGTCCATCCCATCTATCAGGAATACCACCCTTCTTCCATTCACCCTTCACAATCTTCTCCATAGCCTGCTGAAGCTTCTCTGGATCTTCAGCAACGAGCTCGTTGGTTCCTACGGTTACGGTTTCCTGATGCTCGGTATAGCTATTCAGGGTGATGCATGGCACTCCATTGAAGGTAGCCTCTTCTGCCACATTACCAGAATCGGTGATTACACCCATGGCGTGGGCTGAGAGATAAGAGAAATCGAGATAACCCTGAGGCTGCACAACCATGATACCTGACTGATGGTCAGCCACATCCTGGTAAGCCTTGAAGGCAAGCACGAATCCCAATGCCTTGCCACGCAAAGGAGCCAGAACCTTGATGCCTGCCTGGCGAGCCACACTATCAATCGTTGAAATCAAGGTCTTCATCTCATCGATATTGTTGACAATGGCCTTGCGGTTCAAGGTAAGCACCATATACTTGCCATCCTCCAGATGCTGCTCGTCCATCACCTGAGGACGCTTCATACGCTGCTGCAGGAACCGGATGTTATCAATGAGTACATTACCCACCATATAGACCTTAGAGAGTTCGGCACCCTCCTTGTTGGCAATACTGTTGTTGGAGATACCTGCGGTGAAGAGGATATCAGAGAGTCCATCAATCACCAGACGGTTGATTTCCTTCGGCATCGTGATATCGAAGCTACGGGTACCTGCGGCGATGTGAGCCAACTGAACGCCCTGCTTCTTGGTGACGATAGCCACAGCCATGGTAGAAGCCAGATCATCCACCACAATCACCACATCCGTAGGATTCTGCTGGAGATAGCGCTCAAACTGAGCCATCACCATACCGGTCAGCTCATTCATATTCTCACATTCCACGCCCAGATAAACATCCGGCTTGCGGATACCCAAGTCAGAGAAAAGAGAATCTTCAAGGGTCTCATCGTCTTCGCGACCGGTATAGACCAGCTTGCACTCCATCTCCCCGCCCGCATTCCGGGCATTCTCTATCGCTCTCATCACAGGAGCCACCTTGATGAAGTTAGGTCTCGCTCCAGCAACAATACAAATTTTCTTACTCATATTTTTTAGTTTACTTACTGTTAAACAAATCCTTGATGCCACCGATGGATCCCAGGAGGTTGGTAGCCTCGTATGGCAGATAAACCACCTTATTATCCTTACCCTGAGCCACTTCCTGCATCATGGTAATATATTTCTGTGCCAGCAGATAGTTGGCAGGATTGGTACTCTGTCCTACGGCTTCGGTAATCTTCTGGATGGCGATGGCCTCAGCCTCAGCCTTGCGGATACGGGCGGTAGCCTCACCTTCAGCTCTCAGGATAGCCTGCTGCTTGGCAGCTTCAGCCTTGTTGACAATCGCCGCCTTTTCACCTTCGGAGAGCAGACGCTGCTTCTCCTTTTCACCTTCTGAAGTAAGGATGGTAGCTCGCTTGTTACGCTCTGCCTGCATCTGCTTCTCCATCGCCTGGAGCACACTCTCAGGAGGAGTGATATCCTGCAACTCTACACGGTTTACCTTGATTCCCCACTTGTTGGTGGCATCGTCGAGCACCGCACGGAGCTTGGTGTTGATGGTGTCACGGGAGGTAAGTGTCTGGTCGAGCTCCATCTCACCGATAATGTTACGCAGGGTAGTCTGAGTCAACTTCTCTATCGCATTAGGCAGATTGTTGATTTCATAAACACTCTTGAAAGGATCTACAATCTGGAAATAAAGCAGTGCATTGATCTGCATCTGAATATTATCCTTGGTAATCACATTCTGACGGTCGAAATCATAAACCTGTTCACGAAGGTCGATGCTGCTGGTATAAGTATAGCTTCCTCTACGCATCGCCACGATGGTCTTGGCCTGGTCGATGAAAGGAATGATAATGTTGATACCTGGCTTCAGGGTAGCATAATAGCGACCCAACCGCTCGATGATTCTGGTCTCACTCTGAGGAATGATCACGATGGTTTTCTTTACCACTACCAGTGCAAGCAGCACTAGAGCAATCAATACATAAAGTCCTATTTCCATGATGTTTATAATTAAAAGTTAATACTTCTCTACCTGGAGAATGATAGACTGGTGACCCATCACTCTTACACGGGTACCCTTGGCAATATCACCAGCAGCGCCCGGAGCTTCAGCCTTCCAGTCATCACCATCGAGCTTCACTCTTCCATACCCACCGGCAACGATGGTTTCACTGACCTCGCCTATCTGTCCGGCAAGGGCATCGGAATTACTCTCCCGATGATCGGCTCCCCTATGGATAGCCTTTACCAGATGCGGACGGATCAACAGGATACTGAGTACGGAACATACCGCCCAGACCACTACCTGAACCCAGAACGGAGCATCCATCACAGCCACAGGTATGCTGATGAGCGCACCGATGGCAAAACAAGTCACGTAGAAGTCGCCGGAAGACAACTCCAGGATGAGGCAGATGAACATAATGACAGTCCAAAACAGCCAGAGGTTTTGAGAGATATATTCCATCATATCGTTATTTTTTAGTTGATTTCTTCATCAGCGAGCTAGCCTTGATGGTCTTGACGCCCGTTTTCTTAGTAGTAGATACGGAAGTCTTTCCCTGAGGCTTGTAATACTTCAGCGCAGTAGGCATCGCCGCCTTCAAGGCAGCAATACGCTTGGCATCGGAAGGGTGATCGCTGAAAATATCACTCTTGCCCTGATTGCCCGAAGCCTCAGCCATACGTTCCCAGAAAGGTATAGCCTGCTGAGGATCGTAGCCTGCCATCGCAGCAAAGATCAAGCCCATATAGTCGGCTTCTGTTTCGTTTTCACGCGAATACTTCAGATTACGGAAGGAGAAGTACTGTCCGGCTACGGCACCCGCCAAATCTCCGACTCCATTACCTACTGCCTGATTCAGCACACCGCTCAGGATGCTGGTACCTACCTGCTGGTTCTGAGCCTTGGAAAGCTGCTCGGCACTATGCTTAGCCACGGCGTGTGCGATCTCATGTCCCAGTACGATGGCGAGCGAATTATCGCTGGAAGCCACTGGGAGCAAGCCTTCATATACCACAATCTTTCCGCCAGGCATGCAGAAGGCATTCACACTGTTGTCCTGAACGAGGTTGAATTCCCAGGAATAGTTCTGCAGATCATTGGCGTATCCGTTCTCCTTGAGATAAGTTTCCACGGCAGCAGCCAGTCGCTTTCCTACTCTTACCACCTGCGCAGTCTTCGCTGCATTGGTAGATTTCTTCGCCGAAGCCATGTACTTGGTATATTCCTGATTAGACAAGCTCAACACCTGTGCATCTGAGACAGAGATGCGATGGGTGCGACCCGTAAGAGGCACCTTCTGCGTTGTACCGCAAGATGCAAGCATCATGGCAGCCAACATACTAAAAACTAAAACCTTAATCCGTTTCATTTTCTATCTTCTCTTAAGTTATATATTCTATTTGCAAGAAATACTTATCTTATGATTTGCAAATATACATCAAATACACGAAACAACCAAGTTTTTCCGAGAGTTTAACAAAAAATTAAGAGGGTGTGTCATAAGTTTAGATTATGGCAGCCGAAGTCGGGCTGAAAGCCCAAAAGCTCCTAGCCCAGGGCATCGCCCTGGGTAATGTTGGCAAAAAGTAAAGTCGCCCTGAAAGGGCAAAAGCTTTGAAATGAAAGCTTTTGCCCTTTCAGGGCGACTTTTTTGTATCTGTTCTAAAACCCAGGGCGATGCCCTGGGCTAGGAGCTTCTGCCCTTTCAGGGCGTGCTGTTCAAAACTTGCTTCTGCCCTTTCAGGGCGTATTGGCTGTGACTTATGACACACCCTCTTGATTTTTTATGGGGAATTAGAGGAGTTAAATTCCTGCTATTATTTTCTGGCATTCATTGCCTTCTTGGCAGCAGCTACAGCCTTGTTGTACTTAGCAGTAGCCGACTTCAAAGCCTTGGCATTGTTAGCCTTCTTGGCAGCAGCTACAGCATCATAAAGATTCCACAACTTGAACTTAGCAGTAGCCTCCTTCTGTGACTTGGTATAAGCAGCAGCGGCAGCCTCTGTAGCAGCCTCAGCCTCAGGAGAAGCATACTGATGCTTGTAACCATCCTGCTTGTTCCAGAAACCACGGGTGAAGTCTGGGAAGGTAACGGCAGCGCTGTTGTTGTCCATAGAAAGAGCACCCAACTCAGCCAAAGAACACCACTCTGCCAAATCATAAACGTCCATATCCAATGGCAAGCCATTCTGCAAGCAGTAAACCAGACGAGAGTCCATGATGAAGTCCATACCACCGTGACCCATCTGACGGCCCAGTTCACCATACTTCTTCAAGATAGGGTGATAATACTTCTTGATCAAAGCTTCCTTCTGCTCCTTGTTCATGAAACCATGAGCATTGAGGTTATCCATCTGAGGAGCACCTGTACCCTTGAGTGCCTCGCCAGAGAGAGCAAACTCCTCGGTAGGATACTTGGTAGCGTAACCCTTGGTACCTGTGAGCTTGAACAAGCGGTTGTATGGCTGAGGAGTCATCACATTGTGCTGGATCTCCACCACCTTACCCTTGGCTGTACGCATCAAGGTAGTAGTATGGTCACCATTGCGGAACTCCTTGCACTCCTTGCCGCTCTTGTTCTTCACCCAGTCCTTACCCACGAAAGACTCTGTGTCCATGGCAACGAGCGTTGTGAAGCGGTCGCCACGGTGAATATTCAGGCACTGAGCAACAGGACCCAAGCCATGAGTAGGATAAACATCACCACGGTTCTCCATGTTATACTTCATACGCCAGTGGAGGTTGTCCTTGTCATTGTCAGCTGGATCCTTCCAGTAAGCATCCCAGAAGTCCTCGAGACAGTGGATATAAGCACCCTCAGCACGGATGATGTCACCGAAAACGCCATCCTGAGCCATAGCCAGCGCATTCATCTCATAGTAGTCGTAGCAGCAGTTCTCCAAGATGAAGCAATGCTTGCGAGTCTGCTCGCTCAAGTTGATCAGGCTCCAGCACTGATCCAGATTCATGGCACTAGGAACCTCGATGGCAGTATGCTTGCCATTCTCCATCGCAAACTTGGCAACTGGGAAATGGTGATTCCAGTCGGCTGCGATATAAACCAGGTCGATGTCAGAGCGCTTGCACAAAGCCTCATAACCCTTCTCGCCACTATAGATGTCAGCTGGCTTCAAGCCCTGCTTGCGCAAGTACTCCTGTGATTTCTCTGCACGAGCCTCCTCGTAATCGCACAAGGCAACGATCTCTACGCCTGGAATGTGGCAGAAACGCATTACTGCCCAAGGACCACGCATACCCAGACCGACAAAGCCCACACGTACTGTCTTCAACTTAGGAGCCGTCAATCCCAAAACATTCTGCTGTCCTGCAGGACGCTCTGGTGTCTCCACTACGATTGTACCCTTGTCCCAATGCCACTTGGTGCCTGGAGACAAAGACTGAGCGCTAGCCGACAAAGAAAATGCCGCCAAGGCTGCCATTAAAAAACTCTTAATTTTCATCCCTAAAGTTAGCAACACTTACTGTTAGTAATAATTAATTAGGTTCTGATCAACATCTAGGTTTCTCAGCATTTCTCTCAAATCAGCACTCCATTCATCTTAGTGTTGCATTAGAAAACAAATGGAACGCTGAAATGACTCTGCAAAAGTACAAATAAAATTTGAGATACTGAATCTTTTTAGTGTTTTTTTATGGATAAAGGTACAATTCCAGGCTTTTAACAAGAAAAAACGCTCTGAATCAGAATGACAGAAACAAGAAAAACCGCTTCGCCTAAAGCGAAACGGTTTTCTTCTTACCCTTACTCTCGTTGCCTATGCGATCGAGCGCAGTAACGACATAGGTATATTTCTGATCCTTTACGTATGGTATCGGATAGGTGGTATCGTAAACAACAGCCTGGAGAGCGGTGACATCATTGAGATTCACAGGCGCACCCTTTTCAAAACGATAGATGGCAAAACGGTTGGCTACATCGCCCCATTTCTTCTTCTTTGCCTTTGGAGCCTTCCAGGTAAGCAGTGGTCCCTTCTCTGTCCACTCCATCTTCAGACTCTTCACACCCTTTGGCGCCTTATCGTCGAGGAACGGCATCAATGGAGGAAGCGCAGGATATTTCCAGTAATAATCGCGCAGAGTATGTCCGATATTGCCAACATTATCTGCTGCAGTCTTGGCATACCAGAGCACGGTGCCCTGTACATTATTCATCTGCTGGTGAAGGCGATGCTTGGCTGGCAGCTGATGACTCTTCGGATTCGTAGGATCAGCAAACTTCGCCGTACGCTCGATATCCTCACCTATATAAAGAGGACGGTTGCCAGCATACTTGTTCCACCACTGGATGAGGGTCTTGTAATCTGCCGCCTTGTTACCTATCTCCCAATAGATCTGAGGCGCACAGTAATCAATGAAGCCATTGTTTACCCAGAGGAGAACATCTGCATAGAGATCATCGTAGTTCTGAAGACCGAAAGTCTGAGATCCAATCGGAGAGTTTTTCCGGTTGCGATAGATACCGAAAGGAGAAACACCGAACTTCACCCAAGGCTTGACACGATGGATGGTTTCCCCCAACTGCTTGACGAACCGGCTCACATTATCTCTTCTCCAGTCGCCGATATTACGGAATCCGCGAGGATTGGCTGCATACATCTGCTGATCAGGAATCTGCTTGCCAGCTACCGGATAAGGATAGAAGTAATCGTCGATATGAAACCCATCGATATCATAACGGCTCACGATATCAGCAGCCACCTGGCAGGTATAATCAGCAGCCTCCTGAAGTGCCGGATTGAGAAGCACGAGATTATCATAGTTGAAACAGAGGTTCGGATGCTTCTTCACCACGCTCTGGGATGATACCTGGGAGAACGAGGTAGAACCATGCTTGGCACGGTAAGGATTGATCCAGGCATGAATCTCCATTCCACGCTGATGACACTGCTCAACCATCCACTCCAGCGGATCCCAATAAGGCGATGGAGCCTTGCCCTGGACACCGGTGAGGAACTTGCTCCAAGGTTCAAGATCACTCTGATAAAGGGCATCACATTCGGCACGCACCTGGAAGATGATGGCATTCACGCCATCCTTCTGCAATTCGTCAAGTTGCTTGGTGAGCATCGACTGGATCTGCTGGGTTGATTTACCCAAATACTGTCCGTTGACACACTGGATCCAGGCGCCACGGAATTCACGTTTGTTCTGTGCCATCAGCGAAGTCTGAAACATCAGCATCATCGCCAAAATCAGCATCCCAAAGATTTTCTCTCTTCTCATTAATTAGTGTTTATCGTTTAATGTTATTGTTTAATTCTAAATTATTCTTTCTTATCCTCCTCATCACGCAGCGTAGGCAGCGAGATATGGTATTTCACGGCGAGCAGGCGGATGATGCAGACGGTGAGGAAGGAGGCAATCACTGTAATATAGAGGCTCAAGCCCAGATAGCTGAATGCCCAGTAAACCAGGCCGCCCAACACACAAGCCATCGCATAGATTTCCTTGCGGAAGATAACCGGTTCCTCGTTGAGAAGCACATCGCGAATTACTCCTCCAAAGGAGCCCGTGATACATCCCATGATGATAGCAACCCAGAATGGGAAGCCACAATCGAGGGTCTTCTGGATTCCGGCGATATTGAAAAGCGCCAAACCGAGGGTATCGAAAAGAAACCAGGTATTGTCTAGACGCTTCAGATAATGATGGCACACAATCACCACCAGTTGGGCGAAGAACGTAAACAGAAGATAGATAGGACTCGACATCCAGAAAGGATTCAAGCCCAGCATCACGTCGCGGATGGTTCCGCCTCCGATAGCTACAGCCACACCACACACAAATCCGCCCAGCCAATCATAATGCTTACTGGCGGCAAGTCTGATGCCCGAAAGGGCAAATGCAAAGGTTCCAATGAACTCGATGACGCTCTGGAGTGTCATCACAAGTTCCGGGTCTTGATGAATAGTCATTTTCTCGTAATAAATTATTTGATGTGGGGGATTTCAAATCCCCCGGTTTTAAAAGGTCGAACATTTTTTAACGACGGATTGCAAATCCGTCGGAACAGCTAGCGGTTCTTGAATCTTTCTCCCCAGCAGGTAACCATCCAGTTATAGAGTCGTTCTTCTGAAGGAGAATGCTGCGGCTGCCAGAATCTGGCATCTTTCAGCTCATCAGGTAGATATTGCTGTTCGGTGAAATGTCCCGGATAATCGTGAGGATATTTATAGCCATCATGATAGCCCAGGTCTTTCATCAGTTTGGTAGGCGCATTGCGGATATGCAGCGGCACAGGCAGATTACCGGTCTGCTTCACCGTGGCAATGGCGTCATTGATGCCCAGATATGCACTGTTGCTCTTCGGACTGGTAGCCAGATACACCACCGCTTCGGCAAGTGCAATCCTTGCCTCAGGCCAGCCTATCTTCATCACCGTATCGAAGGCAGCATTCGCCAGCAGGAGCGCATTCGGATTCGCCAGCCCCACATCCTCGCTTGCACTGATCACCACTCTCCGGGCGATAAACTGCGGATCTTCGCCGCCCTCTATCATACGCGCCATCCAGTAGAGCGCCGCATCAGGGTCACTGCCTCGAATACTCTTGATGAAGGCAGAGATGATGTCATAATGCATCTCGCCCTGCTTATCATAAGCCAGCGGATTCTGCTGCAACTGTTCCTCTACCATCTTATCGGTGATAACCACTTCATCGCTGCCTGCAGATTCCACCACCAGTTCCAGGATATTGAGCAGTTTCCGGGCATCACCGCCACTGAAGCGGAGCATGGCTGCGGTTTCCTTCAACTCAATCTTCTTTTGCTTGAGTTCCACATCCTCGGTGACGGCTCGCTGCAGGAGCCCCTCCAGGTCTTCCTTCTCCAACGGTTTGAGCACATAGAGCTGGCAACGGGAAAGGAGCGGACGGATTACCTCGAAAGAGGGATTTTCCGTGGTAGCACCAATCAGGGTGACAATACCCTTCTCCACTGCCCCCAGCAGAGAGTCCTGCTGACTCTTGGAGAAGCGATGAATCTCATCAATAAACAAGATAGGAGAAGCAGAATTGAAGAATCTGCCACTCTTCGCTCTCTCTATCACCTCGCGCACATCCTTTACGCCACTGGTAACGGCAGAAAGGGTGTAGAAAGGGACCTTCAGGGTCTGGGCTACGATTTGAGCCAAAGTAGTCTTGCCCACTCCCGGAGGTCCCCAGAGAATAAAAGAGGATATGCGCCCTGCGTCTATCATCTTGCGCAGCACGGCACCCTCGCCTACCAGATGCTTCTGTCCGACATAATCGGCGAGCGAGCGAGGTCTCATTCTTTCAGCTAACGGTTCACTCATATCAATTATTTTTTCGCCACAAAGGTAATGAAAAAAAACGAAACACGCATAAGTTTTTAGGATAAAAGAAAAAAAAATGCATAAAAGCAAAAAAATAAGCTAGAAAATTTGGATATATAAAAAGAAGTACTTACTTTTGCAATCAAAATACGTACAACAATGAGAAATGAAAAAAATATCACCCTCAAGACATTGACCAAGAGCAGTGTCTGGGATCTCCAGGAGAATGATGTTTTCCGTCTCTGGGAAGCTGCCGAGAAAGACAACGACCTGAAGGACAATCAGCGTAGATACCTCGACATCATTCGTAGTGCTTTCGAGATTGAGCCAGTCAAGATTGACCGTACTGAAGTGCTCGACAAGTTGATAGACCGTGGCTTCAAGATCGGTACCTTCCGTATCGACGACAAGAACGAGAAGTATGCCATCAAGAAGCGTCCTATCATGCGTGTGACTGACCTCACCTATGAGAACATTGGCCATATAACTGCTACCAAGCTCATCGAAGTGCTGGAGCGTAACTTTGGCGGTGGCTGGGACAGTCTGTCTCAGAGCATCAAGGACATCATCGAGAGCGGTTTCGACATCAGTACCACTACCCTTCCAAAGGATCGCCTCAAGAAACCAGGTGGTCTCTATGAGAAGAAGCTCGCTGATGACTATGAAGTACTCGTAGTACCAAAGGGCACCTGGGTAGAGGCTATCTTCGCCAAGGAGAAGCCAAAGCAGGAGAAGATCCGCATGAAGTTTATGGATGAAGACATGGACCGCGACGAAGACCTGCTGGACCGTGACGAAGACGATGAGGATGAGGATGCACCAGAGATTGAGGATCACTACAATGATCCAGATGAGGACGATGATGCATTCGATGACGACAAGCTCACCGAGGAAAGCTACCGTACTACCTTCGAGGATCCAGAGAACCTGGGACTCGATGATGCAGAGGACGTAGCTGATGACGATTATTAAAATATACATTATTATATAATAAGGAGAAAGAAATGAACGCAGTAGTAGGATTATTCGCATTAATCGTGGTAGCACTCGTAGGTTGGGCTATCGCAGAGTTCAAGTACAAAACCTTCACCTTTACCCGTTCCGAGAAGGATATCGAGGAAGAGGAAGAGTTGGAGGAGCAGAAGCGTGCCGAGGGTTTCAAGGAGATGAACATCCGCGACATTATGCGTAAAAACTCTACCAATGGCTACAATGCCGTAGGTTAAAGAGGGATTTTTAAACTCTAAAAGAAAATGATGATACAATACACCATCATTGCAACGATACTGGCGGCATGCATCCTGTATGCCGCCTTTCGTATTTATAAATCGTTGCAACAGGCAAACAAATGCAAGGATGGCAACTACCGGTGCAGTGGTTGCGCTTTTTATGAACAGTGCAAGAAGAAGGGAAAAAATAGACTCTAAAATGAATATTTTTGAAAAAATCGAATATTTTTCGAAAAAAAGATGCGGAAAGATTTGGTGGATTCAAAAAAAAGTAGTACCTTTGCACTCGCTTATCAGAAATGGTAACAGAAAACTCTACAAGGTGTCTTAACCGAGCGGTTAGGTAACGGTCTGCAAAACCGTGTAGAGCGGTTCGACTCCGCTAGACACCTCACAAAAAGGAAATCCTTTCAAAAAAAAGGGTTTCCTTTTTTGTTTTCCATAGTTTCCTTTTTTGTTTTGCATATCTTCCCTCCCGAATCCCATTCACAGCACTCTCATATTCTTTAGACTGCCCCTTTTGGGCATTTCGAATTTACTGTTTATAAATTAAATAAATGTTGTATTACAGGGGAAAAACAAAAGAAAAACAGCGCAAATTGAAGAAAAAAGCATTTTTTTTTAAAATAGTTTAGAATTTATTTTTTTAAACCAAATATTTTTGCTACCTTTGCAACCGTTATCCTGAATACAATCTTTTTACCTTAAAGAAGACTAATACCTATTGAATGTAGAGCAGTTGTCTGAGAAGATAGCTGCTCTTTACTTTTTTATATTCCTCTATTTTTCCAACAACTTACTTTTTTCCTTTCAATTCATACAATATCGCCCGCTATCCTGCGTTCTAATATATATGAAGAAAATAGAAATCATAGAACTTCCCAAGATATATGATCCTCGCGGCAGCCTTACCGTCGCCGAGGAAAATACCCATATCCCATTTGATATCAAGAGAATGGAATGGATTCATCTTGGCGCCATACAGCCCGAGACTCCCATGGAACTGGGAGAAAGTCCTGTGATGCTGATTGCACTGGCTGGAGAAATCACCATCCAGGTTATAGATAAAGACTTATCCTTAGAATATATCAAGGGCAGTAAGCACAATGTCAAGAACATAGAGTTCAACCAGCCATCTGCAAGGACCATCATGCTCAATCATCCCAATCAGGCTCTTATCCTGAAAGAAGGCTGTAGAAGTAGAATAACCCATAGCACCAAGCATTCCCTGCTTCTTACTATTCATCAAAAATAAAGGAAATGGAAACAGAAAACGAAAAGAAAGCCATCAAGTATCTTGACCTGAAGGCTATCAATGCCCCATACGAAGAAGAGATCAAGAAGGAAATCAATCAGGTAGTAAGTAGCGGATGGTACTTACAGGGAAGATGCGTGAAGCAGTTTGAGAAGAATTATGCCACTTTCATCGGCACCGAGTACTGCATATCATGCGGTAACGGACTGGATGCTCTCAAACTGATTCTGATGGGAGAAATGGCTATTGGCAAGCTCCACCAGGGTGATGAGATTCTGGTGCCAGCCAACACCTATATCGCCACCATTCTTTCCATCACGAGTGTGGGGCTGGTTCCTATCCTCGTAGAACCCAACCCAGAGACACTGCAAATCGACGAGAACCTCATAGAGAGCAACATCTCCTATAAAACCAGGGGCATCATGCTGGTACATCTCTACGGCAAGTTATCATGGACGGAAAGAATCCAGGAGATCTGCAAGGAGAACGATCTGCTGATTTTCGAAGACAACGCACAGGCTTTCGGATGCGGATACGTCAACAGCTCTGCACGAGAGGCTATCAGAAAAAAGCTGAATCAAGAAGACGAGAATATCACCTATCAAAAACAGATAGACGAGAATATCACCTATCAGGACCAGATAGATATCATCAGTAATTATGCCATCCAGAAAAGCATCTGCCACACGGGTGCTCTAGGAGATGCCGGCGCCCACAGTTTCTACCCAAGCAAGAACCTGGGGGCATTGGGTGACGCAGGAGCCGTGACAACCGATGACGAAGAGCTGGCAGAGGCTATCCGAGCCCTCCACGATTATGGAAGAACCAGCAGATTTGATTTTGAATATCAGGGTATCAATTCCAGAATGGATGAGATTCAGGCAGCTGTACTCAATGTAAAGCTGAGGCATCCCCACGATGAGCATATCGCCAGATGCAGGAAGGCAATGCTCTATATGGATTATCTGCACCCTGCCATCGTGGAACGCTGCATCCCGAAGAGATTACTGGAAGATCCATTCAGCAATGTACTCCATATCTTCCCTTTCATTACCGAAGAAAGAATGAGACTGAGGGAATTTCTGAAGGATGAATCTGTAGAAACTGCGATACACTACCCTATTCCACCCAATGAGCAATTGGGATATCCTGAGCTTCGACATTATCAACTGCCGATCACCCAGAACATCGCCTGCCAGGAACTGAGCCTTCCCTGCAACTCTACGATGAGAGACGAGGAAGTAATCCGGGTAGCACAGCTCATCAATGATTATTTCTTACGACGCAATCTGCGGTAGAAGTCTTGCAGACGACCAGGAGCAAAGCCCTTCTTCTGCAAGGCTTCCAATTCGCGATAGGCATCCAACTTTCTGTTGAGCATGATGAGGAGATCGATGCGGTTGATGCGGTAATCTGCATTATTCTCATCGAGGGAGATTGCCTTGGCGTAATCATACTCGGCAAGTTCCAGCTTACCACGCTCCCTCTCCATACCGCCACGTGCTGCATAAGCCGTTGCACTATCCGGATATTGCTCTATCAGATTGTTGATGCCATCATACGCCTCGGTATAGTGCTTGTCCTTCTCATTCAGCAACGCCAGACCGAGCTGTGCCTGGAAGTTACCAGGCACCAGAACCAGAAGGTTCTGATAATCGAGACGGGCAAAATTATAGCGCAGAAGCTTTTCGTTAACGAATGCACGGTAGAAGAGGCCTGCGATATTGGTATTGTTGAGGAACAACACCTTGTCCAGGTCATCCTTGGCATAACTCCACTGTTCCAGCTGGATATTCCACGCAGCCTTCTTCAGACGCAGATCGATGCTGTCAGGATGATAGGCAAGCACACTCGTAGCAGCCGCCAGGGAATCGCGCAGCGCCTTGTTCTGAGCCTTGGAATCGCGCAACGCTACATCATCAACCTTAGAATCAGCCGTCAAATTGTTTTGCTGGGCAAACAGAGGTGTAGCCAGCAAACAACCTATATATAATATGATACTTTTCTTTTTCATGCTGCAAAAATACAAATAGTTATGCAATCAACCAAAAAAGGAAAGATAAAAGATGTTTAGAATTTTCAAAATAAAATAAACAGAAGCAAAACTCCTTGTTTTTCCGGGTTTTAGCGATACGATATTTATCCTTAAGGAAAAAAATAATTTCCCTTAAGGAAAAAAATATATAGCCTTAAGGAAAAATAATCTTTCCCTTAAGGCTATTCAAATAAAAATTCTATCTTGTAAGAATACTTCTAAAAATCAATCCAGATTAAGCATTCTTGATCCAGTTAACGATCCACTCGCCAACCTCTGTTGTGCCATAGTGTGCACCGCCCTCAACCTGAATCTCAGGTGTGCGGACATTGGCATCGAGAGAAGCATCTACTGCCTTGCGAATCAAGGCACCCTCCTCGTTCAAACCGAAGTGCTCCAGCAACATGGCTGCAGAAAGAATCTGAGCTACAGGGTTAGCCAGGTTCTTGCCAGCTGCCTGTGGCCATGAACCGTGAACAGGCTCAAACAATGGGGTGTGCTCTCCCAATGAGCTAGATGGCTGCAAGCCCATAGAACCGGTGATGCAAGAAGTCTCATCGGTAAGGATATCACCGAAGGTGTTCTCTGTAACGATGACATCGAAGAATGTTGGCTCTGTCAACACGCGCATAGACGCATTGTCGATGAACATATAGTCGGTGTTAACCTCAGGATACTGTGGCTCCATCTCCTTGGCAATCTGACGCCAGAGACGGGAAGATGCCAATACGTTTGCCTTATCTACCACTGTCAGGTGCTTGTTGCGCTTCATGGCAAACTCGAAAGCTACCTTCAGGATGCGCTCAATCTCAGGACGGGTATAGATATCTGTATCGTATGCCTTATCGTTATCCTGATACTTCTCACCGAAGTACATACCACCAGTCAACTCGCGGATGACTACGAAGTCAGCACCCTTCAGGAGTTCATCCTTCAATGGTGACTTGTGGAGCAGGCAATCGAATGTAGCCACTGGGCGGACATTGGCGAAGAGGCCCAACTTCTTACGCATAGCGAGCAAGCCCTGCTCAGGACGAACCTTGGCTGTAGGGTTGTTGTCGAAACGTGGGTCACCAACGGCAGCGAAGAGCACTGCGTCAGCATCCATACAAGTCTTGAAGGTCTCCTCTGGGAATGGATCACCTACCTCGTCGATAGCGTGAGCACCGCAGATAGCCTCATTGTAAGTAAACTCGTGGTTGAACTTCTCTGCAATGGCCTGCATAACTGCTACGCCCTGCTTCATAATCTCTGGTCCGATACCATCACCGGCGAGAACTGCAATGTTTAATTTCATCTTATCTGATTTTTTAATTGTTTTTATTCCATATCTAAATTTCGAGGCGATGCTGGCTGTTCATCGCTCTTATCTGCCTCATACATATTGAGCATCTTGAGCGTTGCCTTGATAGCTGCCTCTGTCTGGTCGGCATCCAAGCCGCGGGTGCGCCAGATGCGGTCGCCTTCACGCCAGGTAATGACGGTCTGAACGAGGGCATCGGTACGGCCACCAGGTGGAATGGTTACCTGATAGTTGTCGAGCGTAGGGAAGGTTTTGCCAAGCTTCACCTTGTAGATGTTGCGAAGCGCCTTGACGAAGGCATCATACTGACCATCACCAGAGCTACGGTCTTCATACTCCTTACCCTCTATTTCTACCTTCACGCTGGCGATAGGCTTCAAACCATAGGAAGTGGACACCATGTAACTGACCAGTTTTACCTTATCCTCAGGTGTGCTATGCTTCAGCACATCGCTCACGATGTATGGCAGGTCGTCCTGGGTTACCAGTTCCTTACGGTCGCCGAGTTCGGTGATTCGCTTGGTCACAGCCTTGGTCTGCTCCGGCGTCAACTCCAAGCCCAGTTCGTTAAGGTTCTGTACGATATTCGCCTTGCCGGAGTTCTTGCCCAACGCATACTCACGATGTCTGCCGAAACGCTCAGGCACCAGGTCGTTGCAATAAAGCTTGTCCTTGTTGTCGCCATCGGCATGCACACCAGCTACCTGAGTGAAGACATTATCGCCCACCACCGGTGTATTCGGAGCCACGGCGATGCCGCTGTATCCTTCAACCAATCGGGAAATATCGTTCAGACGGTCTTCCTTGATATTGGTCTTTGCCCCGAACATATCCTTCAGAATCACCTGTACGCTCGCCAATGGCGCATTGCCACACCGCTCACCCAGACCATTCACGGTAACGTGAAGACCCTTGGCACCGCTCAATACGGCAGCCAGCGAGTTGCTCACTGCCAAATCGTAGTCGTTGTGGGCATGGAAATCGAAGTGAGAGTTCGGATAACGGCGAACCATCTGGCGCATGTACTCCACACACTGCAATGGGTTCAGGATACCCAAAGTATCAGGAAGCAGGAAGCGCTTGATAGGCAACTTCACCAGCTCGTCCATCATCGTGAAAAGATAGTCACGACTGTCGCGCATTCCGCTCGACCAGTCCTCCAGGTAGAGATTTACGGTGAAATTCTTGCTCAAAGCATAATCGATGGTCTGCTTGATATGAGCGAGATGCTCCTCAGGCGACATCTTGAGCTGCTGGGTGCAGTGCTTGTAGCTACCCTTCGCCAAGAGGTTGATGACATGACCGCCGCATTCGGCAATCCAATCCACGCTCTTGTTGTTATCCACGAATCCCAATACCTCAACGGAATCCAGTTTACCTATGGTCTTGGCATAACGGCAAATACGAGCGACAGCATCCTTTTCGCCTTCCGACACACGTGCTGAAGCCACCTCAATGCGATCTACATTGATATCGTGCAACAGCATTCTTGCTATCATCAATTTCTCGTGAGGAAGGAAACTGACACCATTGGTCTGCTCGCCGTCGCGCAGCGTGCAGTCCATGATCTCAATCTCCCTGATACGAGAATTATCTCTCTTTGCGTTAACGTTCATAATTACTTGATTACTTGTTCTTAGCTTCCCAAGCCTCAACCTTGTCACGGTTCTGAACGAGGAAGTCCACATCGTCCAAACCATTCTCGAGGCAGTGCTTCTTGTAGCCATTGATTTCGAAGTGCTCGCTCTTGCCGGTAGCAAGATTGGTAACAGTCTGGTTAGGAAGATCTACCTTCACCTCTGTCTTGTGATCCTTGTCAATGCTCTCGAAAAGCTCCTTCAGGAATTCCTCGCTTACCACTACTGGCAATACGAGGTTGTTCAACTCGTTGTTCTTGTGGATATCAGCGAAAAAAGAGCTGATGACTACACGGAAGCCTGCACCAGCGATGGCCCAGGCAGCGTGCTCACGGGAAGAACCAGAACCGAAGTTCTTGCCGGCTACGAGGATGACACCACTATATGATGGGTCGTTCATCACAAAGTCTGGCTTTGGAGTTCCGTCGGCATTGTAGCGCCAGTCGCGGAAGAGGTTGTCGCCCATACCCTCTTTATCGATAGCCTTGAGGAAACGGGCTGGTATGATCTGGTCTGTATCTACATTCTCCAAAGGAAGAGGAATGCAGCTTGATGTAATTACATTGAATTTCTGTTTCATAACTGTACTTGTCAATTGTACATTATTAATTGTACATTATTAATTTAAAATTACATAAACTCTCTTGGGTCGGTAATCTTACCAGTGATAGCGGCTGCAGCTGCTACGTATGGACTGGCAAGGATGGTGCGGGAACCTGGTCCCTGACGACCCTCGAAGTTACGGTTGGATGTACTTACTGAGTACTTGCCCGCAGGAATCTTATCATCGTTCATTGCCAGACAAGCAGAGCATCCAGGCTGACGGATTTCGAAGCCGGCAGCCTCAACGATCTTATCAATTCCCTCTTCACGTATTTGTTTATCAACCAACCAAGAACCTGGTACAAGCCAAGCTGTTACACCCTCAGCCTTCTTCTTTCCTTTAACCAGGGAAGCGAAAGCACGGAAGTCTTCAATACGACCGTTGGTACATGCGCCCAGGAATACATAATCGATAGGATGACCCTCGAGTTTCTCGCCTGGCTGGAAGCCCATATAGTTCAGGCTCTTCTTGAAACCAGCCTGCTCTTCCTCTGGAATCTCATCGAGTGTTGGGATGCTCTCGGTAATGCCGATACCCATACCTGGGTTGGTGCCGTAGGTGATGCGTGGTTCGATATCCTTTGCCTCGAAAGTCAACTCCTTGTCGAAGACAGCATCATCGCCACTCTTCAAGGTCTTCCAGTAAGCCACAGCCTTGTCCCACTCTTCACCCTTAGGTGCATATTCACGGCCCTTGATGTACTCGAATGTGGTCTCATCAGGAGCTACGAAACCACCACGGGCACCCATCTCGATAGAGAGGTTGCAGAGGGTGAGACGACCTTCCATTGACATATCCTTCACTACATCGCCACTGTACTCAACGAAGTAACCGGTAGCACCGGATGTAGTGAGCTGGCTCATCAGATAAAGAGCTACATCCTTGGCGGTAACGCCCTTGCCGAGCTTGCCGTTGATGCTGATGCGCATAGACTTTGGCTTGCTCTGGAGAATACATTGTGAAGCCATCACCATCTCGACCTCAGAAGTACCGATACCGAAGGCTACGGCACCCATAGCGCCATGGGTAGAAGTATGAGAGTCACCGCAGACGATGGTCATACCAGGAAGAGAAAGACCCTTCTCAGGACCTACTACGTGGATGATACCATTGTCCTTGGTGTTCATGGCAAAGTGAGTTACACCGAAATCAGCGGTGTTCTTTGCCAAGGTATCTACCTGCTTCTTTGAGATAGGATCCTCGATTGGCTTATCCTGATCGTGGGTTGGAGTATTGTGGTCAGGCATACAGAAAATCTGGTCTGGACGGAACATCTTGAGTCCGCGTGCTCGCATACCAGCGAATGCCTGAGGTGATGTTACTTCGTGACAGTAGAGACGGTCGATGTAAAGCTGTGTAGGACCGTCCGGAACAATCTGGACAACGTGCTTGTCCCAAATCTTGTCGAATAATGTATTCATAATATCCTGTTTGTTATATATTTATCTGAATTAATTTTATCTTACCTTGAACTTGTTGATACAGTCGATGTAAGCCTCAACAGAAGCTGTCACGATATCGGTATCTGCGCCGAAGCCATAATATACATGACCATCGTACTCCACCTGCATGTGAACCTTACCCACATCGTCTGAGCCCTTGTCAATCGCCTGGATAGTGAACTCCTTGAGGTTCATCTCCTTGGTGATGACCTTCTTGAGGGCACGGATGGCAGCATCCACAGGACCATTGCCAGATGACGCAGCCTCGAACTTCTGACCAGCGATGTTCAAGCCGATGCTTGCCACGCTCTTCACACCCTTGCCGGTAGTTACCTGCAACCAGTCGAGCTGTACGCCATGCTTATCGGCAGAATCAGCCCCAGCGAGCATCAATACATCCTCGTCGGTAACTTCCTTCTTCTTGTCAGCCAACTGGAGGAATTTCTTGTAGATCTTGTCGAGCTTCTCCTCGTCATCTACATTCACACCGTTAACGTGGAGGCGATACTTCAAGGCAGCACGACCTGAGCGGGCTGTCAATACGATAGCGTTATCATCCAATCCCACATCCTTAGGGTCGATGATTTCGTAAGTCTGAACGTTCTTCAGCACGCCATCCTGGTGGATACCAGAAGAATGAGCGAAGGCATTGCGACCCACAATCGCCTTATTAGGCTGAACAGGCATGTTCATCAGGCTGCTCACCATACGAGACATCGGAACAATCTTGGTGGTATTGATGTTGGTATCAATGTTGAGGTGCTTGTGGCACTTCAGAATCATGGCGATTTCCTCGAGCGAAGTATTACCAGCACGCTCGCCGATACCATTCATGGTCACCTCCACCTGGCGGGCGCCATTCAATACACCCTGCAGGGTATTGGCAGTAGCCATACCGAGATCGTTGTGACAGTGGGTAGAGATGCATGCATTCTCGATGCCGTCAACGTGATCCATCAGATACTTGATCTTGGCACCATACTCATCCGGCAAGCAATAGCCGGTGGTGTCAGGAATGTTAACTACGGTAGCACCTGCCTTGATGACAGCCTCTACCACGCGAGCCAGATACTCATTGTCGGTACGACCAGCGTCCTCAGCGTAGAACTCCACATCCTCAACATACTTCTTGGCATACTTGACAGCAGCCACGGCACGCTCGATGATTTCCTCGCGGTTGGAATTGAACTTATATTTGATATGGCTATCGCTGGTACCGATACCCGTATGAATTCTCTTATGCTTAGCATACTGCAACGCCTCGGCAGCACAGTCGATATCCTTTTCCACCGCACGGGTCAGCGCACAGATGGTAGGCCATGTTACAGCCTTGGAAATCTCTACTACGGAATTGAAGTCACCCGGGCTTGAAATTGGAAATCCAGCCTCAATGACATCAACGCCCAACTGCTCCAGCGCCTTAGCTACCTGAATCTTCTCTACGGTATTCAACTGGCATCCTGGAACCTGTTCGCCATCACGAAGGGTTGTGTCGAAAATAAATAATCTGTCACTCATATCTCTTAAATATTTTTATTTCTCTTATTAATTAAAGCTTTTGCCCTTTAGGGGCAACATTGTGCCCTTACTTTTGGCAAGGGCGTAAAGAGCTGGGAATTAAAAAAGCCTTTCTCACTCCCATATACGGAAGTGTAGAAAGGCTCAATATATCCAAACCGCTGAACTATACGCACACCTTATCACTTCCGCCTACATGCTGCAGTCGAAGTCGAATAATAATAATGCTTGTAATATTCAACGCTAATGCTCTCATATTTTTCTATTTTTATACGTTATATATTTATCGCTGGCAAAGGTAATCATTTTCTCTGATATACGCAAACAATTTATAACTTTTTTAATAGAAAATCTATCAAATTGCCATTTTTTACCTGTTTTTTACCCAAAATCTAGAGAAATGTGCCGTTTTTATGCCAGATTATTCTGAAAAAGAACGTTCTGGTACGAAATTATTCTCTTTTCAACTAGAAAGGTAACGGACCGTCAGGTCCTGTCATAGGCGGAGGTGGAATGGCACCGCTGGCAATCATCCCATCAGCAGCCCCACCGTTCATCTTGGAACCCATGATTTCACCACCCTCCTGTACTGGAGTATAGGAATCGGTAGGATCCTGGAAGCGGGTGAACTCGCCACGGAAGTTCAGGAGTACATCTCCGGTAGCACCCTTACGGTGCTTGGCGATGATGATCTGCGCCATACCATGAAGATCGTTTCCCTTTTCATCCTGATAGATGTGATAGTATTCCGGACGATGAACGAAGAGTACCATATCGGCATCCTGCTCGATGGCTCCGGATTCACGGAGGTCGCTCAACTGTGGTCGCTTTCCTTCAAGACCCTCACGGTTTTCTACGTTACGCGAGAGCTGAGAGAGGGCGAGTACCGGGATATTCAACTCCTTGGCAAGTCCCTTGAGGGAACGAGAGATGGTGGAAACCTCTTCCTGACGGCTACCAAACTTCATTCCGTTGGCATTCATCAGCTGGAGGTAGTCAATCATCAACAGCTTCACTCCCTTCTCTCTCACCAGTCGGCGCGCCTTGGTTCTCAACTCAAAGACGGAGAGGCCCGGAGTATCATCTATATAAATAGGTGCACCCGTGAGAGAACGGATCTTCTTGTCCAGTCGCTCCCACTCGCTTGGATCCAACTGACCGTTCAGGATCTTCTTACCCGAAATCTCGCAGACATTCGAGATAAGACGGTTGACCAGCTGAACGTTGTTCATTTCAAGCGAGAAGAATCCGATAGGCACCCCGTGATCTACTGCTACATTCTTGGCGATACTCAGCGCGAAGGAAGTCTTACCCATGGCAGGACGTCCGGCGATGATCACCAGATCGGAAGGCTGCCATCCTGAAGTCATATCATCCATCTGCTGGTAACCGGTAGGAATACCCGTGAGTCCGCCCTTGTTCTGGGCAGCACGCTGCAGGATATCCACGGCATCCTTGATCACCGGATCAATCTGGGTATAATCCTGCTTCATATTACCCTGAGAGAGCTGGAAAAGCTCACCCTCGGCATGCTGCATAAGTTCGTCCACATCCACACCCTCATCATACGCCTGGGTCTCAATGTCGCCGGCATAATGGATGAGCTGTCGCTGCAGATATTTCTGCGCCAGGATTCGGGCATGGTACTCGATGTGGGCAGCCGAAGCCACCTGCGAGGAAATCTCCATCAGGTAACCGGCTCCACCCACCTTCTCGATGGCGCCCATCTTGGTGAGTTCATCCGTAACGGTCATGATATCCACGGGGCGCTCCTCCATATTCATGGTCTGAATCGCCTCGTAGATTTTCTGATGTCTCGGATCATAAAAGGTTTCGGGCTTCAGCATCTCGGATACTACCGAAAAAGCATCGGTATCAATCATCAATGCACCCAGAACTACCTTTTCCAACTCCACCGCCTGCGGTTGCAGGTGGGCGTAGTTGGTATCTATCTGTGTTTTGTTATTGTTATTTCTATTCTGATTTATCGGCATACTTCTTTATTTCTTCTTGCGATTTCTGGTGTTCAGCCACTACCTGATTATAGATAATCATCAAATCAGTGTAAGAACATCCATAGTTCTTCAACCATTTATAGTCTTCCTTAAGGGCTTCAAAGAATACATTCTCATCCTTTTCTACATAATAGGCATAAGCCCTGAAGAAAGGTCCCATAGCCTTTTTCGGCTGATGTTCTATCAATGCCAGGAGACCAAGCGAATAGTTGTTGTACGCTTCGGCAGCCTTATCATTTTTCATCATTTTGAAGAAGAGATCCATCGCCTGCATCATCATATTCTTCGTATCCTTACCCTCTTTTTTCATCTTCTCGAAACTACCGAAAAGCTCGTTCGCTTCGGCGAAATATTCATCCAGGCGCTGATGAGCCTTCAGGAAGTTCTCTTCCGCATGTTCGCCACCTATCTTGATAAGCAGCTGTGTGAGCAAGGCTCCCGCCATCTGATTCTCCGGATGGGTATAATCCAGCTCGTAAGCCAGCGGCATCGCCTCTTCAAATCTGTTGTTCATGACGATGAACTTCAGTTTATCCAGTTTCAACTTGAAGAGTTCCTCTTCTGAGAATGAATCCTTGAACTCCATCAGCTTGTCGAAATTCTCCAGATACTCATCCACCTGGATGAGATTACGATAGCAGATGCCCAGCTGCAGATATACCTGCTTCATGTCAGGCTTTATCTTCAGCATCTTCTTGAAGTGATCAACAGCCATGCAGAGACTATGATTGTCTCCCTTCTGCATACATACCCATCCCTTCATGAAGTGCATCTCCAGCGTGTCGCATGGCACACCTTCCAGCATCACTTCAACCAGGTCAGGGAACTCGCGGCGGAAGGAATAGCGGGCTATAGCCATGCGGTACTTATCGAAGAATTCATCCTGGAAAAGAGGACCCGCCAAGACGGCATAGGCTGGTTTGTCATCATCCAGCTCGTCGAGGATATTGAAGATTTCATCCTTCGCTGTATAGAACTTGGAGAAGCGCAGGAGGTTGCGGATGTAGTTGATACGGATACGCTTTGCACGATGCTCTCCAGGCTCTTTAAAAAATTCATTAACAATCTCTTCCTCATCTGCAGGCTCGCTGCCATCTCCCTCATCCTCAGGGTCATCGTAACAGTCAACAATATTCTCCGGTATCTCATTAGGATGAGAGACAATCAGGTTTGCCAGGGAATAGGCATCGGCAGGACATGACCTTGCAGTAGAACAGAAAGCCTTGCAGAACTTTCTCTTCTCATCTACGAATCCGAGAGCCTCGGTTATATGAGGATTCTTCAGATAGAAAGGCATGAACCAATTGTACAGATGAGTAAAGAACTCTGTCTGGTCTCGTAACATCTTAAACTGCGGCAAGAGGATGTCAATACCCTTATCCATCATTTCATCCATAGAGAGCGGGCTATCCATATCCACGTCGAGATTAGGGATTCCATCCTCGTCGGTATTGATATCGACAGAACGGATAGGACTCTCTTCCGAAGTTTCCTCGTCATCCTCAATTCCGAAGATATTTTGCATATCTTCATCAGCCTCCAGCAAATTGGCTACCTTATCTTTCAGGTCGCCGAGGAAACGTTTTGACAGCGATGCCATGATGTCATTGGTATAGTCGATAGACTTCTGTTCGCTGAATACAGTCACGGCAAGCATCTTCTGGGCTTTTATGATTTCGGCAAGCAAGTCTGGATCATTCTTGCAATCCTCGGTCAACTGCTCTGCAAAGCTACGGAAGTCAGGCTGCTGTTCGTAGCAGCCGCAATTCGTAGAAACCAGCAGCCATCCCAGGAGGGCACGCACCTTCACCTCATCGTCATCTGCCAGGCGGTAGATATCGTAGAGCAAAGTGAATTTACCCATATCGAAAACGGTGGCGGCAGAGAGCGTAATGGCACTCACCAGCAGCTGGGAGGTCAAGGAATCAACTGTAGGCGAAAGGATGGTGTCTTTGACAACAGCGCGTTCCTCATCATTCCAATATCCAGAAGAGACAAATCTGTCGAAGATCTTTTCGCGATACTCTTCCCACTCCTGATACAGACGGACTGAAGCCTGGTCCTGCTCCTCCTTCGAGAGGTCGTGGTTCAGGAAAAGCATCGCCTCTCGGGAAACGAATTTCTCGAGGGTTGGCTTCACCTCTTTGATATCTATCGCCTCGCCCTGCTTTTTCAAATCCTTGAAAATACCCTGTTCTGAACGGATATCCATCTCGATATCTACCAGAAGCTGATCAAGCTCAGAAACAGCGCCAAAGACGAACTTCGTTCTAGCCTCGGGTGTCATTTCCGGGATATCAAGCTCCTCTGATGGTTTGACATACTGCTTGAGAATGCCAAGCATTTCATCAGGCAGCTTCTTGCGCTGCAAGAGACTCATGTTGGCGAGAACGGTTGTCAGCAAACCATGCATCAGACGGCGCATATACTGCTTATGGTTCGGACAGTTTTCAAAAATTGCTACAAGCATTGGCTTGCATTCGGCGAAACGCTGCTGATGAATCAAATCACGCATTTCATCTACCTTCTCCAACAAAAAATCCTGATCCAAAACTTCTTCTTCTGGGTTATTAGACTCTTCTGACAAATTTACTTCTTCTGACATAATTGTAGTTGTTTATTTGTTAATATCTGCCACCTTGAGGTCTCGCTGGCGAGGCTCCATAGCGTGACTGTACTTTAATTTTGGCAGATTGCTAACGGTTTGGGCATCAATACCATAATACTTGGTCAGTAAAGCGGCATAGTGGTGTACGCCATTCTTATTGATGCTATCTACAGCGATGTCGTAAGCTTTCACGAATCTGTCGATTTGATTTTTTCTTCGGGGTTCCGCCTTCAGTTTGCTGCGGAAAGCAATCACTCCCAACTGGAGGTTCTTGTCTCTACTATCCGCCAGTGCCACATGCTTAGCCATTCTTGCCTGTGTGGCGTAAGGCTCCGGCATCCAGGCGGCATCCATCTCATTGTTGAGGAGCATGCGCAGGCGGATGTTCAGGTCGTTGATCTGCACGCGATATACGTCATACTTAGTCTTCACGCTGTCGATGACAAGCGTAGAGAGATAATCGGTGGCAGAATGACGGGTCATGGCTATCATCTTGTCTGACAGCTGCTTCAGCTCCGAGATACGCGCCTTGCGGTTGGTGATAAGCTGCCAGTACAGATTGGTAGAGACAGGATAGAAGAGCTGTGTACCCTGCTTCTGCAGGCGGGCAGCTCTCACCAGGTCGGTCACCGTACCCTCTACCCTTTTTCGGGCGATGGCTGTATCGCAGTCCATCTGCGCATTGTAGCGATAGAGATGTACCGTTACTCCCTGCTTCAGGAAGATGCTGTCCTCGTAAGCCAGATATACCGGAAGGCAATCGAGCGTAGGCATCACACCCACCTTGAGCGAAGCCCGGTCGATGCTGTCAAGTCGGGCCTTCTCCTGTTTGCTCAGTCGCAGTCGCTTCTGCTGTGAATCGCCGCAACTGGCCATTCCCAGCAGAAGTGCTGAAACCAGACATATCATGATTGAAAATTTCTTCATTGTATTTTTACTCTACATTCTTCATCGTATATACTCTGACATAGAGATTTTACTCTTTTTACGCTGTCAGAGCTTACTCCACATAAAGCACGAGTCCCTTCAGGTATTCGCCTTCAGGATGATAGATGTTGATAGGATGATCGGCTGGCTGATGCAACTGGTGCAGGATGCGAACCTTTCTTCCTGCCTGGGCTGCTGCAGTAAACACAGCGTTGCGGAAATTATCCTTGGTAACCACCTGAGAACAGCTGAAGGTGAAGAGGATTCCACCCTTCTTGATTCTCTGCAAGCCCTTTACATTCAGGCGGGTATATCCCTTCAGCGCATTGCGAAGCGCTGCACGGTGCTTGGCAAAGGCTGGAGGATCGAGGATGATGAGATCATACTGCTGGTCGTGCTCATCCAGATACTTGAACGCATCCTCGCAGAATGCCTCGTGGCGTGGGTCGCCAGGGAAGTTGAGAGCGATGTTTTCATTGGTCAGCTCAATCGCCTTGGCGCTGCTGTCCACGGAGTGAACCGCCTTGGCATTGCCGCGCATGGCATAGACAGAGAAACCGCCGGTATAGCAGAACATGTTGAGCACGCTCTTGCCCTTGGCGTAATGCTCAAGCAGGGATCGGTTCTCACGCTGATCTACGAAGAAACCGGTCTTCTGACCGCGCAGCCAGTCGATATGGAACTTTAATCCGTTCTCCACAGCCACGTCATCAGCATCGCCACCCAGGATAAAGCCATTCTCCTGGCGCAGGTCTGCCTTGTATGGCAGGGTGGTCTCGCTCTTGTAGTAGATGTTCTGCAGCTCGTCGCCCATCACCTGCTTCAGCGCCTTGGCAATCTCCATACGGCATACATGCATACCCACACTGTGAGCCTGCATCACGGCAGTAGGACCATAGCAGTCGATAACAAGACCCGGCAGGTTATCTCCCTCGCCATGCACCAGTCGATAGGTGTTGTTGTCTGGATTTCCGGCGATACCTACCGCCAGACGCATCCTGTAAGCCGACTCCAATCGGGCGCACCAGAATTCGTTGTCGATATCCACATCGCTGAAAGAGAGCACTCTCACGGCGATGGAACCGATCTGATAGTGACCGATGGCGATGAAGTCGCCAGCAGAAGTGAAAACCCTTACGGTTTCACCTTCCTCTATATCATTGTCCATGCGCTGGATAGCGCCGGAGAATATCCATGGATGGAATCTCTTGAGAGATTCTTCTTTTCCTTTCTTTAAATATACGTTCTTATACATTATTATATTATATAGTCTTTTAAGTTCTATCAATTCTCTCTTTTACGAAAAATCGAATACATCAACCTAGAATTCTACCAGCTCGTAATCGTCAGCCTTGCTGAGACGGTTGAACTCCTCGTAGATATGAATGCAGCACCATGCATCCGTAGCGGCATACCTGCACTGAGCCTCTCTGAGCTCCTGGGATTCCCAGTTGCTGAGTCGCTGTGCCTTGCTGATTTTCTGATGGAAGAGGTTGGCGTAGATTTTCTGCAAGCTCATATCCTTGATGCCGAATTTCTTAGCCACATCCTGCAACTCGATGAAATATCCCGGCTTGAAATCGCATCTGCGATGCAACTGCAAGAGGTCATCATGCCAAGACAATCCCACTTTTGGCACCTTTTTATCCTCCAGGAATCGGATGATGGCTGGTGTCATACCCGTGAGATGCAGGCGGAAGAGATAGCAGGTATCGCGGGTACTCACCTGCAGCAGTGATACCTGGAAGTGCATACCCTTGGAGAAACTTGGTCGTGTCTCCGTATCCACACCCAGAATATCCTGTCCCAGGAGATATTCTACAGCGGCATCTGTATCTTCAGCCTTATCTATCACTATCATATTGCCAGGAAAGAGAATTCGAGGCAGGCTATTGATAGTTTTCTTTTCGAAACTAGTGAAAATTATCTTCATTACTGCTATTTATTCATTACAAGTTGCAAAATTAGCAAAAAATCCCGAAAAAAAGGAGCGTTTCTCAATCTTTTTTGCTAATTTTGCAGTTAAATATTAAAAAGAAATAGAAAAATGGCAAAGAAAAGAACATCAGGCAAAACTAAATCATTTAGCGAAGCCATTGGTTTACAATATATTTTCAACAATACGATTACCGATTTCTTCCTCGGACTCGCCTTGCTCGTAGTTGCTGTCGTCATGATACTGGCGATGATATCCTTCCTCAGTACGGGCGCTGCCGACCAGAGCTTGCTGGAGAACATGCAGCCTGGAGAATGGACCAACACCCAGCAGCAGTTCCAGAACTACTGCGGATCCATGGGAGCCATCCTCTCCTATTGGCTGATGGCGGTGAACTTCGGTTTCCCAGCCTTTCTGATTCCCTGCTTCGTGGTGATGGTGGGTTTCCAGCTGATGAATGTCTATCGCGTGAATCTCTGGAAGTGGTTCTTCTGCATGATGGTGGTGATGATCTGGTCATCCGTCACCTTCGCCAAGTTCCTCACTCCTATCTTCGGTAGTCTCATCTTCAATCCGGGCGGAAAGCACGGCATGTTTGTGGTCCAGACCTTGGAGAATGTCATCGGTCCTCCGGGACTCACCGCCATCCTTCTCTTCGTGGCGATCGCATTCCTCACCTATATCACCACCGAGACCATCACCATCGTGAGAAAGGCACTCAACCCTATCGGCTATATATCTAATAAGGTGAAATTCGAGATTACCAACCATAAGGAGAAGCAGGAGGAGAATAATGCCATCGATGAAGCTTACCGCAATGCTGCCCAGGGTACGGTGCAGGATGAGGAGGATGAGATGGATGAGAACTCCGAGACTTCTCAGGCTCAGGAGACAACTCCTGACCAGGGGGCTGACCAGAACCAGGAAAGTTCTCTGCAGCAGGAGATGGACAAGGAGCAGAAGGACGGAAATGAGAAGACCACCTCGCCAATCGACCTCGATGCAGCCGCTGCCGATGACAGCCAGCAGGCTGATGCCGACAAGAACGTGGCTGCTCCGAGTCTGATTCAGCAGCAGCGCGAGCTCAGAGCACAGCGCGCAGAAAGAGAGCGCCAGGAGATGGCTGCAGCCGCTGCCGCTTCGGCTCATATCGGAATGGATATCTCTGTGGCTACCGGAGAGGAGAAGGCTACCAGCAACACCGTAAGCAATGCCGAGGTGCTCAATACGCCTATCAATCCGAAGGAGCCGTTCACAAGATACAAATACCCGACCCTCAACCTGCTGAAGAAATACGACGACCAGGAGGTGTCTATCGACGAAGAGGAGCAGAAGGCCAACAAGAACCGAATCATCGAGGTGCTGGGCAACTTCGGCGTACAGATCAAGACCATCCGTGCCACCGTGGGTCCTACCATCACTCTCTACGAGATTCAGCCTGCTGAGGGTGTGCGCATCTCCAAGATCAAGAACCTGGAGGATGATATCGCCCTGAGCCTCGCTGCCCTGGGTATCCGTATCATCGCTCCTATCCCTGGCAAGGGAACCATCGGTATCGAGGTGCCTAATGCCAAGGCAAACATCGTGAGCATGGAGAGCATCCTGAACTCCAAGAAGTTCCAGGAAACCAAGATGGAGCTGCCTATCGCGCTGGGCAAGACCATCACCAACGAGGTGTTCATGGTGGATCTGGCGAAGATTCCTCACCTGCTCGTTGCCGGTGCCACCGGTCAGGGTAAGTCTGTTGGTCTGAACGCCATCATCACTTCCCTGCTCTACAAGAAGCATCCTAACGAGCTGAAGCTGGTGCTCATCGACCCTAAGAAGGTGGAGTTCAGCGTATATTCACGCATCACCAACAAGTTTATGGCTGCCGTTCCGGATGAGGAGGAACCTATCATCACCGATGTAACCAAGGTGGTGAGAACGCTGAACAGCCTCTGTGTGCTGATGGACAGCCGCTACGACCTGCTGAAGAAGGCGGGAGCCAGAAACATCAAGGAGTATAATCAGAAATACGTGAACCACAGACTGAAACTGACTGATGGTCACGAATTTATGCCATACATCGTGGTGATTATCGATGAGTTTGGAGATTTGATTATGACAGCCGGCAAGGAGGTAGAGCTTCCTATCGCCCGCATCGCCCAGCTGGCCCGTGCCGTGGGCATCCACATGATCATCGCTACCCAGCGTCCTACCACCAGCATCATCACCGGTAACATCAAGGCGAACTTCCCGGGCCGTATTGCCTTCAAGGTAACTTCGGCCATCGACTCCAAGACCATCCTCGACAGAACGGGAGCCAACCAGCTCATCGGTCGTGGTGATATGCTCTATCTCAACGGCAACGAACCGGTGCGTGTACAGTGTGCCTTCGTAGATACACCAGAGATTGAACGCATCAACGAATACATCTGCAACCAGCCTGGTCCTATCGAACCGATGGAGTTGCCTGAACCAGCCAGCGAAGATGGCGGCGTAGGAGGCAACGGCAGCGTAGATACCCGCAACCTGGATCCATATTTCGAGGAGGCAGCCCACGCCATCGTTCTCTCGCAGCAGGGCAGCACCAGTATGATTCAGCGCCGTTTCAGCATCGGCTACAACCGTGCCGGCAGACTGATGGATCAGCTTGAGGCAGCAGGCATCGTAGGAGCCGCTCAGGGCAGTAAGCCAAGAGAGGTACTCCTGCAGGATGAGAACCAGCTCAATACATTGCTGTTGCAATTGAGAAACTCGTAAGAGAGCCCTGAACCAACGGTCACCGGCCGAAGGGAAAGGTAAAGGGCAAAAGACAACATTCGCTCCAAACGCCCTAAAAGGGCAAAAGTTCCTAGCCCAGGGCAACACCCTGGGTCAATGAGCGAAGAACCAATACGCCCTGAAAGGGCAAAAGCTTTTAGGTTTAGTTTTAATACAATAAACAGTAAGGATATGAAAAAGATTTTAGCTATCGCTTTCGCAGCGATGATGAGCCTGGGCACCATGGCGCAGACCGCCCAGCAGGTGCTCGACAAGACCGCCGCCGTCATCGGCAACAAGAAGGGTGCTACCGCCAACTTCAAGCTGTCTAGCCCTAAGTATGGTTCGGCAAGCGGTACCATCACCATCAAGGGCAACAAGTTTAATGCGCGCACACCGGAAGCCATCGTATGGTATAACGGCAAGACCCAGTGGACTTATATGAAGAAGACCAACGAGGTGAACGTGAGCAACCCTACCCAGGCCAAGCAGATGTCGATGAATCCTTATACCTTCATCCACATCTACAAGACAGGATATAAGAGCAGCCTCAAGACTGTGGGCGGCAACTATCAGGTGCATCTCGTAGCCAACAACCAGAAGCGCACCGTGGCAGAGATGTATATCACCATCAACAAGAACACCAACGTGCCATCGCAGGTAAAGATGCGCCAGGGCTCTACCTGGAGCACCATCGACATCTCCGGTTTCAAGGCAAAGGGCATTTCCAACAATTCCTTCGTCTTCAACAGCAAGGAATTCCCTGGAGCTGAAGTCATCGACCTGAGATAATGTCAAAGCTTTTGCCCTTACAGGGCGAAAGGCTTGCATCCAAACAACCCAGGGCGTTGCCCTGGGCTAGGAGCTTCTGCCCTTTCAGGGCGTGAGGAGCCAACTAACAAGCTCCCAGCATAAGGAGAATGTTGCAAGCAATACGCCCTGAAAAGGGAAAACTCCTAGCACTGGGAGAATGTTGCAAGCAATACGCCCTGAAAAGGGAAAACTCCTAGCACTGGGAGAATGTTGCAAGCAATACGCCCTGAAAGGGCAAAAGCTCCTAGCCCAGGGTATCACCCTGGGTTAAAAATCCAATAAGAAACTACGCCCTGTAAGGGCAAAAGCTTTAAAAATATATTTAAAACCAAACTAAAATGAAAGATCTCAAACCTATCATCTCACAGTTCGATATCACCGGAACTGTAAATGAGGTAAAGCCTCTCGGTAATGGACTCATCAATGACACCTACAAGGTGACAACCGTAGAAGATGATGCACCAGACTATGTTCTCCAGCGCATCAACGACTCTATCTTCACCGATGTAGATCTCTTGCAGCATAATATCGAGGAAGTAACTACCCACATCCGCCAGCAGCTCGAAAAGCAGGGCGCTGACGACATCGACCGCAAGGTACTCACCTTCGTCAAGGCAAGCAACGGCAAGACCTATGTAAAGGACGAAGACCAGCAGTACTGGCGCATTTCCGTCTTCATTCCTCGTGCCATCACCCAGGAGGCTGTCAACCCGGAAAGCTCCTACTACGCAGGAAAGACCTTCGGAGAGTTCGAGGCTCAGCTCACCGACATCACCGACCGCCTCGGCGAAACCATCCCTGATTTCCACAACATGGAACTGCGCCGCGACCAGCTCCGCCAGGCTGTCAAGGAAGACCGTGCCGGACGAGCAGAAGGCGTAAAGGATTTCATCGCAGAAATCGAGAGTTATATGGATGAGATGTGTCTCTGCCAGCGTCTCTTCCGCGAGGGTAAGTTGCAGAAGCATGTCTGCCACTGCGATACCAAGGTGAACAACATGATGTTTGATGAAGAGGGTCGCGTATTGTGCGTCATCGACCTTGATACCGTGATGCCATCACTCTTCGTGAGCGATTACGGCGATTTCCTCCGCACGGCAGCGAATACCATCGCCGAGGATTCTCCAGAGTTCGAGAAGATAGATTTCCGCATGGACATCTTCGAATCATTCACCCGCGGCTATGTGGAGTCAGCATCAGCCTTCCTTTCTCCATTGGAGATTTCCCTGCTTCCTCATGCAGCCGAGCTCTTCCCATACATGCAGGCAGTCCGCTTCCTCTGGGATTACCTCAACGGCGATCACTACTGGAAGTGCAAGTATCCTGAGCACAACCTCGTAAGAGCCCAGAACCAGTGGCATCTTTTCCTCAAGGCGAAGGAACACGAGGCAGAGATGAAGGCATTCATCGAAAAACTCTCAAAATAATCTATAAATAAGACAATGAGTAATATTTATAAGAAATTATCTGTTGGCAACCTGATGGCAATGGCAGTAACCTTGCCTATGGTTGCCAACACAACCAACACAGCATCATCTCCCCTGCTCCCGTCCGCTCCCGATGCCCAGAAGGCAGCCCAGACCGTGAAGGCTGGAGATGTCCAGATTCTCAGAATCAATCCTACGCTGGTGGAGATTGTCTTCGCCAACCAGCAACGTGTCGCCGTAGATTTCTATGGCGAAAGTGTTTTCCGTATCTTCGAAGATCACAACGATGGCGTGATGAGAGCGCCCGAGGCAAAGCCTGAGGCGAGCATCCTGGTGGATAATCCACGCACTGCCCTGAATCATAAGCAGGTGAAGGTAGAGGAGAACGATAACTCCATCATCCTTTCTACCACCAAGGCACAGGTCATCTTCGACAAGGCTACCCAGCTCTTCAGAATCATCAACCTCGAAGACGGAAAGACCGTGGCTGAGCAGAGCGCTCCGGCACAGTTTACACCCGAAAAGGTAACCCTCAGCCTGCGCGAACAGCCGGATGAGTATTTCTTCGGTGGCGGCGTACAGAACGGAAGATTCTCTCACAAGGGTGAGAAAATCGAAATCGTCAACACCAACAACTGGGTAGATGGCGGAGTGGCTTCCCCTGCCCCATTCTATTGGTCAACCGCTGGCTACGGCTTCATGTGGTACACCTTCAAGCCAGGTCTCTACGACTTCGGTTCTACCCAAAACGGAAAGGTAGAACTCTCTCACGAATCCAGGAACTTAGACGTTTTCTTCATGGTGGGCAAAAAGCCTACCGATCTGCTCGATGGCTATTACCAGCTCACCGGCAACCCTGTACTCCTCCCTAAGTTCGGCTTCTACGAGGGACATCTCAATGCCTACAACCGCGACTACTGGAAGGAGGCCGACAAGGGCCGAACCATGGTGTTCGAGGATGGAAAGGCGTATAAGGAGAGTGCCAGCGACAAGACCGGAATCAAGGAATCACTGAATGGCGAGAAGAACAACTACCAGTTCTCAGCACGTGCGGCAATCGACCGATACATCAAGCACGACATGCCGCTGGGATGGTTCCTGCCAAACGATGGATACGGAGCCGGATACGGTCAGGAGAGTACCCTGGACGGCAACATCCAGAACCTGAAGAAATTCGGTGATTACGCCCGCAAGCACGGTGTGGAAATCGGACTCTGGACCCAGTCAGACCTGCATCCGAAAGACAGCATCGAGGCGCTCCTGCAGCGCGACATCGTGAAGGAGGTGGGAACCGCTGGCGTAAGAGTGCTCAAGACCGATGTGGCTTGGGTAGGCGACGGCTATTCCTTCGGATTGAACGGTGTGGCTGATGTGGCTCAGATCATGCCTTACTATGGCGGGAATGCCCGCCCGTTCATCATCTCGCTCGATGGATGGGCGGGTACACAGCGATATGCATCCGTCTGGTCGGGCGACCAGACGGGCGGCGACTGGGAATACATCCGCTTCCACATCCCTACCTTCATCGGAGCCGGACTTTCGGGTATCTCCAACATCACATGCGACAACGACGGTATCTTCGGCGGAAAGAATCCAATCGTCAACATGCGAGAATTCGAATGGAAGGCCTTCACCGCAATGGGTCTGAACATGGATGGCTGGGGCAGCAATGCCAAGTATCCTCATATCCTGGGCGAACCGGTTACTTCCGTCAACCGCTGGTATCTGAAGCTCAAGTCAGAGCTGATGCCATACATCTACACAGCAGCCCACGAAGCTGTAACCGGCAAGCCGCTGGTAAGAGCGATGTTCCTCGACGATGCCAATCCTTATACCCTGGGCAAGGCAACGCAGTATCAGTTTATGTGCGGTCCGTCGTTCCTCGTGGCTCCTATCTACAAGGAAACCAAGATGGATAAGGAGGGCAACGATATCCGCAACGGCATCTACCTGCCTCAGGGCGAATGGGTGGATTACTTCAGCGGACATATATATAAAGGTGGAAGAATCATCAACGAGTTTGAGGCTCCCTACTGGAAACTGCCTGTCTTCGTGAAGCGAGGAGCCATCATCCCGATGGTAAATCCTAACAACAACGTATCGCAGATAGACAACACCCAGCGCATCTTCGAACTCTATCCATACGGCGAAACCCATTACGCCCTCTATGATGATGACGGCAAGACCGAGCTTTACCGCCTGGGCGAGCACGCCACCACCCACATCACCTCTTCCCTGCAGAAGGACCGTCTCAACGTACATATCTACAAGACCACGGGCCACTTCCAGGGTCAGGAGAAGAACCAGGCTACAGAACTGCGCATCAATCTGAGCCAGATACCTAAGAAGCTGGCGGCGAAGATTGGCGGAAAGAGCGTGAAGCTGACCCAGGTGAATTCGCTCGATGAACTCCGCAAAACCGGAAATGCATGGTTCTTCGACGAGGCTCCTCAGCTCAACCGCTTCGCCACACCGGGCAGCGACTTCGAGAAGATGGATATCCGCAAGAATCCGATGGTTTATGTACGACTGGCGAAGACCGACATCACTGCCAACGATGTAGAGCTCCGCATGGATGGCTATCAGATGGATGATGCCGATGTGCTGCTCCACGCCACCGGTGCCCTCGCTGCCCCTCAGGTAACGATGAAGGACAGCCAGAGCCCTAACAAGGCATTCGAGCTGGTGGCTACCTGGAACAAGCAGGCCAACGCCGACTACTATGAGGTAAAGGTGGATGGCGTGATTCATTCCACCATCCGCAGCAACGAGTTCACCATCGAGAACCTGAAGCCGGAAACCGATTACGAGGTGCAGGTGAGAGCCGTGAACAAGGACGGTGTTTCTGAATGGACCACCGTTCAGGCGCATACCATCAAGGACCCTCTCGATGAAGCCATCCGCAATATCACAGCCACCAACTCTACGAAGGACTGGGAAGGACTGGAAGTTTCGAAGATGTTCGACTTCAACGAGAAGAACTTCTGGCATACCGACTACTACAAGAAGGAAGGTGTGCTGCCATTCGATGTAACCCTCAACCTCAACGGCATCGCCAAGCTCGAGAAGATTCACTATCTCCCGGCTTCTGAGCGCGAAACCAACGGACAGATCCAGAAGGGTAAGTTCGCCATCAGCAACGACGGAATCAACTGGACCGAGACCGGAAGCTTCGACTGGAAGAACGAGAATGCCGTGAAGGAATACCAGTTCCAGGGCAACCCAGAGGCTCAGTACATCAGGATGACCGTAGAGGAAGCCCGAGGCGGAATGGGTTCGGGTGCCGAGATGTACGTATTCAAGGTTCCGGGCAGCAAGATGGAGAAGGCTGGCGACATCAACCACGACGGCCGCATCGACGAGAACGACTTCACCTCTTACCTCAACTACTGCGGATTGCGCAGGGGCGACAAGGACTTCGAGGGCTACGTAAGCAAGGGCGATATCAACGGCAACGGTCTCATCGACGCCTACGATATCTCCGTGGTGGCTACCCAGCTCAAGAGCGGAGTAAGCAGCAAGAAGGTGCCAGCCGTAGAGGGCAGCATCAGTCTCGCAGCAGACAAGAAGGTGTATAAGGCAGGCGAAACCATCACCCTCACCATAAAGGGCAAGGGTCTCGTATCGCTCAATGCCCTGAGCTTCGCCCTGCCATACAGCGCCACCGAATACGAGTTCATCGGAGTGGATGTGAAGGATATGGGCAAGATGGAGAACCTCACCAAGGACCGTCTGCACTCAGATGGCAGCAAGGTGCTCTACCCTACCTTCGTCAACATCGGTGAGCAGCCAGCCGTAGAGGGCACCCGCGATCTCTTCACCATCAAGTTCAAGGCAAAGAAGGCATGCAAGCCAGCCTTCCAGCTCAACCAGCTGATGATGGTAGATAAATTCCTGGGCGTAAAGACCGGAAAATAACCTCTTTTTTGTGAATAAACATTTAATTCTGTAAATTATCTAAAAATAATACCTATTATTTTGGATATTTTACAGAATTATTTGGTAGATAGAAATAAATTCATTACCTTTGCAAACGTAAAAATCAATCAAGAGATAGGAATATGAAAAAAACAGAAGCTTACAACAGATTGGTAGAGAAAGGCATCAGACCATCAGTACAGAGACTGGCAATCCTGGACTACCTGATCAAGCACCCTACCCACCCAAACATCGAAGATGTTTACAAAGCTTTGGAGAACAAGGTACCGACCCTAAGCCGTACCACAGTGTATAACACGCTCCGCATGCTGAGTGAGGTAAATGCAGCCCAGATGATCACCATCGACGAGCATCGCGTATGCTATGATGGCAACATCGAGCCACACGTTCACTTCTACTGCAAGAACTGCGGCAAGATCATCGACCTCTTCGATGAGCCAGCACCACGGGTAACAGAGACCAAGGTGATAGATGGAAACATCGTGCAGGAGGAACAGCTCTACTACAAGGGCATCTGTTCAGCTTGCGCCCAGAAGATGGAGAAGAAGACGAATTAACGGGAACAGAAAGCCGAAATGATTCGTAAGACAAGAGAATTAATAGTAATAAGATAATACAACACAAGAACATTTTTAAAACATTAACATTATGAAGAAGAAATTTATTTGCACCGTTTGTGGTTACATCTACGAGGGTACAGAGGCACCAGAGAAGTGCCCTATTTGCAAGGCTCCAGCCAGCAAGTTCAAGGAGATGGAAGATACAGTGGATGATGATTTGACATTCGCTACTGTACACGTTCTCGGTCAGGCATATAAGGATAGCGTCAATGAGGAGGTCATCAAGGGATTGAAGGATCACTTTGCAGGTGAGTGTGGCGAGGTAGGTATGTATCTTGCAATGGCTCGTCAGGCAGACCGCGAGGGTTATCCAGAGATTGCAGAGGCTTACAAGCGTTATGCTTTCGAGGAGGCTGACCATGCATCTCGCTTTGCAGAGTTGCTGGGTGAGGTTTTGGGTGATACCAAGAGCAATCTCGAGGCTCGCATCGCAGCTGAGAAGGGTGCTTGCGAGGACAAGTTCCGCATTGCCAAGCTTGCCAAGGAGCAGGGTTCTGATGCTATCCACGATACTGTTCATGAGATGGCTAAAGACGAGGCTCGCCACTGTGCAGGTTTCGCAGGTCTTTACAAGAGATACTTCAAGTAAGACTATTTTTAATTTTTTTCGATACTAAGTCCTGGAGCCCGGTTCCGAATCATAGAGATTCAGAATCGGGCTTCTTCGTTTTCGGCTGGAGATTTGTGGTGGGGTTCATTTTATGGATGCGTTCCCGGCGGATTTGTAATCCCCCAATAAAAGGAAAAGCATACTCGGTAGAAGTTTTTCGCGAAAAGTTTTGGAGATTAGGAGATAAAGTATTATCTTTGCCATCAGATTCAAAAACGAATAATCAAACTGAGTTATGATAGTAAGACCAAAGCGCATTTATCGCAAGCGCATACCATACGGCATGCAGAACTTTGAGGATGTCATAAAAGAGGATTGTTACTATGTGGACAAGACTCCTTTCATCGAGCAAATAGAAGAATCCAACAAGTATTTCTTCTTCATTCGCCCTCGCCGTTTCGGCAAGACACTTACTCTCTCCATGCTTGAGAATTACTATGACATCAACAAGAAAGACAAGTTTGAGGAAATCTTTGGCAAGCTATACATCGGGCAGAATCCTACGCCAGAGCATAATACATATCTCATCATCCACCTCAATTTTGCCGAGGTGGCAGCAGGATTGGATGATTATAAGAATGGACTGGACAACCATTGTCGCCTTGTATTCAATTTCTTTTGTGACATTTATGCACATATTCTTCCTGCCAATACCAAGGAAGGAATGGAAAAGTTAACAGATGCAGTGTCTCAACTGAGGTTTCTTTGCCAGAAATGCCAGGAGGTGGGAAAGAAGATTTATCTCTTCATCGATGAGTACGACAACTTCACCAACATGATTCTCGCCCATGAGGAGCATCTTATGAGGTATCGCAACCAGACCCACGGAGAGGGATACTTGCGCCAGTTCTTCAACACCATCAAGGGTGCGGCTGGCAATACCCTGGGCAGAGTGTTCGTCACGGGAGTAAGCCCTGTGACCATGGATGACCTGACTAGCGGATTCAACATCGGAACCAACTACTCGCTCTCACCTGACTTCAATGAGATGACGGGATTTACCGAGGAAGAAGTGAGAGAGATGCTGGATTATTACGGCAGCGTCCTGCCGTTCAATCACACCACCGATGAGCTGATCAAGGTGATGAAGCCTTGGTACGACAACTATTGCTTTGCCGTCAAGAGCTATGGCAAGACCACGATGTACAACTCCGTGATGGTGCTCAATTTCATTAGCAACTATATAGATAATGAGTACGACATCCCCGACTCCATGGTAGAGACCAACATCCGTATCGACTATGACAAGATGCGAATGCTCATCCGCCACGACAAGGAGTTCGCCCACGATGCCAGCATCATCCAGCAGTTGGTAACCCAGGGATTCGTGATAGGCACGCTCAACGAGAACTTCCCTGCCGAGCGAATCAACGACCCAGACAACTTCCTCAGCCTGCTGTTCTATTTCGGCATGGTGACGATAGACGGAACATACAAGGGTGAGACCAAGTTCATCATCCCGAATGAGGTGGTGCGTGACCAGATGTACACCTACCTGCTCGACACCTACAAGGAGAATGACTTGGTATATGATAGATATAGCAAGGGTAAACTGGAGAGCAAACTGGCATACGATGGACAATTCAAGCCATACTTTGAATATATCGCCGACTGCCTGAAGAAGTACTCCTCACAGCGAGACAAGCAGAAGGGAGAGGCTTTCGTGCATGGCTTCACCTTGGCGATGACGAGCCAGAACAAGTTCTATCGCCCTATCTCTGAGCTGGACAATGACGGCGGCTATGCCGACATCTTCCTCTCTCCGCTCTGTGACATCTACAAGGACATGGTGGATTCATATATCATCGAGTTGAAATATTGCAAGAGCCAAACCACCGATGAGCAAGTGAAAAAGCTCTTCGAGGAGGCTTCAGCTCAAATCTCCCGCTATGCGGAAAGTGATATGGTCAGAGAGGCGGTAAAGACTACAAAGCTCCACAAGCTGGTGGTCATCTACCGCGGAGCGGAAATGGTGGCTTGCGAGGAGATATAAAACTATTTCAACCGTACAGTCGAAGATATCTAACTGTACGGTTGAAACGGGCTGAAAGCCCGTCCTCGTCTGCCATTATTTAGACTTGTGCCCCCCCATTGTTCATCTGATGAAGGTCACCAACTTTTCAGGTAAAATGGTAATTCTCTGTTAATCAAATGAAGACGATTTGCTTTTCTACCTAGAGTATTGGCAAGAGTTTCCCGATACCTTCAAGAGGGTAGCAGAAAAAGAAATCGCAGAGTTAGAGAATAAAATAAAGAACAAAAAGAAATAAGGTCTCATGCGGACCTCATTCCTTTAAAACTTAAAAAATAAGATTATGGAATATACAGAGATGATTGATAAGGTGAAAGCTCTAGCTGTACAAAACAGAGCAGCCCAAACTGAAGAGGAGAAAGATGAGGTTCGTCGTCAGATGAATATTCTCAAAAGTATTGACCCTAAGGCTTTTGCCGTGGCTGTTGGATATATGACCAAGCATACTGAGCAGAAGGTCAAGGAACTGACTATGGCAGAGAAACTGGGCGAGATTACAGACATGGTTTCCATGGCTTACATCGCCAAGGCTTACTTTGGCAAATCGCGCTCTTGGCTAGCACATAAGATGAACGGCAATATCGTTAACGGAAAGACCTCCCAATTCTCTCCTGACGAACTTGCTATCCTCAGGACAGCCTTGCAGGATATGTCGAAGAAATTTGGAGCGCTTAGCCTTACTATATAGGCTTATGTATTAACAACAGTGAAATCGTAATCACTTTCGTTTAAAATACTGAAGTTTCGCAAGTATCTCACCCACACGCCCTTTCAAGGCGTATGGAGTTTACATGCGAAACTTGAATAAAGATTGGTAGATTTTGCACGCGTGCGTGCAAAATCTACCTTTTAAGTTTTACCAACTGCAGGTCAACAAATTCACAGAATATACTTCTGTTTCATCTAACAATCTTCACCCCCATCATCAGATAATCGTGATCCAAACCGTTTCTCCCTGCTGCTGCGCCTCCTCCATCCGCTTCATCAGGCGGGTGAGCCAGATGCGGGAGTTCACCACCATGCCCTTCAGCCTGTTCTCGCCCAACAGGATGCAGCCCTGAGTATCGTCGGGATAATTGCCGGCATGGATGCGGATGCCCTCAAAACCGGGCACACCCTGCACATACGGCAGCCACTGCCTGAAACGGGGCGAAAAAGTGATGAGCACGCGATACGAACCCTCGGGGATAGCTGTGTGGCCAGGAATCTTCCTCGCCACTTTGCCGCTTACCCTGCTATACTTGGCATTCACCTCCTGAGGTTTCAGATCCACCCCTTTCAGATTGCGCCAGGTAGGCTCCATCGTATCACAGAAGTAGGTATCATCAGACAACTTCTGCATATCAAAACTATGTCTGAAGCTGCGCTTGTCACCAGCTCGCTTGCCCGAAAGCGACTTGCGAATCACATCACCATCGGCAAGCAGATACAGTCTGCCGATGGTATAAGTATTTTTCTTGGCTATTCGTTCTAAAACTATTTCCATAAGCATAAGATTATTTAATTACTACTTGCATAAGATTATTTAATTACTACTAAGAAGAAGGAGTGGAGGATGATCCGGAAGAAGTGGAGGATGAACCTTTCAGAAACTTCAACTTGCGGAAAATAAAACTGTAACTGTCACTGTCACGATCTATCCTTACCACATATCCCCGGTGCTCCCATTGTCTGAGCGCTACCTTCGCCTTCGAGATGTTGTCTTCATAACCCTCTTTCTGTCTCACCTTTACATAATCATCGAGCGAGAATTCATCAGGCAGAAGCTCCAGCAGATTCATCGGTCCTCTTGGCGAAGTCTTCCGGATATCAGAGCCATCATTGTCGGCATCATAAATCATCTGTCCGAATAATTTTAACTTGCACCACAGATCATACCGCTCGCTCCATCTCACGAAATCCTCAATCGACTTCTCCCACTTCATGCCATTGGCCACATAGAGCACGCACGCCTTGAGATAGGCAATGACGTTGGCACGAAAGCTCAGATTCTCGAAGACATAGTTCTGAGAGAGACGCGAAAACTCGGCATTTTCCTCCACCAAAGTCTTGGCTAGGCGCATCGCCTGCGGACAGTTTACCAGCCCTCTCGCCTTCAGGAGATTGTCGATGTAGGGCTTCAGTTCCTCATCAAAGGCGGCATCATAGGTGCCATATACGGGGATATCCGAACCGCAGGGACGACGCTCGATGGTGGCAAACGAGATGCGGGAGATAGGTCCATCGGTTACCACCTTGCGGAAATAATCTCTGCACTTCTTGGGAGTACAGCAGGCGTTCCAGTTAAAACGTACCTTCACCGTCTCGGTGACGCTCTGGGTGCCCACTCGGTCCTGTCCGTAATTGCCCAGGTCGAAAGCCAGCTCCATGATGCGGAAATGCTGGTTGGTCTTGCCCTTGAGGGCATCGAAGAGGTTCAGTTCGTTTACCTTGGCATAGAGGAAATGATTCGCAGCTTCCTTCATGCGGAGCACGAATGCCGGATTGGTCATATCGATATTTACCTCCTGTATCACAAGCCCTTCCGGACGTTCACGCCTATCCTTGTTGGCTCCCTTGCTGTTGCATTCATCCTTCCATTTTCTTTCACGTTCACGCTGCTCGGCGTCACGTCTTCTGATATCCGCCATGATTCTGTTGATCGGTTGGGTAATCGCCTCCTTTCCGCTTCCTGTCGGTGCGCAGAGGATTGACGATAGTGTTGCTTCGTGCTCTACATTATCAATATAGCGGAATCGGGTTTCCAGGAGATGCGAAGCCAGCGGCGGAAATACAGCCTGAGATACCGCAGGGCGATAGATGGAAGGCGTCTTGGAGATGAGGAGTTTGATGAGCTTGGGCAGTTTCTGCGGCATCTGATGGATGTTGTAGAAATAGGAATCGGGATTATGGATATCGCCGAAATCTTCATCATCATAGCTTCCCTCCCCCTTCGCCTTGCTGTCAGCCTCCTGAGCCAGTTTGATGGCTGTACGCACAATGCTGGGCATGCGGTGCGACTGCTTTCTGCTACAGGCACTCTCCACGGTGGTGAAGGCTCGTTTCTGGTCTTCGCCGAAGATGGGAATGATCTGCTTGATCCATGCCGGATTGTCATCGCAAAGGTAGCGGAGATAGCAGGAAAGCGTAAAGATAAATGAATTACGCGATCCGTGCTCCGGCTCGCCGCCAAGCAGTTCTATCAGCTTGCGGATGAGCTGATAATAGGGAATGCCTTGATACTCTGTGGGGAAGATTTCCGGGCAAGCAGCAGGATGAGCTCCAGCAGGGCTGAGATCACCAGCAGCAGTACCATTGCTATCACCAGATTGGGCAGGCTGAATAGCAGAGCCAGAAGAAACAGCAGGATGGCTGTGAGTGCCCGGAAGTCGATTGTCTTGAACATCTGAATTAGTAATTGAATTATTAAATGTGAATTTTCTTTCCTTAAACAATTCCTCATTATTGATAAAGAGGATATAGTCTTCGGGAACGATGAAAGACGGACGAGCCAGATCCTTCACGCATACATCATATTCCCCATCTCCCAGCTGCTGCGACATCCATTTCTGGGCATCAGCCAGCGACATACCATCAGGAATGATAAAGACGAGGCGCAACCCCTCGGAAGAGGGAGTTACATGAACCAGGACTATCAGATCGAGAACGCTGATCATCTGCTTAGAGCCGGCCGGCTCCTTGCTTTCCGGGGCTTGCAAATCCCCGGAAGCCATGAATACCCCAATCTTCTTTTCTGCCAGCAGCTTCTTCTTCTCTTCCCAATATCCACGAGGATTCGGGATATGGTCGATATCATAGATGGAAAAGCCGCTGGGGATGGCATCGCTGTTGCATCTGCGGCCATTCCTGAAGGTGGCATGAGGAGTAAGTATCGGAAGGCGCTTCTTGAGCTGAGTCTTCAGCGTCTCGAAATCCTCGTTATTCATCTCCCCACGACGCTTGCTCTCCAGCGCATCAGCTATCTGCGAACAAACATCCTTCACCACGCTGCTCCTGGTAGCCTGGTGGAAGAGCTCGGTGGTGCAAACCTGCACCACCCTGCTCATTACACTATTGGATATTCCGAAACTCATAGGCGATTGTTAAAGATAAATTCACTCGCATCCTCACTCTCGCAGCGGATGGCTTCGGCTGGCTCAATATCGGTCTCCTGACGGTTGATGTTGAGATGCAGTCTCACATAATCCTCATCTACACTGGCCACCCCATGAGGCAGCTTGACAAACTTGCGGGGCTTGGTTCTCACCTTACCGCTGGAGAAGGCATTGAAGTTGCCCTCCTTAGGACCTACCAGGGCTATAGAGCCTCTCTTGCGTTTTCCACTGGCTACAAGAGCCTTATACACTTCGTCTGAAATCTGTAACTTAATATACATAATATTTTTAATTTTGAGGTTGAACTTTGTGATTAGTAAAAAGCTTTAATTTTCTGCTAATCACCCTTAAAACGGCTGCACCTGCTCAAAGTCAGCGATGCTTGTCTCGCCATAATAGCGGCCGTTATACTCTCTTACGCTATGGCGGAGTTCGATGCCAATCACCTCACCCTCCTGAGCCGTAAACTTATCCACCGCCTCACCAAAGAGTCGGGCAACATACTGGTCGGGATGCATTGCATTCTGCACACTCTCAACAACCACCTCGCGAGATTTCCAAGGCTTACCTGTCTGCTGGCTCGTTCCACTCTGAGTGGCAAGGAGCTTAACGATTTTCATTTTTTCCTTCATGATCTAACTTTTAAAACTAATCTTTAAACTAATCTAAAACATAAATTATATTCTATATCAGGCTCATCATGAAACTTCGAAATGGTACCAGTTTTCTCGGTATATGAAAAAGCCCCGTAACCAGACTTATCATCTGATTACGGGGCAAAGATACGGCAATTTTCCCAATAGGATTTTTAGGAAAAATAGGATTAATTATTAAACCTATTTTTTTCGAAAAAAGCATCAATCATCAAACCTGTTTTCTTCGAAAAAAGCATCAACTTTCCGCTCGATATCGGCATCCGGTTTCGGTTCTCTACCATTGAAGGCATTATAGAAAGATTTGCCCGTAGCATAGTTGCTGATGCGGCAATCTTCCGAGAGGAATCTGAAGATGGTGTTTACACCCACCACTCGTTTTGGAGGAATAACACCCAGTTTCTTCCAATGTCTCACAAAAGAGAAAATGGCGATGTTCAGGGGCGAATCCACCTTAGCACTGATAGGCTCGCCCTGCATCTCGTTCTGCTTCAGGAATCGGCAGAAGAGGCTTACCTGCTGGCGGGTTTCCACCTCATCCTTGCAGTAGCAGGCATCGTCGAGAGCAAAGAGGTGCTCGCTGTTTCTGCCCTTGTGGGATGGCTTCCCAATCTGCCCGACATGAGCCATGCTCTGGCTCTTCTGCCCAGCTTCACCTCCACCCGATGGATATACATTCATCACGCCAAAGATATTCTGGTGCTCAACATATCCGTTGTAGATAGCACCAGGACAGATGACGACCTTAGATTCTTTCCGATTCTCTTTCATTGCTGATCACCTCCCCAATTATTCTGCGGCATATCCTCCAACTTATTCTGCGGCATCCCTTCTCCAGGCAGGACATTGTCCATGCTCTGCGGAACGACATGCTGACTGTTTACCTCGTTATTGTAAATTCCGCCGTTGCTGACTACAACTCTAGCTTCATTTTCAACCTTACGGGCATTCATTTCCTCTATTGCCCTGTCACGGTTTGGAATGATACCCAGAATCATGTTACCCAGTTCATATTGGGTATCCTTGTCATGAGAGAGCTCCTTCTTTACACCCTCTTCCAGCATATAGTCAAGCAAGCGCATACACATGTGTCCATCCTCCGGGGTTTTTACCTTTGCAATATCAGAAGCATAATCCACGCCAGCCTTAATGATCTTCTTTGCAATCTTGGCCTTTGCCTTGCTGCCATCATCTTTCCCGCTTTCTTCATGCACAGGTGGCGGCATACGCTTATATGATATAGCTTCAAAACTGCTAAGTGTTTCATTCTTGGCTCTCAACCGCTCAATTTCCTTCAGCAGTTTCTTATTTCTGTCCAAGGCATCAGTAGATAACTTTCGGGCATCATCCAGCGCCTCCTTCAGCGTAGCGATGGTCTTCTCCGACTCAGCCTTGTAATTATCGTAATCAGTTTCCAACGCTGAATTGAACTCTACAATCGCTTCATTCGCATCATTGCGCACCATCCGTGCCTTTGCCTCATCTTTCAAAGCCTGGATCTCATTTTCCAAGGCCTTGATCTTCTTCTCGTCCAAAGCACGCGATGCCTTGCAATCTTCGTAAAACGACTGCATACGCTCATCTGCACCCTCAGGGAGAGAGGGCAGACTGCTGGAAGAGGCATCCCTCTTCTTCAAAAACTCTCCGGCCTTTATTCGCTTGGAAAGGTCGGCATATAATTCATCTGTTATTTCCATTCCGATATAATGAAGTTAAGTTACTACAGTAAAGGACCAATTCCTGAAGAAGGGAAAGGCGAGCCTGACGAGGGTGGAGGAAATGGCAAATCTGACGAATCAGCAGGAAATGGAAGATGTAAAGTACCAAACTTATCAGATGCCTCCTTAGCCCACTTTAAGAACGCCATTTGCTCTTGTATCGTAGGAAAGAAAGTCAATTGCAACTTCAATTCAGCCAGACTATACTCGCAAACTACACTCTCCCAGAGATCAGAGGGATAATGCTTGGGATGCAGAGGATGAGGGCGCAAATCCGTGTGATATCTATATATCCATTTATCTATCACATCAGGAATGTCTAAACAAAAGGAAGGACTTTCTAATAAACAAAAGTTATCAGCTGTAACAATCTTCAGAAGTTTTTTTCTGAAGACCTGCAGAAAAGACTTCATCTCATCAGATATACACTCCTGGCGAGACAAAATGGCATAAACCATCCATCTCACGAGTATAAGCTGACCCATGGAGCAAGAATCCCCGTAACTCCGATTGCGTCTCCTAGCATGATCCCGCCAGATATTTTCTGTCGCCGAATTCATCTTCTCCCAACTAAAAGACTCATTCAGGTTCTCCGTATTAGTTAAGCAGGCAGCCACATAATAGGCGGCATTGAATGCAGGGAGCGAATCCCTCATCGGCATAAAACCGCGTTCTTGCGCAAGCATATAGATTTTCTTGAGCAATGCGTCTAGCGATGTAGGATTCTTAGTGTCGAAATCACTAAACCTAAGTTTCTCGCCATAGAAGAGACTGTGATGCCAGTCAAAAACATTATTCTTCATTCACTATTATCAATTTATGAATACAGAAACCCCGCCTGGAGAGCGTTCACTCTGCCAAGCGGGGCTTGCGTTCTGGTTTATGGTTTTCACCGTTAGTTGTTTACTATGAGATAACTCGCTAACTTTCATGCTTTTATCATACATAAGATAAGAATAGCTTATTATTCATGCTCCAAAAGTACAATTTATTTTTGAAACAAGCAAGGATTTTTCGGAAAAAATGAAAATAAATATGGCAAAGGCATGACAGAACTCTTTCTAACTGTACAGTTGAACTCTTCCACCTCTCCAAGACTGCCCAAAGCGTGACAGTGACAGTTACAGTTTTGTTTTCCGCAACTTTCCCTTCAAGAAGTCCGAAGTGTGAAAAAAGTATAATTAGATAGTTATATTTATATATATATATAAATATAAAATTTCTCTTTACCATTTTTGGGGATAGGAGGAGAAGAAGAAAATGAAACTGTAACTGTCACTGTCACGCTTTTGCTTTATGCGTAAAACTCACAAGCGAGAAACTTCTACCAACAAGAAACGGTGCTTTCTCTGGCATAACTCTATGTTTCTCGCCCCGCAAAACTGCGAGTTAGATTTATTAACATAAAGCTCTAAAGCAGCCAAAGGAGAATAAGAGAGGTTGGAACGTA
>DAWDAD010000011.1:0-52807 GCA_052356385.1 Prevotella sp.
AAAGTACTAACTATTTTTCATTCCACCAAATCTTTTCGCAAAAAAGTTGCTTTTTCAGCAAGTATTTAACATTTATAAAGATTTTAGCATGACGATTTATTGTGTATACATTATTATATATATGCATGCGTGCGCTTGTGTGCATATGCGCTTGAGCGCGCACATGATAGAATGGTATAACTCAAATCATGCTTAGTTTTAGACAAAAATAGAAACAGAAAGATGAATTTTCCTCCGATATTTTTTGTCTATTCACATATTTATATTACTTTTGCAGCAGAATTACATAAGAAGCATTAAAACAAGAACAAGCATCATGAAAAGATTTACGATTATCATTTCTTTCATTATGCTCACCTTCATGCCGCTCATGGCACAGGTGAAGCAGACCGTTGCCGTTCTCGGTGACTCGTATTCCACTTTCGAGGGGTTCATTCCTAAGGGTTATGCCACCTGGTACTCACCTACTACTCCACCAGAAACTACAGATGTAAACAAGGTTGAGCAAACCTGGTGGTGGCAAGTTATCAAGGAAGGAGGCTATAAGATGGGAAATATCAATTCCTATTCTGGTGCTACCATCTGCAACACTGGCTATAATGATGCAGATTATACCGACCGTTCTTTCATCACCCGCAGTTCTCTTCTTGGCAATCCGGATATCATCCTGATTTGCGGTGCTACGAATGACAACTGGGCTGATGCCCCGCTCGGCAACTATCAGTATAGCGACTGGAAGCGCGCAGATTTGTATTGTTTCCGCCCAGCCATGGCCAAGCTGCTTTCTGATATACGACAGCATTATCCTAATGTAGAGGTATATTTCATCTTAAACTCTGAACTCAAGGATGTAATCAATGAGTCGGTAAAAAAGATCTGCAACAAATATCAGGTTCCAGTCATTGCTCTTCATGATATTGATAAGAAAAACGGTCACCCTACTATCAAGGGAATGAAAAGTATTGCTGACCAGGTTCTGAAGGTTATAAAAAAGTAAAGAAATAATAAGGTTTAAATAGATAAATGATAGATTCAATACAAAACATTTTAGTTCAGGTTAGCGATTTCCTTTGGTCGTATATCATCATCACCGTCTTGATATGCTGTGCCCTGTTTTTCACTTGGCGTACTCGTTTCGTCCAGTTCCGCCTTATCAGAGAGATGATCGGGCTGCTGATTCATCCCGACAAGGTACAACCGGAAGAAATAGGACACGATGAACTGTCGATGGAGGTGAAAGTGGATGGCGAAATGAAACACATTTCTTCCTTCCAGGCATTCGTGGTAGCATTGGCTAGTCGTATTGGAACCGGTAATCTTGCCGGTGTGGCTACTGCTGTCAGCATCGGTGGACCGGGAGCCGTATTCTGGATGTGGATGCTGGCTTTGCTGGGCTCAGCATCCGCTTTCATAGAATCAACTCTCGCCCAACTTTACAAGCGGAAAGGCAAAACATCTTTCTATGGCGGACCAGCCTATTATATGAAGTATGGTTTGGGAAAGGGATGGATGGGTATTCTTTTTGCCGTGCTGATGATCATTACCTTCGGCTTTGCCTATAATTCAGTGCAGAGCAATACTATCTGCCTGGCATGGCAGAAGGCTTTTGGCATAGAACCTGCCACCATGGGAATTGCCCTCACTGTGCTCACCCTGCTCATCATCTTCGGTGGCATCCATAGAGTGGCAAAGTTCTCTTCTACCGTGGTTCCAGTGATGGCTGTCATTTACCTTCTGATAGCTGTAGGTGTTGTTGTTTGGAATATCACCAGTCTGCCAAAGGTTCTACTTACCATTGTTGAGAATGCTTTCGGATTCAATCAGGCTGCTGGCGGAGTTCTTGGCGTTACTGTGATACAGGGTATCAAGCGAGGTCTGTTCAGTAATGAAGCAGGTGAAGGTAGTGCACCGAATGCTGCTGCGGTAGCTACAGTCAGTCATCCTGTAAAACAGGGATTGATACAGGCTTTGGGCGTTTTTACAGATACGCTGGTAGTATGTTCCTGCACCGCTTTCATTATTCTGGTGAGCGGTGTGGATCTTACGGCTTCAAATGGAATTCAACTCACCCAGGATGCCCTGACCCACGAAATCGGAAACATCGGCAATCCGTTTGTTGCGGTAATGATATGGCTGTTTGCCTTTAGCAGCATCATCGGCAATTATTATTATGGAGAAACCAATGTGAGATATATCAGGGACTCCAAGCTGGGTGTATTTGTCTATCGTCTTGCTGTAGCAGCAATGGTGATGGTCGGAGCGGTAGTATCTCTGGATTTTGCATGGAGTTTTGCAGATATCACGATGGCTCTTCTCACCCTCTGCAATCTCGCAGCCATCGTCCTGCTTTCCCGTCAGGCCGTCTTCCTGTTGAAAGACTATCGCCAGCAGAAGAAGGAAGGTAAGAATCCAGTATTCACAAAGAATAAGATGCCAGAGATTGCTGATAAACTAGAGGCTTGGTAAATACAAAGAGAACTTTTCATTACGCGAAGAACTATCCTTCATACAAGTCATCAACAAAATTCCCCGATACGAATCCTGCAGGAATACTGAGGATTCATATCGGGGAATATTTTTATGCACTAAACTATTTTATTTTTTATAGTAATCGAACAGGAAAGCATCAAGATAAGCACCACGCATGTTGGTCTTATAGAAATTGCCATCCTTATCTAGGATGAGACAGGCTGGAATACCATTGATGCCATACTCGCCCATCACCATACCGCCAAAACCTTCAGGATTGCGAACCTGTGTCCAGGTCATTCCTTCCTTGGCCATTGCCTTTTTCCAGTCGGCATCTCTCTCATCTACGGAAATACTGATGATGTTGAAATCCTTGTATTTCTCGTGTACCTTCTTGAGATGTGGAATCTCCTGACGGCATGGACGACACCAGGAAGCCCAAAACTCCAACATGGTGTATTCACCCTTCTTGATAAGTGAAGAAAGCTTCACCTGCTTGCCTTCAGGAGTGACAACGGTACCATCGATATAATGGTTGCCGATAGCTGTATGCTTTGCCATCTCTGCCTGCATCTGCAGCATCGGATATTGTGCAGAAGAACTCCAGTCGTTCTTCAACCAGCCCATCATCTCGTCAATCTGCTGAGAGGTATATGGGGTTGGTAAAGAAGAGAAACTCTCGAGAAGCAAGTCGAAGGCTACCAGAGAAGTGGTATGCTGCTGAATAAACAGACTGGTCTGATGGCGCATTTCCTCCTGCAACTTGATGGCTTCCTTGGCAAGTGATACACGCTGTGCCAAATCGGTAGTCTGGTTGATACTATCATCCATCTTGTGCATCTTGTCCTGAATAGGTGACATCAGTTCAAGATAAGCCTGATAAATATCCTGAGTGGTAGAACCCTTTACTACAGGCTCTATCATACTCATATCACGCTCTGCAGGAAAACCGGTAAGATCTACATCGTAGGTCATCGGCTTATTCTCTACATAGACTCTTGTTGAGAATATTTTCTGATAGTCAGGCTCAGCTGTACCAGGCTTGTTCATATCAATAACCATCTGATACTGCTCAGGCTGGTTAACTACCCCCTTGAGGGTGAACTCACCATTCTTGATTGTAACGCTATCCAGATTGGTAACACCTTCCAATCCATACTTCTGCAACATGACAGAACAGCCGTCCACGTTACCTTTAACCTTACCTTTCATCACAAAATTCTGCGCGCTGGCAGCCATTGCAAGTACAAGACCGGCAAGTGTCATCATGCAAGTTTTCATTTTCATCTTATTCATTTTTTCTCGATTTTATTTATTATATAATGTTTATTGATTCACATATTCCGGATTCTGAACCAGAAGATTATTGGCTCCCATAGATGCCTTTGGTATAGGAAGAAGATATCGGCGGAAGCTAGGAAGTTCAGCTTTCTCATCTTCTGTCCAACTCTCGAAACCACCCTGACGGTTATAACGGCAAAGATCGAACCATTCTTCCAGATTTTCGTTACTCATATCACACAACTTATGCTTGAGAATTTCACCCAGAAGATCACTGTCGGCAATAGCGTTCACATCGTCCTCAGTATATCCAGCACGTTCGATGACTGTAGCCAAGAGCGTACGAGCCTTAGCATACTGACCCTGACGAGCCTCTGCTTCGGCAGCGATATAATAAACTTCGGCAAGGCGCATGAAGTAATAGGAGTCTTCGAACATAAACTCAGGAGTCAACTTGCTGTACTTGGCAATTCCAGTCATGCCTTCACCCGTGTATGCCCAAGTATAAAGAGGATCGTAGGAAGCAGCATCATCTTCACCTGGGAATGGAAAATCACCACCATCACCACCAGGGATAACTATTCCACCATCATCTCCACCGCCAGGCAATACAACATCACCGCCTTCGCCACCATCACCACCAGGAATCACGACATCACCGCCTTCACCTGGATTAGGAACTACTACATCCCCACCCTCTCCCGGATCTGGAACAACGATATCACCCCCTGTTTCATCATCAGGAACCAAATCATCAGCCACCTTTTTAAGGAGTGATCCTGGAGAAAAGGCAAACCAAGAAGCATCCATCAATTCATTCGGATTAGCAGTATAAGGGGCGAAAAGCATCTCCTTGGAATTGAACTGTTCTGTAAAGATATTAGCATAGTCGCTCTCCAGTTCATATCCTGCTGCTTCAGCCTCATTAATCACTTCTTCAGATAATCTTGCTGCCTCCGGATAGTTACCCTGAGCAAAATACATCTTTGCCTTCAAAGCCTTGGCAAAAAGACTGCTCATATGATAATGGTCTGCCGGATGCTGTTCGCAATGAGCGATGGCATAATCGAGATCTTCAGAAATCAACTTGTAAGTTTCAGCTACAGATGAACGCTGACGAACCTGGTTATCTCTTACCAACTCATCCTTGAAGAGACAGACTCCGTATTGGGAATCCAGCTTCCAGTATTCTCCGAAACATTTCAGGAGAGTGAGATAAGCCAAAGCACGCTGGCAACGAGCCTCTGCAATCATCTCGGTACGTTTTTCCTCTGTCATGCCTGGTATCTGCTTATTGATGTGAACCAGGAAGGTGTTGGCGGTATTGATGACATTGTAGTAGGCTGTATAGGCAGTCTCCACATTACTGTTATTGGTCTGGATGTTTTCTGCCGCAAACTCATCTACACCCATCACCATCGCCTGAGTCTGGGTATGCGCCATAGAGGCGATACCATATCTCAAGTAAGATACACCTGTACTGCGCCAGGAAGCGTAAACACCATTGAGAGCAGTCTGAGCAGATGCGGCATCGGTAATATAATTCAAATCGGTTACCACATGGTCTGGTTCCATATCATCGATGCTGCCTATCAAGTCGCACGATGTGAATGTGAGCGCTGATACTGACAGTAACGCCAGAAATTGATATCTTATATGTTTCATAATCTTCGTTTCTTTGAATGAGTTAGAATTGCAATTTGAGACCGAATGAGAACGAACGGCTCATTGGATATACATCCTTGGTCTCGGTTGTCTTGGTAAAGGCATTTGTGGCTGCCATATCTGGATCCAAACCTGGCCAATCGGTAATGGTAAAGAGATTGGTAGCGGTGAAGAACACCGATGCACCACTCACATGCAAGCGCTCTAACCATGCTGGCTCAAAGGTATAAGAGAGCGTGATGTTGCGCAAACGGAAGTATGAGTTGGAATATACATAGCGGTCGTTGGCCTGTGTGTTGGTATAGACACTAGGCATCCACATCAACTTGGCATACTTGGCATCGGTGCGATCCGGTGTCCAGGTGTTGCCATACATCTCGCGCAAGATACTCATACCGATGGCTCCACTGGCTGATTCCTGCATCGTGCTGTAGTAGGCATCACCACCAAACTGATACTGGAAGAGCATAGAGAGCGTGAAATTCTTATATGAAAGGGTGTTTGACCATCCTCCGAATACCTTTGGCTCTGGGTTGGCAATCGCCGTACGGTCGGCCTCTGAAATATAGCCATCACCATTGGTATCTACATACATGTAGTCACCTACAGCAGCTCCATCCTGATAGAAATCATATCCCTTGTCCATAGCCTGTTCGTTTAACTTACTAATCTGATCCTGACTCTGGTAGATGCCTGCCACTTTATATCCCTTCACGGTTCCCATGGCATGGCCTTCCATATAGAGATCCTGATGCATCATATCGAGAGTTGAACCATTGAGCTTGCTAATCTTATTCCTGTTGGATGAGATACTGAGCATAGTGTTATAGGTGAAATCCTTGGTACGAACCACATCACCACCGATAGAGAATTCAAAACCATTGTTGGTAAGGTCAAGAATATTGCTGTAATAGGTGCCGATACCAAACTCAAGGGCGATAGGAGCTGGAGCCAAGGCGCCATCAGTCTTACGATGATAGATATCAAAGCTACCAGTCAGACGACCATTGAATAAAGTAAAGTCGACACCAGCATTATACTCGGTTGTCATCTCCCACTTGATGTTCTTGTTTGGATAAGTAGAAGCAAGGGTGAGTCCGCTCTGTCCGCCATACTGATTACCATTGAAATATTGGATATAAGAAAAGTCTGATACGTTGGTGGAACCAGTCTTACCCCAACTCAAACGGAACTTCAGGTCATCAATATCTCTTACAGATTCCAGGAAAGGCTCTTGATTGATGCGCCAGGCCAGAGAAACTGCAGGGAAAGTACCGCGCTTGTTACCCGGTCCAAATTTTGATGACTCATCGGAACGAAGACTGAAATCAAGCAGATAACGTGAGAGGAAATCATAGCTCAAACGACCATAGATAGAATTAAGACCACTCTTGGAATAAGTCTCGGTTGGCTTATTGACGGTGGTTGCAGAACTGGCATTGTTCAATACATCATCGTTAGGAAAACCACTATAAGCCTGGTCGTGTTCCTTGCTCCAATACCTGTCAGCACTATAACCAGCCATCACGTCAAAACGATGAGCTTCGGTAAGCGTAAACTTGTAGTCGGCACGGAAATTGATAGAAGTATTGGTGTTGCGATAGTTGCTCTCAGCCAAGGTTGATGTTGGCTCCATACCCAACTGTTCCGGGAGTGTAATCTTTGGCGAGAAATAACTATTGCTGAAGATGAATCTGGATATATTGGCATCAGCATGAAGGGTCAATCCCTTGACAGGCTTAATATCAATATAAGCATTGCCAGAGAACTGATCATTTTCATACTTCGTCTTGCGCTGGAGTTTAGCTACCGCATTGGCATCATTATAGGTATCGGTATAAAGACCGAACTTATCTACACGCTGGAAATTGCCATCCGCATCGCGTACAGCCAAATCCGGACGGGTCATCCATCCGTCATTATCATATCCCAAGGCAGGATCGTTGCTTCCACTCTTGCGTGAAGAATAGGTATAATCAAGCACACCTCCCACGGTGATGTATTTGTTGATTTCAGAATCTATAGAGAGTCTTGCACCATATCGCTCCATACGGTCATTGAGTAACAGACCTTCCTGGTTCATTCCGTTGAAAGAGAAAGAATAGTTGGTTTTGTTGCTTCCACCTCTGACAGCCACATTATACTGATGTGTAGGTGCATTCTTGTTGATTACCTCATCTGCCCAGTTGACATTATCCTTGCCATAAAGACTCTCATTAAGACCATTATAGGTATAAAGACCCGTTTCTTCATTGAGCGAAACATTTCCATACTGGTTAAGAATATAATCAAAACCATACATACCTACTATCGAACTGCCGTCATTCATGCCGTCTATAGTATTACGCAGAATCTCGTCCTGCACATTCTTGTATTCAGAAATGTTCAATGGCTTATAGTTTTTGATAGGATTACTGAACGAGAATGTGTAGCCGAAATCTACCTTGGTCTTCTCATTGCGCTTTCCGTTCTTGGTCTTGACAATAACGACACCATTGGCTCCACGTGATCCATAGATCGCAGTAGCTGCGGCATCTTTCAGCACATCGATACTCTCAATATCGTTTGGTGAGATATTGATGAGCGGGTTGATGCCGGTATCCTCCATAAAGGTAGGAACGCCATCAATGACATAAAGAGGCTGGTTGTTGTTACCTTTACCCGATTTAGGATAAGGAGATGTAATACCGCGGATGTTTAACTTGAGAGATGAACCAGGCTCACCATTTGCGGTAGTAGCCAATACGCCCTTTACAGTACCCTGAAGAAGACCATCGAGGGTTGGTGTGGTAGCAGCCAACTTGCTTATCTGTTCCTGACTCACGGTAGAGATAGCGGTAGTTACATTCCTACGGCTCTTGCTGCCGTAACCGATGACAACGAGATCATCCAGCGCAACATGATCCAACTCCAGCATCATGTTCTGCTCTTTTACACCACGAAATTCAATACTCTTCGATTTGTAACCAATGCTGGAAAATACAATTTTAGGATGCGCCATAGATGGAAATTCCAGTATGTAGTTACCATCAGCATCTGTGATAACACCATAGCTTGTGCCTTCAATCTGCACCGTGACACCTACCAGAGGATTTCCCTCTGAATCAATCACTCTTCCTTTTACAAAGGTATGACCTTTTTCTTGCACATTTTCAATACCAGCCGCAAAACTAGTTTGAAATGGGGGGGGCAGCCTGCACAAAGCTGGCTGAAGTTGCTGCCAAGAAAAGCAACAAGCTTTTTTTCTTCTTCATAATAACTGAATGTTAGTTAAACTTCATGTTCATGGCACAAAAGTATAAAAAATATCTAAAACTATAGCATAAGTAACTGTTCAAAATTAATTTTATAAATATGAATAATTCACGAATAAGTTCGTACCCACAGACGCCAAGGCCATGTTCGTACAATAGAAAAGCGAGTCCGTAGTCTCGTAATCTATCGGTCTTATCCATTTGCCCTTAAGTATACGCCAAAGAATCTCGGCAGGATTAAGTTCTGGAGAATAAGGTGGAAGATAGACGAGGAACAATCCTCTATTCTCCCAAATTTTCCTCAGTTCTTTCACCTTCCGATTTCTATGAACAGAAGCATTGTCCAAGACAATTACAGTCTTCTTCGTGACATTGAAAGAGAATCTGTCAAGATAGTCCACAATCTTGTCTGCGTTGATGGACTCTTTTGTGGTAAAGCCTTTATATTGGTTCCTTTTGGTAATCATACCAAAGATATTAAGCCGGGCAGCTTTCTCGGATGGGATGTAAACATCCTCATTCTTGAATTGCCAGCCATATGGAACATATCCATTTGTACAGACATGGCTTTCGTCGGCATAATATAGCACAAGTTCTCCTTTGGAATCAAGTTCTTCAAGTTCTTGCAACTTCTCTTTCTTGTATGCGTAGAGCTGCGGTGAGGGTTTGCCCCTTGGGCGTTTTCTTATACGCTTATATCTTGCACCAATGTTTCTAAAAAACGTTTGAAGGTAATGTCACTGGCTTCTTTGCCAGTCGCATTCTGCCATGCCTCACGTGCTTTAGACACGCTTTGACGGTCTTCCTCAATTGCCTTGCGGACTGCTTCTTCATCAGAACAATCCATAATAGGCTTTCGACCCTGACCAGGACGTGTCTCCAAGCCTTTGATGCCATTTTCTTCATAACGTTTTACCCATGCGTAGACAGTAGGTACAGTCACCTCAAGCATTTCTGCTATTTTGGGAGCTGATTTACCTTCTGACTTCAGCAATATGGATTTGCATCTGATACGAAAACTATGAGTAGGGCCATTATGATAGCCTTTCTCTAATTTGAGGCGATCAACCTCTGATAATTCAAGTACTTTTATTGGTTTCATAATTCTATTTTTTCTATAAAACGGAAAATGAACCATATTAGTACTGATATATATAAATAATTTAGATCACTTACTTAATGTTATACAATTAACTTATTTTTTACACATATTCCTGTACTTTCTCCTATTTTCCTTACATTTTCCCCGTTTTTAAGTCTTTTTCTCTAAAAAAATGCTATCAGTAAGCGTTCAAATCAAACAAAGTGTATTCTGTTCTCCGTAATACATTATTTAAAGAGGATCCCATAGCTTTTGTGTTATGGAACCCTCCCCTACTCTACTTAGAGTATCATTTCTTCATATTCCAGTCCGAAGACATCCGCTACGGCCTTGAATACCACCTTTCCATTTACGATATTCAAACCCCTATACAGGGCTTTATCCTCCTTGCAGGCCTTTCGCCAACCCTTATCAGCGAGAGCCAATGCATATTTCAGCGTAGCATTGGTCAAGGCTGTAGTAGAGGTATTTGGCACTGCACCAGGAATATTAGCTACTGCATAATGAACGATTCCATCGACCATATATGTCGGATCAGAATGTGTGGTTGGATGCGATGTCTCGAAACAGCCACCCTGATCGATTGCTACATCAACAAGTACAGTTCCTGGCTCCATCAATTTCAACATATCTTTCGTGATAAGATGCGGCGCCTTATCACCTGGTACGAGCACACTACCCACAACGATATCCACATCTGTCAATTCTCTACGAATATTATGCTCGTTGGAATAGAGCGTGTGTACATTGATAGGCAGCTCCATCTCTAACTGACGAAGACGAGGCAAACTGATATCTGTAATCCATACATCAGCTCCCATTCCTGCAGCCATTCTTGCTGCAGCTTCTCCTACGGTTCCGCCGCCCAATACCAAAACCTTGACGCGGTTCACACCAGGTACACCACTCATCAGTTTTCCTTTTCCACCCTTTGTCTTCTGCAGATAAAAAGCACCATTAATAATGGCCATTCTTCCAGCTACTTCACTCATCGGAATGAGTAAAGGCAAATGGTGGTTATCTGTCTCCACAGTCTCGTAAGCCAGACAGACAGCACCACTCTTGATCATGGCATCGGTAAGTTCCTTGTCACAGGCAAAATGGAAATAAGTGAATACAAGCTGGTCTTGATGGATAAGTGGATATTCCTCAGCGATAGGCTCTTTCACCTTTACTATCATTTCCGCCTCTCGATATACACTCTGAATGTCGGGTAAGATTATGGCTCCTACCTTTTCATACGCTTCATCAGCAAATCCGCTGTTCTCTCCAGCCGTATGCTGAACCATCACTTCGTGACCATGTCGAATGAATTCTGCTACTCCTGCTGGTGTCATTCCAACACGGTTCTCATTATTCTTAATCTCTTTTGGAATACCAATTTTCATGATGTTATAGTTTTAAAGGTTCGACATCAGTTTAACTCTGTAAAGATACTGAAAATTTCAATAGGTTGTATGCACTTAGAGGAAAAATTAACATATCTTATATAAACTATTCCTGTTGAATATACGTATTTTAGTTTATTAGGCAATTAGACTAAACTAACATTCTAACTTTATACATGATAGATATTCTATAAAAAGGATAATTAAAATGTTGAATTATAGACTGTTAACATGTTAGGTTTGTAATATACATGTTTAGCTCGCCAATCATTAGATTATTATAATTGCTGGCAGTTAGTATATTTGTTTGAACGTATTTTTATATTTTCATCTATTCTAACATACGTTTTTACGTCTATTAGTTTATCGGTTCTTAAGTTTATATGACTATTCATAGATATGTTTATTCATATGTTAGTATAATCATTTATTGGTATAATCATTTATTGGTATAATAGTCTATACAAATATATGTTTAATAGAATATTTATATATAAGTTTAATTAATTTGTCCGTCTATTAGAATATCCATATTTTCGTTTAGTAGCATATTCGAAGTGATGCTTATTCTTCATGAAGATTGTTAGAAAAGTATAAAAAAAAGGATATTTACAAAGAAATAGGAAGATAAATTCTTTTATATCAACTATTTTAGCTATTTTTGCAACCAATATTAGAACTAAAGAACATTAGATAATCCAGAAATAAGACTTTTAGTCTTTCCGAACGAAAGAATATAAGTCAATCCGTTTATTCTAATTGCCAGCAATTCTAATATATGTAAATTGTATTAAACAATAACGTGAAATAAGGAAAAAAGAAATATGAAACATGAACTACAGGAAATTGTTGCAGTAGTGAACAACAAGGGTGGAGTAGGCAAGACGGCTACTGTGCAGTCTCTGGCTTCTGGCATAGTCCGGTTGAATCACAATCTCAGGGTTCTGGTAATAGACTTAGACCCACAATGCAACCTCTCTTCGCTTTTCGGAGTGAGAGATAACGAATATGATAACATATACAACGCCATGTGCAAACAGAGTGGTGTACCAGTCTACAAATGTAAAAATGGGGTATATGCAGTTCCTGGATCTGCTCAGATGGAAAATATAGAACAACACCTTCCAGGAGGCCCTTCACTGAGAGAACAGATGAAGAGCTACACGGTATTACTGGGATGCTTGCAAGACAACGATTGCCATGACATGACAGGAGAAGGACTGAAAAACGTATTTGATGATTTCGACTACATTTTCATCGACTGTCCTCCAGCACTTTCCAAGAACACTTATAATGCTTTGGTTGCAGCGAGCAAGATTTTGATTCCAGTACAGATGGAAGCATTATCTGTCAAGGGAGTAAGTGAAGTACTCAGCGTAATGGATGAAGTGAAAGAGTTCCACATGAACGATAATTTGGAATTACTTGGACTCCTGCCAGTTATGGTAGATGAACGAACCAAGATTACCAAGCAGTTGAGCAAACTTTTAGGCGAAAAACATGGCGACTTAATTCTGCCTTGCCGTATCCGACGCTCTGTAAAGTTCCTGGAAGCTCAGGCACACGGACAAAGCATATTCGAATATGCACCTTACTCAAGTACAGGTATCGATTACGAAATTGCTATCAAGCGCATGTTCAACATCAAAATCTAATCTTGGTAGGGTAGGTTGAAACATGTAATAATAAAACAAAAGAAGATAAACTTATAAAATATAAGAATTATGGCTGTAGCAAAAAGAAATTTAGAAGAAATTGGTGAGTCTCTTGAAAATATGGGTATGAACGACCGCCCAAGTTTATTAAACACAGAAATGGCAAAAAGCGAAGAGGATAAAAATATATCTAAAGGTGGTCGCAAGAGAAAAAGTTACTGGACTGCAGAGGAAAGACGCACTAGAACGAGTGTGGCTACATATCTTAACAAGGAAGAACTCCTTCTCCTGAAGATGAAATGCCTCTCAGATGATATCCCACAGGAAAACCTGCTCTACAATATCCTGATGGATTACTTGAAAAAGTAAGCAAACAAAAAGTAGTTATTAAAAGGGTGAAAACCACAAAACTGTTTACCTAAAAAAGCGCTAAGCTTAAAAATAAGGTATAAGTTCCTACAAAAACCACATTTTTGTTTACCAAAAGAATGATAATTATAGATTATTCTTTATAATAAATTATATATTTCTTATTTATTACAGAGAGCATAATGGCTTGATTAATAATGAGTTATATTTGAAATGGTAAATAGAAAAGTGGTTTTAGGTAAATAGGAATATGGTTTATGGTAAATAGCTTGGTGGTTTCGGGTAAATATTTATGTGGTTTTAAGTAAATAAAAAAGTGGTTTTAGGTAAACAACTTTGTGGTTTATGGTAAACAGAAATGTGGTTTTTATATGAGTGAACCAAAAGGAAACAAGAATCTGGTGTGGATTAACACACCTTTTTCGCTGACAAAATTGGATAAGCAATATACATTATTGCAACAAAACATATTGATGGTTGCAAGTACCCATCTGCAGAAGTATGTTGAAGAGTATTTTACCGAGAAGAGAGTGCTTGGAGATGCACGCTCCGACTATCTTTTCGAGAAAGGAATAGAGCATGCTGTTATGGAGATTCCGCCCATCAAAATAGACATCAAGGATTTTCAGGTATCAACGGAGTTTCATAATTATAAGAATCTGCGTGATACGCTGAAGAACGATATCCTCAACCTGTCGGTGCGTGTAAAGACGGATAGTAAGACAGAGAAGATACAGCACGTATTTTCAAACATCGAGATTCCGACAACGCAGAAAGGCTATACAAAGAGCGATGGTGAGAAAGTAGAACGCATCAAGGGTGAAGTAATACTTGAGATAGATCCAAAACTCACTATGAGCCTTTTTGACATGCGTCAGGGATATATTCACCATATCTCCATGATTGCTAAATATTCCAAGAAGGTGAATACACCTCGACTCTATATATATCTGCTTCGTCAGATGGGACTAGACAAGAGCTTGGATGTTAAGGTTGAGTTTTTGCCGATGAAACAGTATTTGGGTCTGGTAGAACTTGATGAACATGGCAATATTCTGCTTGACGACAAGGGGGAGCCTGTGATGAATAAATATCCTAAATTCTCGCAATTCAGAAAACAGGTACTCGATGTGGTAAGGGAAGATCTCAACAGAATGGCTAGTCGCAGTGAGACAGATATCGTATTTGATGAATTTTCTGAAGAAGACTTTATTTATCGGAACGGAAAGCATAAGGGAGATCCTGAATATGTTATCTTCCATATCAAGCGGACGGATGTAGGTATCAATCATATCGGAGATAAAGATGCAGATATTGCTCGTCGTCTGAATGAAAAAATAAACCGTAATAGGGGAAAGAAAACATCTGATGATGCCACACAGCAGGGAGATCTTTTTGCGCATGTATATCAGAATCCTGACAAGAAGATAGAAGTAGACACGACTCAAGGTTTTGAGCAATGGAATCAGTTTATTTCGATGGTACAGGATACCAGTCAGCAAGCCCTGTTGGGCAGATGCAAATTCATAGGAATCAAGAATGACAGATTCTGTATTGCTGCTAGTGATGATGATTTTGCTGCTTTGAAAACATCGGGTCTTGAAAGGCTGGCACAAGAATTTTTTGACTGTGTCGGTTCATTCATGCCTGTATTCTATAGAGGCTAAGCAGAACAAGAAAGCAGAAGAGGAAGTAGGGGAGTACCGTACTTCCTCTTTTTAGTATGTAAAACCACATTTCTGTTTACCTACTTTTAAGAATGGCTTATCATCAAAACCACAAAACTGTTTACCTGAAATGTCATGTATATAATTCATTCCATTTTGAGGTTATATTAATTATTTACCAAATCCCGTGTTATAATTTGATATGTAATAAGTTATATCATTTTTATATCAGTCTTTTGTTTTTAGGTAAACAGTTTTGTGGTTTCTGGTAAACAAAATAGTGGTTTCAGGTAAACAGTTTTGTGGTTTTTATCTTGATAAGATACTATTTTTTATCTTATTTTATTTGAAATCCGGCACCTGAATGCAATTTGAGTATATGTATAACTATCAGTATATTAGCATGTTATGTGAAACGTCTAAAGAAGTTATCTAGACTTTTTAATCTTTTCTTGAGTAGCAACTGAATAAGAATTTAAAAACCACAAAACTGTTTACCTGGCAGAACGTTCATCGATTTTTATCATAAACCACATTTCTGTTTACCTGTTTTTCTCATGAATTTAACTAGGTAAAAACCACATTTCTATTTACCTAAAAAGGAGCAACTGCTTTTTACTAGGATAGGTAAACAGTTTTGTGGTTTTAGGTAAACAAAATAGTGGTTTCAGGTAAACAGTTATGTGGTTTAGGTAAATAGAATAGTGGTTTAGGTAAACAAAAATGTGGTTTGTGCTACAAAATGCAGTGATTTTTGGTAAACAACTTTGTGGTTTATGCGTAGTTTTTTGGTTTTAGGTAAACAGTTTTGTGGTTTTCTCCTTATAGAGAATCAAATTCATAATTGTCTAATTGTAGAATTGACTAATTGACGGAAAAACTACAAGTAAGTTTCTTTTTTAGATTATTATTTTGTAATTGAACTGCTTTCAAGTAAGTTCTCACCGCATTCTGAGTTCTATGATGGTTATACCAGTCATGGTCCAACGTGAAACCAGAGCCATCAACTTTTGAGGTCAGGAATGAACTGTTTGCGCCTGATGGAAAACTCTTGCAAACTTTCAAGAAAAAATAGTGCCAAGAAAACCCAATGGTCTTTTAGCCTTTGGATTTTCTTGGCACAAAATTTAGCCTTAATCTGTTTCCTTATGTTTATGTAAACGGCTAATTATCTTGTAGCCTCTTCCGTATCTTTTGCCTTTTATTCCAATCAGTCCACCATTATAATAATTCAGAACTTCATTTTTATGGAGTCTTGATAGGGTGGTGTTGAAACAGTTTATCTTGAGAGTAGGATAGAGTTGCATAGTCTTATCAATAAGACTCTCTTTGGTTTGCGGGAGGGACTCCTCTGTTAAGACTTTTACCATCGTAGATGCCAAAGAAGGTTTGGAATTATCTTTCAGGATAGTCTTTTCTTTTTTCTTTTCCTTCTTCTCCTTCTTATGGTTATCTACAGTTGGAGTGGTAGTCTTTTTCTCTTCCTTCTTTGCCTGTTTGGCAAAGGATTCCGCATTGATGTCAAGCTTCAGTCCCAGAATTTCCGAAATGATGTTCTTGAGGACATAGATGAACAACTCGCTGTCTTTACTCTTGAGTGAGGTCTCTTGTTTCCAGTAGCGACTCTTGAAAGCAAGTTGGGTCAACTCTTCAATCTCCTGTTCAGAAATATCTTCTTTGTTAGCGAGACGTGCATTGGCCACATTGAGGAATGAAGCAAAGGAGAAGGTGGAGAATTGACTTGGAATTACGTATGTGAAAATATGATTGTTTTCTCCCTTTGCTGAAGGATGTTTGAGATTAATCATACTCATCCCTTTTACCAGAGCAATTAAAAAAGCCATGCTGGCGTATGAGAGATTTGTATTTTCAACCTCACAGATTCCTTTATAGTCGAGGTTCTTATCCGAGATAAAGTTCATGGTAAAAATACCATAGTTAGTCCATTCTGTAGAATGGAGCAACTGCTGGAGTGTGGGATCTTCTGGTGCACCCAAGCCTCTGTTAACGCTATCTATATAGCGACGCATAGTTTCTACTTCTTCCCATTGGAGAAGTGAATCATCTCCCGGCTCATGGTTTCTGATGCAGCCGATGGTTCCCAGTCTGATAACATCAGCAGAAGTTGAAGTTCGCAGGTGATTTGCGAGCTTGGCAAATAAATTAGGCATCCAGTCGAAATCATCAACCGGCGAATCTGTATAATCTTCCTGATAGTAATTGTTATCAGTAAAATCTAAATCTTGATACATGCTATATTTTGTAAAAAATTGAATTCAAATCTTTCATTTGCAAAGGTAAGAAAAAATATTCTATTCTCCAAATTTTTGGCTAACTATTTGAACATCAGAGTATATTTTATGGTTTTGTTTGCTGAAAAATCACAAAAAATGGTCTTACTTGTAAAAAAAGACAGACTTTTTAATAGTTTACAGGTCAAAAGGTGAGAAAGAATCTGTATTTTTTCTTGTATGATTAAAATGTTTTTTGTAACTTCGCAGCATGATTTAACGTGAATAATAATACTTATATATATAATTAAGGTGAAAGCATTTACATATATCCAGCAAGGAAAGTTTGGCTTCACAGAAAAAGGGAAGCCTACGATAATAGATGAGCATGATGCCATCGTAAGAGTAACGCTGAGCAGTATCTGCACCAGTGATCTTCATATCAAGCATGGTTCTGTGCCTCGCGCAGTACCGGGGATTACTGTTGGCCACGAAATGGTAGGCATTGTAGAGGAAGTAGGGGAGAGGGGTTCCCATGTGAAGCCGGGAGACAGAGTAACCGTGAATGTAGAGACCTTCTGTGGAGAATGCTTCTATTGCAAGCATGGATACGTGAACAATTGTACTTCTCCACATGGCGGATGGGCTCTGGGATGCAGAATCGATGGCGGGCAGACGGAATATGTGAGGGTTCCTTATGCTACAACCGGCTTGAACAAGATTCCTGATTCGGTAAGCGATGAGCAGGCGCTCTTCGTTGGCGACATCCTTGCTACTGGATTCTGGGCTACGAGAATATCTGAAATTACGGAAGAGGATACAGTCTTGATTATCGGTGCTGGCCCTACGGGTGTCTGCTGTTTGCTTTGCACCCTGCTCAAGAATCCGAGAAACATCATCGTCTGTGAGAAATCAAAGGATAGGCGAGAGTTCATCCAAAAGCATTATCCGCAGGTGATGGTTGTTGAACCGGAGGATTGTGAGGCATTTGTCAAACAACATAGTCTGCATGGGGGAGCTGATGTGGTGATGGAGGTTGCAGGTGGACCTGATACCTTCCAGCTTGCCTGGAAGTGTGCCCGTCCTAATGCCATCGTCACCATCGTTGCGATGTATGACAAGCCGCAGATGCTTCCGCTTCCTGATATGTATGGCAAGAACCTCATCTTCAAGACGGGAGGTGTGGATGGATGCGACTGTGGGGAAATCCTTGATTTGATAGCCCAGGGAAAGATAGATACCACTCCTCTGATTACCCATCGTTTCCCGCTTTCAAGAATAGAAGAGGCATACGATGTCTTTGAGAACCGCAAGGATGGAGTCATCAAGGTGGCGATATTTCCGGGATAAACAAGAGAGGGTGGGTCATGACTCCATGACCCACCCTCTCTTGTTAAAATGCAATGTTCTGTAAATATTAAGCTTTACTGCCAGGAATGGCAGATACAATACCTTGGTGCATCATGCGCGATTTTTCCTTAGCCAAGGCTTGCATGTCTACAGCCACATCGTCTTCATCTACGATTTCTACGCCAGTCATCGTTTCGATTACGTCTTCCATGGAAACCACTCCTCTCAGACATCCGTATTCATCCACGATGATAGAGATGTGTTCTCGTTTTTCCAACATCTTTTCCCATATCTGGTATAGAGATTCATCCTCGTTGAAGGAAAGAATCGGACGCATCAGTTCGGATAATCTGGTTTGGAACTCATCGTCTGAAACCAATTTGAGAACCATATCTTTCAATACGTATCCCACAATGATATCTTTATTGTTGTCATAAACGGGAATGCGTGAGAAATTCCATTCTTTCTGTTCGTAAAACTCCTTGGTAGTCAGATTCATGTTGGCTGATTCTACTACGATGGATGGAGTCATCACCTCCTTGGCCTTTACTCCTGCCAGGCGAATGCAGCTTTTGATGATCTTGCTTTCCGATTCGCGGAAGATGCCTTCTGTAGTACCTACGTCTACCATGGCCGATACCTCTTCGCGACTCACGGAAGCCTGGTGGTTCTTCGGAGTAAATACCTTAGTGATAAGTTCCGAAAGCAGTACCAAAGGATAGGTGATAAAGATGAGCACACGGATGATCTTGGTAGATGTCATGGCAAGAGAGCGCCAATATGAAGCTCCGATGGTTTTCGGGATGATTTCTGAAAGTACCAGAATCAACAGAGTGAGAATGGCGGAAATGATACCGAAGTATTCTTCGCCAAAGAGTTTCATAGACTCGGCTCCTACACCGGCAGAACCGATGGTGTGGGCGATGGTGTTGAGTGAAAGAATGGCACCCACCGGACGGTCTACGTTATTCTTATACTGTTTCATCAGTGAGGCAGTCTTGCTGCCTTGATTCTCCTTCATCGAGATAAACGACATCGGAGTAGAAAGTAATACCGCCTCCAGGACGGAGCATAAAAAGGATAGTGACAAAGCACCTAAAAAATATAAAATGATTAAACCCATGTAATTTTAAATTCGTTAATAATATGTTATCTCAAGCAAGATAGATATTATTTCCGAAGACTACAGTTGAGGATGTAATGGGGAACATTACATCTATGTTTATCCAATATAAGTGCATTTTTTAATACCATTACTATATGTTTCAATTTTCTGCAAAGATATAGATAAAAATACAAATTTACTATGTTTTTGTTGAAAATTAAATTGTTTTAATATGTTTTTTGTAAAAATCTTGTTATATTTTCTATATTGTCCTTATTGGCAAACATCCCTTTTTCATATCTGTGAGTTTTATGCATATTAGCATTCCAGAATTTTTTTGTTCGATATGGAAAACATATATTTCATCTTAACCGTGAAATAATTGGGAGGTTTTGCAATTGTTAATTTCAAAGGTATATCGTATTTATGCTTGTTCTTTCATCGAGAATCATTACTTTTGCATCAGAAATATCGAGGTAATGGTTCTTTACAAATGCGCTTGCGCATGAGAGGGAAATGTACTACATCCCTGTAGCCTAATACGGGGTTTTAGAAAAACACCCTGAAAGCCCCAAAAACGTTAAGTAAAACGTTTTGATATTTGTGCGGCAAGCCGTAGGGGGATTAGGCTCTGGGAATACTTTCTTAAGAACCTTTCTAAAAAAACAATTATGAGCAGAGCAAAAAACGTTATTGATATGAGAGCCAGCAAGGGGTTCTCGTCTTCACAAGGCAATGAACATCTTCGCCGTTTAGATGATTGCAAAAGGGCGCAGAAAGCCAGATGGAATTATGACCCTTCAAGAGAACAGCTGAACTTCGAAGTAGATACAAACCTACTATTCTCTATAAATATAACTCACAATTTGACAGACTATATTTTTGGTAACAGCTTATTTTTCTGCTATTTAATTAGGATTCAAAAATAAGATGTCCAAGTAATATCCTAATAGTGTCTATGTTTTGTCCACAAAGAATAAAAAATAAAATAAAAAAACAATAACACACACCAATAGGTGTCGGAGAACTTTTTTATTGTGTGTGTTATTATATTTGTCTGGTTTTCTTAGAAAAGTTAGTTAGAATAGGGATTTTATACTTTTATGGGTCACCTACAAGGGGACTCATCCTCATTCTTACTGCTATATATATTTCCCTATCCGACTACCTACCATATAACGGCTATGTGGTAGTTGTTGCTTTCTTTTTCCCGAAAAGTTTTAGTTTTAACTTTTTTAACAGTAAGAAGAATGTCATCGCGCGCGTTAAGAGGAAGAGAATATTATTTATCATAGAGATATGCGCAAAAAAAACGAAGGTTTGTCAAAAGAATCGAAAAACGAGCTTTTCTGAGAAGAAAAATAAGCCATGAAAAGTTTGGCTGCTACAGCATTTTTTCGTATCTTTGCAAACGTGATGCAAAAGCATCAATACGTACAACAGCGTTAAGGCGTAACTGTAAAGTCGACACTCATGAACTTCGCAAACTCATCCGCTCGATAATCTTACAGGGATGCCCCATAGGGTGGATTGTACCTCTTTCACGACCGAGAAACCTTGGCCGTGAAAGATTTCGTATATACACACAACTGGGGGTGGACCAACTGAAGATTCTGGCGGAGTGGCAATGCGAAGGCCTATGAGTGCAGATGATTCGGTTTGGTTCCACCCCTTTCCGCTAACCTTACAATTCACAGAATAGTAAATGAAACGTTGTCAGGAGCCAGGCACAGACTTTAAAAATATGAAGAAACTTTTCTTTTCTATCGCTGCATTGGCACTAGCAGCTTCTTCAAATGCACAACAGGTAACGGCTCAAGAGCCAGAGTTCATTGGTAGCTATTGTATACTTACCAGCGATTCCACATACGTCGTTCTTCCGAAGGAAAATGGCAAGGTAGAAAAACACCAGAACAAGTTCTCAAAGTTCTCAAAGATTGCTGGTGCAGTAAGTGACCTCGGCTTTGCTGGTGGAATGGTAGGTTTGAGCACAGGTAGTATGTCTGGATTGGAGACCGGTGTGAGAGTGATGGGAACGGCTGCCGGTGTAGGGCTTGCTGCTGATGCAGTGAACACTTTAGCTGGAGTTGAAGGAATGGATATCGCTTTTGCCGGAGGTAAGTCTGCTCATTCTCTTAAAAACGACGGCAAGGACATACGCTTACTCATCAAGGCTGAGAAAAATGATTATGATCCGATGGGTATCTACCGCATCGTGCGCTTTAAGGCTTCCAAGAAGGATAGAAGAATACAGTGGTTGACGCTCCAGCCAGCGGTGCTTGGAAGTTCCGATGCCCAGAAGAAAGGATATCTTGCCTTCTCCGGACATAAGTATGGCAGTCAGAGCTATCTGCTCACTATTCCGGCTTCAGAGCTTGAACCAGGAGAATATGGAATTATCTACATGGCAGTATCGTCTGCCCAGGAGATTCCTTTTGGAACATTTAGTATATCAAAGTAAAATCATAAGATTATGGAAACATTGTTAATGTTGTTATTTGTTGGTGTCCTAGCTAAGGGCACGACAAAGGCAGTAGTTGGTGGCGGTAAGAAAAGAAAGAAGAGAACCAACTGGGATCGTCTGAGCTACGAGCAGAAAGCTTGGCTGCATGAACATTCTTGATATTGTTATATACTGAACTTTCGCCCTTTCATGGCGTGTGAAACTTACATGCGAAAGTTCAGTATACCATATATTACATTTTATAAACAAACGTAATGTTTTGCAAATAATTGCATCTTTTCTTTGTAATTCGAGAAAAAACACGTACCTTTGTACATTTTAAAGATGATACAAAAGACATATAAGTTCTCAGATTCAATATGAAAAAGAAAATACCTATCATTCTCCTTAACTTTACCGGCGTATACGAATTGGAGGCATTTGCCTCAAATAAGAATATTATCCATGTAGATTGCCGGGACATGAAAGGGGTAGACTGCTATTGTGACGAAGAGGGTAGCGAGGAACTGCATCGCCGATTGGCTCCTTTTCCTGCCAAAGCCGTTCATTTCATCGATTCTGGAGATTTCCATTATCTTACGGAATATTGGGTGTCAAGAATTCATGAACCTTTCTCGCTCATAGTTTTCGACCATCATCCGGATATGCAGCAACCGGAATGGGAGGGTGTTGTGTCATGTGGTGGTTGGGTGAGAGATGTTTTGGAGAAGAACCCGTTTGTCAAACACATTATCATTGTGGGGGCATCGGACGAGTTGATAGCCCAGGTGCCTGTTCACTTAAGAGAGAGGGTGTTGTTCTACAGTCAGGCAGAGATAGACCATCACCAGGCTTGGCCGTCGAAGGCTGGTAAACTTATACATGAGCCGGTTTACATATCCATCGATAAGGATGTATTGAGAAAGCAGGATGCCATCACCGACTGGAGCAATGGAGATATGACACTTATGCAGCTCCAAGCCGTGCTTCGCATCATCTATGCCCATGAGAAAGTGATAGGGATAGATATCACAGGCGAATGTTCAGCTACGCTTGACTATTTCTCTGAGTTGGAGGATGCAGAGATTAACAACGAGGCAAATGAAGAATTGCTAAGGATGATTCTTGAGGAGAACCATCCTTAGCCTTCTTAAGCGTAAGCTTGAAGAATACGGTCTAGCTCGTCGAGTTCTTCCTCCTTTGTTGCCCAGCTTGTCACGAATCGGCAGATGATTTCATGTTCGCTCTTTCTTTCCCATATCTCGAATGCTACTTTTTGGGAAAGGGCTTCGTAGAGGGCAGGTGAGAGTACTACAAACTGCTGATTGGTTGGAGAATCGTAGGCAATGGTGATACCATGCTTTTCGAAGATGCTGCGGATGCGGGTAGCCATAGCGATGGCATGGCGCGATATCTTGAAATAGAGCTCATCCGTAAACAGCGTGTCAAACTGGATGCCGAGCATTCTGCCCTTGGCAAGCAAGGCTCCATGACGCTTCACGTTGGTGAAGAAGTATTTCGGTGCCTTCATGCCCGAGAACACCACAGCTTCTCCCATCATGGCACCCACCTTGGTTCCGCCGATATAGAATACATCACAATGTTTTGCAAGGAATGGCAAGTCATAGTCGCATGCCGCTGAAACCAGACCGTATCCCAGTCGTGCACCATCGATGAAGAGACGGAGGTCATATTTCTGGCAGGTTGCATACAGCGCAGCCAGTTCTTCTCTGGTGTAGACCATTCCGAACTCAGTCGGCATCGAGATATAAACCATGCCTGGCTGTACCATGTGAGGATGCGATTCGTCGGCTAGGAAGGTATCCATATAGGCTGACAGGGTGCCGGTTGTCAGCTTGCTGTTTTTTCCTGGCAGGGTAATGACCTTATGCCCGAAAGCTTCTACTGCTCCTGATTCATGTACCTCGATATGACCGGTTTCCACACAGATTACTCCTTCGCATCCCATGAGGACGGAATCAATGACCGTGGTGTTGGTCTGCGTACCGCCTATCAGGAAGAACACTTCTGCATTCTCATTGTCCACAGCCTTGCGGATTTTCTCTTTTGCAGATTCTGAGTATGGATCAAAACCATAACCAGATGTTTTTTCACTGTTAGTCTTGCCAAGAGCTTCTAGAATCTCTGGCAGCATACCATTGTTGTAATCACTTTCAAATGAAATCATATTCTTAATATTACGTGTTTTAATTTAAACAAATTGCAAAGGTAATGATATTTGCTAAAATGTGCGTAAAATAACTATTAATTAATCAAAAATAGCCCTATTTCAGGTATAAGTGGTCATTATACAGATGTCATGTTCCGTCAGTTGACCAGGCTTATTTTTTTTTACAAAATCATGATTTAAATCCTCTGAAAATCACGAATTTCCGCTCGGAAAATATTTCTTGAAGAATATTGGAAATATGGCGAAATTCGTAATCGTCAGATATTCAACGTGTTATAAATCTTACTAATTTCTTCGGAAATCCGGAATTCTGTAGTCGTACAACTATAACCCCTATAGTTGTACGACTATAACTCCAGAGTTGTACAACTATAGCCTATATAGTCGTACAACTGTAGCCTTACGGTCGTACAACTATAGGTGATTCGTCTTGCAGAGAGCAAGTAATACGCTATCAAACCAAAAGATTTTTATCATCATGACCTTCTAGATTGAAAATACGGAAATTGCGATAATTAAGAAACAATATTTGACACCCGCATATTTCCGAAGTACAAATTCCAAACTGATATATACGTACCGCCTATTTATCATAATCACCCTTAGAAAATGGGAAGGTACTAACCAAGAAACATTCCATGAAATAATAATTTTTTATAAAAAGAATATTATATTGGACCTTTTCTTGCGTAATCTGGAAATTTTAGTTACCTTTGCACGAAAAGCACTACTTGGCATGAAAATTCAAGAAGTAATGAAATGATTTGTGTTCTTCAGCGACCCAGATGGTTTGCCGATAGAACTGTATGAAAAAGAATAATTTAAATTAATACAATGAACATCAAGTCAATAGGTAGTAAAATCAAGGGAAATCCTAAGATGGTAGAGGGTACGGTATATTCCATGCTCATCATCTGTAGCATTTCCCATTTCTTGAATGATATGATTCAGTCGATTATCCCTTCCATCTATCCGATTGTGAAGGATAAGTTTGACTTCTCGTTTGCACAGATAGGTATCATCACGCTGGTCTTCCAGATGACGTCTTCCATCCTGCAACCTTTTACGGGGCTTTATGCTGACAAGCATCCCCGTCCCTATGCCCTCTCCATCGGCATGTGCTTCACCTTGGTGGGCTTGCTCCTGCTGGCTTTTGCCGAGAATTATTTTCTGATTCTCCTGGCTGTGAGCGTCGTAGGTCTGGGCTCATCCGTGTTTCATCCCACAGCTTCAAGAGTGGCACAGATGGCATCGGGAGGCAAGAAGAGTCTGGCACAATCTATCTTTCAGGTGGGCGGCAATGGCGGATCGGCAGTAGGTCCGTTGCTGGCTGCCATCATCATCCTGCCTTTCGGACAGCATGCCATCTCCTGGTTTGCCCTTGCAGCCCTCCTCGCTGCCATCATCATGGTAAGATTGGGCGTCTGGTACAAGGCACGACTGGCTTACGTGGTGAACCATCCGCAGAAACAACCGCTTCTCAATACCCATATTTCTAAAAGGGTGAAGTATTGGGCACTGTTCATCCTCATCATGCTCGTGTTCTCCAAGTATTTCTATACGGCGTGCATCACGAGCTACTTCACCTTCTTCCTGATGGAAAAGTTCGGTGTCTCGGTACAGACTTCACAGCTGTGTCTCTTCGTGTTCCTTGCTGCCTTTGCCATAGGAACAGTGGCAGGAGGAATGCTGGGTGACAAGTTCGGCAGAAAGTATGTCATCTGGTTTTCCATTCTGGGAGCAGCACCTTTCGCCATCGCCATGCCTTTCGTCAACTTCACGTGGACCATCATCTTTACCTTCCTGTCAGGATTGATCATTGCCTCGGCTTTCTCTTCCATCGTGGTATATGCCACCGACCTGATGCCAGATAAAGTAGGACTGATAGCCGGCATTTTCTTCGGACTGATGTTTGGTTTGGGAGGTTTGGGCTCTGCTTTCTTCGGCTGGTTAGCAGACAAGACGAGCATCGAGTTTATCTTCCAGGTGAGTGCTTTCCTGCCATTGCTCGGCATCATAGCAGGATTCTTGCCGAATACACAGAAGAAAAGCGTTGAAGAAACGGATGAAAACGCAAAGTAAATGAAAAACTAAAATGATAAGAGAATATTAACAAATGGAACAAGAAGAAAAGAAACAGAAATCTCAAGCTGCAGAGAATCAGGCATCCTGCTCGTCTCTGCAGCCAGTTGCACCACATCCTTTTATTTCTGTCATACCGCTGGCAGTACTTATCACCCTCATCGTCCTGGTTGTCAAAATCTTCCCTGATGATGCTTTGGCTGGTGCCTCTCAGGTGGCCCTCATGATAGCCACAGCCGTTTGTGTAGCACTCGGTATGGGCATCTATAGGATGAAATGGAATATCTTTGAAGAGATGATCAAAAAGACCGTGGGCGATGCCGGAGTATCTATTCTGATCCTGCTGCTCATCGGAATGATGTCAGCTACCTGGATGATCAGTGGCGTGGTTCCCACATTAATATATTATGGTGTTCAGATTATGTCGCCGACCTTTTTCCTACCCTGCGCCTGCATCATCTCCAGCATCATTTCTGTGATGACGGGAACCTCATGGACCACCATTGCCACCATCGGTATTGCTCTGATGGGAATCGGTGATGCCCTGGGAATACCAGCCCCCTACACCGCTGGAGCTATTATCTCCGGTGCCTATTTCGGGGATAAACTCTCGCCTATGAGCGATACCACCGTCCTTGCTTCGAGTATAGCTGGAGCGGATCTCTTCTCACATATCCGCTATATGCTCTATACTACCATACCAAGCATCCTGCTCTCGCTGGTACTCTATCTCATTATCGGACTCTGTTATGATTCCAAGCCAGTGGATATCAGCCAGTATCTCACCGGTCTGAGTCATGGTTTCAATATCTCTCTGTTTACCATGCTGGTTCCGGCTTTTACAGGATGGCTCATCTACCGTAAGACTCCATCTCTCATCACACTTCTGCTTTCAGCCCTTTCAGCATGCATCTGTGCCCTCATTCTCCAGCCGGAAGTACTTGTAGGGATAGCAGGTGAAGACAGCATCTCTGCCAAAAGCCTCTTTGAAGGAATCATGACCACCTGCTATACCCATACCCAGGTAGATTGCGGTATGGTGAACATCAATGATCTCGTAGCCACCCGAGGTATGGCTGGCATGCTCAATACCATCTGGCTCATCCTCTGTGCCATGTGTTTCGGTTCATGTATGGTAGCCAGCGGCATGCTCCACGCCATTACCCACATGCTCCTGAAAAGCATCCACAGCACCGTATCACTTGTCTGCAGCACCGTGACATCGGGCGTCTTGCTCAATCTCGTTATGGGCGACCAGTTCCTGAGCATTATTATGAATGCATCTATCTATAAGGATGAGTATGCCGAACGAGGCTACCGTCCGGAACTCTTGAGCCGAAGTACAGAGGATAGCGCTACCGTAACGAGCGTATTGGTTCCATGGACAGCCTGCGGTATGACGCAGAGTACGGTTCTTGGTATCCCGACACTTGTCTATCTCCCCTTCTGCTTCTTCAACATCATCAGTCCTTTGATGAGTTGTCTGGTTGCCATCCTTGGCTTCGTACCCAACCCACAACCCAAGGAAAACAAAGCATCAGCAGCGTAAGAGTCTGATATCCATTAATATTAATAGGAGATTCCTAGATATAGGAGGCTAATAGAAATGAAAAAAGAATCAAAAGTAAACCAAGCAAAATATGTAGAACTCAATTTGTTTCCTGAGGAGAAAGAGGATCATCAGAAAAACTCTATCTCTTCAGAAGACATGGAAAGCGAAACTTCTCCAGACAAAGAGTGCTTTATGATGTGTGTACGCAAACAGGTTGCATAAAACGTGCAAACGTTTGCATAGATAAATATAACCTTTTTGAAATATTTTCTTGTTTACCATAGAAATTCCTCTTAAATTTGCAGCCGAAAAAAGATACCAACTAGCAAACGAAGACTAAGTTTAATATAAACGAAACCAAATATAAAAGTAAAGATAAGATGAAGCAAACATTCATAAAATCAGCTATGTTGCTGCTGCTGATTCTTTCATTGGCAACGACGCGAGCGCAGGAGGTCGCTCTGAAGACCAACTTACTGGGATGGGCTTCTACATCTGCCAACGCCGGCATCGAAATCGGCACGGGCAAGAAAACAACCTTCCAACTCTTCGGCACCCTGAACCCCTGGAAGTTCTCGGGCGACAAGAAGATGAGATTCTGGAATGTTATGCCAGAATACAGATGGTACACCTGCCAGAAGTTTGGAGGCCATTTCTTCGGAATCCATGCCCTAGGCGGTGAATACAACATTAAAAACATTGACATGCCCTTCGGCATCCTGCCGAAAACTCTGGAGGGCAGGCACTATGAAGGCTGGTATGTTGGTGGAGGTCTCACCTACGGCTATCAGTGGTTACTCAATAAGCACCTCAATTTCGAAGGCTCTATCGGTTTGGGATATGCCTACAGTCCTTACAAGCTTTACGGACGATGCGAAAAATGTCTCGACAAAGACAACCGCAACTATGTGGGCCCTACAAAAGCCGCACTATCTCTCATATACGTGTTCTAAGAATTTAATTTAACTGTTGTTTTAAACCGACAATATAAACACGTAATAACTAGACAGAATACAAAAAAATTTTAGGGAAATCATAATATGGATAAAATGAAGCTTTATGCGGTCATTTCGCCCCTCTGCATACTCTTTTCTCAGGGCATCATGCCTGCTCAGGCTCAACAGCTGGCAGGGGGCAAGATTCAGGTAGACAGTGTTTTAGCACGCAAGAACGGCAACCAGATGGACGTTGCCTTCCGTATGAATCTGAACGATTTGAAGATGAAATCAGAGCAGCAGATTGTTTTCACACCGGTAATGGTAGGAACTGATTCTATCGCTCTCAACCCTATCATCATCCAGGGTAGAAACCAGGCTGTAAGATACCGCCGACTTGCCGACAGCAAGAAGAATCCGCAGGCACAGGTTCTTACCCGCAAGAACAAGACCAGTCAGCAGGTTTACTTCGCCCAGTCTGTTCCTTATCAGAAATGGATGAAGAAGTTCAAACTCTCGGTAAAGGAAGATCTCTGCGGATGCGGCAACCTGATAGAACAGGACAATACGCCGATTGCTGATATCGACCGTACACCGAAGATTACGAAGGATTTCTTCGTGCAGCCGAAGGCGGAAGCCAAGAAGGTGAGAGCCGAAAAGGGTGAAGCCTATCTCAGCTTTGTGGTTAACAAGAGTAATATTCTTGCCAACTTCCGTGAGAATGCTACTGAGCTGAAGAAGATTACTTCCACCATCGACCTGGTGAAGAACGATAAGAACGTTGAAATCACAGATATTGATATCCACGGTTTTGCTTCGCCTGATGGTTCGTATGCCAACAACAAGCGCCTTGCCAACGAGCGTGCAGCTGCCCTCCGCAACTATGTGAGCAGCCTCTACACCTTAAACAGCAAGCTCTTTACCTATCAGGCTACACCGGAAGACTGGGAAGGATTCAAGAAGAAGATTCAGGCTAGTCATCTGGCTGATAAGGAAGCAATTCTCGAGATAGCTAACTCCTCGCTGGCTCCCGATGATAAGGACCTGAAGATCAGAAAGCTCCATCCGGCAAGTTACCGCTATATCCTGGATCATATCTATCCTCGTCTCCGTCATAGCGACTATACGGTAACCTACACGGTTCGTCCGTTCAGCATCGAAGAAGCCAAGGAGATATTGAAGACCAAACCACAGCAGCTTTCTCTGCAGGAGATGTTCCTGGTGGCACAGACTTACGAGCCGGGTTCGCCAGAGTTTAACGAGGTATTCGACATTGCTGTCCGTCTCTTCCCAGATGATGAGACTGCGAATCTCAATGCCGCCTGCACCGATTTGCAGAAAGACGATCTTACTTCTGCCGAAAAGCATCTTGCCAAGGCAGGCAACTCGAAAGAGGCAGAGCGTGTAAGAGATGTCTTCAAGCAGATAAAGGAATTGGAATAACAGAAAATTAGAGAATAACGATTATATACAAGCTTAACTTTCAAAAATTATGAAGATTAAACATTTATTTGGCTTGGCTGTCATCGCAGCTATGACGGCAAGCTGTTCAAGCAATGAGGACCTGGGAACCGCAGGTTCAGGTACTGGTACTAACGAAGCAGGTGCAAGCTATGCATCTATTACTATCGATTTGCCTACAACAAGGGGTACACGTGCAGAAATCGACAACTTTGATGGCGGTACAGCTTCTGAGTATGCAGTAAATGATGCTACACTCCTTATTTTTAAGAAGGCAGGAACATCTGAAAATGACTACACGTTCGTTGAAACAGTCCCACTCGGAAATTTGGAGCCTTGGAAGAAAGGCGATACTGCTAATGGTATCACTACAGAAGCAACTATCACAGCTGAGCTCAAGCAGGCTTCCGTTGGTGAAGGTGAGAATTGCGATTACTATGCATTGGTTATCCTTAACAATAAATATGATGATGATAACAAAGACAAGGTCAGTATGCCTAGTTCTACTGACACATATGGAACTTGGAATGCCGCAACGGTAAAAAACCTTATTGATTATAAAAAAGGTTTCTATATGGCTAATGCTCCAGAATTCAAAGATGTTGATAAAGAGCCAACAACCCTCGTGCCAATAAAGGGTATCTATAGAACAAAGGAAGAGGCACATAGTAAACCTGGTACAACGGTTCACGTAGAACGTGGTTTGGCAAAGGTTACTGTAGGTCCAAGCGGTACAAGCAATTATTTTGCAACAGCTGGTGCCAACGCTACAGGAAACAAATATAAAAGTGATAACGTAAAAATTGAAAGCTGGGCTTTGGATGTTATCAACAAGTACTCATTCCCAGTACATGTTACAGCAGGGTTGAAAGGTGGTTTAACATCTACAAGCCAAACTATTCCTTCTTATCCAAAAATTTGGAGCAATATTGCTGGGAAAACAGATCGTTTTGTAAGCCAAGTTTCTGCAATAGGTGCTTTCAAGCGTGTATATTGGGGTATCGACCCTAACTACAGCATGGACTTATCGGACTTGACAAAATGTGGTGAACAATTTACTTTAGCTGAAGCCAATGGAACTGGAGTTACATGGAATGCCGGTTCTGGTTCTGATAAGCCATTGTATTGCTTGGAGAACACCTTCGACCTTAACAACATGAAGCAAGGTCAGACTACCCGTGTCCTTCTTAAGGCTACTTATACTCCAAGTGCTGTTGCAACAGAGACAGACAAGACTTTCTTTATGATTGGCAACAGTTCTGACATTTGGACAGTAACTACTCTTGCTGAACAAATTAAGAGTAAGGCAGAAGAAGTTCTTCATACTACAGCAGGCGTTACAGTTACTCTGAATGACGGAATCAAGGCAGCAGGTACTCACGTTTTGGATGCAACAAATGTAACTATTAAGTCGGGTGAAGATGACAAGACAGCAGCTATTGTAGATCAGATTAACAACAAGCTTGGTTTTGATCTGTCTAAGGGTGTAGGTATCAAGACTTATCAGAATGGTGAGAGTTATTATATTGCTCGTATCAAGCACTTTGGGGACGACTTTACAAAATGGAAGCCTGGTGAAACCTATGGCACAGATAACGAGAAGTATCTCGGCCGTTACGGAGTACTCCGCAACAACTGGTACGACCTTACTGTCAATAGCATTAGCGGTCCTGGTTATCCAGACGTTCCAAAGGTTAAGCCTGGTGATCCAGACGATGAGGATACTAAGTATATCAATGTCAGCGTGAAGATACTTGACTGGGCTAAGCGTTCTAGCACGCTCGATTTGTAATCCATTTCACATTATTATATATAGCTCAGCCGCTCTAGCGCTAAGGAGCGGCTGGCTATATCGGAAGAATAAGAATCAATTTATACACTTTACTTTTTCATAAAACAGATAAGCATCATGGCAAACAAGAAGTTTAACAGTTGGATCAAGAATATATGCATGGGATGGGGATTCATCATGGCGGGCAGTATGCTCAGCAGCTGCAACGACTTGATGCACGACGACCTGCCTCCTTGTGACATGGGTGTTGACTTGCAGTTCAAGTACGACTATAACGTGCAGCGTGCCGACATGTTCAATGATCATGTGGGCGGACTCAGCGTATTCGTATACGACGAGCAGGGCAACTTCATTGCTCGCCATGATGCCTATAACGATGCGACATCACAGCCGCTCAAGGACCCTAACTATGCCATGCGAATCAATCTGGAACCGGGCAAATACCGATTCGCAACCTTCGCCTTCCAAAAGAAATACGAAGATGCACTCGCACAGCCAGGTGCCAAATTCCAGATAGCTCTGCCACAGCAGGGTGACAACATCACCGCCCTCCATGCACGACTCGACCGCGAACAGGGCAAGGTGAACAACCAGAGCCAACCGCTCGATACACTCTGGCAAGGACTCAGCAACGAACTGGTTGAAGTAAAAGACCTGCAGGTTACACGCCATACCATCGGTCTGGTTCGTGATACCAAGCAGCTCACCATCAGCCTGCATCAGACCGACGAGCCTGCCAACATCAATGCCGATGACTTCAGTTATCAGATAACCAATGCCAACGGCGATATCAGTTACGACAACTCTCTCCTCCCCGACGAGGAGTTGACATATACCCCATACTACACCTGGACCACTGAGTTTAAAGATAAGGAGGGCAATGTAAAGGAGCGCACCGCTCATACCGCCCTCATGTTCTCCCGACTCATCTGGCATCCGGTAGAAGAAAACGACAAGAACGCCATCCTCACCATCACGAACAAGACTACAGGCGAAGAGGTGGCACGCATCAATCTTGCTGACTATCTGGCTCAATGCCGTGGTGCTTTCGAAGCTCAGCATTATTCAGAGCAGGAATTCCTGGACCGAGAGTACGACTACAAGCTCGACTTCTTCCTCCAGGGCAACCAGTGGAGATATGCGGAGATCAGAATCTCCATCCTGGATTGGGTCAAGCGCATCCAGCGTGTCGATTTCTAATCGTTTCAGGTGTCAGAGCCACTTCTGGGCATTTAGCTCATAAGAGTATTTGACTTTAAAAATTAGAAACAATGAAAATACGAGATTTCATTTTAAGTTTAGTTAGTTGGTTTATATTGTTGGTTACAGTAAGTTGCTCTGACGAACTTGGAGGCGAGCGCGCCCCCATTTCGTCAGAAAGCAACTTGCATGTACTCGTGCCAACCGTGCTCAGCAGCCGCGGCACCCGTGCCGACGATGCTTCCGGCCTTCCTACCTATAATGCTACGGTAGATGAATGCCAGATCAACGACCTGACCCTCTATGCTTTCCCTACAGGAAATGAAGGCAAGCTCCTGAAAGAGACGCTCCCTGCCCCATTGGCTACAATGATGGTAGAGCAGCATGTTGCTAACTATCAGCTCAATATCGAGCCGGGCACTTACCATATCTATGTGGTTGCCAATATGAACAAGGTGTTGAGTGGTAAGACTATCCAAACTGAAGATGAACTCCAAAAGATAGTACTCGATTACAGACCTACAAGTACAACAGGTATGCCTGTATGCACCAATATCCCGATGATTTACGAACCTAAGGATGACGCAGGCAATCTCGCTGAAACCGTGATTAATGCAGCGGGTGATAAATATACAGAGGTAGCAGCTAACCTGAAGTTTACATGCGTAAAGGTTAAGCTGAATCTTATCTTCGATCCAAGTAACGCAGAAGTTGCAACCAATTTCGGAGGCAAGACCTTTAGCATCAACAGTATTTCAGCCGATAAACTCTCTCCTTTTACCCATCTTTACTGGGGCGGTAAATTTGAGACTCCAACTTGGCCAAATAATGAAGATAAAGAAGCATACAAGAAGGGTATTCCAAGTACTCCGTATGAGGTATCATCTAGAGCTGCCGTATACTATACCGATTGGACATACAACAGATCTGCGTCAACAACAAATAACAAAGATGATATCGTAGGAACTGGAACTGCGAAAGATGCTCCAGATAATGCTGCTGGCAAATGGCTTTTCCAGCAGACCTATTATCTCCCTGAGCGATATATCTCATCAGAATCCGACCGCAGTTATCTTACCATCAAGGGTAATGTAGGTGGTTCTGTAGACAACAATTATCGTATCAATCTGGGTCATAAGAAGGATGAAACCAGCACCGTACCCGTATTCCCTCGCGGTACCTTCTATGAGATTACCGGTGCTATCAAGACCCTCGGTAATATGGATCTGGATTGCAAGGTAAGTGTGAAGCCCTGGGAAATGGAGAATATTTCTGCCGACTTCAACCATACCACTTTGTGGGTAAGCAAGACGGAGGCTAGTGTTACGTCAACGACAACCGATTTCATTAACTATGAGTCGAATGCAACCATTACACCAGAAAATATTGGTTGTGAGACAAAGATTGATGGTAAAGATCTGATTATACCAGAACTGGAAATACTTACAAAGCAGATTAAGTTCAGAATAAATAAGGATATTAACTATTCTGCCTATAGTGGTGTATATACAGGTACTGCTAAAGTATGGCTCAAGGCAAATAACCTCAAGAAATACATAGATGTACATTATGATGTTACACCTTATCTGGATGTTACACCAAAGGAATTCGTTATCTACTATGAAGCAGGTAAACCAACGAATACTAAGGTTGTTACATGGGATACCAATCTTGGTGGTGTAGAATTGGAAAAGACAAGCTCTACAATAGGTACCTCCACTATAGAAATGCAATTGGATCCATCGGCTGCAGGAAATGCAACAGGAACTTTCACAGTTACTGCTACAACAGACCCTGTAACAACTACTGTTCATGAATTTAAGGTAAAACCTAAAAAACCGACAGCAGGTGTAGAATTTGAAACCATCCGTGTATTGGTAAGTCCTCCTGTCGGCGACTATCGTATCTATTTCAGAGCGATTAATGACCGCAGTAAATATAATGGAAGTAAAAATATTGATCGTTTTACGGCAATAATGACAGAAGGTGGCGATAACAACTGGTACGACGGCTGGGATAATGATGGAGGTAAGAATACTGCAAAAGAAGACAACCATCACATCTATATGTATACCCAGATTGGTGAAACATCAGCAGGAACCAGTACTTTGACACAAAAAAGATGGATATATACTAAGGGTGATGCTAGCAAAGATGAATGGCCTGGTGAAGCCATGAAAGCCGACAATACCAACAAGGGCTGGTATTATAAAGACTTTAAGGTAGATATGGAGCCAGTAGTGAAAAAAGAGACTACTGAAAACAGGTTCATAAAACCAGGTGAGACGTTGATTATGTTCAACAACAATCAAGATCTTAATTTGGGTTATACTTTACATCGTTGTCCTCACCATCGAGAACCAGGTATTCCTCTCTTCGATTATGAAGATCGTGAAGGCTGGATAGTCTATGATCCAACTTCAGATCCTGTATATCATATATTTGATGACATGCCAGAAATTGAGGATTTGAAGATTACCATATATACAGAAAAGAAAACAATGGGATGGTATAAGGAATATGGTATTGCTGGAGATTCGACGAGTGATCTGTTCAAGATTCATGATGAAAATTCAGATGAAAATGTAGACCACGGCAACTCCTGGGAACGCGAACAGAAGGGTAAATGGTGGAAAACAGTCATCACATTGAAAGCTATCAAAGGTGAGCATAACAAAGATATCAAAATCAAACTGAATGACGGTGAAGTACTTTTGCTCTTCAATGGAAATAGTTTCAAGGGTGATACCGGCTATTACGAAAATGGAAAATGGTATCAAGGTAAGCCTTCGGACGTAACTGAATAAATAATATTGGAAAAATGAAGAAGATTAAGCATTTAATGATATGGATAGGATTGCTCCTAAGCCTTGTTTCTTGCAAGGATGCAATGGAGACTATCGGTCTCGGCGGGGATGAAATCCCTGCCGAGGGGGTAACCTTGAACATTGAGTTGCCCAACTTCTCCGAAAAGAAAATTAATACTAGAGCGGGCGCTGATGAAAGCATTAGTAAAGTTACTGCTGTGTTTTATGGCGAAAGCAATACTTACAAAGGTATGGCGAATGTCAACATTGGAAGCAAGAATGCAGACGGAACGTATCAGGCAACAATCAGTAAAGTCCCATCTGGAACTAAAACGGTTCATCTGGTAACAAATATAAATGACCTCACAGAAGAAGAAGCAAAAGACCTGCAAGCTGCATATAGAGAAATAGATACAAACAACCCTATATGTTGGGGTAGCGTATCTTTAGAGACTCTCTTGAATGGTACACCAACTGTCGATTTGTTCAGACCATATGCCAAGGTTACCTTGAAAGTAGCTGATGCGGTAAATGCTGTAAAGGCTGTTTTTCCTGAAAAAGATGCTGGTCTTATCATTAATCATACCGCTGCCAAGAGTGCTATTGCTCCTGCTGGTTATAATGAACCTACTGATGCCTTAGCACCAACAACAGAATTTAGCAGCACTGATGTTGGCGATGGAACTAGCCGTGAAGTAGCGGTAACTGAAACTTCTGCAGGTGAAGCTAACGTTATCATCAAGGCTAAATATAAAGATGTAGTAGGTTACTATAAAGTGGGGCTTTACAAGGATACAAAGAACAAGATTCAGTATAGCCTCTTGAGAAACCATAACTATATCATCACCGTAACCAAGGTGAATGACTATGGTTTCGAAAAACTGGATGATGCTGTCAAATCTGACCCGGAAAACAGACTGGAAGTAAATGTTGTAGATGACAATCCTGCCATCTACAATATGATAGCTTGCAAAGATTATGAACTGGGTGTTAGCGATAATTTATCCCTCAAGGCAACAGATACTAAAGCAAGAATCACTTTGGTCACTACGCTCGAATCTGCAAAATATGATGTAAATTTCAAAAAAGATAGCTGGATCAAAGGCTATACTCCGGATGATAATGTAATTACAACTCCTGAAAGTGGTAGACTGTCATCTTCTGGCAAAAAATATCTTTTGGAGTTTACGCTGGATCCAAACATTCATGAAACCCCAAGAACAGAAACGGTTACGATATCTTCTGGTGATCTCAAGCTTGATGTGATGATAACTCAGGCGGGCTACGATTTCATGAGAGACGACCCTAAGCGTAAAGTCAGCATGTTAAAAAATGACAGTGAGATTCACCCGGACTATTTTGCCTGGTTGGATAAGGACGTTAAAGGAATCAGACCAGATCAAATGCAAAAAGTAGTAAGAAATGATGGTCTTCATTTTACTGTAGGTAAGAATGCCTACAGTTATAAGATTCCTAATAAGACAGGAGATAAACTGACAGTGGATAATAAGACAGTGGATAATTTGACAGGGAATAAACTGACAGATAAAGATGGCCATTTCACTGTTAGCGCTGACGGAAAATACTGGAAAGTGACGTTGGCAGATAATCGCGATAATAATTATGATCTTTGGAAAGGCACCTTTACGATAAAAAACGCAGATAATATCAACATCACCTACACTGTTTATCATACTGGTATCTTCCATGAAATAACAGATGATATGGCAAACAGATATGAATTAGCAGAGGGTGGTGATGACAATCAAAAGGTAAAAGGTATGTTCTATTATGGTGTAGTGAAGGTGAAGGGAAAAGACCATACCTACATCATGCTTGATCGTAATCTGGGTGCTACCGATAATAGTCCTTATACGCCATCCGCCAATGAATTCAAAAACAATAAAGGTGCCATTGGTGGATACTTCAAGGTTTCAGAAAGCAAAAATACATCCGATGCAAAACAGGGACATCTATCCGCTGCTCTGTCACCTGAAGGCTTTGAAATTCCTGATATGTCAGTCTTTGAGGACTTGATTGCGGGAAATACGCTTAAAACAGAGCCACGTAGTACTACTCTTGGAGAAACGTATAATTGTACATTCATGGAGACAACAGATTCTGAGTTGAAAACCATCTATCTGCCTTACGGAGGATATCTGGAAGGTTTTAGCCATAAGAATTCTGTTCATGTGATTCTCTGGACCAAAACCCTCCTCTCTGGAACCCAAGGTTTCAGTGACAAGAGTCCGGAGTATGGTTACTGGTACAACTATTTCGATGTTTACAACGGAAAGCAGGGTATATCAAACATACGTTTCGTGAGTGGTAGTAATGGTAATAACACCGGCCGCTACAAGGCGATGCCATTACGATTGATCAGTAAGACAGTATTATAGAATCTTACACTTTAATATAAACCAGAGAATCCACAGCAGGCACTCAAGCCAGCTGTGGATTTCTTGATTCTAAACTTCACTCAAATCTGCACTAGTGTCCCGTTTAGTCTGGACGATTATTATATAAGTTATTAATATCCAATATTTTATGTTCTAGAAATTGTGTATTCGATTTGATTTTGTACCTTTGCACTCATATGGTATCCTAGCCTATTTAAACCGATGATTTCTAAACGGGACAGCAGTGATCTGGTTTAAAAAACAATATGATTTTGCCCCAGTTCTTTATGACCTGATGCAGTCAGAAAAGATTAGACAGCATCTTCATCATGATTAAAGTTCTCATAGAACTTCATTCGCTTCTTTTCTAATTCCGCAATTTCTTCCTCAGTTATTCTCATGGTTTATGCAGTATAAAGATTTAATTGACGCAAAAGTTCCCTACCTCAGCAAGCTTTCCCCAGGCGGTCCCATCCCGCACAACCATGGCGAGGGCTTTGATGCAGCATTAGATCTCCTCCCGCAACAGCCAGGCGGTCCCATCCCGCACAACATGGCGAAGACCTTTGATGGTCCGCCAACCTTAGAGCGAAGCGGTTCTGAGCACCGAGTAGGGCGGTTTCCTCCCTCGCTCCTGAGGAGAGAGGGTCGGGGTGAGAGGTGGAGCCCTCTTTAAGGGTAAAGAGGGACGGGGTGATTTTCGAAAAAACAGCACAGAGGGCGGTTACATCCTTCTCATTTCGAGAAGGGTTTCTGTCCCCTACAAGGGGAACCGAAGGGGTTGTAAAGACTATTGAAGAGAGGCTTGGTGAGAAAGGTGGAGCTCTCCTTACAGGAGAGACGGAGAGGTAGAAATACAGCACTGCAGACTTTACGTCTGCCCTATCCGTGAGATCCGTGAAATCCGTGTGCGAATGAGCAATTGCCTATCATTCACTGCGGACTTCACACCCGCCCCATCTGTGTAAATCTGTGAAATCTGTGGGACAGAAAAGAGTTAAGAAGGATCCAAAAGATTACCTCTTGTTTTTTATCTTATATAACCCAACAAGTCAAGATACATCATCCTTGACTCTAAGTGTTCATCTTCAGGAATATGATTTGCTTCTTTCTCTAAATCTTCTGTAGAGTACAAGAATTTGAAGCCATTCTTTTCATAAAAATGAAGCACATTTTCCTTATTGTAAGCATCAACAACAATGAAACGGCAACCAGTCTTATTGTTAGGATGAACAAACCACGACGCTATGTATTCAATCACTTGTGAACCAACAGATAAAACTGTTCCTTGGAACTCCTTTGCCACACCAAGTCTTCCAATCAATACTGCTGGATAACTCCTTGTTCTCTTTGAATTCGGAATCTTCCTCTGTATTCGATTTCTTGAGGTATTGGGTATTAATGCAGCCTTGATACTATCATTTGCTAACGTAAAAGCACAAACAATCTTCTTGTCATCTCCTGTTGTGGAAAAATAATAAGTTTTTCCCAACAGCTGCTCTGCATAAAGGAATGCATCTTGATGAAAGAAATCATCCAAGTCCTTATCTCCGCAACTAAAACTTTCCAACTCACCCTGTGTTGTAACAGGATATGGAAAGCCTCCACAACTATTTTGCAAAAGGTCCTTTTCCTCCATGTTCTTTCATATATTTACGTGAACGATCCATAATGCGATCAATATCCTCAAAAGAAAAGACTAATTTTCTCCTCTGTGGATTACGCTCATTCTCTTCTGCCTCACGAACAAATCGTTCAGCGGTCTCACCTGTCAAAACAGGAATGCTTCTTATCTCTAATGCCATAATCTTCTCCTTTTAAACGTTTAACTCTGCCGCCAAAGTTACACTTTTTTCTCGAAACCACCAAGCAATTAACAAGAAATCTGCAAGTTATCAGCAAATAACCACGAAATCAACCGTAAACTATAAACTATTAACTGCTATTCTATAATGAATTGTGCATGCAAAGTTAAGAAAAAAACAATATTCAAAGGCAAAAAACAAGAAAAATCTCAGGAACTTATAATTTTTTATAAAAAGAACAATATATTACACCTTTTCTTACGTAATCTAGATTTTTTTGTTAACTTTGCAGGAAAAGTACAATATAATACACTACTTGGTATGAAAATTCAAGAAGTAATGAAATTGCAGCGTAAGAGTCTGATATCCATTAATATTAATAGGAGATTCCTAGATATAGGAGGCTAATAGAAATGAAAAAAGAATCAAAAGTAAACCAAGCAAAATATGTCGAACTCAATTTGTTTCCTGAGGAGAAAGAGGATCATCAGAAAGACTCTATCTCTTCAGAAAACATGGAAAGCGATACTTCTCCAGACAAAGAGTATGACTTGACTGATTTGTTTGAAAGACTTTCCAAATCAACATTTCGCAGCCGATTCCATCTCTCGAAGAAGGATAAGGAATATATTGCAGAAAAGGGTTTGGCTACCATCCGTAAGCATGCGGAGGATTTCGTTGCCAAACGCCTTGCTCCTGCCGTGATTCCCAATGACGGCAAGCAGACGCCTATGAGAGGGCATCCTGTATTCATTGCCCAGCATGCTACAGGCTGCTGTTGCCGTGGTTGTTTCTTCAAATGGCATCATATACCTGCCGGAAGACAGCTGACAGGAGAAGAACAGCAGTATGCTGTAGCGGTACTGATGGCATGGATTGAAAAACAGGTTTAAAAAGCATGAAGTTTTAGCAGCAAAGTTTAAATTAATTATCCATTGTTGTCAATTTTGCAGAATCTTTAGTCAAAATTGGCAAAAACTGTTTATTCCAAATCTACAAACCGGGTTGGCACGTAACTTGCTCCTACATAGAGTGAAAGCCGAAGCCGAAAGGGCAAGGGGAACGACAAGAACCCTAAGTAATGACAGTTGAGGGTTTCTGGAAATCCTTGAACCTCGTAAGCCGAAGCAATCGTTATTAAAAAGGATAAATTAAAAACAATGAGAAATCCCGACTGAGCCGGAAGGCGAAGAGAGGACGAGAAAAATAGAATTAGGAGGTTTTACATGATGTTGTTAGCTCGTAGAAATAACAGTGTTTCAAATTGGTTGAACAGTTGGTTTAATGACAACTTCTTTGATACAAGCTTGATGCCACGCATGAACGCAACAGCTCCTGCAGTCAACGTCAAGGAAAGTGCTACAGCTTATACGATGGAGGTTGCAGCTCCTGGTTTGAAGAAAGATATGGTCAAGATGAACATCGATAAGGATGGCTATCTGAATGTATCTATCGAGAACAAGGATGAGAAGAAGGAGGAGAAGAAGGAAGAGCATTACTTGCGTCGTGAGTTCTCTTACAGCAGCTACTCTCAGAGTTATGCTTTGCCAGAGGATGCTGATCAGGAGAAGATTTCCGCTGAGGTCAGTGATGGTGTCTTGAAGATTGAGATTCCTAAGATAGCCAAGGAGGAGAAGAAAGACGATGTTAAGCACATTGAGGTTAAGTAATCTTTCTTGAAGTGCTATGCAGCTTTCAAGATACATTCATTGCATCGAGAAAATAATTAAAACTGGGGGCTAGTCCTGATTATGGGGCTAGCCCTTTTTTTAAACGAATAATTAGATGAATTAAAGCAACCCTGCTGTCAGTAATAATGTCAATATGAGCTTAGCCACTCTTAAATTTAGTGCCCTTACGCATATTTGTGCAAATATAATTTTAGATAGTCCAAATTTGTTGCTTAATAGAATGTCCTCGTATGATAACCTTCTCTTAAAATATTATTTGAAATAGTCAAACAGAAAAATTGGGAAAGCATTGAGTACAGCTACTTTGCAATCTTCGGTATTCACATACTGTTCTACTTGTGAGTTGAATATTTTGTCTTGAAGTATGTCTTCTTTAGATGCAGGCATCGAATTCTTCCCCTTACATAGATAGTTCGCTTTTCCCACATTCATTTCCTTTAAATATTCCCAATTCTGCTTGACTTCCTTCGTCTCTTCTTCTGTTGGCTCTCGGTGATCTTTCAGTAGGATGAAATCGAAACTGTCATACGCAGAAAAATCGGCAGATACACCTTTGAACTTACCACACTCAGAACGTGTTACAGAATACGTCCAATAGTTTGCATCGGGCAACTGCTTAGTATATCGTATAGACTCAACCATCGGATAGTCAATATAAAGCCTACCAAACTCCGTTTCATTATTGAAAGTTTCAAGCATTTCCTTTACCTGCCTGTTGATTTCTTCGAGAGATAAATTCCGGTTATGAAAGTCATAGTCGAAGAACAGATAGATTTCCGAAATGTCAGCAGAAGCATCAATATCCTTGAGCGGATTGTCTGCTTGACCGGCAAATTTCTCCATGAGTAAAGACACAATATCTCCATCGCCATCATACTCCTGCAAATCTTTGTATAGTTGATAGATGTTGTTGTTATAGGAACATACTATCTGCTCATCTCTGTTTGCAAAGTATAATCGCTGAATGGTGCGGAACAAATCCGGCTCCCGTTTTACTCCTTCAAAAACGAATAGTATCATACTTCGAATGCATTACCTCTAAACATTTTTTCTATATTATGCCCGAATCTCAACTCTTTTTGGGTGCAGTCGCTCAACGGCTTGATTTTGTTGTCTTGCAAGATGAAATTGCAGTCTGGGCGAAGCAAGTCGTTGGTCATCAGGTAGGTATTGTGTGATGACGTAAAAGCTTGACATGGAAGAGCAAAGAGGGTTTTGCAAACCTCATAAGAGAGTCTGAAATGATAGAAAGCATCAAATTCATCGATGAAAACGAACGATGCATTTGTCATCTGTTTCAGCCAGTAATAAAGCAGCATCAGAGATTGAGTACCCGTTGATGCTATCTTACCGAATGGAATGCGACCTAATCCAAAAACGCAATACAACTCTTTATCATCATCATTTGGCTCCTGAAACTCAAAACTTTGTCCACTTACCCGATGGATGAAGTCCTCAAAGTCCCGAGTCAGCTGATTCTTGATGATATACTCATCGAGATTAGCCGGAGCAGTAGCCAACCCCATAAACTCATTTTTTTCAACACTTCTGAACCATAACATTGAGTTTACGAATTGCTGCAGCTTCAGAAGATAATGTTCCTTGGCAAGAGGATAGGAAGTAAGCAGAAAGTTTACGATGGATACATTGTTGGCGTTATTGGCAAGGTTTGCCTTCACCGCAGAATCCATCGGGAACTCAACATCATCCAATGTCAAGACAGAATTCTTGTTGCAGAAAATAAGTTTGTTATTCACAACAAGTTCTTCTTCCTCCAGCTTTCCATCAGGCGATTTGCTATATGTATATAGTAACGTATCATCCATAAACTTGAAGGCATATTCAAATTTTACGGGGAAGTTCAACTTTCCCGTATATGTAAAGTTATCATAATAGTTCACCTTCTTCCACTTCTGTGAAAGATGATTGGTGATGTCGAAGATGGCCATTGCAAAGTTCGACTTGCCAGAACCGTTAGGTCCATACACGATGCCATTCTTGATGATACCATCTTTAATGGCAAAAGTATTGAACGAATAGTTACTTGGTTTCGACAAATCCCATTCTATGCGATTGGCAAATCCTCTATAGTTCGTTACGGCAAATTTTACTAGCATGCTTATATATACTTTATTTTTAATTGATAACAATTTTGTTGGTGCAAAGCTAATACACACTTAAACAATGCAAACTATTATAATGTCAAGTGCAGCTAAGCAGTTGCAAAGATATACAAAATATCAATACGCCGTAATTTTTTTACGGATATTTAAGATAATAATCCTTGCAATACAATTTATATGCTTTATTTTTGAACATCAATAATCAGTAGTTGTACAAACTTAGAACAGAACCATTTGTGCCTTCTCCTTCATAATCTCCAGAAAGCGGAAGTTGACTGCAGATATTGCAGATTTCTGCATCATCCAAATGCTCTGTTAACTCCAGATGAAATCCCCAACTGGTAGCATGCAAATCCCAGACACCATAACCGCATGCGTTGACTGCTGTAATGATGGTATCTTGAAGTTGCCATATTTCCGTGAAGTCTCTCAACCTTTCTTTACTATCCACTTAAAGTTTTCCTTTCCTGCTCCTATTTCAAAGTGAAGCTTGGCAATACCGAGGTCCATCTTGGTATATCCTACCATTGAGAAGCCTCTCTTGGCAAGAACTTTGGGTTTACAACCAGCTTTTGTACCTTCCTGGTCTTGCAGGAAGAATGAGAACTTCTGCTGATTGATGGCAGTGGGAGCAAGAAGAGCTGCTTCCACGCCCTTTCGGAACCATGAAGGAGAATTGCTGGTTGCATTGCTCACCTGTTTCATGGTCTTGATTTTGTGACTAACCCCTTGTGACTCTCCGTATCCCAAGGCAATCATGCATGTCAACTTCTCCCCTTTTTCTATCTTGTAGGCTTCATTCACCTTGCGATAGCTTAATCCTGCCCAGCAGGTGTTGAGTCCTAGGACTTGGGCAAGCAGCACAAGCTGTTCGCCATAATAGCCAATACGCTCATCAAGATCGTCGTCTTTTTGCCCTGCCATTACGAGATAGTTCTCCACGCCATGGAATTTTCCATATGACATAATGCCGGAGAATGCCTTGGTTTCTTGGGTAACCAGTTGTATGTGAAGGCCACCCTCTTTGTTGCACTCCAAGATTTTTTCTTCAAGTGCTCTAACTACCTCAGTTGAAAGAGGTTTGTGTATGTACTTTCGTACACTATGTCTTTGTTTGATAGCTTCTTCTATAGTCATGATTTCTATAATGAATTGTGCATGCAAAGTTAAGAAAAAAACAATATTCAAAGGCAAAAAAACAAGAAAAATCTCAGAAACTTATAATTTTTTATAAAAAGAACAATATATTATACCTTTTCTTGCGTAATCTAGATTTTCTGGTTAACTTTGCAGGAAAAGTACAATATAATATACTACTTGGTATGAAAATTCAAGAAGTAATGAAATTGCAGCGTAAGGCCTTGGGGATTACCCAGCAAGACCTCGCTGACATGTCTGAGATAGCCATTTCTACCATCAAGAAAATAGAGAGCGGTAAAGGAAACCCTTCTCTATCTACGGTTGAAAAAATCATGGATATCCTTGGCATGGAGGTTAAATATGAGATTCGTCAAACCGTTTAAATATAGTAGGATAAGAGAAAAGCTATCCTTTTTTGGGCGGTAAGATGAAACATACCTATTTCAAATCGTCCAAGAAAGAATTCAAAGATTCAATCGTAAATCAGAATGAGAATCATGAAACTGACATATATCTTTCATAGTGGTTTTGCAGTGGAGACCCAATCCTGCGTATTGGTCTTCGATTATTGGATGGATCCCGCCGATTGTATGCCGGTGATTCTGTCCAAGGGTAAGCCTGTGTATGTACTTGTAAGTCATTTCCATGAAGATCACTTCTCGCGGGAAATCTTTTCATGGCGCCAGTGCTACCCTCATACCTCTTTTACCTACATACTCTCCAAGGACATCATCAGACATCACAGATGCCAAAAGGTCGAAGCTGACGTCTTGATGGTAAAGGGAAAATCATGGTGCGACAAAAATATAAAGATAGTTGCAGCCGGTAGTAATGATAGCGGTGTGTCTTGGATAGTAGAAGTTGAAGGCAAGCGTATCTTTCATGCAGGCGATTTGAATAATTGGTACGCCAGGTTCTTGACTTCCGACTATAAGGGTGGAACCATCTGGAGCTTTGAGTTTGGCGAGATAGACCCTCAAAAAGACGAGAAGCAATATTTGGGTGAACTCAAGGACATCAGAAAAATGACTGATAGCTTTGATGTTGTGCTGTTTCCTGTAGATGGCCGCATAGGTAATGGCTATACCCGTGGTGCAAGACAGTTCATAGAGCAATTCCAGACAGGTCTGTTTGTCCCAATGCATTTTGTGGCAAGTGGTTTCAAAAGCGCCTGGCGTATGAAAGAGTTTACCGATGCTGTGCAAATTCCGTTTTGGAAGATAGCACATGAGGGCGAATCGATAGATATATGATTCTTGCTCCATGAAGGGTGGTAATCATTCCAGGACTAGCAAGGCAAGAGATACGACAAGATTATAAACATAGAATGACATAATTAACAATGAATCCAATTGATATAGCACTCCGTATAGCAACGTCAGCCCATGCCGGTCAACTTGATCGTGATGGCTATCCTGTTATCCTTCATCCACTCACAGTGGGCTTGATGGGCCATACAGACGAGGAAAAGATGGCAGGCTTTCTGCATGATGTGGTAGAAGATACCTCCTACTCCTTTGAGGATTTGCTTCATGAAGGTATTCCCACAGGTGTAGTGAATGCCCTTCGCATCCTTACACATAAGCCGGGAACGGATTATTTCGATTATGTGCAGAGCATTATCGATTCTCAAAATCCCATTGCACTTCAAGTGAAGTACAATGACCTCCAACATAACTTTCAGAGAGGTAAGGCCTACCCAGACCTTCAGAAGAAACATGGCAAGGCACTGGAAATGATTAAGGCAGCCATCGAAAAATGCTCTCAGGTTGACATCTATCATGTGCCTGAAGACTGCAGTATAGAGGTTGGCATCTTTGCCTGCGGATGTTTCTGGGGCGCGCAACATCAGTTTCAGAAACAGCCCGGCGTACTCAATACCCTGGTAGGATATACCGGCGGCAAAGAGGCTTTTCCTTCCTATGCCGATGTACGAGACCACAAGACGCATCACGTAGAGGCCGTCATCGTGGAGTTCAATCCCCAACAGGTTTCATATGAGAGCTTATGTAAACTCTTCTTCGAGATTCACGACCCAGCACAGACCGATGGTGTTGGTCCTGATTTGGGGCCACAATACCGCAGCTGTATCTTCTATCGTAATGAATCTCAGAAGCAGACAGCCGAACATGTGACGGAACTCCTCCGTAGTAAGGGTGACGAGGTCAATACCTTGCTCCTGCCAGAGGAGACATTCTACATTGGCGAGGCCTACCACCAGCATTATTATGAAAAAACAGGTGGTGAGCCTTATTGCCATCTGAGAACAAAGAAATTCTGAAAAGTAATTTTCAGCAAAATATCAAAGAGGTAAATATAGGCTAGAATTTTCATGTCCAGAACTCTTCTTCGCCAGTGGGTTGCATCTTGCCCCCGCACTTTGGGCAAGTATGCATATCCCACCTGTGAATCCTGTCAGAACCACATCTTAGACATAGCCTTCCTACAAGAGAATTAAAACTAGGTGCAGCATCACCAATTACTCCACCCACCACAAGAGGTACTATGTTTCTGCAGTCAGGACAAGACATGGCTTCGATATGCTGTCCCATGAAGCCACGTCCCTCATATACTTCGGTCTCGTACCCACAATCCTGGCATCTGAATATCTTCTTTAGTGACATAAATAATCTCCTTTCTTACCATTTTAACACCCAACTTGCATCGGAGTATTTTCCTATAATCTCTGCGTCCTTGATGACATGAAGCTGGTGGACATACTTGTTTATCTTGCTGGTATCTATAGCTTTACCTTCCTTGTCATGGCTATTGAATATTTTGGCAAATACGAAATCAACTGCTCCATGCTGTTCTCTTGATCAGCATCTTCAATTGGTTGCCGCTGAGCGTCCATGCCTCAGAGATAGCAATATCTATGTCTTCTGAGAATCTACTACCGATACCATATGCTTTTGTAAGACTTGTTCCTCCTTTGAAAATGGCACGGTTATCCTTGTCGTTCGCAGCCATCAAAGACAACGATCGACAAATCCAATAGTCTTTCTCTATAAAGATACTCTTAATGCCGAGTCCTCCATCTTCTACAGGTTGCGATGCTGCTTGCAATGCATCAGAGAACAAATCCCTGTTTTCATGTAATCTCATATGATGTTCCAGTTTTTTTTGTTTGATAATACTTTGTCGGAGACTGGCAACTTGTAGCTGGTCACTCCATTCAATGTTTTACTGATGGTTTCCGTTTCAAGCCCCATGTTCTCGTAGATGGCTCCAAGCAAAGCTCTTACATAAGGTGTGTATGCCAAGGATAGTTCTGCCAATTCTTGCTTCTGTTCCATTGAAAGAGTATTGATTGCTTTGCAAATATTCGTCACACATTCATCTGGTGAAGTGGCAGGAATGTCCTTTATAAGGCGCAGAGCATCCAATATTCTAAGTAGTGGAATATTGCTTGATGTTATGGCGTTCTCTTGTAACAAGAAAGATATTTTCACGCCATTCCTTGTGATAGGTCTCCGATATTTATTTGTGCCGACAAGGATGGATGAGCTTATCTGTGTAGTCAACCCCAGGGATGCAAATGCGGCAGTTCCGGTAATGTAGCCTACAATCTTGCCATTTTGCTCCAGAAAGTCTTTTACAAGTTCAGAATCTGCAGGTTTCAGATTTCCAAAAATGGTCTTCTTCGGAATATAGTATTTTCCCTTTGCTATCTTTTGCAGTTCGCCTTGGTGCACAAGACGGTTGAGAGCTTTGGCAAGTGCCGGCTGATACCGCATCTCCACCCCAAAATCTCTTGTTGTCAATACGACCCCTGCAGGGGTCGATGACAATTTTTCCTTTATCAGACTTGCTATAACCATGTTTATCTCCTATTTTCGAGTGCAAAGTTAATAAAAGTCTTGTTTTTTACGCAATAAACTTGACTTTTATATATTTCTTTAACTATTTTCATGCTATAATCCATTCCATATCCTTTCATCCTCCCTTGTTTTTCCATAGCAAATTTAGCCCACATTGCAGCAGCCTTTGGTGAAAAACTTAAAGATTCCTAACGAAATCCTAGATTTTGGCAGTTTTTTTCATAGCACAACTCCCCTACCAGCTCCGCTTTGCCGAGCCAGTTAAAATCAGCGAAAACAAACAGTCGTTCCATTCCTATTCCTTTTTAGATGCTCGTTGGCGATTCTTCAGTCCCATATCCTGCAATGCCCTTCCGAGTTTGTCATCCTTTGCCAGGAGCAAGATGTCATCATCCAGCTGAAGAGCATAGAGTACACGCAGGTAAATTCCGATGGAAACCGTTGGTAATCCCTTTTCTACCTTGCAAAGTGTAACTTCCGAGCATGTTGCCCTTTCTGCAACTTGTGCCATGCTCAGGTTGCGCCGTAATCTGGCAAGCTTAATCTGCTCACCCACGATTTCCATCTTTTGAATCAACTTCCTTGGAAGTTTGTTTGCCATTGTATTCTTTGTTATAGCTTTAATCTTAATTATGATATGCAAAAATACATAATTTACTTTATTATAAGATGGGTTATCAAGTTTTTTAAAGAATAATTAGATGTATTAAATTAAACGCAGAAATCTGCCGGCATTACTGCCAGCAGACCTCTGCGTTTTAATTATATTGAAAATCAGATATTTGTTACTCTGAAACAGCAGCCTGTTCTATCTCTGTTGACTCCTGCTGGGCGTTCTTCTGTGGAGTCTCCTGAACCTCAGCTGGCTGCTCAGATTGGGTTGTTTCTACAGACTCTGCTGTTGTCTCTGCAGGAGTCGCCTGCTCTGTTGAATCTTCTGTACCAGCCTGAGGCAAAACAGGTGTGCTGATCTCTGCTGAATCCTTTGGAGTTTCAGGTGCTACTGTATCAACTGGAACTACTTCAGAATTATCTATCATCATTTTGCTTGATGCAAATACGTTGCTTACTGAAACCATTACCATAGCTGCGATAGCTGCAAAAACGAACTTCTTCATAATCTTATCTATTTTAAATTGTTACTATTTATTGTTATTTTCTCTGTTTTGGGATTCATTATCGAACCCGCTATTCATGGTTGCAACCTGCATGCCAAAAGATAATAGAAAAGATGATAAGCTTGATATACAGAGACTTATAATTTGTGTGCCATAAATTACCCCTGTGGAATTTGGGGAAAAGGTGTAGAACTATTCCCCAAAAAACTGGGGAATAGCAAGATTATGGCACCACGTAATATCATCTATAGCAATAATGCTTCCTTCGATTTAAATATTCCAGGTCTTCTTGGTGAGCATAGGCTTCCTTTTCAAACCTGATGTTGTAATATGCCCGCATCCAATCCCGATATTTGAGATATAAGTAAAACCATTCTATGATGTACCAGAGGTAGAATGGGATATACAATAACTCCCTTGCTTGGGCCGTATGTATGAGCTCATGGTTGAGTTCCACTTTAGAAAGCTCTTCGCAAGTAACAATTATGCCAAAGAGATTGATTGCAATGAAGCTTTTCATGAAGGAACGTCTCTTGATTTTAATAATCCTAGTCATAAGCCATAAGATTGCTGAGTTCGTCGAGGAAGTTAATCATCATGCTTCCGGTTCCTCTAGACTGGGAAGCTGCCCTTTTTCCGGCAATTCCCATAGCTTTCATGGCATGAAAAGATGCTTCCAGAGGATCGGAGTTCACAGCAAGGAATGCCCCAACGATACCAGTGGCAGTACATCCCATTGCAGTAACCTTGCTCATCATGGAATGTCCTTCATGAACATAAGCCATTCTTTCGCCATCCGTGATGAAGTCTATGGCTCCAGTTACAACTATGATACAGGAAAGTTGCTGAGCCAGTTTCTTAGCCTGTTTCTCAACCTCATAGGTTTCCTGGTGACTATCCACTCCCTGCATGCCTATCTGGTGAGAGTACAATGCCTGAATCTCACTGGCATTTCCCTTGATGACTGTAGGGTGACACCTGAGGATAATCTGTGATGCTATATCCATACGAAAGCGGGTGGCTCCTACTCCAACCACATCAAATACGATAGGAATTCTTTTTTTCATGGCAGCTTCCCCTGCCAGTATCATCGAGTGAGCAGTGGTGCTTTCCGGAACGCCCAGGTTGAGAGCCAAGGCATTGCTCTTGCTACTGATTTCCTCCACTTCTTCCTCGGCACGCGCCATGATTGGTGATGCTCCAATAGCCAATAGGCTGTTGGCAACAAAGTTCATAGCCACATAATTGGTTATGTTGTGTACGAGAGGCTGCTGCTCTTGTATCAATTGTAAATCTGTCTTCATTTGTTTCACTACATTATTAATATATACTGTACCCATTGTCCCTGCACCATTGTTTGGCATGCTCAAATCCTTGGGCAGTGGCTCTGTGAATCCATTTGAGTCCCTTGCGCTTGTCCTGTTGAACGCCCGTACCGGTCATATAGAACCATCCGGTAGAGAACTGAGCCTGTGGATCACCTTGCTGACCTGCCATTTCATACCAAAAGGCAGCCCAACTGTCATCCTTCTCTACTCCATCTCCATTCCAATAGTTGGCACCTACATTCTTTTGGCTCTGAAGATGTCCCCTTTGAGCAGCTTTCAGCCACCATTGGTGAGCCTTTACGTGGTCTTCTTTAGTTCCCTGACCCAGGTAAAATGCATTGGCAGCGTTAACCTGTGATTGTACATCTCCTTTCTCTGCTGCAATCAGATACCAATGAAGAGCTCTTTCGAAGTCCTGTTCCACTCCATCTCCCTGGTAGTAGCATTCTGCCACATTGTAGCATGCGTAAATATCACCCAGTTCAGCAGCCTTCATGTACCACTGAAATGCCATCACATGATCCTCCACAACACCGATGCCTTGCGCATAGCAGACACCCATGTTGTTCATCGCCATTAAATCTCCTTCAAGAGCTTGCTGACGATATTTGTTTGCCGTTTCACGTTCCTTTTTCATTTCTGTAATCTCAACTTGGGTGCAAAGGTACAACTTTAATTTTGAATTTCGACACCCTAAAGATACAAAAAGAAAAGGCAGCTGCAAGCATCTTCACAAACGCCTACAACTGCCATCTCTATAATATATATGGAAACTTCTTTCTACAATTCTCTCAAATTTTCATGAAACATCGCCTGTTAAGCGAAGTTCTTCATGTTGGATCTTGCACCATACTCAGCGCATGCTGCAACGACCAAAGCTAAAATCATTCCTAAAATCATCATAATCTTATCCTTTCTCTATATCAATCTGTTATCCTTATCTACATCTTCTTTACCTCATCTAATATCCATTAGAGAAGCTTCATTGGAAGCATCCTATGGATGCCTCTCAAAGCTTGCTTACTTGCCGAGGCAGATCTTCTTGTTTACATTTACAACCTCTGCAAAAAGAGCAGCTGCAACTGCCAATGTCATTCCTAATACTATCATAATGTTACCCTTTCTTTACTTTAATTATTCGTTATTCAATCTTTTCGAGTGCAAAGATAATGCCTTTTTGTGTGCGCACACATTTTTTGGGAAAGAAAATGCAGAAAAGGGTATGATTTCTTGATTTCCGTCAAAAACTGTCATGACAATTGGAACAAAATGGCATACCAGTATGGATATATAAATATTAAAAATTTGGATAATACATCTAAAATTAGTAACTTTGCACTCATGAAGAATTTTGCAGCGATAGATTTTGAGACTGCCAACCAG
>DAWDAD010000012.1:0-52031 GCA_052356385.1 Prevotella sp.
GAATTGAGGGCCACGAATGAAATTTGAGCCAAAAATACACCAAAATATTGGTTTCAGCAAATTACAAATGGAATGTGTTAAGACGAAAAAAGCCACCTAAGTAGGTGGCTTGCAAGCAGTTATAAAAATATTCGTTTTAGAGCTGTCCAGGGGGTTACTTTCCGATGCAGAAGTGCTTGAAGATATTGTTCAGCGTTTCCTGACTGCTGATCTGGCCGCCGGTGATTTCGCCCAGCTCCTCCAGTACCATTTTCAAATCCTCGGCGATGATGTCGCCGCTCATTCCCATTTCCATCGACTCCAATACTCGGGAGAGGGAATCCTGGGCACGGAGAAGTGCCTCGTAGTGGCGGGCACTCGTAATGATGACGTCGTTCTCGGTAATCTCCGGAATATCAGCGGCTTTTACCAATGCCTGCTCCAGGGATGAAACGTTCTCGCCCGTGCGGGCACTGATAAAGAGTGGGGATTCTGCTTCAGTGGATTCTGTTTCGCAGGAATCTGAACCGCAGGAATGAGTGAACTTATCGAGCTCAAGCTTTTCACCCTCCAGCTTATCCATCTTATTGAATACCACCAGCAGCTTCTTGCCCTGGTTCTTCTGCTTCATCTCCTCGATTTCTGAGACCGATGGCTGCTCGTCCAATAGCCAGATTACAATCTTCGCCTCTTCCATCTTCTGGAAGGTGCGCTCTATTCCGATGTTCTCTACCACATCATCCGTCTTGCGGATTCCTGCCGTATCTATGAAGCGGAAGGTGATTCCGTCGATGAGGGTGGTGTCTTCGATTACGTCTCGGGTGGTTCCGTGAATGTCGCTCACGATGGCTTTTTCCTCGTGGAGCAGACGGTTGAGCAGGGTGCTCTTGCCCACATTCGTCTTGCCTACGATGGCTACGGCTACTCCCTGCTTCAGGGCATTGCCGGTTTCGAAGGAGTGGGCGAGGGTGGTAATCTTGTGATTGATTTCTTCGGCTAATGCCTGGAGTTCGCTGCGGTCAGCAAACTCCAGTTCCTCGTGGTCGCTGAAGTCCAGCTCCAACTCCAGGAGCGAAGTCATCTTTAATAATTTTTCGCGCAGCAGGGAGAGTTCGTTACTGAAGTGACCCTTCAGTTGGCTAAGCGCCATCTTGTGGGTTGCCTTGTTGGTAGAGGCGATGAGATCGGCTACTGCCTCTGCCTGCGAGAGGTCCATCTTGCCGTTGAGATAGGCACGACGGGTGTATTCGCCGGGTTCTGCCTGGCGACATCCTACCTCCGTAAAGCGATGGAGAACCTGCTGAAGAATGTACCGGCTGCCGTGACAGGAAATTTCGGTGGAATTCTCGCCTGTATAACTGTGGGGGGCACGGAATACGCTCACCAGTACATCATCGATGGTGTTGCCATCCTTATCCTTGATTTCTCCATAATGCAGGGTGTAGGGCTTGGCTTCTTCCAGGGATTTGCCGTTGGCAGACTGGAAGATTTTGTCGGTGAGGGTAATGGCGTCGGAGCCGCTGAGTCGGATGATTCCGATTGCACCGCCAGCTGGGGTTGCCAGGGCGCAGATACATTCTTCTTGATTCTTCATTCTTTCTTGTTTATTTTAAAGCTTTTGCCCTTTCAGGGCGACAGGGTTGTTTGCTGTTTTAACCCAGGGTGTTACCCTGGGCTAGGAGCTTTTGCCCTTTCAGGGCGTATTGCTGCAATGAACTTCTGCCTTTCAGGGCGTTAGCGTCCCGCCGGATTTGCAATCCGGCGTTTAAAAATGTCCTAACCTATTTAGGATCTGCGGATTTGTAATCCGCAGCAAAGGAGTATGCTTTTCCTTTTGTTGGGGGATTACAAATCCCCCGGTTTTAATAGGTCGAACCTTTTTTTACGGCGGATTTCAAATCCGCCGGGACGCCTAGCGGGGGTGCGAGAGCTTTTGCCTTTCAGGGCGTATTGCTGCAATGAACTAGATTCTATCTAATACAACCTTGATGAGGTTGTCGATGGTGCTCTTATAGCCTGTGTTGGCACTGAGGGCACGGCGATTGGCGATGACCATGCAGCAGGTGAGTGCCTTATGGCCTAAGAGGAGAGAAAGACCAGCCAGGGCTGAACTCTCCATCTCAAAGTTGTTGACGCGCAATCCTTTATACTCGAATGCTTCAATCTTCTGATTAAGTTCCGGGTCGGCAAGCGGGGCACGGAGCTCTCTGCCCTGAGGACCGTAGAATCCGCCGCAGGCGATGGTGATTCCGCGAACCATATCGTCGCCGGCAATCTGATTGAGCAGCTCCGGGTCGTTGTTCACGCAATATGGATTGCCAATCTGGTCGTTCCACTTCACCTGGCGCTTGAACTCAGCCTCTGTCTCGAGGTCGCAGATTTCGTTGCGGCGGGCATAGAAGTTGATGAGTCCATCGAAACCGATGCTCTTCTGTGAAGCGACGAAGGTTCCTGCAGGACAGTTGAGCTGCAGTCCGCCGCAGGTTCCGATGCGCACGAGTGTGAGGGTAGTGTGCTCCGGTTTCTCGGTGCGGGTAGTGAAGTCGATGTTCTTCAGCGCATCCAGCTCGTTGACCACGATGTCAATATTATCGCATCCTATACCGGTGCTCTGCACGGTGATTCTCTTGCCTTTATATGTACCGGTGATGGCGTGGAATTCGCGGCTGGAAACCTCGCACTCCTGGGTCTCGAAATGGGATGCTACGAGGGCTACTCTGCCTGGGTCGCCCACAAGGATTACCTTGTCAGCCACCTGTTCCGGGCGCAGATGGAGGTGGAAGCAACTTCCATCTTCATTGATGATCAATTCTGATTCTGCAAAATATTTGCTCATAATCTTTATGTTTTGATGGTTATAAATTATTATATGAAGAGATGGGGAGTTAAAAGGAGTTAAGGAGTTAAAGGAGTTAAGACAACTGTCTCTTGGGCGTAGTTTTAAGCTACATGACAATCGTCTTAACTCCTTAACTCCTTTAACTCTTTAAAATTCCTTTAACTCCTTCCTTACTTCTGAACAGGAATCTTCTTGACGCGGCGCTCATGACGGCCACCCTCGAAGGTGGTAGCGAAGAACTCGTCGAGGATAGCCTCGGCGGTCTTGTTGTCGATGAAACGTCCTGGAAGTACCAATACATTGGCATCATTGTGCTGACGAACGAGATGAGCAATCTCCTTGCACCATGCCAAACCGGCACGTACACCCTGATGCTTGTTCAAAGTCATGGCGATTCCCTCGCCACTGCCGCAAATGCCGATACCTGGATAAACCTCGCCGCTCTCAATGCCTTCGCCGAGCGCATGGCCGAAGTCAGGATAGTCAACACTCGCATCGCTGTATGTACCGTAATCCTTTACAGGATAACCCTTCTTCTCCAAATATTCCAATACGAACTGCTTCAATGGAAAACCTGCATGGTCGCATGCAATACCAACTGTCTTTACTTCCATAATACTTTAAATTTTTAAGTGAAGAAACCGGGGAAACCCTTATCCTTCACAAGGTTAATATTAAAAGATTGAAAGGAGTCAGATGCCGGAAATGGAAATCTGCCATCCGGCAAAATCTCCAACTCCAGCTTCCAACTCCTGTTTAGTTTATGCTAATTAAGCCTCAGCCAAGAAAGCCTTTACCTGCTTGTAAACGTTCTCGCCTGTGTAGCCGAGCTTCTCATCGAGCACCTTGTAAGGAGCAGAGAAACCGAAGCTCTCCATACCCCAAACCTTACCGTTGGCGCCTACGAGACCCTGGAGTGTTACAGGAAGACCGGCAGTCATACCGAAGATCTTAGCGTTCTTTGGCAATACGCTCTCCTGATATTCCTTGCTCTGACCACGGAACAAGCCCTCTGATGGAGCACTTACCACGCGAACCTTGATGCCGTCGGCACGCAAAGCCTCGCAACCAGCCTCCAATGTAGAAACCTCAGAACCGCTTGCTACGAGGATAACGTCTGGATTCTCGTCGCTGCCTGCTACGATGTAAGCACCCTTGGCTGCCTGCTCGTAGTCTGTACCCTCTGGCAACTTAGCGATGCCCTGGCGAGAGAAGATGAGCGCTGTAGGAGTCTCAACATTCTCCATAGCGAGCTTCCAGCAAACTGTAGTCTCGTCAGCATCAGCTGGACGGAATACGCGAACGCTGTCCTTACCTGCGTGGTTCTTCAACTTCTCCATCAAGCGGATCTGTGCCTCCTGCTCAACTGGCTCGTGAGTAGGTCCATCCTCACCAACGCGGAATGCATCGTGAGTCCAGATGAACTTCACTGGAACCTGCATCAGGGCTGCGAGACGTACAGCTGGCTTCATATAATCAGAGAATACGAAGAATGTACCCATTGCTGCAACCACACCACCGTGGAGCATCATACCGATACACATATCAGCCATTGTCAACTCAGCAACACCTGCCTGGAAGAAAGCACCTGAGAAATCACCGCGAACGATGCTCTTGGTCTTCTTCAAGAAACCATCTGTCTTATCTGAGTTAGAAAGGTCAGCAGATGCACAGATCATGTTAGGAACCTGCTCTGCCAAAACACCGAGACAAGCAGCAGAAGCAGCACGAGTAGCTGAACCAGCCTTCTGCTCAACCTTGCTCCAATCTACCTTAGGAGCCTTGCCGCTGAACCACTCATCCATCTGAGCAGCCTTCTCTGGGTTAGCCTTGCGCCACTCAGCCTCTGCAGCCTTGCGCTCAGCTACGATCTTCTTCAACTCCTCAGCACGCTTAGCGTAGATCTCTTTTACATCGTCGAAGATAACGAATGCATTCTCAGGATCACCACCGAGGTGCTTGATAGTGTTAACGTAAGCGTCGCCACCGAGAGGAGCACCGTGAGTATTGATGCAAGCCTCGTAGCTTGTGCCGTCTGCGCGGAGAGCACCCTTACCCATTACGGTCTTACCGATGATGAGGGTAGGGCGATCCTGCTCCTTCTGGGCAGCATCGAGAGCCTCACGGATCTGAGCCACGTCGTTACCGTTGATCTTGATGACATTCCAGCCCCAAGCCTTGTACTTCATCTCAGTATCCTCGTTCATTACAACGCCACACTCTGTAGAGAGCTGGATGTCGTTGGAATCGTAGAACATGATGAGGTTGTTCAAACCGAGGTTGCCGGCGATACGACCTACACCCTGAGAGATTTCCTCCTCTACAGCACCATCAGAAATGTATGCGTAGATCTTGTGCTGCATCATGGTTGAACCCAGACGAGCCTCAAGGAACTTCTCGGCAACAGCTGCACCAGCTGCGAGGGCGTGACCCTGTCCGAGAGGACCTGATGAGTTCTCGATACCACGCTGAAGATCGAGCTCTGGGTGACCTGGAGTTACAGAACCCCACTGGCGGAACTGCTTGAGGTCTTCCATTGAGAAGAAACCACGCAAAGCCAAACCAGCATAGAGCATTGGGCTCATGTGACCTGGGTCGAGGAAGAAGCGGTCACGACCAGTCCATGTTGGATCTGCTGGATCATAAACCAAGTACTCAGAGAAGAGCACGTTGATGAAGTCAGAACCACCCATAGCACCACCTGGGTGACCAGAGTTTGCCTTTTCTACCATTGAAGCAGCCAAGATACGGATATTATCTGCTGCATGATTCATTACTTTAATGTCGTTCATCATACAAATGTATTTAATATTGTTGTTATTGTTTTTCTGCTGAAACGTTCCGCCCTCTCCCTGTTTAGGCCGAAAGAGGGCTGAAAATGATTGCTTATCAGCCTCTTGCGGAGAAGAGAACTGATGATGTAAGCAATTTACCCTACAAAAGTACTATTTTATTTTCAAAACTACGATAGATTTTGCAGGAATTTTCACTTTCAAGGTGCTTTTCTTCAATTTTGCATCCTTGAATGTTGCTGGCTTCACTACATTCGGGTGCTCGAAATCGTTGAAATCGCTCACCTTCTTGCAGGTAAGAATCTCGCCTGCCACTGTCTTTGGAGCCTTCAGACCATCGAGGCTGAACACTACCTCCTGAGCCTTGTCGAGGCTTACGTTGGCGAGTGAAACCACTACGGTGCCGTCTGCCTTCTTGGCAGCTGATGTAGAAACCACAGGAATCTTTCTGCCGTCCTTGGCGTGATCATCGCCACGAACATCCATAGAATCGCACTTCACGTCCATAGGGAGATAGGTTGCATCCTGGAAGTCCTTGTACATCTTGAACACGTGGTAGGTTGGAGTGAGAACCATGTGACCGGTGCCCTTGGTGTCGGTGAGGATCATAGACTGGAGCACGTTTACCACCTGGGCGATGTTTGCCATCTTGATGCGGTCGGCGTGACGGTGGAACACATTGAGCGTGAGGGCTGCCACGAAAGCATCGCGCATACAGTTCTGCTGATAGAGGTGACCCTTGATGGTTCCTGGTTCCTCATCCCACCAGGTTCCCCATTCATCTACGAGCAGACCGATCTGCTTCTTAGGGTCAGCCTTGTCCATGATGGCTTCGTGCTTCTTGATTACATCTTCAATGCCGAGGCATTTGCCCATGGTCCAGTAGTAGTCGTCGTTGCTGAACTTGGTAGCCGAACCCTTGCTTCCGCTCCATCCGGTTACTGTATAATAATGTAGGGAAATTCCGTTGGCACGGTGACCTACACGGTCCATCAGCACCTTGGTCCAGTTGTAATCGTAGTCGCTGGCTCCTGATGCAATCTTGTAGAGCTCGTTGCCATCATAGTTGCGGCAATATACGGAGTAACGGCGGAAGAGGTCTGAGTAGTACTCTGGGCGCATGTTTCCACCGCATCCCCAGCTCTCGTTGCCCACTCCGAGGTATTTCACCTTCCATGCCTTGTCGCGTCCGTTCTGTCGGCGGAGCTTTGCCATCGGAGTATCGCCGTCGCTGGTCATGTATTCTACCCATTTAGCCAGTTCCTCTACCGTTCCCGAACCTACGTTACCGCTGATGTAAGGCTCGCAGCCCAGCATCTCGCAGAGATTCAGGAACTCGTGGGTTCCGAAGGAGTTGTCCTCGATGGTTCCTCCCCAGTTGTTGTTCTGCATCTTAGGGCGATTCTCACGCGGACCGATTCCGTCCATCCAGTGGTATTCGTCGGCGAAGCATCCTCCAGGCCATCTTAAAACAGGCACTTTCAAGTCCTTGAGAGCTTGGAGCACGTCGTTGCGGTAACCCTGGGTGTTAGGAATGTTTGACTCCGGACCTACCCACAGTCCACCATAGATACAGCTACCGAGATGCTCAGCAAACTGTCCGTAGATTTCACGGTTGATTTTCTGAGTTCCCTGGTTCGCATGGATAGTTCCTGTTACATCCTGAGCCTGAACTGAGAATGCAACCGCTGTAGATAAGAGTGTGGTTGCAAAGAGTTTATTCATCATTCTTATAAGTTTAAATTTTTATTGACTTTTAGAATAATACGTTTGTGGAGGCTGATTCCCCCCACAAACGTATTGATATTTTGTTGCTGAGTCCACTTAAAAGTTAGTTCTTGTTCTCTACAGCTGCCTTTTCGATGGCAAGACCAGCCTTGTAGGTTTCGATGTACTTGTCGAATCCAGCTACGTCTTCTGCTGTAGGTGCAATTTCTACACCTGTATTGCCGGCAAATACCTTCTGGTCGAGATAATCAGCCAGGCTCAACTTCTCTGCATTGTTTACGAGATAGCCTGCGAGCAGGGCAATACCCCAAGCACCACCTTCGCCTGCAGTCTCCATGACAGAGATAGGGGAGTTGATGGCTGCTGCAAGAATGCGCTGACCTACACCCTTGGTCTTGAACAAACCGCCATGACCGGTGATGCGGTCCACCTGCACCTTCTCATCCTTGAACAATACATCGTTACCAATCTTCAATACGGCTACTGAAGCATAGAGGTTGGCGCGCATGAAATTGGCGAGGTTGAAGTGGTCGTTGGCAGAACGTACGAACATTGGGCGACCCTCAGCAAGACCTGTTACAGGCTCACCGGAGATGTAGTTGTAAGCGATCAGTCCGCCGCAATCAGCATCGCCTTCGAGAGCGTGGTTGTAGAGCTTGCCGAATACCTCGTTCATATCTACCGGAACACCGAGCAACTCCTGGTACTGCTTGAACAAACCAACCCAAGCGTTGAGGTCGGAAGTACAGTTGTTGCAGTGAACCATGGCTACAGGACTGCCGTCTGGAGTTGTCACCATATCAATGACTTCGTAAGGTTTGCTCAAGGCTTTCTCCAACACGATCATAGAGAAAGATGAAGTACCTGCACTTACGTTACCAGTGCGCTGACGAACAGCGTTGGTAGCTACCATACCTGTACCTGCATCACCCTCTGGAGGGCAGAGAGGAGTACCAGCCTGGAGAGTTCCAGATGGGTCGAGCTTCTTCGCTCCTTCCTCGGTAAGAACGCCTGCATCTTCACCTGCATTCAATACCTCTGGGAGAATGTCGAGAATCTTCCAGCCCAGGTTCTTAGGCTCGATGAGCTTGTCGAACTTGGCCACCATCTCAGCATCGTAGTTGTTGGTGTTGGAATCGATAGGGAGCATACCTGATGCGTCGCCTACGCCCAGAACCTTCTTGCCAGTGAGCTGCCAGTGGATGTATCCGGCGAGAGTGGTGAGGAAGTCAATCTTATTGATGTGTTCCTCGCCGTTGAGGATAGCCTGGTAAACGTGAGAGATGCTCCAACGCAATGGGATGTTGAAGTGGAAGAGCTCAGAAAGCTCGGCTGCAGCCTTGGCGGTGTTGGTGTTGCGCCAGGTGCGGAAAGGAACGAGAATGTTCTCATCCTTACCGAAAGCCATGTAGCCGTGCATCATCGCAGAAATACCGATGGCAGCCAACTGCTTGATTTCGCAGTCGTACTCAGCCTTCACGTTCTTGCGGAGGTCAGCGTAACAATCCTGCAAACCTTTCCAGATGGTGTCGATGCTGTAAGTCCAGAGACCATCAACCAACTGGTTTTCCCACTCAAAGCTACCCTGTGCGATAGGGTTGTTGTCGGTGTCGATCAAGACAGCCTTGATTCTGGTAGAGCCAAACTCGATACCGAGAATGGCCTTACCTGATTCTATAATAGTTTTTGCGCTCATTTCTTATAAATGTTTTCTTTACTTTAATTATCGCAATGCCTTGTTGAGCATGTAATAAATCTCGTTGTTGCGGAGCTGCTGCTTGAAGCTGCTGATAGTTGTGTTCTTGTCGATGTTGACGAACTCAATACCCAGGATCTCGCAGAAGTCTTCCCAGTATTCAGCAGTGATGTCGTAAGAGAATGCACTGTGGTGAGTACCACCAGCGAGGATCCAAGCACCTGCACCAATCTCGAAGGTTGGCTGTGGAACCCAGAGAGCAGAAGCTACAGGGAGCTTAGGCATTGCCTTTGGCTCGATGCACTCTACCTCACTTGCGATGAGACGGAAACGGTTGCCGAGGTCAACTACAGTTGCCTTAACACCCTTACCTGTCTTAGATGTGAATACCAAACGGGCAGTCTGCTGCTTGCGGATACCGATGCCGAGGAAGTGAACCTCGAGCTTTGGCTTGTCTGTTGCGATCAATGGGCAAACCTCGAGCATGTGGCTCTGGAGGCTAGATGTGCGGTCGGCAGCGAAGTTGAGTGTGTAGTCCTCGAGGAATGAGCAACCCTTCTCCAAGCCCTGGTTCATTACCCAGAGTGTGCGGTAGAGGCAAGCTGTCTTCCAGTCACCCTCTGCACCGAAACCGTAACCCTCTGCCATCAGGCGCTGTGAAGCCAAACCAGGAATCTGGTCGAAACCGCAGAAGTTAGGATCGTCGATGTCTGCATCGCCGAGGTCATCGAAGTTGGTTGTGAATGCTACTGCGTTCTCATCCTTCAATACGCGGCGGAGAGCGATTTCAGCCTTAGCAGCGTTCTTTACCTTCTCCCAATATACTTCCTCGCCAGACTCATCAATCTTGATAGTATATTCCTTCTTGTACTCCTCAACGAGAGCATCAGCCTCTGCATCAGTTACCTTCTTGAAGTACTCCATGAGTGAAGATACTGGGTAGTAATCTACGTGGTAACCCATGCGCTGCTCGAACTCTACGCGGTCGCCATCTGTTACGGCTACGTTGTTCATGTTCATACCGAACATCAAGCAGCGTACGTTGTGAGCATCAGCAACACCTGCAGCTACGCGAGCCCATGTAGCAATCTGCTTCTGAGCCTCTTCGCTCTTCCAGTAACCTACAACAACCTTTCTAGGGATGCGCATACGGGTGCAGATGTGACCGAACTCGATGTCGCCGTGAGCAGACTGGTTGAGGTTCATGAAGTCCATGTCGATAGAATCCCAAGGGAGTTCTGCGTTGTACTGAGTGTGGAAGTGGAGGAGAGGCTTCTCGAGAGCCTGCAAGCCCTTGATCCACATCTTAGCTGGTGAGAAGGTGTGCATCCATGTGATGATACCTACGCACTTAGCGTCGTTGTTGGCAGCCTTCATTACAGCCTCTACCTCTGCAGAAGAGTTAGCTGTGCCCTTGTAAACTACCTTGATTGGGATGATGCCACTGTTGTTCAGACCATCTACCATGTCCTTTGAGTGACCATCTACTATCTTAACTGTCTCGCCTCCGTAAAGAAGCTGTGCACCAGTTACAAACCATACCTCTAAATTCTCAAATGCTTTAATCATGATTGTTTGTTGTTTTTAAATATTGTGTTATTGAAAATCTTTTTTATTCTTCTGTCAGCATCAATCTCATTCGGAGATTAGTGCTTCTTCTGTCCGTAGTAAGCGTTAGGACCGTGCTTGCGGTTGAAGTGCTTCTCTACGAGCAATGGGTTCATGGTGGTGTTTGAATTCACGCTGAAAGAGATGAACGCCATCTTTGCCACCTGCTCGGCTACCACTGCGTGATAGACAGCCTGGTCAGCATCCTTACCCCATGTGAAAGGACCGTGGTTCTTCACCAGTACGCCTGGAGTGTGAACCGGATTGATATTGTCCTTCTTGAATCTGTCAACGATGACTACACCTGTATTGTGCTCATACTCGGCCATCATATCCTCTGTCATTGCATCGGTGCAAGGAATGCAGTCGTGGAAATAGTCTGCGTGTGTAGTACCGATGTTAGGGATGTCCAATCCTGCCTGAGCCCAGGCTGTAGCGTAGGTAGAGTGGGTGTGAACCACGCCGCCCAACTCTGGGAATGCACGGTAGAGAACCAGGTGGGTAGGAGTATCTGAAGATGGATTCAGGTCGCCTTCAACAACCTTGCCGGTCTCCAGGTCAACTACTACCATATCGCTCGCCTTCATGGTGTCGTAGTCAACACCTGATGGCTTGATGACAACCAGACCCTTCTCACGGTCGATTCCGCTTACATTTCCCCATGTAAAGAGCACGAGATTGTGCTTCACCAGGTCAAGGTTTGCCTTGAACACTTTTTCTTTTAATTCTTCTAACATAATATATTTCGTTAAAGTTATTTATTTTCTATTTCAAGATGAACGATGGGTCTTCCTCGTATGCTTTCTTGTTGAAGCGGTAGAGGGCGGCGCCTCGTTTCGAAGTAACCTTGTCGATGAGTTCTGTCTTCTCGATAAAGTCAATATCCTTCACGCGCTTGCGGAAGTTGCGCTTGTCAATCTCTTCTCCCATCACAGCCTCGAACACGTGCTGAAGCTGAGTCAGCGTAAAGAGGTCGGGGAGGAGCTTGAAGCTCAGTGGTTCATGATTGATGCGACGGCGGATCTGGCAGATGGCGTCGTGAATCATGGTTCGGTGGTCGGAATAGAGTTCTGGAAGTTCGTTCAGGCTTACCCATTCCAGACCATGTTCGATGCGGAGACTATCATCGTAATCTACCACATTGATGAGGGCGCAATAGGCGATGGAGATAACTCGCTCACCTGGGTCTCGGTCGATTCGGCCGAATGCACCAACCTGTCTTATGTAGAGGTTCTTCATTCCTGTTAGATCCAGGATAACTCTGTTTGCAGCGTCCTCTAGATTTTCGTTGGCTCCAACGAAACCACCATAGAGTGACCATTCGCCACGTCCCGGGTCCATCTTTCGTTTGCCTATCAGGACTTGAAGGTTGTTGCCGTTAAATCCGAAGATAATGCAATCCACGGAAACCAGAACCTTGGGGTATTCGTTATAAAACTGCGTCATGGTCGTGTTGATTTTTGATGTTAAGATTCAATGAATTTGATTGATAGTTTTGTTTACTTCAGCTTATGGCTGCGATTCAGAATGCACTTCTGACTGAGTTTCTAAAAGGGAGCCTTGTCGCCAAAGAGTTTCTTTAGGGAAGTTGGGAGTCAGAAGGAGAAGAAAGGAACCTGCTAACTATTACACACTAAAGGAAAATTCCATCCTTTCAGCTTCTAACTCCTAACTTTTTCTATATTTTACCAGAAGTAAGCGTAGAATGCAGCGCAGAGGCCGATTACTACGATTGTACCAATGATATCGAACGCACCCCAGCTCTCACGGATAGACTTCTTGAAGTCGGATGTGAAGGTGATTGCCTCTACCTGCTCCTTGCTTGGGGCTGGAGTGAAGCAGCTCACTACCACCATGAAGATGATGAGGAAGATGAGCAGCCAGCACTCAAATACGAGCCAGTTGGTCTGCCAGAACCATGCGGTATAATCCCAGAACGCACCATCCATTGTTGCCTTACCAGTATCGGTAATGACGTTGGTAACGAGGCGGAGCATACCGATGAGGAAACCGGTAATCATGGTGTATTCGCCTGCCTTTGGAGTAATCTTCTTGAAGAAAATACCCATCGCAAATACTGCTACCATGGCTGGAGCCAGGAGTGACTGGATTCCCTGGAGGTAGTTGTAAAGGGTGTCCATCTTCATCATGATTGGCAACCAGGCAAAACCGAGAACTACAACTACTACGGTAGCGATACGGCCAACGAGTACGTAGTGAGCCTCAGACATTCCCTTCTTCAATGGCTTGTAGAAGTCCTCGGTGAAGAGGGTAGCACAGCTGTTGAAGAATGCTGCCAATGAAGCAACGAGTGCGCAGATGAAACCGATGGTTACGATACCCTTGATACCTGCAGGAAGAACGGTCTTTACCATGATGGCGAAGGCTGCATCAGTCTCGTTCATCTGGATTGCGCCCTTCTGAGCCAAGGCTGCTGCAATCATACCAGGAATGAGGAACATGAAGCAAGGGAGAACCTTGAAGAAACCGGCTGCGATTGTACCGCGGCGAGCACGCTTCATAACCTCTACGTTGCTCTCGCCAGGAACCTGACCGAGTACACGCTGAACGATGTGCTGGTCAGTACACCAGTACCAGAAACCGATGATGGTTGCACCGATGAATACTACGAAACCAGGATACTCCTGATACATAGAGTCACCTGCCTCCCAGTGGAACATGTGAGTTGTACCATAACCGTTGTTCAGCTTGCCGCAGTAATCCATCATGTCGGCCCAACCGGCAGAGATGCTGCCACCGCCGAGGGTAGAGAGACCGAGGAAGAGCACGAGGAATGAACCGATGACGAGAATAGGAGTCTGGATGGTTGACAATGTCATCACACCCTTCATACCACCGAATACGGTGAAGATGGTGGTGAGGATGATCAAACCGATAGCACCTGCCCAGAAGTTCAAGCCCCAGAGATACTCGAAGAAAATACCACCTGTAAGTGCAGTAACGCTCACCTTGGTGAGAATGTAAGCAACGAGTGTGATGATAGAGAGCCATGAACCAGTACGCTGAGTATAGCGGAACTTCAGGAAGTCTGGCATGGTGATGATCTTACCCATCTTGTTGATGAGCAACTGATAGAAAGGTACGAACAACCAACCGAGGATGAGGATCATCCAACCCTGCATCTCCCAGTGAGCCATACCTACACCGCTCTTGGCGCCAGTACCAGCAAGACCCACGAGGTGCTCTGAACCGATGTTGGCTGCGAAGATAGCCATACCGATTACATACCATGGCTCGCCCTTACCGAAGAGGTAAGCAGAAGAGTCTTCGCCCTTCTGAGCCTTTCTGTCTTTCACAATCGCATGCCAGACAGCCCAGATTACGCCGATTACACCAATGGCGAGTACTGTCCAATCAAGCCATACGAATTCTGTTGAATTCCAATTCATAATTACTATAAGATCGTTTGTTTATTTATTATTGTTTATTCTTTCTTTTATTGGATGCTTAATCCTATGGAGTTCGGTGGATTTGTAATCCGCCGCATAGCCTCGGGTTTCGGCGGATTTGCAATCCGCCGCTTTGCCATTCCTTACTTCTTTACGCTGAACTTGTAAGCGAGGTGAGAGTAGTACTTCTCTCCTGGCTTCAAGGTTGCATCTGTCCATCCCTTTACGCCCTGGGCAATCTTGGTTGGTGAATCAGGATACTTCTGGCTCTCGAAGCAGACGCTCACGTGCTTAGGATACTTGATTCCATGCTTGCAGGCAATACCTGTGCCCTGGAAGTTACCAGTATAAACCTGGATTCCTGGCTCATTGGTGAAGACTTCAAGGAGGATTCCGCTCTTTGGAGAGTAGAGGCTTGCGCAGACGGTCTTGTCGTCGCCCTTGCCATCCTTATAGGTGTTCAGACACCAGTTGTGGTCGTAACCTGTAGCGTTCTTGATCTGGTCGAAGCTGTAATCTACCTTCTTGCCAATCTCGGTAGGAGTGCGGAAGTCCATTGGAGTTCCAACTACGTCCTTGATTTCACCTGTTGGAATATAGAGTGAATCTGCAGGTGTGAACTTATCAGCATTGATGTACATTACCTGGTCGAAACCTTCCTTGGATGGATCGCCATTCAAGTTGAAGTAACTGTGGTTGGTCATGTTAACCACGGTCTCCTTATCGGTTGTAGCACCAAACTCGATGTCGAGTGTATTGTTGCCCTTTACCGTATATTTTGCTGTTGCAGTAACATTGCCAGGGAAGCCATTCTCGCCATCCTTTGCCTGGATAGTGAAGGTTACAGAAGAATCATTCTTCTCTGTAATGTCGTAAACCTGGTTCAACCAACCGGTAGCACCACCGCCGTGAAGACAGTTGCCATTGTCGTTTGGCTTCAGATTATATGTTTTGCCTGCAAGAGTCAACTTGGAGTCCTTGATACGGTTGGCGTAACGGCCTACTGATGATCCGTAATCAGAAGGAGAGTTGAGGGTGTCTGCATACTGGTGGATGTTGTCGTAGCCGAGCACTACATCTGTAGGCTTACCATCCTTGTCAGGGACAGAGATGGAAACTACACGACCACCATAGTTGGTGAGGCAAACCTCCATGCCGTTGGCATTCTTGAGGGTAACTAACTCAGTCTTTTTGCCCAAAACAGTAGAATCGAAGTCTGCTGGATTCAAGCCTGACTGTGTTAAACTAGCATTGCTGCTTGAAGAACATGCTGAGAGGGTAGCGACTGCTGCGAAACCAACTCCCATAAAAAGGTTCTTTACGTTGTTCATTTCTAGGTTGCTTTTAATGTTGTTTACTAATTTTGGGTGTAAAATTACAATTTTATTTTGAAACCACAATACTTTTCCCTAACTTTTTTTCTTCTATAGTGTGTTTTTAACACTATTTGCATCAAAGCTCCCTCTTTTCTGCTGTTTTTCCCGTGTTTTTGTCTTTAATCTGTGTTTTATGATGGAGTAGTGTAAAGATGTGGAATTTTATCAAAAATTAGTTTTATGATGGGTTCTTTTTATGATAGGGGCGTGTCATTAAGGTCAGTGTCATTAAGTGTCATTAAGCTTTTTCGGTCATTTCCGGTCATGGTCATTTTCGGTCATTTTCATTTTTCAATCAATGGTTGATTTCCGCCCAAAAGCTCCAGGATCAGCACGCCCTGAAAGGGCAGAAGCTCCTAGCCCAGGGCAACGCCCTGGATTACTGTGGATGCAAGCTTGTCGCCCTGAAAGGGCAAAAGCTTGCAAGTCGTGACAATATCTTATAACGAAAAAACTGCAGCTGGCAAACACCAACTGCAGTTCCTTTATATTATAATAATGTGTATCTATTAGCAAACCTTGTGAGAACCCTCAGAGATAACTACTGGATAAACCTCAGGTGTGTGACCATACTTAGCTGTGAACTTAGCTGTAACATCCTCAACGAACTTGTCGTAGATGTCGTCCTTAACCAAGTTGATGGTGCAGCCACCGAAGCCACCACCCATGATACGGCTACCAGTAACACCATTCTCCTTGGCAACATCGTTCAAGAAGTCGAGCTCCTCGCAGCTTACCTCGTATTCCTTGCTCAAACCGTGGTGAGTCTCATACATCTTCTGACCTACAGTCTCGTAGTCACCCTTCTGAAGAGCATCGCAGACTGCCAATACGCGGTCCTTCTCGCCCAATACGAAGTGAGCGCGGCTGTAATCCTCTTCGCCTACCTCAGCGCGAACCTCTTCCAACTGCTCCCATGTGCAATCGCGGAGAGTCTCGAACTTAGCCTCTGGGTGCTTGGCAGCGATGTGCTTAACCACGTTCTCGCAAGAGTTGCGGCGGTCGTTGTATGGAGAACCAGCCAACTCGTGCTTAACCTTAGAGTTAACCAGGCAGAGCTTGTAACCCTTAGGCTCGAATGGGAAGTACTCAAACTCACGGCTGTTGCAGTCGAGACGCATCAACTTGCCCTCCTTGCCGAATACAGAAGCAAACTGGTCCATAATACCGCAGTTTACACCTACGTACTTGTGCTCAGTAGCCTGACCAGCGAGAACGAGATCCCACTTAGAAACCTTGTTGTCACCGAAGAGATCGTTCAAAGCGAAAGCGAAGCAGCTCTCAAGAGCAGCAGAAGAAGACATACCTGCACCGAGAGGCACGTCGCCATAGAATGCAGCATTGAAGCCCTTTACATCAACACCCAGCGCCTTCATCTCCTGGCAGATACCGTAGATGTAGCGTGCCCAAGATGCGCGAGGACCCTCTGGGTCGTTTACCTTGAACTCTACACGGTCCTTCAAGTCGATAGAGTAGAGCATCACTGTCTCTGTTCCGTTAGGACGGATCTCAGCCATAATACCCTTATCTACTGCACCTGGGAATACGAATCCACCATTATAATCTGTGTGCTCGCCAATCAGGTTAATACGACCTGGTGACATATAGATGTTACCTGTTTTGCCATCAAAGTGCTTGATGAAACGGCTTCTTACTTTTTCGATATCCATAATTGTTGTTGTTTTAAAAGTTATTATTAAAGATTTGATTATAAACTAGTTATTCCCGGATAAATCAAGTTTTGCTTCACCCGGGAATAGATTTTTCCGGAATTTACTCTACAGGGATGTCCTTGTTGACATTCTTGCAACCTGCGAGCGCATAGAAAAGAATGTATGCGATCATGGCGATGATAACCCAGTAAGATGCGATAGGGCCAGCAGCCTTAGCAACTGCATCCTGGATGAGAGGCATTACACCACCACCAACTACCATCATCATAAAGATACCAGATGCCTGAGCAGTGTATTTGCCAAGACCCTCTACTGCAAGGTTGAAGATTCCACCCCACATGATAGAAGTACACAAACCGCAGATAGCGATGAGTACACACTTGGTAGGGATTGTAAATGCTACAACGCCAGTACCGTGGTCGTCGAGCTTGAGAAGGCTTGCAATCTCTGAATCACCTGCCAAAGAGAAGTTCAATGTATTTGCCTCTGGCAAGAAGATGGCTGTGAGCAACAGGAGGATAGCTACTGTTGATACTACTGTCATCTGTGTCTTGGTAGAAACGGCACCGCTGATGAATGAGCTGAGGAATCGGCCGCACATCATAAGCAACCAGTAAACTGCTGCGAAAGCACCACCTACAGAAGCTGCACCTGTGAAGTCCATGCTACTGATGTAGAAGATAAGCTGAGCTGGAATACCAATCTCAACACCTACATAGAAGAAGATACCGATGACACCGAGTACGCAGTGACGGAAAGACCAAGGACTGTGGTCGTACTGCACGTTTTCCTTCTTGATGTTTGGCTCAGGAATAGCTACGAACCAGATGATGAAGAAGGCTGCGATGAATACTGCCATACCGATGAAGAGGAGAGGAGCAACGTCGCTCATACTGGTGTTGGCTGTAACAGTACCTACGAGCACACCTGCCAGCAATGGGGTAAGAGTACCACTCAATGAGTTCAATGTACCACCAATCTGAATGAGCTGGTTACCACGGTTACCACCGCCACCGAGCAAGTTCAACATTGGGTTTACCACCGTGTTAAGCATACATACGCAGAAACCGCAGATGAATGCACCCAACAGATAAATGATGAGGTTGAGGCAAACTGCACCAGAGCTGAGTGTGAATACTGGGATGTCGTCACCGAAGATGCTTGATAAGTACTGGATCATCAAACCGATTGTACCGACTGCAAGTGCGATGAGAGCTGTTTTCTTGTAACCCTTGTTTTCGATCATCTTACCTGCAGGAATACCCATAAAGAGGTAAGCGGCGAAGTTCATGAAGTTACCCATCATGGCTGCCCAAGAGTACTTGAAGCCCCAGATGTTGCCAAAAGGTGCTCCCATGTTAGTTACGAACGAGATCATTGCAAAGATAAAACACATCGTGATGATTGCAATGACACGACCGTTGTTGTTTCCATTGTTTTGTTCCATTGTTTAAACTTGATAGTTGATATTGTTATTATTTAATGTTTATTCTAGTCAGAATTTTACCGCAAAAAGGAGTGGCTGCCTCGAAGTTCTCTTTCAGAGGCAGCAACTCCTATCTGATTATTAATGATTTATCTTATTTCTCTACACCAAACTTGTAGATGGTCTTCTGGGTGTAGGTCTCACCTGGACACAATCTGCAGCTTGGGAAGTAAGGGTGGTTAGGTGTGTCTGGGAACTTCTGTGCCTCAAAGCATACTGCGCTGCGGCGTGGGAAGGTTGCACCATGCTGACCCTTGATGCCTGCCAGGAAGTTACCTGTGTACATCTGCAGACCTGGCTCTGTGGTGTAAACCTCCATGGTGCGGCAGCTTACAGGATCCTTGATGCGAGCAGCAAAGCTCAACTCGCCCTCTTCCTTCTTGTTCAATACATAGTTATGGTCGTAACCAGAACCATTCTTAATCTGTTCATCATCTGCATTGATGTCCTGTCCGATTGGCTTTGGAGTGCGGAAATCGAATGGAGTACCCTCTACCTTCAATATCTCACCTGTAGGGATAGATGTCTCATCTATAGGGAGATAGTAGTCTGCGTTAACCTGACAGATGATGTTGTCAACTGTAGGGGTAGGGTTAGCAATACCCTGGATTGAGAAGAATGCATGGTGAGTGAGGTTGCAGATGGTCATCTTGTTGGTGGTTGCCTGATACTTGATGACGAACTCGTTGTCGTCTGTCAAGGTATAAGCCACCCAGACGGTCAATTCTCCTGAGAAACCTTCCTCGCCGTATGGGCTGGTGTACTTCAGGACGACTGCATTGTCGCTCATACGGGTAGCATCCCAAACATGTGCGTGGAATCCTGTAGGACCTCCATGCAAGTGGTTCTTGCCATCGTTGCATGCTAACTGGTACTCCTTGCCATGAAGAGTGAACTTACCCTCTTTAATACGGTTACCGTATCGACCGATGAGGACGCTCAAGAAAGGCTCAGGTGAGTTGATGACGTCCTGGATGTTGTCGTGACCCTGAACGAGGTTGGCATAGTTGCCGTCCTTGTCTGGCATCATAATCGCTACAACAGCACCACCGTAGTTCGTCACAGCAACCTCGTTGCCCTGATTGTTTCTCAACACGAAGAGATCAGTCTTCTTTCCCTGTACTGTGGTCTGAAAATCTTCTCTTTTCAAACCACACTTGTTAACTGGTTCTGTATTCATAATATGTCATTTTTTTAGTTACTCTACTTTAGAGTTCTAAAGTAATCTACTGCAAAGTAACTAAAAAAAAATGAATGTGACAAATTATTTAGCAATTATTTGATTTAAAAAAACTAAAAATTTCTAGGAGAGCAAATCTGCCACTACATAACTTGAACCGCCAACGAAGACAAAATCGTCTTTTTCTGCATTTTTTATAGCAGCGTTATATGCTTCTTTTACAGAATGATATGTCTCTCCGTGTAAGCCTAACTTTAATGCAAGTTCGCTCAATTTCTCTACAGGGATGGCTCTTTTGGTAGAAGGCTGCGTCCAGTAGTACTTTACCCGATTTTCCAGCTTTTCCTTCAATAGTTGTAATACGTGCACCACATCTTTGTCATCCACCATGCCGAAAACGATGTGCTTGGTTTCGGCTTTTACGGAGTTGATCTGCGGTGCAAGGTAGTTCCAGCCGGCGAGATTATGGCCCGTATCGCAGATGGTGAGGGGAGCGTCATTGAGCTTTTCCCATCTTCCGCGCAGGCCGGTCAGTTCACAGACGTGGGCGAATCCTTCACGGATGGCTTCATCACTGATCGCGAGTTTCTGGCGCAGTATATGAAGTGCAGTCAGGATTGTCTTCTTGTTGCGCTCCTGATAGGAACCCTTGAGCTCCATCTCTACATCGCAGGTTTCGCTGCTTTCCAGATGATCTGCGTCGAAGTCCTGGGCGAAGAGGATAGGAGCATTCTCAGACTTCGCCTTCTTCTCGAATACGGTTCGGGTCTCCGGGAGGTATTCTCCAATGACTACCGGAACGCCAGGCTTGATGATTCCTGCCTTTTCTCCGGCAATCTCGGCAAGGGTGTTGCCCAGGAACTGGGTGTGGTCGAAGCTGATGTTGGTGATGATGGAAAGGATTGGGGTGATGATGTTGGTGCAGTCGAGTCTTCCGCCCAGTCCCACCTCGATGACCGCATAATCCACCTCCTGCTCTGCGAAGTATTTCAGTGCCATGGCAGTGGTGAGTTCGAAGAAGGATGGATGAAGTGGTTCGAAGAAAGCACGGTTCTCTTCAACAAAGTCAATGACATACTGCTCCGGAACGCATTCGCCGTTCACTCGGATACGTTCTCTGAAATCTACCAGATGGGGAGAGGTGTAGAGTCCTACCTTGTAACCCTGGCTCTGGAGAATGGCAGCAAGGGTATGGGAGCTGGATCCTTTGCCGTTGGTTCCGGCAATGTGGATGGTCTTGTACTTCTGATGAGGATGACCGAAGTGATCATCCAGGGCGAATGTGGTCTGCAAACCTGGCTTGTAAGCCTTCGCTCCGATTTTCTCAAAGACAGGAGTACTGTTGAAGAGATATTCTATTGTTTCTTGATAATTCATTTCCTATATATATAATAATGTGTATAAACAAAAAGAGGCAATCCCAACACCGGCGTCAGCCAATGATTGAGATTGCCAGTAATCTTTTGTTTGTCTAGAAAAATATTGTTCTCTAGAAATCACTTTCTCCTCATGATGGGAGAGAGTTATTTATTGAAGAGATTCTTGATGCTGTCGAAGAGAGACTTCTTGGTAGCCTTGTCGGCCTGGAAGTTCTCGCACTCCTTGAACTTCTTCACCAGTTCCTTCTCCTCCTTGTTCAGCGTCTTAGGAATATAGACTGTGATGTTCACTATGATGTCTCCTTTTCCGTAACCGTATCCCTGGATGGCTGGCATTCCCTTGCCACGAAGGCGAACCTGTTTGCCAGGCTGGGTGCCCGGTTCAATCTTGATGGTGGTCTTTCCCTCCAATGTAGGGATTTCTACCTCACCACCGAGAACGGCTGTAGAGAAGTCGAGTACGAGATTGTAGTAGAGATCCTTGTCCTTACGCTCAAAGTTCTCGTTCTTTTCTACACGTACAATCACCTGAAGATCGCCGTTTACGCCATTGTGCTTACCAGCGCCTCCCTTTCCTGGAACTGTTACAACCATTCCGTCATCAACACCAGCTGGAATGTTGATCTCTACAACCTCCTCGCCAGTTACGATTCCGTCGCCGCCGCAAGCTTTACACTTGTTCTTGATAATGTGACCTTCGCCGCCGCAAGTAGGGCAGGCAGCCTGGGTCTGCATCGTACCGAACATAGAGCGGACAGTGCGAACGGTGTAACCTGTTCCGTGACAGGTAGGGCAGGTCTCTGGCTGAGAACCACTCTCACATCCTGTACCATGGCAAGAAGAACATGGTACGTCCTTGCGAATCTTGAACTTCTTGGTGCAACCTGCGTAAGCCTCTTCCAAAGTAAGCTTAGCCTGTACGCGCAAGTCTCTACCCTGGTATTGCTGTGGCTGGGCACTTCCGCCAAATCCGCCGAAACCGCCACCGAATCCACCGTGACCGCCGAAGATGTCGCCAAACATCGAGAAGATGTCGTTCATGTCCATGCCTGCGCCACCGCCGAAACCGCCAAATCCTCCCTGAGGACCGTTGAATCCAAACTGATCGTACTGCTGGCGCTTCTGAGGGTCGTGAAGAACCTCGTATGCTTCGGCAGCTTCCTTGAATTTTTCCTCAGCCTCCTTGTTGCCAGGGTTGCGGTCTGGATGATATTTGATGGCTATCTTGCGGTAAGCCTTCTTAATTTCGTCTTCTGATGCCTGCTTATCTACGCCCAGCACCTCGTAATAGTCTCTCTTTGCCATTTTTCTCTATATTTTTATTGACCTACTGCTACTTTAGCGTGACGAATCACCTTGTCGTTGAGGGTGTAACCAGTCTGTACGCAGTCGATTACCTTACCTTTCTTGTCATCGCCCATTCCTGGTACCATAGCGATTGCCTCGTGGAAATCTACATCGAAATCCTTGTCTGCAGTCTCAATCTTCTTCACGCCGAGACCTTCGAGTGTCTTGATGAACTTGTTGAAAATCATCTGTACACCTTCCTTGATAGCCTTAGGATCTTCGCTCTTGTCGGCGAGTGCGCGCTCAAAGTCGTCGAGGATAGGAAGGATGGCAGAGATGGTCTTCTCGCCACCATTGAGAATCAGTTCTGTCTTCTCCTTCATGGTGCGCTTGCGGTAGTTCTCAAACTCTGCAGTCTTGTAAAGCAAAGCCTTCTTGAGCTCTTCTACTTCCTGCTGCGCCTTCTTCAGAGGGTCAACTTCTGCCTTGTCTGCCGCATTGTCAGTATTCTCTGTCTGATTGTCAGCGTCTGCTGACTTTGTGTCAGCCTTTTCCGCATTCTGCTCATCAGTCTTATTCTCTACGTTATCGTTATTCTGGGTAGCGTTCTGTTCTGCATTCTCATTGAGAACCTGCTCCTTTGCGTTACCGTCCTCTATATTAATTTTCTTTTCTTTTGACATAGCCTTAAATTTTTTAAACATGATTATTCTTTTATTGGTTGTTTTGACAAAAAGTGTGCCAACTCGATTCTCATCGAATTGGCACTTGTATAAAACTAAATGAATTAATATGTTTTTCTATTATTATTGTACTCCGTACATTTTAGCCTTCTGCTCCTTGATAGCCTCATCGTAGATGTACTCATCATAAGACATCAGCTTGTCGATGGTTCCAGAAGGAGTGAGCTCAATGATACGGTTTGCCACGGTGTTGATGAACTCGTGGTCGTGGCTGGCGAAGAGTACATTACCCTTGAATGCTACCAGGTTGTTGTTGAATGCCTGGATACTCTCCAAGTCCAAGTGGTTGGTTGGAGTATCGAGAATCAGACAGTTGGCGTTCTGCAACTGCATGCGGGCAATCATACATCTCATCTTCTCACCTCCTGAGAGCACGTTCACCTTCTTCAACACTTCCTCACCGCTGAAGAGCATTCTGCCTAAGTAACCCTTCATAGCCACCTCGTTGCCTGGACCATACTGGCTCAACCAATCTACGAGGTTCATGTCGCTCTGGAAGAACTCAGTATTGTCGAGTGGGAGATAGGCTGTTGTGATGGTAATACCCCACTTATATACACCTGCGTCAGCCTTGCGGTTGCCGTTGATAATCTCGAAGAGGGCAGTCATCGCCTTAGGATTGTGAGAGAGGAATACTACCTTCTCGCCCTTCTCGATATTGAAGTTTACATTGTCGAAGAGTACTGTTCCGTCCTCATCGCAAGCCTTCAGACCTTCAACCTCCAGGATCTGATTACCTGGTTCACGGTCCATCTGGAAGATGATGCCTGGGTACTTACGGCTAGATGGGCGGATTTCCTCAACATTCAGCTTCTCCAACATCTTCTTGCGGGATGTGGTCTGCTTACTCTTAGCCACATTGGCAGAGAATCGGCGGATGAACTCCTCCAGTTGCTTCTTCTTCTCCTCGGCCTTCATCTTCTGGTTCTGAGCCTGACGGAGAGCCAACTGAGAACTCTCGTACCAGAAAGAGTAGTTACCGGCAAACATAGTTACCTTGCCAAAGTCAATATCCACGGTCTGAGTGCTGACAGCATCGAGGAAGTGACGGTCGTGAGAAACCACGAGAACAGTCTGCTCGATATTGCTGAGGTATTCCTCCAGCCACTCTACTGTGTCGAGGTCGAGGTCGTTGGTAGGCTCATCGAGGAGAAGGTTGTCTGGGTTACCGAAGAGAGCCTTCGCCAACATCACGCGCACCTTCTCTGTGTTGGAAAGCTCACCTACGAGCTTGTCGTGGCGATCTTCCTTTACGCCAAGGTTCTGAAGCAACTGGGCAGCATTGCTCTCTGCCTCCCAACCGTTCATCTCGGCAAACTTAAGCTCCAGCTCAGCAGCGAGGTTACCATCCTCTTCTGTCATCTCTGGCTTAGAGTAGAGGCGCTCGCGCTCCTTCATGTTTTCCCACAAAGGCTGATGACCCATCAGAACGGTGTCCATCACGCGGAACTCGTCATACTTGAAGTGGTCCTGCTCCAAAACGGAAAGGCGCTCGCCTGGTCCCATCTCCACTGTTCCCTTGTTTGGCTCCAAATCGCCGCTGATGGCGCGGAGCAGGGTAGACTTACCGGCACCGTTGGCACCGATTACGCCGTAAATATTACCATGTGTGAACTTGAGGTTTACATCTTTGTAAAGCACTCGCTTACCGAATTGAATTGCAAGATTTGTTACTGTAATCATTCCTTATTTCTAAATATCTTTTTATCTGATTTTATCTTTATTTGGGTGCAAAGGTACGAAAAATTATTTGTATATCAATGTTTTATTGGCAAAAGTTACTAATTTTTAGTTAAAAACTGGTCTCCTCTTTGTTATTTTGCAGAAAAGTCTTACTTTTGTAGGCTGAATTGGCACCAATAGGGCTGATTCTTCGGTTTGAATGTTAAGAACATAAGATGAATCCAAAACACGAAATTGGTTTTAGAACATGAGACAACAAAATAGAAAAGGAAATTTTAGTAAGCACACCAACAATGCCTATGGCTACGGAAATCCCAATGAATACGACCACTACAAGGTGGAAAAGCCTGCTCAGTTGTTGGAATGGCTGATGGAAAACGTGAAAGGTCCTAGCAAGACCAAGGTGAAGCAGACTCTGCAGGGTAGGGGAATCAAGGTGGATGGCAAAACCATCACCCAGTTTGACTATGCCCTGAAACCTGGTATGAAGGTAAGCGTGAGCAAGACCAAGAAGAACCAGGATGTCTTCAAGAGCCGTTATCTTAAGATTGTCTATGAGGATCGTTATCTCATCGTCATTGAAAAGAACGTAGGCATTCTCAGTATGGCTGCCGGTCATTCTACCCTGAATGTAAAGAGCGTATTGGATGATTACTTCCACAAGACCCGTCAGAACTGTCAGGCTCACGTGGTGCACCGCCTTGACCGAGATACATCGGGCTTGATGATTTACGCCAAGGACAAGCAGACAGAACTTGCCCTGGAAGACGACTGGCACCATAATGTATACGACCGCCGATACGTGGCGCTGGTTTCAGGAGAGATGGAGGAGGATGAAGGTACGGTTGCCAACTGGTTGAAGGACAACAAGGCGTACATTACCTTTGCCAGCGATACTGACAATGGTGGCAAGTATGCTGTTACCCATTTCCATACCCTGCAGCGAACCACAGCGCATTCTCTGGTAGAGTATAAGTTGGAGACAGGCCGCAAGAACCAGATTCGTGTTCATACAGCCGATATGGGGCATCCTGTATGTGGAGACATCAAGTATGGTAATGGTGATGATCCATGTGGTCGCCTTTGCCTGCACGCCTATGTTCTCTGCTTCTATCATCCGGTAACCCATCAGCCTATGGAATTCGAAACTCCGATTCCAAATGAATTCGTCAGAGCGATGAAGGAAGACAACAGACCTTTCAATGAAAGAGGCAGAAATCCTAAGGAGGCAAACCGCAAGCCATTCAGAATGGAGGGACGAAATGGATAATAATTTCCTTTATTATGCTTTTGCCCTGGTGGCGCTGGTTGTTGGTCTCTTTATCCTGAAGAAGGTTGCAACCTGTTTGGTCAAAACGGTGGTGGGAGTTATTCTCGTAGCTGTTCTTGCAGCCATCTATTGGCTTTATTTATCTTAAGCTATTGGCTTTAATTTTTCTCAAGTGTCAGTCCATTTCATAAAAAAATAGTCCGGTAAGAATCAAGCTTTCGCTTGCCTTACCGGACTTTACGTTATCTTTTTACCTTCTAATAATACCTATTTATATTGTCTTTTCAATTGGTATTGTCTGTTTGGTCAAAATTAGAGGATAGTCTTCACTGCCTCCAACATACCCTTCTCCTGGATAAGATCGAGATCCTTCTTAACCAACTCTGTCAAGCCAGGAACAGTCTCATTCAAGTTCTCATGCCAGATGTAGTCGAAGCCGAGTACGCCCTCTGCTACCTTCTGGGTGTCGCCAGTAGCCCAAAGCTCTGTCAGCTTGTCCATGATCTTCTGGTCGTCGTTTGGCTGGATAGGAGCACCATCCTCACGAACACCACCCTTATAGTATGTGATGATGGCTGCGAGACCGAATACCAATCCCTGTGGCAACTCACCCTTACGCTCCAAGTAGATTTTCACGCCTGGGAGGTCGCGAGTCTCGAATTTAGGGAATGAATTCAGCATGATGCTGGTTACCTGGTGGTCAACGAATGGGTTCTCGAAACGCTCCAATACGTCAGAAGCGAACTTCTGAAGCTCGTCCATAGGAAGGTTCAATGTCTGCATCAACTCTTCGAACTGTACCTTGTGGATGTACTTGCCCAATACAGGGTGCTCGCAAGCATCGCGAACGATGTTCACACCGCTGAGGTATGTAACAGGGCTCAATACTGTGTGAGGGCCATTCAGCAAAGTAACCTTACGCTCGTGGTATGGCTTCTCGTTGTCTGTGATGAGAACGTGGAGACCTGCCTTGTGGGCAGGGAACTCTTCCTGCATCTGCTCTACTGTCATGTTTTCTGCCTTCTCGATTACCCAGAGGTGAAAGCTCTCAGCCTTTACTACGAGGTTGTCCTTGTAACAAACCTTCTGCTGGATTTCCTTGATGGTGTCGCGTGGGAAGCCAGGAACGATACGGTCAACGAGTGTAGCGCAAACATAGCAGTGGTTGGTAAACCACTCCTTGAAGCCCTCGTAGTCAGCACCCATGTCTTCCTTCCAAAGCTCGATATACTGGTAGATGCATTCCTTCAAGTGGTGACCGTTCAAGAAGATCAACTCACAAGGCATCAGGATCATACCCTTGGTAGGATCGCCCTCGAAGAACTTGTAACGGTGGAACAGCAACTGAACCAACTTACCTGGGTAAGAAGCTGCAGGAGCATCTGTAAACTTGCAAGAGTCGTCGAACGCAATACCAGCCTCTGTTGTGTTAGAGATGATGAAACGCATCTCTGGCTGCTCTGCCAAAGCCATGAAAGCCTGGTTCTGAGAATATGGGTTCAACGCACGGCTGATTACGTCGATACGCTCCAATGTGTTGATAGCCTGTCCGTTCTCCTTGCCCTGAAGGTTGACATGATAGAGGCAGTCCTGACCATTCAACCAATCTACCATACCGCCAGCCAATGGCTGAACGACAACGACAGAACCGTTGAAGTCGGTTTTCTTATTCATATTCCATACAATCCAATCTACGAATGCACGGAGGAAGTTACCTTCACCAAACTGAATGATTTTCTCTGGCGCTACGCTCTTAGGAGCAGTGCGCTTGTTCAATGCTTTAAGCTCTTTCATGATCTGTTTATATTGTTTGTTATTTGTTTTATTCGTTAGTTTCATAATAGAATATCATCTATTTCTTTCTCGATACTTATATCTTTCTGAAAAGGAATTCGTACCTAATTAAAAAGGGACCCGTACCTGTTAGAAAAGAAATTCTTATCTTTCTGAAATCTGATGCAAAGGTATAAAAAATATCGGTATCTTATATCGAAAAACCTGAAAAATCGTGCGTAAAGGTTTACGCTTCCAGTGCTGAATTTTCAGAGGATGGCGGGGTGGGATGAAATGAGGGAGTTTGTACGAGGACTGGGGAACGAGAAACGAGAGCCTTTTCTTGTGGATGGAGCGAGATACGGGAGTCGAACCCGCCTCACAGGCTTGGGAAGCCCGTGCACTACCGATGTGCTAATCTCGCAGACAAAAAACTTTTGGAGGGAGATGCAAGCACGGCTTGCGAAAGAAAAGAGAGCCACGAGCGGGACTCGAACCCGCGACCCACGCATTACGAATGCGTTGCTCTACCAACTGAGCCATCATGGCTTTTCTCTTTACGTGAATGCAAAGGTAACTAAAATTTTCTAATTGAGAAAATAATTTGTGAAGAGTTTTCTTTGCGTTAACCATCATTAACAAAATGGGAGGAAGCCTACCTTCACAGGCAAACTCCCCGATGTAAGATTTTATATACCAAATTAATCTTTTATCATATTTTTGAAAGTCAATTCGTCTTTCTTCGGATTCTTTCCAATGCTGATGGTAGCTCCTGGCTTCAGGTTACCTTCCATCAGCAGCTCGCAGAGTCCGTCCTCCACGTAGTTCTGAATAGCCCGTTTCAATGGTCGGGCACCAAACTGCACATCGTATCCCTTGCTGGCCACGAATTCCTTTGCCTTGTCGGTCATCTGGAAATGATAGCCCAAATTCTCAATTCGCTTTACGAGTGAGTTCAGCTCCAGATCTACGATGCTGGTGATAGCAGACAAATCGAGCTGGTCGAAGGTGATAATCTCATCGAGACGGTTGAGGAATTCCGGAGCAAACTGCTTGGACAGATGCTTCTGAATGACGCTACGAGCATATTCCTTATCCTTTTCGTCGATAGGCATTCCGTTGCTGCCGATTCCGCCTGCATTGAAACCAACGCCTCTGCCGAATTCCTTGAGCTGTCGGGTACCGGCGTTGGAGGTCATGATGATGATGGTGTTGCGGAAGTCTATTAGGCGACCGTTTCCATCTGTCAGTCTTCCTTCATCCATTACCTGCAGCAGAAGATTGAATACCTGGCTGTTTGCCTTCTCTATCTCATCCAGCAGAACGATGCTGTATGGCTTGCGGCGTACTTTCTCTGTCAACTGTCCACCTTCATCATAGCCTACATATCCTGGAGGCGAACCGATGAGTCGTGAAGTGTTGAATCCTTCAGCATACTCGCTCATATCGATTCTGAAGAGTGCATCTGCCGAACCGAACATCTCTTCTGCCAGTTTCTTGGCGAGGTAGGTCTTTCCGACACCGGTAGGACCAAGGAACATAAACACACCGATAGGGTGGTTAGGGTCTTTCAGTCCCATGCGGTTGCGCTGGATGGATTTCACAACCTTGTCGATGGCTGCGTCCTGGGCAATCACTTTTTCCTTGAGTACCTTGCCCATATTTCTCAGACGGATATTCTCACTCTCTGCCATTTGCTGGACAGGGATGCCTGTCATGTTGCTTACTACCTTGGCGATTTCCGTTTCGTCTAGGGTGACACGGTGGTTCGGATCACCATGTTCCCATTGCTTGCGCATCATCTCAATGTCGCGTTCCTGCTTTGTCTGGTAGTCTCTCAATGTCGCAGCCATCTCGAAGTTCTGGCTTGCCACGGCAGCCTGTTTCTTGGCGATGGTTGCATTGAGCTTCTTTTCAGCCTCTATGAGTTCGTCAGGGACGGTTGCGCTGTTGATGTGAATGTGAGCACCAGCCTCGTCCATCACATCAATGGCCTTGTCTGGGAAGGAGCGGTCGTGCATGTATCTATCTGCAAGCTTTACACATGCTTTCAGTGCTTCGTCTGTGTAGCTCACATTATGATGCTCTTCGTATTTCTCCTTGATGTTATGCAGAATCTCCAGTGTCTCTTCTGCCGTAGTAGGTTCTACGATGATTTTCTGGAATCTACGTTCCAAAGCACCATCCTTTTCTATACTCTTGCGATATTCGTTGAGGGTGGTGGCTCCGATGCACTGGATGAAGCCACATGCCAGAGCTGGTTTCATGATGTTGGCAGCATCCATACTTCCTTCTGCGCCACCCGCACCAATCAGAGTGTGGATTTCATCGATGAAAACGATGATGTTCGGGTTTCTTTCCAGTTCCTTGATGACGCCCTTGATGCGCTCCTCAAACTGACCTCTATACTTGGTGCCGGCAACAATGCCTGTCATATCGAGACTCAATACTCGCTTGTTGAAGAAGAGGGAACTCTGGTCACCCTTGGCTATCATCTGTGCCAGTCCTTCTACGATGGCACTTTTGCCCACGCCAGGTTCACCTATTAATACTGGGTTGTTTTTCTTTCTTCTTCCCAGAATTTCCATCAGGCGGGTAATCTCCTTGTCTCTTCCTACTACAGGATCCAGGCTTCCGTCCTTGGCAGCCTTGGTCAGATCGTAGCTGAATTTGTCCAGAAATGGAGTATTCGACTTGGTTGGCTTGGCGCCCACTACATTGCGTGCATGCTTGCCGTTGTTGCCACCCTGCTTTCCGTTGCCGGAATTTTGATTTTCACTGAAGTCGAGTGGTTCCTCCTCTGGGTCCAGCAGGTCTCCCTGATTGTCCTGGGCTGAAGCTGCACCGTCAGGAAGGGTAGAAGTATCGGCTTCTTCCTGATTTTCTGGAAGCTGTTGCTTATCTCGCAGGTCAATCATGTTGATGTCGCCTTCGGCAGATTCTTGTTCCTGCTCTGGCGCAGTCTCTGTTTCCGGTTTTTCATCTACTGCTTCCTGTTCTGAATCCCCGTCAATCTGATTGCGCTTGTAGTTCTCTACTTCTTGGTTCAACTTATTAAGTTTGTTGTCAATGTCCAGGTTGATACCATTGATATAGTCGAACAGTTTCTTATAGGTCAGACCTTGTGTGATGAGCAGTTTGGCAGGGTCGCACTCATCCTTCTTCAGGATGGCGAGCAGCAGGTGCTCCGGTTGTACCAAAGCAGCCTTTCCCTCACAGAGACGAGCTTCGATAATGGCTTCGCTGATCACTTCGCTGGTCTCCTTGTCGTACTTCAAGGCTCGTCCTTCTTCTGTTTCCGCAATTTCCTCAGCAGAGATTTTGTCTATCGCCTGTTCCTGCGAATCGTAAAGCGTGGAGCGGAGTACGTCGGTGTTGATGCCAAAATGCTCGAAAATATCGTTCACCTGCTTGTTGTTACAATGCAGGATTCCCAACATCAGGTGCTCAGTGTTCACCTGATTTCCCAACATACGGTAGGCTTCTTTGCCACTGTAGTTGAGTACGTCGTTGATATGTTGAAATGGATTTTGCATGTCTTACTCATTAAATTCAAATGCAAAAGTACACATTATTTTGGTAACAAACAAGAGTTTAGGCAACTTTTTTACTTCTTTAAAACACAATTAATGCTAAATTATCGTTTTTTTTCGATTCTGTGCCTTTTATTTCATTTTATTTTTGTACCTTTGTCGTGATTTTGCAGAGGCTAAAACGGCTTAAAACGCAAAAAAATGCCCTTAAACGCAATTTCGAGCCATTTTTGCAAGGTTGGTTGGAAGCAATCGCTGATGCTTCTCTCTTGGATGGTGGCAAATACCTATCAACGCCTGAAAATAGAAAGGTTAATAGGTATATATATAATAAGGTATAAACAATTAAAATTTAAATATGGACGAAAATCAGACAATGGATCATGATAGAATCATGAAAATAAACATTGAGGAGGAGATGAAGTCTAGCTACATCGACTATTCGATGTCAGTGATCGTGGCTCGTGCCCTCCCTGATGTACGCGATGGTTTCAAGCCTGTGCACCGCCGTATCCTCTATGGTATGCTGGGTATTGGAAACACCAGTGATAAACCTTACAAGAAGTGTGCCCGCGTAGTTGGTGAGGTACTTGGTAAGTACCACCCACATGGTGACTTTTCTGTATATGGTGCCTTGGTTCGTATGGGTCAGGAGTGGAACATGCGTTACACTTTGATTGATGGACAGGGTAACTTCGGTTCTGTGGACGGTGACTCTCCTGCTGCGATGCGTTATACAGAGTGCCGACTCTCTAAGATGGGTGAGCACATCATGGACGACCTCGACAAGGAGACCGTTGATATGATGAACAACTTCGACGACACCCTCCAGGAACCTTCCGTAATGCCTACCAAGATTCCTAATCTGCTGGTAAATGGCGGTAACGGTATTGCTGTAGGTATGGCTACCAATATTCCTACCCACAACCTGGGTGAAGTAATTGATGGCTGCTGTGCTTACATCGACAATAATGATATTGATACAGACGGCTTGATGCAGTATATCCCTGCTCCTGATTTCCCTACTGGTGCTACCATCTATGGTATCCAGGGAGTGAAGGATGCCTACGAGACCGGTAAGGGTAGAATTGTGGTACGTGCTACAGCAGAAATCGAGTCTGGTGAAAATCATGATAAGATTGTCATCACAGAGATTCCTTATGGTGTCAACAAGGAGCAGCTCGTGATGGCTATTGCTGATCTTGCCAAGGAAGGCAGAGTGGATGGTATTGCCAATGTTAACGATGAGTCTGGCCGCCAGGGTATGCGTATCGTGGTTGATGTAAAGCGTGATGCGAATGCTAATGTTCTCTTGAACAAACTCTTCAAGTTGACAGCTCTTCAGAGCTCTTTCTCAGTAAATTGTATCGCTCTTGTTAATGGTCGTCCACGTCTCTTGAGCTTGAAGGAATGCGTGAAGTACTTCGTGGATCATCGTCACGATGTTACAATCCGTCGTACTCAGTTTGAATTGAAGAAGGCACAGGAGCGTGCTCATATCCTCGAGGGATTGATTATCGCCTGCGACAATATTGATGAGGTGGTTCATATCATCCGTGCCAGCAAGACGCCTTCTGATGCTCAGCGCAACTTGGAGAAGCGTTTCGAACTCGACGAACTGCAGAGTAAGGCTATCGTTGATATGCGCCTCAGCCAGTTGACTGGCTTGCGCCTGGAGCAGTTGCACAATGAATTCAATGAGTTGATGAAGACCATCGACTACTTGAACCAGATCTTGAACGATCCTGAACTTTGCAAGAAGGTGATGAAGGATGAACTCAATGAGGTGAAGGAGAAGTATGGCGATGCACGTCGTACTATGATCAAGCCAGACGATCACGAGTTTAATCCAGAGGACTTCTATCCAAACGATCCTGTGGTTATCACAGTCAGTCATCTCGGATACATCAAGCGCACTCCATTGTCAGAGTTCCGTGAGCAGGCTCGCGGTGGTGTTGGTGCCAAGGGTGCCCGCACCCGTGATAAGGACTTTACCGAGTATATCTATCCTGCAACAATGCACCAGACCATGCTGTTCTTCACCAAGAAGGGCCGCTGCTACTGGTTGAAGTGCTACGAGATTCCAGAGGGCGACCGCAATTCAAAGGGTCGTGCAATCCAGAACCTCCTCAACATTGAGAGCGATGATCAGGTAAATGCATTCCTCCGATTGAAGGGATTGAATGATGCTGAGTTCATTAATAGTCACTATGTAGTCTTCGCTACCAAGAATGGTACTGTCAAGAAGACCTGTTTGGAAGCATACTCTCGTCCTCGTGCCAACGGTGTGATTGCCATCAATATCGTTGAAGGCGATGAGGTGGTAGATGTTCGCTTGACCAATGGCCATAATGAGTTGATTCTCGCTAACCGCAATGGTCGTGCCGTTCGTTTCGATGAGAATCAGATCCGCACCATGGGACGTACTTCTACCGGTGTTCGTGGTATGCGTCTCGATGAGGGTGATGATGCATTGATTGGTATGATTGTAGTCAATGATCCTGAGAAGGAGACGGTCATGGTAGTAAGTGAGCAGGGTTATGGTAAGCGTTCAGACGTAGTTGATTACCGTGTAACCAACCGTGGTGGTAAGGGTGTGAAGACACTCAACATCACCGAAAAGACCGGTCGTCTGGTTGCTATCAAGAACGTTACTGATGAAAACGACCTGATGATCATCAACCAGAGTGGTATTGTGATTCGTCTCGCAGTGGCAGACTGCCGCGTGATGGGTCGTGCAACTCAGGGTGTTCGCCTCATCAATCTGACAAAGAAGAATGATGTCATTGCCAGCGTATGTAAGGTGATGAGCTCAGAGCTTGAAGCTTCGGTAGAGGAGGAAAGCCGTTCTGCCTGGGCCAAGAAGAGCGAGGAGATTGAGAATGACACAGTGGGTGCCAAGACAGCAGAAGAAGTTGTCGAGGCTGAAACTGAGTTGGAGAATCAAGAAGACGAGAACGTTCAGGAGTAACATCCTGAACGCTCGTTCACATTATATTGAAGACGCGTAAAGAATTATAAATTTCAACTTTTTAAACTTTAAACAAAATGAAAAAGTTAATCGTTGCTGCAATGATGGTACTAGGTACCACATCAGCATTCGCAGGAGACAGCGATGCCCTCAAGGCAGTGCTGAAGGCTAAGACTTATGCTGAGGCTGAGGCTTTGGTTAAGCAGAATTTGGGTCAGTTGGCTAACGATGCTGAGAAGGCAAAGGCTTACAACAAGCTTGTTGATCTCGGAATGAAGGCTTTCAACGACCAGCAGAGCATCCAGCAGACCAATCAGATCATGAAGAAGAATGATCCAGTGGATGAGAATGCTATGAACGAGGGTGCTTACAATGCATTGATGAATGCTATTGAGTGCTATAAGTACGATCAGCTTCCTAACGCTAAGGGTAAGGTGGCTCCTAAGTTCAATGGCAATGCATCACGTGTTTGGGCTGCTCGCCAGCAGCTCGTAAACGCAGGTCAGGCTGCAGCTCAGAACAATAAGGCAGACGAGGTGTTGAAGTACTGGGGTGCATTCCTCGATACTGATTCTGATCCTCTCTTCGCTGGCATTGATGCTAAGCAGAAGGATGCTGAGAAGGATTATATCGGTCAGGTAGCTCTCTTCGCTGCTCGCTATGCTTATCAGGCTAAGGATGCTGCTCGTTGCGAGAAGTATTGCGACATCGCTATGACAAGCGAGAAGGAGGCTAAGGATGCTCTCAACCTCAAGCTCTATGTAATGAAGGATGGTTTGAAGACTAAGGCTGATTCTTTGGCTTATGTTGACAAGCTGAAGGCTCTCTTCGATAAGGATCAGACTAACGATGTCATCCTTGATGGTTTGAACGCTATGTATTCTTCTATGAAGATGGAGAAGGAGCAGATGGAGCTTTTGGATGGCGCTATCGCTAAGAATCCTAAGAACTTCGTTGCTCTCGCTAACAAGGGTATGATGTATATCCAGAAGAATGATGCAGACAATGCTATCAAGTGCCTCAAGCAGGCTCTTGACGCAAAACCAGACAACGTTGTTGTTTTGGTTTACCTCGGTGCTTGCTACAACAGCAAGGCAGGTAACTTGCAGGATCCAAATGGCCGCAAGGTGGTTTACCAGGAGGCTATCAAGGTTCTCGACAAGGCTAAGGAGCTCGACCCAGAGAAGGCTCAGGCTAACTGGGGTTACACTCGCTACCAGGCTTACTACGGCTACTATGGTCCTACAGCTGCTGAGACCAAGAAGGCTGAGGAGGAGAGCAAGTAATATTGCCTGAACTCTTTTAGAAATAATGATTATTGCTCCGGGAAAGGTTTCAAGATTTTTCCTGGAGCATTTTTTTGCAGAAAACTTGTCTGATTTATTTTTTCTTTGTACTTTTGCAGACAGATTATATAATTATGTTTAAAGATGAAACAGATATTTATCAATCATAGGATTTTTAAGGCAGCTTTGTTCTTGGGGATTGCTTATCTTCTTGTATCCTGCCAGATGGGTAAGACGCAGGCTGGAAATAATATGGATGCAGGAGATACTATCCCGATGAAATATGCGCAGTATCTCACTATGGTGAAGCACAGTGAAGGATATACTGAGGTGATTCTTGCCAATCCATGGAAAGAGGGAACTCTTCTGCATCGCTACATTCTGGTACCAAAAGGGAAGGAGGGAAATGAAACAGTAGCACGGCTTGCTCTGCGACGTGCTTCTGCAGCCAGATGCGCTACAGATACGGTACGTACACCGGTAACGAGCAGCGTGGTCTTTACGGGACCTCATTGTCAGCTGATGTATGAACTGGGTTGCAAGAATGCCATCAGTGGCGTATGTGATATGAATTATATCAATATTCCTGATATAAGGAAGAGAGTGGTGGATTGTGGTTCCAGCATGCAACCGGATATTGAACGTATCATCTCTTTGAAGCCGGAGGCTCTCCTGATTTCTCCTTTCGAGAACAGTGGAGGGTATGGTAAACTGGATAAACTTCATATTCCCATCATTGAAGCTGCTGATTATATGGAGACTTCGCCATTGGGAAGAGCTGAATGGATGAAGTTTTATGGGATGCTTTTTGATAAGAATGCGGACTCGCTCTTTATGCGTATAGAACAGGATTATCAGCATCTGAAGGCTGTTGCCAAGAAGTTACCGCAAGGTCTGTCGGTGTTGACCGAAAGAAAAACGGGAAGCGTATGGTATGTTCCTGGAGGACGGAGTACTATAGGTATTTTGCTAAAGGATGCCAACGCCCGTTATGTCTTTGAAGACGATTTGCACAGTGGAAGTCTTGCGATGAGTCCGGAGCAGATCCTTTCGAAAGGAAAAGATATTGATGTCTGGGCATTCAAGTATTTCGGTGGTGCGCCATTAACCCGTGCCCAATTGCTTCAGGAGTATGATGGCTACAAAGCTCTTCATTGCTTTGCCAATCCGCAGATTTACGAGGTGGATACCAGTACAGAACCCTATTTTGAACTCACCAGTTTTCATCCTGAAATCCTGCTTCGTGAGTTTATCCTCCTTTCACATCCTGCTGATCACGCTAAGTTCTCGAAGTATGCAAAGGAAATCAGAATGTTGGGAGCTTTGAGATTCTATCATCGTCAATTACAATAGAAACCATGAACAAGGTCATTATCTCTATTGTCCTGGTGGTTGCCATCGCTCTGTTGTTCTCCGGCAATTTGGTATGGGGTAGCGTCAGCATTCCATACAGGGAGGTGGTAGGTGCATTGACGGGGAATCAGGCTGTCTCTGATACTTATGGCTATATTATCCTCGAATCGCGTCTTCCGCAGGCCATCACGGCTTTGCTTTCTGGTGCAGCTCTTGCCACAAGCGGTTTACTGCTCCAGACAGCTTTCCGTAATCCTCTGGCAGGACCGGATGTTTTTGGAATCAGCAGTGGAGCAGGATTGGCTGTTGCCATCGTTATGTTAGCCTTTGGAGGCAACATTAGTCTGAATAATCTCTGTCTGGGTTTTCTGGATGAAGAATGTGGTTATGCTATTGGTGGATTCATGGCTATTCTGGTGTCAGCCTTTGCAGGTGCAATGCTGGTGATGGGAATCATCACAGCTTTTTCTGCCATTGTTAGAAGTCATACAGTCCTTCTTATTATCGGTTTGATGGTAGGTTATCTTGCCAGCAGCGCCATCTCGTTATTGAATTTCTTCAGTACGGCAGAAGGTGTGAAATCCTATCTGATATGGGGAATGGGAAGTTTCGGCAATGTTTCTATGGACGAGGTGAGATGGTTTGTGCCATTTGCCATCCTCGGTCTATTGGTCTCCCTTTTACTCATCAAGCCGCTTAATGCAATGCTGTTGGGGGAGCAATATGCAGAGAATCTAGGCTTTCCTATCAGGAAACTTCGAATAGCCCTGCTCATCATAACCGGTATGCTTACTGCAGTAGTTACTGCCTTTTGTGGTCCTATAGCCTTTATTGGACTTGCCACTCCTCATATAGCACGTCTGCTGGTTGGTACGGAAAATCATCGACAGCTTCTGCCAGTTACAATGCTGATGGGGGCGGCTATTGCCCTTCTATGTAATCTTCTCTGTTCACTGCCATCAGATGGGGGAATTGTTCCGCTCAATGCCGTTACTCCTCTTTTTGGTGCACCTGTTATCATCTATATTCTGGTAAGAAGACGATAGGTTCCAGTGAGATAACTGATGTTTACATCTAAGAAATAAATATACAACGCTACTCTGTTGCAATAATGTCCTTAAGGAAAAGTTTTCCTACCCTTAAAGAAAAATATATTTTTCTTTAAGGATATTTTTATTTTCCCTTAAGGGAAAAAAATAAACCGCTTATCCCCCCAAAATACTAGGGAATAAGCGGTTTCTTTGTCTTGTTGAAATAAATATACAATTTATGGGTTCACCACATTAATTGGGTTTCCCTCAAGAAAAGCCTTTACGTTGGCAGCTACCTGGCTATTCAAGCGCTTGCGAGCCTCAAAGGTAGCCCAGGCAATGTGAGGAGTGAGATAGGCATTAGGCTCCTTGAAAAGAGGATTCTCTTTAGAAGGTGGTTCCTGACTCATCACGTCCGCACAATAAGCACCGAGTTTCTGGTCATGCAAAGCCTTTGCAACAGCCTCTTCATCTACCAATGGTCCGCGACCGGTATTCACCAGAATGGCCGTATCCTTCATCTTTTCGATATTCTCCTTATTTATAAGGTGATAGGTATCATCTGAGAGAGGACAATGCAGGGTGAGAATATCACTGGTGGCAAGCAGTCCATCCTTGCTGACCTTTTGAATCCATTCAGGAAGGTCGCAAGAGTTCTTGCTGGTGCAGGCGCAAACGTCCATACCGAACTGACGGGCGATATTTGCAACCTTCATACCGATGTTGCCCAATCCCATAATGCCAAGCTTTTTGCCTGCAAGTTCCATTAAAGGGGTATCCCAATAGCAGAAATCCTTGTTGTAAGCCCATCGATCGTTTCTATTTTCCTGAGTGTAATGTTCTACACGGTTGGTAACTGCGAGAATGAGGGCAAAGGTCATCTGTGCCACGCTATCCGTGCTGTAGGCTGGGATGTTGGTAACGATGATACCTTGTTTCTTGGCAGCAGCTATATCCACTACATTGAAACCAGTAGCCTGGATTCCGATATACTTCAAGTTAGGAAGCTGCGCCAATGTTTCTGCATCCATCTGTACCTTGTTCAACAATACGATGTCTGCATCCTTAGCACGTTCCACTTTCTCGGCGTCTGATGTGCGAGGGTAAACTACTACCTCGCCCAGCTGCTCCAGCAGGCGATAGTCGAGATCACCCGGATTGGCTGCATAGCCGTCTAAGATAACTATCTTCATAATGTCTTTTCTCGTCAATAAATATTTTATACTCTAAGTATCTTTCTTTACTCTACATAATCCACCTTTATTACGATTACACGAATAGACTGATCGTTGGAATCGTTGTTGATCTTGGCAATGTGCCAATCGTTTGGGAAGAAGATAAAGAACTCGTTGGGATTGCTGTCGTAGAAACGAGCCTTTGACTGGTCGTAATCATAATGAATCACGTCTGGGCGATACTGGCAGTTGGACTTGCTGGTAAGATGGTCGATGATGCCGAATCGCTCCACGCCCTTCACGACATACTGGAAGTCGATGTGCTTGTAGTGGCTCTCGCTCTGTCGCTTCTCCAGCGGTCCGTTCTCGCTGTCTTCTACGCTGACGGTGAGGTCAGAGCCCGGAATCTGATGCTTACCCTTTGGAATCGTCAGGAGATCGGTCTTGGCGATGTATTCGAAGAGCGCCTTCCATTGCTTGGGATTCTTCTGATACTGCAGGTAGAAATCTACCAGATTGACACTGGCGTGAGGGTTTGCCTTGGTGAATCCGTTTCGCCAGGCTCCCTTCTTGGCCCATTTCTCTGCCTTCTTCACCAACTTGGGGTTATCGGCATAGGATGTAGTGTAAAGGCCTTTCTGAGTGCAGCAGTCCTTGCCTGAAGTCTGCTCAGAATGGCAAGAACCTTTCTGGCAGCACTGTGCCTGCGCTGTCAGAAAGGTACTGGATAATAGGGCAATGCCCATGATTATTTTCTTCATTTTTTCTGATTTGTCTGAAAAACTATTCGTTCATCAGGAAGTTCTTGAAGGCATCGAAGTCCTTGGTCATCTGGATGCTCTTCTTCTCACCCTTCATAAATTCAGCAAGACGGGCTGGAATTTCGATGTCGGTTCCGAGGATGCTATCCACCTTCTCCTTGAACTTGGCTGGGTGAGCAGTCTCCAGGAATACACCTACCTCACCTGGCTTCAACTGTTCCTTTAAAGCCTGATAGCCACAAGCTCCGTGAGGATCAAGTACATACTTGGTTTCATTATAGCACTTCTTCATCGTGTCTGCTATCTGCTCATCCTTGTAGGTAGCTCCGCTGATGTATGCAGCGATGGCATCGTGATTACCCTTGTAGAGGTCATAGATGCGGGCAAAGTTTGAAGGATCACCCACGTCCATAGCATTGGCGATGGTCTGCTTGCTTGGCTGTGGATTATATTTGCCGGTCTGGAGATACTCATAGAAGATGTCATTGGCATTGTTGGCAGCGATGAAACGATGGATTGGCAAGCCCATTTCATGACCGAAGAGTCCGGCTGTGATGTTACCGAAGTTACCACTAGGTACGCAGATGACCAGCTTGTCTGCCAAGCCCTTCTCCTTCATGCGGGCGTATGCATTGAAATAGTAGAATGCCTGAGGCAGGAAGCGAGCCACATTGATAGAGTTGGCAGAAGTCAGCTTCATGTGCTTGTTCAACTCCTCGTCCATGAACGCAGACTTAACCAAAGCCTGGCAGTCATCGAACACACCATCCACCTCGAGGGCTGTGATGTTCTGACCGAGAGTAGTGAACTGGCTCTCCTGAATCTTGCTCACCTTGCCCTTTGGATAAAGCACGTAAACGTGGATTCCCTCTACACCGAGGAAACCATTGGCAACAGCAGAACCCGTATCACCCGATGTTGCTACGAGTACGTTGACCTCCTCTTTACCTTCCTGTCGAACGAAGTACTGGAGCAGGCGAGCCATGAAACGGGCACCTACATCCTTGAAGGCGAGTGTAGGACCATGGAACAACTCCAGGGAGTAGATATTTGGTTCTACCTCTACAACAGGGCAGTCGAATGCCAAGGTATCATATACTATCTTCTTCAGAGAATCTGCATCTACATCCTCGCCGAAGAAGGCATCAGCTACCTGGTATGCAATTTCCTGGAAGCTCAGCTTCTCGATATTGTCGAAGAAGTCCTGTGGTAACTTCTTGATGATTTCCGGCATATAGAGACCACGGTCTTCTGCCAAACCTTTAACTACCGCCTTGTGTAAATCGGCGATTGGTGCTTTCTTATTTGTTGAATAATATTTCATTTTTACTTTGAACTTTGAGATTTGAACATTAAACTTTATGATTAGTTTTTAGACGCTATCATTAAGTTTTTATTTTTTAATTGATTGCCATAAAGGCTTTCATGAAGTCTTGCAGCTGCAGCAATCCATAGCTACCGCTTACGCAACTTACCTCATCGTATTCCTCTACCTGGTCAGGTTCGATACCCGGATAGTAGATGAGGAAAGGAACTGGTTCCTTCACGTGAGTGCGGACCTCCACTGGAGTCGGATGGTCTGGCAAAACCGAAATGCAGACAGGCTCTATCCATGTGTTCACCTCATCAACGATAGGTTTGATCAAGCGCTGGTCGAGGTATTCAATAGTCTTGAGCTTCAATTCCAGATCACCATCATGGCCAGCCTCGTCACTTGCTTCCACATGGACATAGACAAAGTCGTCTCCATCCTTCAAAGCCTGGATAGCTGCTGCAGCCTTGCCTTCGTAATTCGTATCAGAAAGGCCTGTAGCGCCCTCTACGATGATGTTGCGAAGACCAGCATAATGACCGATACCACGAATCAGGTCAACGGCAGAAATCACAGAACCCTTCTTGATTTGAGGATACATCTGCGAAAGAGTCAGCATGTGTGGTCGATAACCACCGCCCCAAGGCCAGATAAGGTTTGCCATACGCTCGCCACGCTTCTTGCGTTCTATATTGAAAGGATGATTTTCCAGGAGTTCCTTACTCTTGATAATCAACTCGTTCAGAAGAGCGGCAGTATCGCTGCATGAGATATGTCCCTCTTCTATTTCTGATTCCGGCAGGATAGGTTTTACGAGCAAATCATACCAGTTCTCATCAGGATGATCATGAGGTGGAGCACATTCTATGTGCTTGTTGCCATGATGCACCACGAGCAGATGGCGATACTGGATACCTGTTACGAATTCTACATCAGGATTGTCCTTTCCCAGAGTTTCATTGAGATACTTGATGAGTACATCAGCATCTTCTGTCTCCAGGTTACCACCATTGTGCGTAATGATCTTGCCATCCTGCACGTTGATGATGTTGCAGCGAAGCGCCAGGTCGGTTGGCTTCAACTCGTAGCCGATGCTGGCTGCCTCCAGTGGACCGCGACCTTCGTAAACCTCATTCTGGTCGTAACCCATGATAGAGCTGTTGGCTACCTCTGAACCAGGCAGAAAGCCATCGGGTACAGTAATGAGTCTTCCTGTCTTGCCCTTCTTGGCAAGCATATCCATATATGGTGTATGGGCGTATTGAAGCAAGGTCTTGCCACCCAGTCTTTCTACTGGGTGGTCGGCCATGCCATCGCCTAAAATAATAATATGCTTCATAATTGTTATCCTTTATTGATTGATACGGTGAAATTAAACGTTGGCAATACTCATGATGTTGGCAAAGACACCGGCTGCAGTTACACTGGCACCGGCACCATATCCCTGAATCATCATAGGGTATTCCTTGTAGCGCTCTGTGGTGAGCAATACGATATTGTTGGAACCTTCCAGATTGTAGAATGGGTGCTCCGGACCTACAGCCTGCAGACCTACACTGGTCTTTCCCTTGTCAAGGGTGGCAACGAAGCGCCAGCGCTTGTGCTCCATATCCAGAGTCTTGCGCTTAGCCTCAAAGTCGGCATCGAGTTGTGGCAGTTTCTTCCAGAAGTCATCAATGCTACCCTTGAAGAAAGAGTTAGGTACGAAAAGATTCTTTTCTACATCTTCCTGTTCTACACGATATCCAGCCTCACGGGAGAGGATGACAAGCTTTCTGATGACATCCATGCCACTGAGGTCGATACGTGGATCTGGCTCACTGTAACCCTTCTCCTTTGCCAGTTTCACAGTCTCAGAGAATGGAACAACACTTGAAATGGCATTAAAGATAAAGTTGAGCGTTCCTGAGAGAACCGCCTCTATCTTAAGGATTTTATCTCCGGAATTTCGGAGGTCGTTGATGGTTCCGATGATAGGAAGACCTGCACCCACATTCGTTTCGAAGCGGAAGAACACACCACGCTGAATGGCAGTCTTCTTCAACTTCTCGTAGTTCTCATATTCGCTTGAAGCTGCTATCTTGTTGGCTGCAATCACACTTACGTTATGCTCCAGAAGACTCTGGTATAAGGTTGCAACATCCTTGCTTGCTGTACAATCTACGAATACGCTATTAAAGATATTCATTGCGAGGATGGTATCGCGAAGGAGTTCCGGTGTGCTAGGCAAGGAATCCTTCAGTTCCGTCTGATAGTTCTCCAGGTCGAGTCCCTCACGGTTGAAGATGGCGTTCTTGGAAGAAGCAATACCCACAACATTCAACTTCAACTTGCTGCGTTCCATCAAGTCTGCAGACTGCTTTTTGATCTGTTCAATCAATTTTCCGCCTACGGTACCTACACCGCAGATAAAGAGGTTGAGAACCTTGTATTCTGAAAGGAAGAAACTGTCGTGCAATACGTTGAGTGACTTTCTCAAGTAATCGCTCTTGACAACAAAAGAGATGTTGGTCTCAGAAGCACCCTGAGCACATGCGATGACAGAAATACCGCTTCTACCCAGTGTACCGAAGAGCTTACCGGCAATACCGGCAGCATGCTTCATGTTCTCACCCACGATGGCGATGGTAGCAAGTCCTGTTTCTGCATGCATAGGATACATGGCTCCATCTGCAATCTCATTGTGGAATTCGCGGTTCAATACGTTGATTGCTTCATCTACATCCTGCTCACGTACACCGATAGAGGTTGAGTTCTCTGAAGAAGCCTGTGAAACCATGAATACAGAGATACCCTCGTTAGCCAGAGCAGTAAAGATACGGCGGTTTACACCGATGACACCCACCATGGAAAGACCGGTTACAGTGATGAGCGCAGTACCATTGATAGAAGAGATACCCTTGATAGGTTTCTGGTCACTATCAATCTTATTCTTGATAATGGTACCTGGAGCATCCGGATTGAAGGTATTCTTTACCTTGATTGGGATATTGTTGACACAAACCGGGTAGATGGTTGGAGGGTAGATAACCTTTGCACCGAAGTTGCAAAGCTCCATAGCCTCAATATAACTCAGTTCGTTGATCGTATAAGCTGATTTGATGACACGTGGGTCGGCTGTCATGAATCCATCTACATCAGTCCAGATTTCAAGGACTTCCGCATTCAATGCTGCAGCAATGATAGCAGCAGTATAGTCACTACCACCACGACCGAGGTTTGTGGTACGATCTGTATCTTTGTCACGGCTGATGAAACCCGGAACGAGAGAAATGCGAGGAAGGTCAGCGAAAGTATCCTTCACCAATTTGTTAGTCAACTCGCTGTCGAGGGTATGTTTCCCCTTGCCATTGAGGCGAGCTGTCTTGATGAAGTTACGTGAGTCAAACCACTTGGCGCCACGAATCAGTGTGGCAACAATCTTCGAGCTGAGTCTTTCTCCATAGCTCACGATAGCATCCTGAGTCTTCTCGCTGAGGTCGTGAATCAGATACACACCGAAATAGATGCTCTTCAACTGTTCGAAGAGGGCATCAACTGATTTAAAAAGATTTTCTCTATCCGCTGTGTCGGTGATGATGGTATCTATCATCTTATGGTGGCGATCAACCATGGCATCGAATTCGACTCTCCATGATTCATCACCCTTGAGGGCAAGCTGAGAGGTTTGCAAGAGTTTGTCAGTGATACCGCCAAGTGCGCTCACGACAACCACTACACTCTGTTTCTTTGCCTCATTTTCAACGATACGTTTCAAGCTGAGGATGCTTTTTACGGAACCAACTGATGTTCCGCCGAATTTTAATACTTTCATACGTTATTGAATTTTGCGTTGGTATTGTAATGCTCCCCCCGAAACGACCGGGGCCGAAGCAGAACTTGTGGGCAAAAGTACTAAATTTATAGCAAACTGCCAAAGAAAACTAAGAAAAAGTGGCATTTTGCAGGTATTTTTCATTCTTTTGTAGTTTTTTATAGCTTAAAATACTTTCTATACATTATTATATATGATAAAAGCGTTAAATCTTCTCGAAAAGTTTGGAGGTTTCGGATAATTTGCGTACTTTTGCGGATGTTAAATTGAAACAGAAACAGATATAGATAAACACAATGAAGTATTTATTATTCTCAGATATTCACGGCTGCTTGCCAGCCTTGGAAAAAGTTCTCGATTTCTTTGAGAAGGAAAAGTGTGATATGATGTGTATCATGGGTGACATCATCAACTATGGTCCGCGTAACAGAATCCCAGAAGGTATTGATCCTAAAGGGATTGTGGAACGACTGAATGATTTGGCTGACAAGATAGTTGCTGTCAGAGGCAATTGTGATGCAGAGGTAGATCAGATGCTCCTCGACTTCCCAATTATGGAAACCTATGCGCTGCTGGTAGATAATGGTAAGCGCTATCTCTTGACCCATGGACATATTTACAATAAGGATAATATGCCAAAGGGTCCTTACGATGCAATGATTTATGGTCATTCACATCTTTGGGAACTGTCTCACAATGACGAAGGAAAAGCTATTGTCAACACGGGTAGCATCACCTTCCCTAAGGGTGGTAATGTGCCAACGTTTGCTACACTGGAGAATGGTAAATTTACAATGTATCAGTTAGATACATTCGAAGTGTTGGCAACAATGACACTTTAGAAATCAAAGTTCAAATATCAAAGTTCAAAATTAAAACTATGATTCAGGAATATCAGATTAGAATTCTGCCAGAGCAGGCAGCCAATGAAGAGGGTATCAAGCGCTATCTGGCTAAAGAAAAAGGATTGGATGCAAGAACCTTGAATAAGGTGCGTGTACTGAAACGCAGTATTGATGCCCGCCAACGTACCATTTTCGTGAATCTGAAGGTACGTGCCTATATCAATGAAATGCCTCAGGATGATCAGTATGTCCATACGGAATATCCTGATGTAAGTTTGCGTCCGAGAGTCATTGTGGTAGGAGAGGGACCCGGCGGTCTCTTTGCTTCCTTACGTTTGATAGAGCTGGGATATCGCCCTGTTGTCCTGGAGCGCGGCAAGGACGTGCGTGAGCGTAAAAAGGACCTTTCCAACATCACCAAGACTCAGAAGGTGGATAGTGAGAGTAACTATTGCTTTGGTGAAGGTGGTGCAGGAGCGTATAGCGACGGCAAGCTTTATACCCGAAGCAAGAAGCGTGGTAGCGTGGATAAGATTCTGAATGTTTTCTGCCAGCATGGTGCCAATACGAACATCCTTGCAGATGCCCATCCTCATATCGGTACAGATAAGTTGCCTCGCGTGATAGAGAATATGCGCAATACGATTATCAATAGTGGCGGTGAGGTGCATTTTCAGACCAAGATGACTCGTTTTATCCTGGAGGGTGACCGTGTGATTGGGGTTGAAGCTGTTAACCTGGCAACAGGTGCAGAGGAGAATTATCGTGGACCGGTGATTCTTGCTACAGGTCATAGTGCCCGGGATGTCTATCGCTATCTGGCTTCTTCGAAGATTGAAATCGAAGCCAAGGGTATTGCCGTGGGTGTTCGATTGGAGCATCCTTCCCAGCTCATCGATCAGATACAGTATCACAACAGGAACGGCAGAGGAAAGTATCTTCCTGCAGCCGAGTATAGTTTTGTAACTCAGGTAGAAGGACGGGGTGTGTATAGCTTCTGTATGTGTCCGGGTGGTTTTGTGATTCCTGCAGCTACTGGTCCGGAGCAGCTGGTGGTGAATGGTATGAGTCCTAGCAACCGTGGTACTGCCTGGAGTAATTCCGGTATGGTGGTAGAGACGCATCCTGAAGATGTTGTACAGTCGGAAGAGGAATTGAAGGATCCTCTGGCTATGATGTATTTCCAGGAAAGGGTAGAGAAGCAGTGTTGGCAGCAGGCGAATATGAAGCAGACAGCTCCGGCTCAGCGTATGGCTGATTTTGTGAACAATCGTCTGAGCTATGATTTGCCAAAGAGCAGTTATGCTCCTGGTTTGATCAGTAGTCCGCTTCATTTCTGGATGCCATCTTTTGTTTCCAAGCGTCTGCAGGAAGGCTTTAAGACTTTTGGAAAGAATGCGCATGGTTTTCTCACCAATGAGGCTACTCTGATTGCGATGGAGACTCGCACCTCTTCACCGGTCCGCATCGTACGTGACAGAGAAACCTTGATGCATGTCCGTATCCAAGGTCTCTTCCCATGTGGTGAGGGTGCCGGATATGCTGGTGGTATTGTTTCTGCAGGTGTGGATGGTGAACGCTGTGCAGAGATGTGTGCAGAGTATCTGAAGCAACAGTAAATGACCCTATCATGATCAAAGAACAAAAAAAGCAGGTAACGGAAGATCGTTACCTGCTTTTTTTGTTCTTTGGATTTTCATTATCATTATTTGCTGAGATTGGCAATTGTTGCAATCATGGCAGCAATGCTGGAAAGGCTGCTACCCATGCTCATGGTTTCAGCCACCGTCATCTTGCGTTTCATCTTGGATGGAACAACTATCTCGCAACCAGGTTGCGCCTTGGCTCCATGCCCAACCTTAGCCACCTTGCCATTCATATAGATAATATAAGCCTTGCTCTTGTTGGCATCAGATGCAAATCCACCCGCTTCATCTATGTAGCTGGCAATGCTCTTGCCCTTTTCATAGGCTACCGTATTGGCGTACATCACAGAACCGTTGATTTTCACGGTTCCATTATATTGTGGAACAATCAGCCTGTCACCCTCACGCAAAATCATATCTGCATCACTGCCCGGATGCTTGAGCGCTTCGGCTAAGTCGATGCCTACAGGATATTCTTCTGGAACGCTGAACTTCAACAGATCAGCATTCTGCGCATCTTTTGCAGTCTGGGTAATGGCACTGGCATTATTGCTGCTTGCAGCCAACTGCAGAAGATTTTTCTGCTGTTGTTCTCTCTGCATTTTCAGAACAGCCTCCATGCGCGCTTTTTCAGCTTCATTTGCCTTACGCATCAGGCGGGCACCCTTGATATATGCCTGTTCTGTGCTTCCTCCAGCCTTCTTGAAGAGATCGCTTAATCTGGCATTGCGGCGATCAAGGGTATAGGTGCCTCCAAACATCACTTCACCTTCAATCATCACGTTCTGCTGCTCCGTGTAGGCTGGGCTCTTGCGGATGCTCACTTCATCGAAAGGCATCAGCTTGAATCCTGGAGTGCCATCCACCACAAAACCATCTTTCAGGGCGAGCGTGTAGGTCTTGGCTATAATGCTGTCTGGTCTTGTTGCCTTGGCGTCATTTACTCTTCGGCTTACAAGAACATTAATCGTTGAAGCCTTGTCGGTCAATCCACCAGCCTGCAGAACGAAATCCTCAATCGTTTCATTTTCTGCATATTGATAGATTCCCGGATATTGTACTTCTCCGCGGATGGTGAGAGTCCTCTCAGAAATTTTTTCTTGTCTTGTCGGAATAAAAAGGACATCATTTTCCCTGAGTGGAATATCAGCCACAGTACCATTCATCACGCCTGCAATATCTACAGCCATTACTTCCAGCGATCTGTCAGATTTCATTCGATGCATGACGGCACGTGCCGTAAAGGCATCCTCTGTCAATCCCTCTGCGTGTTCTACCAATGTGCGGACACTGTTGATCTGCTCTCCTAAATTGTACATACCTGGCCGGAAGACAGCTCCCTTGATTTCTACGGTGTTGCTGTAGCGAGGGAGAATGGAATCTACGCTTACAGAATCGCCATCGTCGATATGGAAACTGGAGAAATCGAATTCCTCAACGTTATATACAGAATAGTCTCTGCCAGTCTTGCGATGGATGCGAACTGATTTCTTGTAGGCATCTCCCGTGAATCCTCCGGAATATTTCAGAAGAGAGTTCACGCTCTCGTTTTTCTTCATTTCATAAATCATCGGGCGCTTTACCTTTCCGGTAATCGTAACCAGACAATCGTAGGGTCCCACAACGATGACATCATTATCTGCCAGACGTACATTGCCGGTCAGTTTGCCATTGAGAATGTAATCATAGATATCTACCACGGTAACCAGTTTGTTATGGCGATAAACCTTGATGTTTCGCAATGTACCCAAGTCGTTGGTGCCCCCTGCCATATAGAGTGCGTGGAAAACGGTGGCAAAGGCAGATAGGGTATAAGTGCCTGGAGTTTTCACTTCGCCCATCACATTGACCATAATGGTCTTGGTTTGTCCTACAGTGAGTTTTATCTTGCTCGAACGGTATCTGCTACCCAGCGTATTGCGAAGTCGGGCATTTGCCTGAGCTACGGTCAAACCAGCCACCGATACAGGGCCAAAGCCTTCGATGGTAACTTCGCCATCAGGAGAAACGGTGCTTTCTATGGTTTTCTGTGATGCACCATAGATGTCAATGATAACCGCATCTCCAGGTCCTAAGCGATAGTTCTGTGGAGTGGCTATATTCATATTTGGCTCGAAGCTCAACTCTTTGTTATTGAAGATGTCTCTTCCGAAAACCTTCTTGGTTTTCGCTTCCCGTTCAGCAAGGAGACGTTTGATCATCATCGCAGTATCTGGGATGATACCATCCATCTCGTTTTGGAAATCCATATACTCCTCGTCATCCTCATCGAAAGTATGTTTGTACTGATCATCCTTCTGTGCAGTGATGCGATAGTTACTGTAGCTCTTCGATTCTTCGCTGATTCCCTTACCATAATCTTCACGGTGTTTACCATTGTTGGTACGAAGACGAGAGGTTTCCTTCCCTTGCAGTTGGGCGGAAGTACCAGTAACCCCGCCCTGTTTCAACTGTCGCTGATACTTGTCTCTTACCCGTCGAATCTGAGAGATATCTACACCCTGCTGCATCAGTTTGGTAACTATCTGAGCATTTGATGACCCCCTTTCATGCTCTCTCACTACCAGACTCATCACCTGATCGTCTGTCATGGTGGATGTCTGTGCGAAGGCCGAACCTGCTGCCGTCACAAGCAGAAGGAAGAGGATGAGCTGTTTCCTCATTTTATTTATCTTCATGATTTTCCTATTCATTTATGATCCTATAACTAGCTATTTATTATATAATAACTCATTTTTACGAAATTTGTTGCAAAGATACGAAAAAAAAAGCAATATACAATGAAAATAACTGGGAATAACCATGACCGGGAATACCGGAAATGACAATGACCGAAAATTTGCAACCCGTTAGGCGTTTCGGCGGATTTGCAATCCGCCGTTAAAAAAACGTCCTAACCTCTTTGGCTTTGCGGATTTGTAATCCGCATTACGATGCTGTAGTTAATCATACTCTGTTCTGTGTTTAAGAGTTCTTAGAAATCACAACTACCCGGAAACCCCTGTTTTCAGCCCCGATTCTGGGTCTTCATTGATGACCGGCGCCTGCCATCATTTAAGCCCCGCCCCGGTCTTCATAGATGACCGGTTTTCGGCACGATAGGCTGTTCCTTCGATTGCTGGTGCAAAGATACGAAGATTTTCTGTATCTACCAAATTTTGGCATGTGATAAGGGCCGATTTTCAGCAAAATACTTACGATTTGAAACTTCGTTAAAAAACGGACTCTATTTCTTATGGGGCGCATCTCTATGTTTTTGCGGTATCGAAAACTATGTTTTGCGATATAAATCAGCATATTACGAAGTAATACCCGATTACAGGGAAACGTATTCAGTATTCAGTATTCAGTTTTTTTCGCTCTTGTTACCACCCTCTGTATAGATAGTATATTATATATATAAATATATATATATATAATATAAAATAATTACTTATAATTTATAACCATAGAAAGGGTAACTATCGCGAAAAAAACTGAATACTGAATACTGAACACCCTCTTAGATACCTCGCACGTTAGGTATCATGGCAGCATCAGGGGAAGATAGTACTAGTAGGCGTACATAGTACGTACTAGGTAAATATAAAAATATTTTCGTACCTTTGCACCCGTAATCAGGCAAGTAAAGTCTGGTTGCGGACGTTTTTTGTTTATAGGAATCCGGTGCCGTTCCTGAAAACAGAAATTTGGTGAATATCTCGCAGTCCAACCCTTTAACATTACTGAAGTTTCGCATGTGGTTTAAGTACGGGCTGAAAGCCCAAAAGCTCCTAGCCCAGGGCATCGCCCTGGGTATAATAGCAATCAATAAGACGCCCTGTAAGGGCAAAAGCCTAATAAATTGCCTGGTATCTGCAAGCTTTTGCCCTTACAGGGCGACAGGGTTGCGTCCATATAACCCAGGGCGATGCCCTGGGCTAGGGGCTTCTGCCCTTTCAGGGCGTGTGGAGCTTACATGCGAAACTTGAGTAACATTATAAATTAATATGGTAAGAAAAATTTATCTTTCTTTGGCGCAGGCATAGTCAAGGCTAATCGATGATGCAAAGAAACTGGTGAACCGCCATTACATCGAGAAAAATCCTCCGAAAGGAGCAAATGCCGACGGAGCTGACGGAAAGCAAAGGCGGAAAGGTGTTCAGTATTCAGTTATTCAGTTTTAAGAAGCTATTATTTCGTTACGACGGACTCAACCTGAGAATGTATAACTCACTGAAAATGAGTATCTTTGCAATCACTAAACAATAAAGGTAAAACTTCAAAGCCGTGAGCATCGGAACAAAAAAGCCTTGGTTGCCAAAATAGCAACCAAGGCTCATTATGTTAGAATCTAAAATCTTCTTTGATTAGATCTGCTCGCTCCAGTCCTCCTGGCTCTTACGAACGTAAGTCTGGTAAC
>DAWDAD010000013.1:0-51356 GCA_052356385.1 Prevotella sp.
GCATCCAGAAGTTCTCGCTCCTCCGCTGCCTCTCCGAATTCGAGGAGAAGGGTGCAATCAGGATTGAGGGCAAGACCATCACCATACTCAACTCGGATGAAATGAAATAAGCTGTTTCTCGCCGAGATGGTAGCATAAAAATCACCCACTCACCGAGAGTGTAGCAACACCAGGAAAGATGGTTTCGGATATCGGCATATAGGGTGCTTGCAGGAGGCATATTGGGCATCAGCCTACACTCAATATAGCATCAGCCTACGCCATATACGGCATGAGCTTGCATCATATATGACGTAAGCAATCATCATATATGGCACTCAAAAGCAGGATAATAGTAAGCCTCTTTCAAAAATACTCTTCACTCTTCACAAAAATAGCATAAGTGTTTGTATCTAAGGAATTTGTGCGGGTGAAGAGTAAAAAGAAGAGTGGTGCTTTTATAAAAAACTCCCGACGTATCGTTTTGTGCCTGGCAATGGCAGATTATTGCCCTGGTAAGGGGCAATGTTGTGCCATAGTGAGGCAATAAGCGATACAAGCCGCTTTACGCATCGTAAGTACTATCAGAGATACCTGCTAAAACCTGCCAGACCTTATCCCCTATTCATCATCGCCCGCCAAAGACTGTATCTCGCCTCGGGATTCAGCTGTTCCAGCTGCTGGAAGATTTGCTGCATATCACTGCGGCGCGTGGTCTCCTCGTACGGGCACAACGCCTTCTGCTTAGTGAAATACAACTCCTCTGCCACCTCCCGGATATCCTTCTCATGCGCCAGACAAAGGGGACGGATGATGGTAAGCGGATAATGTTTTAAAGGAAGACTGGGCTGCATGGTGGAATGAGAACCCTCGAAGGTGATATTCATCAGGAAAGTTACGAGGATATCATCCATGTGATGACCCAGGGCTATCTTATTGAAACCATTACTCACAGCAAACTCGAAAAGCGTCTTGCGGCGGTTCCAGGCACAAAGGAAACAACGGGTCTTGCGGGGATCGGTGGATTCATCGAAAGAACTATGCAGGATATGGAGCCGGATGCCATTCTCTGCACAAAATGCCTGCAGATAAGAACGGTCGGTCTCGTAAGGGATGTTATCCATAATGATATGCGCCGCCTCTACCTCGATATGCGGCTTATAGATGCGGGCACGCTGAGCCAAGAGGCGCAACAGTTCCAGGGAATCCTTTCCGCCGCTCAAGGCAATGAGAATCCGGTCCCCATCCTCCAAAAGGTGATAATCCACGCATCCTTTATTGAATCGCTTTAAAATCTTCTGTTCTGCTTTCATCACATTATATTATATAAATGTAGCCGTACATGATATGAAAGAAAAAAGCCGCTGTCCCCTAGAGAACAGCGACTTTATCAAATACATTCCTCATCCTATGAAGGAGAGAAACGATAATTTAAACTTCGAATATATGAAAACGCGTTTTATCGCTTGATTTCTTCTTACTTGGCATAAGCCACGCTGCGAGTCTCACGAATCACGGTGATCTTCACCTGACCAGGATAGGTCATCTCGTTCTGAATCTTGGTTGCAATCTCATCAGAGAGCTTGATGCTCTGCTCATCGCTCATCTTGTCGGCACCCACGATGACACGAAGCTCACGACCCGCCTGGATGGCATAGGTCTTGGTAACGCCAGGATAGCTCATGGCGATAGCCTCAAGATCGTTCAATCGCTTGATATATGCCTCTACAATCTCACGGCGGGCACCTGGACGGGCACCTGAGATGGCATCACATACCTGTACGATAGGAGCCAGAAGGGTGTTCATCTCCATCTCGTCGTGGTGAGCACCGATGGCATTGCAGATATCTGCCTTCTCCTTGTACTTCTCGGCTATCTTGGCACCATAGAGTGCGTGTGGCAACTCGCTCTCCTCGTCTGGCACCTTACCGATATCGTGCAACAGACCGGCACGCTTTGCCTTCTTAGGGTTCAAGCCCAGCTCAGAAGCCATCACCGCACAGAGATTGGCGGTTTCGCGCGCATGCTGCAAGAGGTTCTGACCATAAGATGAACGGTACTTCATCTTACCGATGATACGGATCAACTCAGGATGCAGACCATGGATACCGAGGTCGATGGCTGTACGCTTACCGGTCTCGATGATCTCATTATCCAACTGCTTCTTCACCTTGGCAACCACCTCCTCGATACGGGCTGGGTGGATACGACCATCGGCTACCAGCTGATGGAGAGCCAGACGGCAAACCTCACGGCGCACAGGGTCGAAGGCTGAGATAACGATAGCCTCAGGAGTATCATCTACCACGATTTCCACACCGGTGGCTGCCTCAAGGGCACGGATGTTGCGGCCTTCACGACCGATGATGCGTCCCTTGACTTCATCATTATCGATATGGAATACAGAGACAGAGTTCTCAATAGCTGTCTCGGTAGCCACACGCTGAATGGTCTGGATCACGATCTTCTTAGCCTGCTGATTGGCATTGAGCTTGGCATCATCCATGATCTCATTGATGTAGCTGGCTGCATCAAGACGAGCCTGATCCTTCAGACTCTCTACCAAGCGGCTCTTCGCCTCCTCGGCGCTAAGACCGGAAAGCTCTTCGAGCTTAGCCTGCTCCTGCTTCTGCATCTTCTCGAGTTCCTGCTGCTTCACGGCGAGGAGCTTCTTCTCATTGTCGATGCGCTGCTGATACTGCTCTACCTCCTGCTTGCGGCGACCGAGGTCTTCCTGGCGCTGGTTGAGCGAGATTTCGCGCTGCTTGAGCTTGTTTTCACTCTGCTGGATGCGGGAGTTGCGCTGCTGCACCTCCTTCTCCAACTCGGCTTTCTTATTGAGGAACTTCTCTTTCACTTCGAGAAGCTTTTTCTCCTTTACTACTTCTGCCTCTTTGCTGGCAGCATCTATCATTTCATTATATTTTCCCTTAATGACATAACGGAAAATGACATACCCTACGATACCTCCCAACACGAGAGCTACCAGGGCCGCTATTATTGTTACCATATATATATTATAATTATTAATATTCTTACTTAGCCAAGGTATCTTCTATCTCCGCAGTCAGTTTGTCCAGAATATCATTATATGGTTGGGTATCATTTTTATCTGATTCCTTCTCGAATCTCAAAGCCACGTCGATGAGAGCCATATACAAAATCTCCTTGTCGCTCTTGCGCCCCTTGAAGATTTTTGCATACGAATTGACGATCTCATCGATCAACTTAGCCGACTTACGATAATACTCCTCATCCTCTCTCGGTATTCTTACCGTGAGGTCGGTATCATATACATGTAATCTGATCTGTAATTTATCTTCCATCTGATCTGCCTCCGCTCCAATAGTTATTACTTGTCGCTCAGTAGCGTTATACACTTGTTGACATCTCTGATGAGCTTGGCGATGCGTTTCTGAGTCGTCTCCATATCAGAGTCGGAAATCGTCATCATCTTCGCCATCTTCAGACTGTCGTAATCATGCTTTGCCTGAGTCAACTTCTCCTGCAATTCCTTGATCTTGGCATCGCGCTCATCCACCATCGCATACAGCTCTGTATTCTCATGCTTGATATCTTCAAACTTGAGAATCATCTGCCTTACTCTTGTGGCAAACGTATTGATTGTTTTCTCACTAGCACTCATGACTTTTTATTTTTTGGCTACAAATTTAAGAGAATAATTTGAAAAAAACAAATATTCTCTTGTTTTTTTTATCTTTTAGGGAGAATATTAGCTACTTTCCCATCTTTTGCTTTGCCTTTTCCACATCTTCATCGGATGGACGTGGCTCCTTCTTAGCCAACATCAGTACCTGGAAGGTGAAATCGGTAACCCACTGCTGGCTGAACTTCAGACGGGTGTTGAAGTGGCGCAAGCCAACCACGGTCTTCAGTACGCTGGCATCAGAGAAATCGTTCTTGTTGAAGATATCGTCCACGGTCTGTGCAGTGAGCTTATAGAGGGTCTTCTTCATGAAGCTTGGCAGACGGAGCTTGAACTTCATCAGGTTGCCCATGAGCATCATCAGATCCTGGGTGAAATTCTGGAACTGGATGAGATAGGTATTGACATCCTGGAGCTTCTGGCAGTTCTTGCGGATGCTGGCATCAATCTCCTTGAAAAAGTTATCATCGGTATCATAGAGGTTCTTCATCATCTTCTTGACCTGTGCCTTCTCGCCGATGCCCAGACGGTTGTTGACGGTAGGAACATGGAGGCTGGTCTTGAAGACACGGAGATCTGGAAGCATAGCCAGATTGGTGATACCTAATTGTGAAGCCAAGGCAGCCTGGAAATATACACGGACCAAGGTCATGTAGTCTTCCATTCCACCTACTTTCTTATCTTCGTCTTTACGACTGAATAGTTTAGAAAATATTCCCATTCTTAATCTTATTTATTCATTAATGTTCTGAAATGTTCTGCAAAAATACAATAAAATCACAAAATACACAAATTAAGAGGTAGTTTTTTTCCCTTAAAGTATATTTTTCCTATATTATATGAAGATTTTAGGCTGATTATTTTCACCGCTCAATATTTTTTAGTAACTTTGCCACGTTTTTAAAGACGTTTTTTCAGTTCCGCACAGAGACGGTACTGACTGTGGAATGTGCAACATATAAAATTAAAAAGGTATAATAAGAACTTTTACCATAAAAAGAAATAAAGAAGATATGAAAGGAATCGTATTAGCAGGTGGTTCGGGCACCAGACTGTACCCCATCACCAAGGGCATCAGCAAGCAGCTGATTCCTATCTTTGACAAGCCTATGATATATTATCCCGTATCGGTACTGATGCTGGCTGGTATCAAGGAGATTCTGATTATCTCTACGCCTTTCGACCTACCTGGATTCAAGAGACTGCTGGGCGACGGAAGCGAACTGGGGGTTCACTTCGAGTATGCTGAACAGCCTTCGCCCGACGGACTGGCTCAGGCGTTCATCATAGGCGAGAAATTCATAGGAAAGGATGATGTCTGCCTCGTGCTGGGCGACAACATCTTCTACGGAGCCGGATTCACCGGACTGCTGAAGGAGAGCGTGAAGGCTGCCGAAGCAGGACAGGCAAGCGTATTCGGCTACTACGTGAACGATCCGGAAAGATACGGCGTGGCGGAGTTTGACAAGGACGGCAACTGCCTGAGCATCGAGGAGAAGCCGGCACAGCCTAAGAGCAACTATGCCGTAGTGGGACTCTACTTCTATCCGAACAGCGTGGTGGAAGTGGCGAAGCACATCAAGCCTAGTGCGCGTGGAGAGCTGGAGATTACCACAGTAAACCAGCACTATCTGGCAGAGAAGACCCTGAAGGTAAGAACCCTGCAGCGCGGTTTTGCCTGGCTGGATACCGGTACCCACGACAGTCTTTCGGAAGCCAGCACCTTCATAGAGGTGATAGAAAAGCGCCAGGGACTGAAGGTAGCCTGCCTGGAAGAGATAGCCTACAACCAGGGATGGATTGACAAGGAACAGCTTAAGAAACTGGCTGAACCGATGCTCAAGAACGGATACGGACAGTATCTGATGGCTATCGCTACAGACAACAGATAAGAAACTGGTTCCTAAGAATTCATTCATATACAAATTCAACGCAAAACAATAACATTAAAATAATGGAAGAAAACAAGAATTTAGAATTGGAAAACGTGCAGAACCAAGAGGAAAAGTCGGCTATTGACTTCCAATTGATCTACACCACACTTATCCTTAACTGGAAGTGGTTTATTCTATCCATCATCTTATGTCTCGGTTTGGGATATCTCTACCTGCAGCATGCAAAACCTGTATTCCAGACTACGACAAAAGTACTCATCAAGGATGATGACCAAAGCAAGCGAGGCGGTGGTATGAGCAGCAGCATGATTCAGAGTGCAGCCAATTTGGGTTTCATGACCAACTCAAACGGTATTGACAACGAGATGGAAATCCTGTCGGCTAGCGATATGGCTCGTCAGGCTGTCATTGACATGAAAACCTACGTAAACTACTACCACAAGGGTATCTTCAGATCACCACTGGTCTATAAGGAACAGGAAATCAATGTGGATATGGATGCCAAGAACCTGCAGAAGCTGAATGCTCCTGTAAAATTAAGCATCGAGAAAGACGGCAAGCAATTCCATGTCACTGGTAAATACTATATGCCTATTGATGCCTTCAGCCACGAAAAGGATCCTATTGAGTTTGAGAAGACCATCAACGGTCTGCCTGCAACCATCAATACACGAGTAGGTGCTATCCTGCTGACAGCCAACAAGGGCTACAATATGGAAGACGGCGACGTATTGAAGGCTGTGATCGTATCTCCTGAGATGGCTGCAGAGGAGTATGTGAAGAATCTGACTGTCAGTCAGACCTCAAAGACTACAACCATCGCAGAACTCGTACTGAACGACGAGAACCCACAGCGCGGTTTGGATTATCTGCATACTCTTATTAAGGTATATAACCGACAGGCTAACCTCGACAAGAACGAAATAGCCTATCGTACAGAACAGTTTATCAATAACCGTCTGGAGAAGATCAACTCTGAACTGGGCACTACCGAAAACCAGTTGGAAAGCTACAAGAAGCGCAACAAGGTGATAGAGATGAAGCTCAATGCCACAGCTGCTATTGCCAACGCAGATACCTATACCCATAAGTTGCAGGAAGCTAACACCCAGGTAGAACTGCTCAAGGAACTCGGAAAATACATGGATGAGCCAGGCAACAAGTACAAGCCTATCCCATCTAACGTTGGTTTGACTGATGAAAGTTCTACAGAGCTCATCAATCAGTATAACAAGATTGCCCTGGAGCGCAGCAATGCATTGCACTCTGCCAGCGAACTGTCACCATCGGTTACTCCACTGACAGCACAGTTGGAGGAGTTGACCAAGTCTATCAAGCGTGCCATGCGCCAGGCTCGTCTGGGTATGGAAATCCAGCGTAACAGCATCGCATCTCAGGCCAACCAGTATAACAGCCAGATTGGCAACTCTCCTGAACAAGAGCGCGTATTGACACAGATTGGCCGCCAGCAGGAAGTAAAATCAGGTCTCTACCTGATGCTCTTGCAGAAGCGTGAGGAAAACTCAATCTCTCTGGCTGCTACAGCTGACAAGGGTAAGATCATCGATGCTCCATCACTCGTAGGAAAGACCAGCCCTAAGGCTGCCATCATCCTGCTTATCGCATTGGTATTAGGTTTTGCCATCCCAGCAGGTATCCTCTTCCTGATTGAGTTCTTCAAGTATAAGATTGAGGGCCATGCAGATGTTGTCAAGCTGACTCAGATTCCGGTTATCGCAGACATCCCTGTAGCCAGCGATGTTTCCAAGGGTAGAGCAGATATCGTGGTTCACCAGAACGTCAACAACCTGATGGAGGAAATCTTCCGTGGATTGCGTACCAGCATCCAGTTTATGCTGAAGAAGGACGAAAAGGTTCTGATGTTTACCTCTTCAACCTCTGGTGAGGGTAAGACATTCGTTGCCTCTAACGTAGCCATCTCTCTGGCTCTGCTGGGCAAGAAGGTCATCGTAGTAGGTCTGGATATCCGTAAGCCTCGTCTGGCAGAGTTGTTCGAAATCGACAACCATCATACTGGTATCACCAACCTGATGGTTCACGAGAACAACACTTGGGAGGATATCCAGAAGCAGATTCTCTCTTCGGGCGTCAACAGCAACCTCGACCTGCTGATGGCTGGTCCTGTACCTCCTAACCCAGGTGAGTTGATTACCCGTCCAAGCCTCGATGCCATCATCAAGGAACTGAAGAACCATTACGACTACATCGTGCTTGATACAGCACCGGTAGGATTGGTTAACGATAGCTTGCAGCTCGGCAGACTGGCAAACCTCTGTATCTATGTTTGTCGTGCAGACTATACCGCAAAGACAAGTTTCGGCATGATCAACGGATTGAATGCCGAGAAGAAGTTGCCTAACATGTGCCTGGTACTGAATGGTGTGGATCTCTCCAAGAAGAAGCACAGCTTCTACTATGGTGTGGGTAAGTATGGCAAATATGGCAAATACGGTAACTATGGCAACTACGGCAACTATGGCAAGTATGGTTCATACGGTCAGTATGGCAGTTACGGCAACTATAGCAACAGCCACTATGGCAATGCCAATGATACAAGTATCAAGAAGTAGTAATCGACAATTATAAATCATTAAACGAGAAAGGAATTTAAATATGGCAACAATTGCTGTTGATTTTGATGGTACTATCGTAACTCACGAGTACCCTAAAATTGGTACAGAGCTACCTTTTGCCACAGAGACACTCAAGATGCTCATCAAAGATCATCACCGTCTCATTCTTTGGAGTGTGCGCGAAGGAAAGCTTCTGGATGAAGCCGTAGAATGGTGCAGAGAGCGCGGTGTGGAATTCTGGGCAGTCAATAAAGACTACCCGGAAGAAAGCGTAGAGAGCAACAACCATTTCTCACGTAAGCTCAAGGCTGACTGGTTTATTGACGACCGTGGTATCGGTGGTCTTCCTGATTGGGGAGAGATTTACCAGATTATCACAAAGCACACAAGCTATCGTCGTCTTATCAAACAGAAGTTGATGTCAACACAAGAACCACCAAAGAAAAAGCATTGGTGGAGCCGTGGATAATCCCTGTTGAGGATAACTTCACAAAACATACTAAAGAAAAAAGGTGTATCGCCAAATTGAGCGATACACCTTTTTTATGTTATACAACGAAGGTTAGCAACAGAACAGATAGGGTCAACAACTGTCAGAATGTGCAACAACTACTATTCTAGGCTATAATTCACCAGTGAGGTACTTCTACCCTTAAAGACATACAAAACAGCACAAAGAGACACGAAAAAAGGGGTGGTCCCTGCAAGAGAAACACACCCCAATTATTTAATTTTAAATATGTTTTTAGAAGAACAAGTAGCGGTTATCCACTACGTGAGCCTTCATATAAAGCTCGTTCATGAAGTTGCCGGCATACTGCATAGCCTTCTGGCGGCACTTCTGCTCGTAAGCCTTCTCATCGAACTTAACAGGACGGTTGGTCTTACCAGTAACCTGGAAGAGATAAACACCTGCGTTACCCTTTACTGCGTTAGCTACGAAAGCACCCTTCTTGGTAGCAGAAACTGCACCAGAAACAGCAGGCTCGCTGGCACCTGTAGCAGAAATGAAGGTTGGAGCTGCAAAAGTAATCTGATTAACGGTAGCAATCTTAGCACCCTTAGCCTTAGCAGCAGCGATGCTCTTCACACCAGCTACCTTAGCCATAATCAGCTCAGCCTTCTTGTCCTTGATGACCTCAGCCTTTACCATCTCCTTAACCTGAGGATCGCTCAAGTCGCGGTAACCGATGCGATGAATCTTATCCAATACTACTACGAGCAAGTGGTTGTTGTCGCCACACTCATACATAGGAGAAACCTCACCCTCCTTGCTCTCGAAGATCCACTTCAAGGCATCACGGGTAGAATGGATGTTGGCTACATAGTGAGTAGCTGTTGTCATATCATTCAGATTCTGTACACGATAACCGCTCTTGGTTGCATTCTTCAAGAGATCCTCAGACTTAGGATTAGCACTTACATAGCTAGAGAACTTGTTGAATGCTGTACGGTATGTATCGTTAGAGAACTGAATCTCCTTCTTGATGACTGCTGCCACATACTTGGTTACCATTGCCTTGCGGTCGCAAACCTGGAGGATGACATAACCCTGACCGAGCTGAAGCTCATTGTATGCATTGACAGAAGCTGTATTCAATGTGTTGATGAATGCCTTGTTGTCCTTATCCATAGTCTGAGCATACTCATACTGCTTGGTAGTCATCCAAGCCTTCTCACCAGTCTGACCATACTTCTTAGCGAGTGCCTCGAAGTCTGCACCAGCAGCAAGAGCGCTGTGGATTGAGTCTGCCTTGGCCTTAGCCTCAGCCTGAGAAGCTGCTGCCACCTGGATGACACGATACTGGATAGAGTCTGGCAACTGCTGCTTGCTCATCAGCTTCACGATGTTCAATGTGTTATCAGAAGCATTAACCTTTACTGCAGAAGTAGCACCTACAGCCATAGAATCGATAGCAGAAGCAATGTCTGATGGCCAAGCCTCCTTGCTCACTGGGATACCCAGGTAAGCTACAGTAGAAGCTGACTTACGAACAAGCTCTGCAGGATCAGCTGCAGCAGCGAGCTGTGCATGATACTCAGCAAACTCCTTGTTGAGTGCTGCACGGTCGGTCTTGGAAGCCTCAACCTGAACATCGATGAACTTGATATCTCTGCTCTCAACAGGCTGCTTGAACCGAGCCTTCATCTCGTCATACTTAGCCTTCAGGTCGCTCTCCTCTACCTTCACCTTGTCGTCCTGAACATCAGAATAAGGGAAGGCAGCCAACTGGATCTGGCTCTCCTCGTTCTCCTCCTTGAAAGCCATCTTAGCCTCTACAGGGTTTGAAAGGAAGCAGTGTGCCAGGAGTGACTGATACTTCTGAGCCAAAGTCTGCTGACGGAGTGTCTTCTCGATGAATGACCAGTAGTTGAAAATCTTGGTGTACTGTTCCATCATCTGAGGATTAGCAGATGGGTTAGCCTTCTGAGCCTTGTAATCAGCCAGGAACTTCTGGAGAGAAGATGCGTCGAAACGACCTGTCTGCTGATTTACGAATGGAGTCTGCTGAAGCATTGGGTTTGTACCTGTCTTCAGGATGTCCTGAAGCTCTGCGTCTGTTACAGTAAGACCCAACTTGCTAGCCTCCTTGGCAATGATCTGGTTCTGTACGTATGTATTCCATACCATGTCCTTCACCTGATTCATCTGCTCCTCAGGAAGGTTTTCCTGACCTTGTTGCATTTTAATAACCTCTGTGTACTCATCAACGAGCTTTTGGAAATCCTGCACGCTGATTTTCTCGCCATACACCTCACCGATTTGCTGACGCTCATTGTTCTTTGCAGAATCGCAAGAGCGGAAAGCTTCCTCAGCAATGAAGGCGAAAAGACCGAAACTGATAATACATACCAGTATCACGCCTCTTTTTCTAATTGTTCCTAATGCTGCCATTACGTTTTAATTATTATTATTATTTTATTTTTTCCTTATTAGGATTGTACTGCTTTTGAAGCAAGTAGCCAATTGGTTGCAAAAATACAAAAATAATACGAGAAAAGGGAATTTTTCGGTATCTTTTTTGGCTGGAAACGCAAAAAAGTCGAAAAATTCCCTCTTCTCATCCAACTATTTGATGACGTGGAGTTTCACAAGTTCTATCTTGCGGGATGTGGACTTGATAATCTTAAACTCAAACTTGTCGAATTTAATTACTTCATTCAGCTTCGGGAAGCTCTGATATTCGTGAAGAATGAGTCCACCCAGAGTCATATACTCATCACTCTCCGGAAGATCCAGGTCGAACAGATCGTTCACCTTGTCTATCTCCAGACGAGCCGACAGCAGATAGTCGCCGTCGTCGGTCTTCTTGGCTACATACTTCGCAGAATCGTGCTCATCCTCGATATCGCCGAAGATCTCTTCCACGATATCCTCCAGACTCACCAGTCCGCTGGTTCCACCAAACTCATCTACCACAACGCCCAGCGACTTCTTCTGCTGCAGGAAGGTCTGCATCAGCTTCTGCGCCTGCATGGTCTCCGGCACGAAAGGCATCGTACGGATATGGTCCTGCCATCTCTTCGGATTGTGGAAGAGTTCAGAACTGTGAATGTAGCCCACGATATGGTCGATGTCATCCTCATAGACGATGATCTTGGAGTTTCCGCTTTCGATGAACTTCTGGCGGAGTTCCTCCAGCGAGGTATCAATCTCCACCGCCTGAATCTCGGTACGTGGCACCATACAGTCGCGCACCTTGGTATCTGAGAAATCCAGGGCGTTCTGGAAAATCTTCACCTCGTCGTTGATCTCGTCCTCATTGGTGGCATTGTCGATGCTCGACTGCACCAGATAGTCAAGATCTACCTTAGAAAAGCCTTCATCCCCCTCTTCAGACTCCATCTTCATACCCACCATGCGCAGCAATCCCTTGCTGAGGAAGGTACTGAACTTGCTGATAGGCCAGAGAATGACGTAGCACAGATACGCAAACGGACTGAAGATGGACAGCAGTCGGTTTGGATTCGACTTGAAAAGCGTCTTCGGCAGGAACTCACCCGTAAACAACACGATGAGTGTAGAGAGAATGGTATCGCAGGTAACCTTGACACCATCATCCAGACCAGCAAAGATGGTATTATCAAACAGACGGGCTATCAGGATACCATATACTACGAGGGCTATATTGTTGCCCACCAGCATGGTGCTGACGAATCCGTTGGGATGATTATAAAAGAGCGACAAGAGTCGCTGCGTAAGTCCGTTTTTCTCCTTGTCCATTTCCGCCAACATACGGTTGGAGGAGACGAAGGCTATTTCCATTCCACTAAAGAATGCAGAAAACACCATCGTGATGAGGATACTCACTATCAGACTTATATCAACTTCTTCCATGATACATTATATCGTTAAAAAACATATTTCCTCCTACCCTATCAATGCATGACAGGAATGGTGGTGGCTCGTTGCGGTGTTGCCGGCTGGCGCATAGGCGCACTGGTAGAATCGGATGATGAAGCAGAAGATGAACTGCCTCCACCACCGAAGTCGTCCTTCTCGAAGCTACCCTTAGAATTGCTCACAAAATAGCGGGTCATACGCTCATCGCTCCAGAAATAGGAACCCTGAAGGGTACGCTCCGGAGTAACGAGCTTACTGAAAACATGGCTGGAGAGTTCATGCTTGTTCTCATCCCAGGTGAGCTGCTCGCTGGTAAAGCGAAGACCATCCTTGGTGAGGATACGCACACGGCCATAGAGTTTCCAGACACGTTCCTGATCAAAGTAATAAGCCGTATCACACTGGATATAACTGTTGATGTGGAACTTCTCGTCAAACTGTTCGAGCAGCATACCCTTATCAAAAATCCAGCGGGAAGGCACACGGTTGGTATTCACCTCCCATCGCTCGGTAACGATGCGGTACTTGATGACACCCGAATCACTGATGAGGGTATTGACGCCATACGAAGTCATCATCGCCACAGAGTCTCTGTCGTGGATAGCAGGCGCAGTATGTTCTACCGGATTCTGGCAGGCAGCCAAAACCCAGGAAACTATGACACCTATTACTATGAAATATTTAATCTTATACATTATTATATATATAGAAGATGTGGCATCTCCCGAAGAAGACACCACAATATGGGCAGACTACTGCATCTTCCACTTCTTGAACCAATCCTCGTTGAAAGTGAATCCGATGTTCAGGCGGAAGATATTCTCCTTGATAAGTCCGGTAGCCGAATTCTTCACCCACTGGCCGCTGATATTCAACTGCGAACGGTTGTTGTAGGAGTTCATGATAGGAATACCGAAACCGGCACTTACAGAAAGCTCCTTAGGGCCATCCACGCCGTTCACCTTATAATATGGTGTAGCAAAGCTTACACCGGCACGGTAAGCCACACGCTTGAGGAAAGCACGGCTGCGCTCACCATAGCAGTACTGGAATCCGACATTCACCTTGCTGCGATCCTTATACACCCCATCGCGCAATGCCCAAGGCTCGCTGCTGTTAGCCTCGTAGGTAGGATAGCCCAGGCTGCCCCATTTCTGCAGACTGTAATCTACACCAATCTTCCACTGGTTGTTGTGATTCCACATCAAACCGGCGCCATACATCGTAGGCAACTCGTAGGCATTCTTGATGCTGAAGGCAAGTGTATCAGATGTACTGGTCTGCGCATTGGAAGAAATGATGCTCATATCGGCATCGGCATGCAGGTTATGACCTGGCGAATAAGTGACACCCAGGGTTACCTCATCCTTCTTCGACAACTTCCGGGTATATTGCACACCCAGGTCGATCTTGTAGTTGTTCACACGAGTACCATAGGTGCGGTAAAGAGACTTATAATAGCTGTTGCTATAGTAGTTCTGCACGGTTCTGTTGATGGAACCCCAGATATAGCCAATATTGGCACCGACAGACAAGCCCTTGAGCGGAGACCAGCCGGCACCCACATATACCTGATGCAAACCGCCTTCACCCTCGTAGGAGTTGGTGTAGGTAACATCCTTGTCGTTCTTGTTCACCCATCCGCTGGTAGAATAGTTGTATCCCACGTTGGTGAAAGGGACAATACCGAAACTCATACCCAGATGGCGGAAGAGGCGGAAGCCTGCTACCACATATTCGAGATTGGAGTTATTGGCATTCTTCTTCACCCCGTTCTCGTTGAAGTTGGTTACCTGACCCGAGATACCTGCATCCAGGATGAAAGTCATGGAGTCGATGGCAGCATAGGAAGCAGGGTTCAGATAGTTAATCTGATTATGCTCATGAAAACCAAGTCCAACACCATTCATACCACGGTTGAAGCCAGAAGTCTGTTCAGACAAAACGCCTAAACCATACTGGCTGTATGGAGAATTAGTACCGCTTTGGGCATTAACCATAAGAGTAGAACCCAACAAGAGGGCTGCTAAAATAAACTTTCTCATTTATATATAAATCAGTCAAAATTATATTCAGAGTGCAAAAGTATTAAAAAAAATCTAGAAAAAAGAAGGATATTCCAAAATAATAAGTTATTTTTGCATCGTGAAACGATTTAAGCATATTTTTGGCGTCATTTTAGCGGTTATTTTAACCAATTTAACTACTAATGTGACAGCACAGGATTTTTCAGGCTATCAGACTCCTGACATTTCTGTGCAGAACAGTCGTGTCAATGAGGATGCTACATCCTGGCTCGACTCGGTAGATATTTCGCTCCTCACCTGCGGACCAGGCAACGAGGTATGGTCGTACTACGGTCACTCAGCCCTGCGCATCCAGGACAAGATGCACGGAAGCGACGTGGCAGTCAACTGGGGCATGTTCAGTTTCAGGCAGAACTTCTTCATCCTGCGCTTCGTATTCGGACTCACCGACTACCAGATCGGCATCTACCCGATGACCGACTTCCTCGCCGAATATGCAGCAGAAGGAAGATGGGTACGCCAGCAGCGCATCAATCTCTCCAGGGACGAGAAGTTCAACATCCTGCATGCCATCGAGGAAAATGCCAAGCCGGAGAACCGTACCTACCGGTACAACTTCTTCTTCGACAACTGCACCACCCGTGCAAGGGAGATGATTCTCACCAACATCGGTTACTGCAACACCAACTTTGATGATAAGGAAACCCAATCCACCTATCGCCAGGAAATCCACAAGCTGAACGGAGACCACCGATGGAGCCGTTTCGGCAACGACCTGCTCCTGGGCTATCTTTCCGACCAGCCTATCAGCAAGCGTGAATGGGAGTTCCTGCCGGACAATCTGAGCCGTGACTTTGCCACAGAAGGCAGAAAAGACAATATGAATGCGACCCAGGATCTAGCAAGCACCCGATACTACAACGGCAAGGAGGGCTATATCACGATGGTAGATAGCACCAGCTACCTGATACCGAAGCAGGCACAGGTGACAGAATCGGAACCCATCACCCCTATCATGGTGGCAACATTCATCGCCATCATCATCATAGGCGTGAGCATCATCGAATGGCGCAAGAAGAAGAACTTCTGGGGGTTTGATGCCTTCCTGCTCATCTTGACGGGTCTGCCGGGCATCATCCTCTTTGCGATGATCTTCTCGCAGCACCCTACCGTGCAGGTCAACTTCCAGCTTCTGCTGCTGAACCCAGTGAACCTCATCTTCGCCTGGAAAACCATCTCGAAGATGAGAAAAGGCAAGCTCTACTGGTATTACGAGGTATGGGGATGGTGCCTGCTCGTAGCATTGCTCCTGCAAATCTGGCAGAGCTATGCCGAAGGAATGAGCACTTTGGCATTCTCTTTGCTGATGAGATATGCAATCAAGTCAACTCTGCTCGACCTCAACAGCAGCAAGCTGGCTATACAGAAACAATTAATGAATAAACTCAGAAAAGACAAGTAGTGACACTTCTCCAAACCGAAACAGAGAGAAGATGCTCCAAAAAGACTTTCAAAAGTTACATAAATAAAGAAAATAAAAATGATGGTAAACAGATATATCACAGCCCTTTTGGTTGTCCTGGCGGCAACCGGCATGGAGGCGCAGACTTATCAGCAGGCGCTGAAGTTTGCGCTTACGGATATATCCTACGATGAATTCATCCAGCAACCGGAGGCGAAGGCATTGGAGGAGGACATCCTCTATGTCATCAAAGCCATCAAGCAGGCTTCCGAAGAGGAAAACATGTCAGAGCATCATTACCATCAGGCAGCTGTGCTTGCAGCTGTCAAGACTGACATTCTGACAGATTCACATTTAAATATTTGTTTTCACCCCGTTGTGGTGCATAAGTACAAAGCACCCTTCGGAAGCATTGTTATTCGAGGTCCAAACTGCTGATTATGTGCTTTCTGACTGCAAAACTAGCAAGAAATGCAGCCAGAAAGGGCAATAATTGGTAAAATATTGCAGATTTACAGATATTTTTTGTATTTTTGCAAGCTAGTAAACAAACAACAGGAAAAAGCAGAAGAGGAAAAAGGACTGACAGACCACATTTGTCTAACTCCTTTAACTCCTTAACTCCTTTAATTCCTAATATCATACATCGAATAATAATAAAAAAATAAATATACAATGAACTTTAACAAAATTCTTCAGTCATTGTTTGGCAACAAGTCAACTCGCGATATGAAGTTGATCCAGCCAATCGTAGAGAAAGTCAAGGCAGAATACCCTAAGATGAATGCCTTGAGCAATGACGAACTTCGTGCAAAAACAAAGGAACTCCAGAAGTACGTACAGGAGTACGCTAAGGACGAGAAGGCTAAGATTGCCGAACTCAAAGCTAAGATCGAGGACACTCCAATCGACGAGCGTGAAGGTATCTTCAACCAGATCGACAAGTTGGAGCAGGAAGCACTCGACAAGTATGAGGTTGCACTCAACGAGGTTTTGCCTCAGGTTTTCGCTATCGTAAAGGATACAGCACGCCGCTTCGCTGAGAACGAAGAGACCGTAGTTACTGCTACAGACTTCGACCGCGAGCTGGCTTCAAACCCAGCCAACGACTTCGTGACCATCGACGGTGACAAGGCTATCTATCACAACCACTGGACTGCCGGCGGCAACGATATGAAGTGGGAAATGATCCACTACGACGTACAGCTCTTCGGTGGTGTTGTTCTCCACCAGGGTAAGATTGCAGAGATGGCTACCGGTGAGGGTAAGACCCTCGTAGGTACAACCCCAATCTTCCTGAACGCCCTCACAGGTAATGGTGTACACGTAGTAACCGTGAACGACTACCTGGCTAAGCGTGACTCTGAGTGGATGGGACCTCTCTATATGTTCCACGGTCTCTCTGTTGATTGTATCGACAAGCATCGTCCTAACTCCGACGAGCGCCGCAAGGCATATATGGCAGACATCACCTTCGGTACCAACAATGAGTTTGGTTTCGACTACCTGCGTGATAATATGGCCACCAACCCTAGCGACCTGGTGCAGCGCCAGCACAACTACGCCATCGTCGATGAGGTTGACTCCGTATTGATTGATGATGCCCGTACACCATTGATTATCTCTGGTCCTATTCCAAAGGGCGACGACCAGATGTTCGAGCAGTACCAGCCACTGGTAGAGAAGCTCTACGAGGTACAGCGCAAGCAGGCTACCGAGTTGCTCGCCGAGGCTAAGCAGAAGATTACAGAGGGCGGCAAGACCAAGAACCAGCAGATGCTCGAGGAAGGTTTCCTCTCACTCTACCGTTCTTACAAGGCGCTGCCTAAGAACAAGCCTTTGATCAAGTACCTCTCTGAGGAGGGTATCAAGGCTGGATTGCTCAAGACCGAGGAATTCTATATGGCAAACAACAACCGTGAGATGCCTAAGGCTGTTGAGCCTTTGTACTTCGTGGTTGATGAGAAGCTGAACTCTGCCGACCTGACCGATAAGGGTACAGAGTGGTTGGCTAAGCAGGTGAACGATAGAGAGCTCTTCGTATTGCCTGATATTACTACACAGATGAGTGACCTGGAAGCTCGCACAGACATCTCAGACCAGGAGCGTCTGGACATCAAGGACGAGTTGCTGGCTCACTACGGCGTACAGAGCGAGCGTGTTCACACCTTGCAACAGCTCTTGAAGGCTTACACCATGTTTAATAAGGACGATGAGTATGTTGTCATGGACGGTCAGGTGAAGATCGTGGATGAGCAGACAGGTCGTATCATGGAGGGTCGCCGCTGGAGCGATGGCTTGCACCAGGCTGTAGAGGCTAAGGAGCATGTAAAGGTAGAGGCAGCAACACAGACCTTCGCAACCATCACACTCCAGAACTACTTCCGTATGTACCACAAGCTCGCAGGTATGACCGGTACGGCAAGCACCGAGTCTGGTGAGTTCTGGGATATCTATAAGCTCGATGTAGTTGAGATTCCTACCAACCGCCCTATCCTGCGTAAGGACTTGGATGACCGTGTATATAAGACTGCCCGCGAGAAGTATCGTGCCGTCATCGATGAGATTGAGGAGACACGCAATGCTGGTCGCCCAGTATTGGTTGGTACCACATCTGTAGAAATCTCAGAGTTGTTGAGCAAGATGTTGAAGATGCGCAACATTCCTCATAATGTATTGAACGCCAAGCTGCACCAGCAGGAGGCTCAGATCGTAGCCGAGGCTGGTCGCTCAGTAAATGGCAAGGGTGCCGTAACCATCGCTACCAACATGGCAGGTCGTGGTACCGATATCAAGCTGACCCCAGAGGTGAAGGCTGCAGGTGGTCTCGCCATCATCGGTACAGAGCGTCATGAGAGCCGTCGTGTTGACCGCCAGCTCCGTGGTCGTGCCGGACGTCAGGGTGACCCAGGTTCTTCTGTTTTCTATGTATCATTGGAGGATAAGCTGATGCGTCTGTTCGCTTCTGAGCGTATTGCCAAGGTAATGGACCGTCTCGGTTTCGAGGATGGCGAGCGTATCGAAAGCCCAATGATCAGCAAGAGCATCGAGCGTGCACAGCGCAAGGTTGAGGAGAACAACTTCGGTATCCGTAAGCACCTCCTGGAGTATGATGACGTGATGAACCGTCAGCGTACCGTTATCTACGAGAAGCGTCGTCACGCCCTGATGGGTGAGCGTATCGGTATGGATATCGCCAACGTAATCTGGGACCGCGTACTGAACATCGTGAACAACAACGACTTCACCGGTGCCAAGGAAGAGTTCCTGAAGGTTCTCGCCATGGAGATTCCTTTCACAGAGGAGGAATACGAGAACGGCAGACGCGACGAGATGGCAGAGCGTGCCTTCCAGGAGGCTATGGCTGCCTTCAAGCGCAAGACCGACCGCATCCAGGCTACAGCAATGCCTATCATCAAGCAGGTGTATGAAAACCAGGGTGCGATGTACGAGCGCATCATGGTGCCTATCACCGACGGCAAGCGTATGTACAACATCGCATGCAACCTGAAGGAAGCTTACGAGACTGAGGCAAAGAACGTAGTGAAGGAGTTCGAGAAGAGCGTAGTACTCCACATCATCGATGATGACTGGAAGGAGAACCTCCGCAAGCTCGATGAGTTGAAGCACTCTGTACAGAATGCCAGCTACGAGCAGAAGGACCCATTGCTCATCTTCAAGTTGGAGAGTGCAAAGGTATGGGACGCTATGATCAATGATATGAACGACCGCATCGCCAGCATCCTGATGCGTGGTCAGATTCCTGTCATGGAGCAGGAGCAGCCAGTTCAGGAGGCAGCACCAGAGCAGCACACCCAGCAGAACTACGTAGAGAGCAAGGTGGATATCGACGCTGAGCGTGCAGCACAGGAGGCAGCAGCCAACCAGGATACCCGCGAGGGAGCTGATCAGGTGAACCGCACTCCATACCGTGCCGAGCACATGCCTCGTCCTAACGATCCATGTCCATGCGGCAGCGGAAAGAAGTTCAAGAACTGCCACGGCAGAAACATCTAATCACCAGAAAGGATGATAAGTGATGACAGCGAAATCTTGCCATCACAAGAAATAATGATAAGAATACCTAGATTTGATGATACTCTCATCATTTCTAGGTATTTTTGTTATAAATAACTTCATTGCTACCGAGTTGCAAATAATTATTAGTATTTTTGCAGTCGAAAAGAAAAAAGAGCTGGCAATAAAGCCAGTTTCTAGAGAAAATAAGGTTAATTCAAGGAAAGATATATGAAATTATCAGAACTTAAAACAGGTGAAAGCGCCGTTATCGTCAAGGTATCAGGACACGGTGGCTTCAGAAAGAGAGTCATCGAGATGGGATTCATCAAGGGCAAGAAGGTAGATGTACTCCTTAACGCCCCACTCCAGGACCCAGTGAAATACAAGATTATGGGTTACGAGGTGTCACTCCGCCACAGCGAAGCCGACCATATCGAGGTGGTTTCCATTGATGAAGCCAAGAACGATGCAAAGCTCAGCAAGGCGGAAGAAGAAGACCGCCAGCAGGTAATTGACTCAAAAGTAGTAGATTCCAACGATAGCGACGAGCAGGCGCTCGGCGACAAGATGCTCGTGGCTGAAAGAAAAGACTCTGCCAGCAACGAAGCCTTGGCAGAACAGGAAGCAGAAAGACTCCACCGCGTCATCAACGTGGCACTGGTGGGAAATCCAAACTGCGGAAAGACTTCATTGTTCAACTTCGCATCGGGTGCTCACGAACGTGTGGGCAACTATAGCGGAGTAACCGTGGATGCCAAGGTGGGCGAAGCCGAATACAACGGCTATCACTTCAATCTGGTAGATTTGCCGGGCACCTATTCCCTTTCTGCCTACTCTCCGGAAGAGCTTTATGTGCGCAAGCAGCTCATCGAGCATACGCCGGATATCGTGATCAATGTCATCGATACCAGCAATCTGGAGCGCAACCTCTATCTCACCACCCAGTTGATAGACATGCACATCCGCATGGTCTGTGCCCTCAACATGTTTGATGAAACCGAAAAGCGTGGCGATAACATCGACTACGACAAGCTGGGCGAACTCTTCGGTATCTCGATGATTCCTACCGTCTTCACCAATGGTCGAGGCGTGGATAAACTCTTCGAAACCATCATCGAACTCTACGAAGGCAAGGAAGATTCCAACGCTCACTATCGCCATATCCACATCAACCACGGACATGAGATAGAGCACGGCATCGAGCATATCCAGAAATATCTGAAGGCAGATGATTCCATCCGCCAGCGCTACTCTACCCGTTACCTCTCCATCAAGTTGTTGGAGAATGATAAGCACGCAGAGGAATACATAAGTCATCTGAAATCGGCCAAGGAAATCTTCGCAGCCCGCAATGAGGCAGCCAAGCGTGTGAAGGAAGAGACTCTGGAAGATAGCGAAACCGCCATCATGGACGCCAAATACGGTTTTATCCATGGCGCATTGCAGGAAGCGGGCTATGAACCGGGTAAGGCAAAGGATACCTATCAGGTAACCCATCTCATCGACAGCATCCTGACCAATAAATATGTAGGCTTCCCTATCTTCGTTCTCCTGCTGTTCATCATGTTCTCAGCCACCTTCGTTCTGGGCGAGATTCCTAAGGGATGGATTGAGGACGGCGTGGCATGGCTGGGCGAGTTCATCAGCAATACAATGCCGGATGGACCAGTGAAGGATATGCTGGTAGATGGTGTGATTGGTGGTGTTGGTGCGGTCATCGTATTCCTGCCACAGATTCTGATTCTGTATTTCTTCATTTCTTATATGGAGGATTCGGGATATATGGCTCGTGCCGCCTTCATCATGGATAAGCTGATGCACAAGATGGGCCTGCATGGCAAGTCATTCATCCCGCTGATTATGGGATTCGGCTGTAACGTACCAGCCGTGATGGCAACAAGAACCATCGAGAGTCACCGTTCCCGTCTGATAACGATGCTGATATTGCCATTGATGAGCTGTTCGGCTCGCCTGCCAATCTACATCATGGTCATCGGAACGTTCTTTGCCATCCAATACCGTTCGCTCATCATGGTATCGCTCTATCTCATCGGCATCTTCCTTGCCGTGATATTGAGCCGCATCTTTGCCAGTTTCGTGGTGAAGGGCGAAGATACCCCATTCGTAATGGAGCTGCCTCCTTACCGCTTCCCTACCTGGAAAGCGATAGGCCGCCATACCTGGGAAAAGGGTAAGCAGTATCTGAAGAAGATGGGTGGCATCATCCTCGTGGCAAGTATCATCGTCTGGGCTTTGGGCTACTTCCCTCATAATGAAGAACTTGATACCCAGGCACAGCAGGAACAGAGCTATATCGGCAGAATCGGTAAGACCATCGAGCCTATCTTTACCCCACAGGGATTCGACTGGAAACTGGATGTGGGTCTGGTATCCGGTGTGGGTGCCAAGGAGATTGTAGCCTCAACAATGGGCGTGCTCTACAGCAACAACGACAGTTTCTCTGATGATCAGGATTACAACGATGAAGACGGAAAATACGAGGTTTTGAAGAAGCAGATGACTTCTGATTTGAAGAAGACCTATGGTTACAGCGATGCCGAGGCAGCATCTAAGGCAACGCTCACCGCCTACTGTTTCCTCCTCTTCGTATTGCTCTACTTCCCTTGCATCGCCACGATAGCAGCCATCAAGGGAGAGACGGGCAGTTGGAAATGGGCAGGCTTCGCCGCCGGCTACACCACGCTATTGGCATGGGTAGTATCAGCCCTGGTCTTCCAGATAGGAAGCTTGTTTATCTAATATAACAACATGAAATCAGAAAAAGGGTGTGACTAGTTGATTAGTCACACCCTTTTTGTTTGTTGCTCATAAGAATGAAGGCCGTTCTTACCTGCAGGAAATATCTGGAGTAGCAGGAAAGTTCTTGGTAAGCCATAAGAAAAATGTTTCTGTCCCTAATAGAAATCTATGTTCAGCAGTGTTGAACCTATGTTCAGCAGTGTTGAACTTATGTTCCGCAGTGTTGAACTTACATTCAGCAGTGTTGAACATAGAATTCCATTAAGGGCAGAAACATCTATCATTAAGGGCAGAAACAATTATCATTAAGGATAAAAAGAAATATCGTGGTGAATAACATCACTATGAATCATATTACCACTACCCTATCATCATTACCACTGGTTGCTGAAACCGTGGTCCTAAGGAGCGCACCACCAATATCAAGGCGGATGTTCAGAAAGGAAGCAAGCTGATGATCAAGAAGTAAGATAGAGGTAATAGAAAGTAAAAAATTAAATGTAAAAGATAATAAAAAAACAGCAAAAGCCCCTAGACTTTTTCATCGAAGTCTAGGGGCTTCTTATTTGATAACATGATTGTAAAGCATCATTTCATATTCCCGGACGATGATGATAGCTACTTAATCTGCTGGATCGTAAATAGACTTCTTGCTCTTCTCTACTTTTACAGGATTATAGATTACCTTCTTAAGAAGATTAAATTCCATTTTTCCTTTTGGCTGAAAGGCAGGGCTCTTCATATATTCTATCAGACTATACTTCAACTGGCGAGCTACCGGACGAGCATCCAACTCATTCATATCGATACTACTTACCACCAGTTTACCCTTACCCACCTGCGTTTCAAATACCAGCCCCAGATTACGGTTCTTGTAGAAATTATCCATCATACCCACCAAAATCAGGATATTATTTTCAATACTATCCAACTGCATGGTAGTGGCATTCTTGCATAAATTCCACCACTGCCAGTTACTATGTTCCTCTGTAGGAAAATCGGACAGGGCAGGATGCTTTGGATTGCATAAGATACCCATCGTTCCCGGCTGATTAGGGAAATGAACCGGACTCCAGAATACAGGCAGGAACTTACCTTCCAATCCATTTATCTTATCCTTTGGCAGATTAAGAAGCACCTTCTTACCCTTATTCAATGCCAGACGAGCCTTATCTATATCATTGGTTACAACTACCTCTCCAGGAACTATCGCAATATCAGAAGGATATACCCAGATTTGCCATTCATTAGCTACCTTGGTATGAGCTACAGAGAGCGAAAGCGTCAAGTGTTCTGCCTTACTGATGGAACCAAGAGGTACAGCGATGTTGCCCAACACCTGGTTGTTCCCCACCTTTACATCCTGCTTCTCCAAAACACCTTGGTACAGAATACTACCATCTTCTCTCTTCAGGCTCCACTCCAAAGCAATATTCTTTAGCGTTTCTGCAGAAAAATTGGCAATCTGCAACGATGCCTTGAAGGTATCCTGATTGGTATAAGTAGCCTTCTCGAAAGATGCCAATGGAACTACAGGCGCACATACCTGTTTGAACAGTGTATCTGAGACAGCATCCTTTCCATCCCAGAAAACATCCAGCAATCCTACCAATGCAGTTCCCTGACCCGGATAATCAGTCAATCCCAGCAACTGATAGCCGCTATATCCCGGAGTTTTCATGGCACGCTCCAACTCCTCCTTATAGAGAATAGAGGCAAAACGGGTGGATGCAGAGAGATAAGATGCAGCCTGCTTAAGACGTCCCTTTTTCTGCAAATCTTCCTTGATAGACTCCAAGTTGACAGGCTTCAGATTACCCGTATATTTTGAGATGGATGTAATATCAGGATACACACTATACTGTCCGATTTCGTGAGTAACGACAGGCACAGGAAGCGACTCGATGGCAGAAGAATAATCCTTCGAAAAACTAACAGGCTGGTCTTCGAAAACACCTTGTCCTCTCAGCCATCCCTTCTTCGACCACTGGCTCACCCAATAGTCATCATGAAGTTCCGGCCAATCCCCATGTCCCTTCTCAAAAGTAAAGGTAGTGGTAGTATAGAGGCGTCGAGGATCCTGCTTCTTCACATGCATCAGCAAGGCTTCCAACGCCTTGAAATCACCCTGCAACTCATTTCCCAAACTTAGGAAGCAGAAAGAAGGATGATTGCCATACGCAGCCAGGATTCTATCGGCCTCAGCATAGAGAAAATCGAGCGCAGACTGATCCTTTCCAATATTCAATGCCCAGACAGGCAACTCTATCTGAAGATAAAATCCCATCTTATCGGCAACGGCAAAAGCTGCCTCCGGCGGACACCAGGAATGAAAACGAAGATGATTCAATCCATACTCTCTTGCCTTTTCAAAGATATGCTTCCATCCTGCTTCATCCATTGCAGGATAACCTTTCAGCGGAAAGACACAGCTTTCCAAGGTTCCTCTTAGGAACATGCGACGTTGATTGATATGCAGCAGCGCCTGTTCGTTACTCAGGTCTCTGAATCCAAAATTCACCTTCTGCCTATCCATCATCTTGTGATTCTGATATTCGGCAGAAGCCGTATAGACATTTGGCGAGAACTCATCCCACAATTGGGCGTTCTTCACCTGCGTATCAAACTCAATGACTTTTCCCTTCACATCAAGCAACGTATCTTTTACCTCATTTCCCTGAGGAGAAACAATTGCAAAACGCATCTTTCCCAGCTTTCTACCTTGGTTCTTGGCTAAAAGAGCTGCACCTTGCATCTCAATCTTCACATGCACATTACCCTGCTTGGCTTTTGGAAAAACAGAAATATGCCGGATATAAGACTGAGGCTTGACTTCTAAGGAGATTTTACCCAGAATGCCATTCCATTTGGTCTGAGTTTCATTGGTATAACTATGCGCCAACTCATTGAAAGTGATATCATATTTCTTACTGTTATCAATGGTTATCTCCAACAGATTTTCCTTCCCCAAAATCACATAATCGGTTACATCAAACTCATGAGGCACAGAAAGGCTCTCACCCGTTTCCTTCAAAAGCTGTCCATTTACCTTAACCTGCGAGGTCCATATCGTTCTATCGAAATGCAGGATAATACGCTGCTTCTTCCACTCCTTCGGCACCCATACCTTTTTAGCGTATGTAGCCTTTCCTACATAACTATACTTCGCTTTCAGGTTGAGAAAAACTTCCTTTTCCATACTAGGTTTCAATGTACAAGGTGTACCCAAACCGGCATCAGTAAGCGTACCTGGAAGATTGATGGCAGCTGCCTTATCCTTATCATAAGTAACCGTCCATAGCCCGGAAAGATTCAATTCATGGCTTCCATCAGAAGCCAAGGAAGCATTCACGCCACCAAGAAGCAGGCTCCCCATAAAAAACAGACGAACCAAATCGCTTTTGTGATCAGATATATTCATATAGCATCAATTGTTTTTAATTATGCTGCAAAAGTACAAACAAAAAGGGGAAAAACAGATAGACTCATAAAACGAAAAACATAGATTATTTTATGATTTTACAAAAGAAATAGCAGAAAATTATATAGGTCTCAGAAATAATTAGTATTTTTGCAGGCAAACAACAAGAATATGAAGGAAAATATCAAAATAAAAAACGGATTTCAAGGGGAACGCTCATTGGTAATGCCGGAGATGATTCTGGATCTGGCAGAATCAGACCCGGTATTGCGGACCTTGCATATCACAGATATAGGCTACTATCCACATGCTACCTATCATTATAGAGAACGGACGGAGTCCATCGACCAATGCGTGCTTATCTATTGTGTAAAGGGCAGCGGACATTACAGCATCGATGGCAAGCAATATAAAGTAAAAGCCAACCAATACTTCATCGTGCCAGCCAATACCCCCCATGCCTATGCCTCCAATAATGACGATCCCTGGACCATCTATTGGATTCACTTCAGTGGCACATTGGCACACATCTATGCCGAAGGTGCAGAGATGCCAACCACTATATCCCCCAATCTGAATTCAAGAATAGCTGACAGAAACAACATCTTCGAAGATATGTTTCTGACCCTATCCGATGGATATACCCTGGAAAACCTGCGATACACCTCATCGCTCCTGCATTTCTATCTCGGTTCGTTGCGCTATATGCCGCAATACAGGAAATTCCACAAGAGAGAGGAACAAAGTGATAACGAGACACAGAGCATCATCAATGCAGCCTTGAAATATATGGAGGAGAATATAGAGCAATCCATCACACTGCACGATCTGGCAGGATATACCGGATATTCCAATTCCCATTTCTCTGCCATCTTCAAGGGTGCTACGGGTCACAGTCCGTTGGGTTATTTTAATAAGCTGAAGATCAAGAAAGCCTGTGAACTGCTGGATACCACAGATATGAAAATCAACCAGATAAGCTATAAGATGGGATTCGAAGATTCCTTCTATTTCTCACGTCTATTCTCCAAAATCGTGGGAATATCACCTAAGAAATACCGAGAATCCAAGAAATAACAAAAAAAATAGAAATAACAAAAAAAATAAAAGTCCCTACTCTATTTCGCAATAGAGGCATGGACTTTTCTTATAATGATATTACGATATCAAATACCTAAAAACCAAGTTCAATTAAAGTCTTGAACGACAAGATGCCCAAGTGATTGACATCCAAGGCAGAAGCCTCAGCAAGATAACGCTCGGCATGTTTCTTGTCGCCCAATCCCTCGAATCCAAGCGCAAGCATGTACTTGCAATGAATCTGGTTAGAGAGGTTCAAGTTGCCCTCCCATATCTGAAGATCTGGCAACGATACTGCAAAATAATCCATCACTACATCCTCGAAGAGATGGTTCTTACCATAGTTCACGAGCTTGTAGAATCTGCCATTAGCCTCGTCTTGCCTGCCCAACTTAATGAGAGCCAATCCCTGATAGAAGATCTTGTCTGGCTTGGCATCGTTGTAGTACATGGCTGCAGCTGGCTCCTGAGGCCCCTCGGTAGCCTTCTCCCAGCACTCCTTGGCCTTTTCCATCTCGCCCTTAGCTTCGTAAGCGCAACCCAAGAAGTAATAGAAGTCGTTCTCCTGGGCACCATAAAGTTTGCCTTCACCCAAATGATGAGGATACTCCAGACACTGCTCCAACAAAGTAATGGCCTTGTCATAGTCATTTGCCACCAAGGCTTTCTTCGCCAATTCCAGACGAGAGAGCTGATACTGTCCGCTCACCTTGCCTTCGCCACCTTCCCATGGATGGAACTGGTGGGCATCAAGCTTCTTCATTGCCTCCTCATACTTACCTGTCTGGTTCAAGAGGGTGATTTCCTCCAGTAAGAGGTCGTCACGCTTGGCTATCAACTCTGGGTACTTCTGGAGATTTACCAATCTATCGGCATGAGCCTTACCCATACGCTTGTAGAGCTGGTCTAGCTCCATCAAGATACGAGCATCGGTGGTATCAAGCGCAAATGCCTTCTCCATGTGAGCAAGGGCTGTATCCTCTTCATGCAACTTATTGAACTCTGCCAAGGCGAGGTTGCGCCATACTGTTGGGAACTGAGCATCCTTTGCAGCAGAATTTTGCCAATAACCGATGGCCAACTCATACTGACGCTTGTCATAATAGAGACAACCGAGATAATAATTGGCCTTGCTGCCCAAAGTAGCATCTGCCTCACCCTCGAAAGCACTCAAAGCTGCCTTCAAGGCAAGTGAAGCCTCAGCGCGATTAGGGAAACAGTAATCAGATGCATATTTCTCAGCATCCTTGAATGCTTCCGTATCGCCTATCCACCCCATATAATAATAGGTCATCGGTGTAACCGCACCCTGCTCAATAGCAAGTTGCCATATCTGGAGAGCCTCAGCATAGAGACCAGCTGAAACATAGTCGAGTGCCAACTCATCGTAGTTGTTTGACATACCGTGCATCATCTCTGCCACCTGCTCCATATATTTCTTGTCATCTGTCAAGAGATACAACTCATAGAGGCAGTGATAGTTGAAGCGGTCGATGGCAAGCGATGCCTCACACCACTCGATAGCCTCCTGCTTGCGGCCTGCCAATCGCAAGATAGAAGCCTTCAAGCCACGTGCCTTGTGGTTATGGGTGTTGCGGATGAGGCAGCTCTCAATCTCCTCCTCGGCATCTACCATGCGATGTTGCATTACGGAAATCTCTGCACAAGAGAAGAAGCCTGCATCCTGCCAAGCGGCATTCCATGTTGACTTATAGAACATATCGTAAGCCTCATCCATCTTATACTGATACTTCAAGGCAAGACCCAAGTTGAAGATAGGCTCTCCATCGTATGGGTTAGGATTGCGCTTCATCAATACCTTCACGGCACGACGGAGATATTCCTCCGCCTTGTCAAAACGACACTTACGGATATACCACAAGCCGAGGGCGTTATTACAACGATAGTCCATAGGGTCGCGACGGAGAGCCTCCTCGTAGTAATCCACAGGACTGTAAGTGGCATGACGATACTGCTCCAAGTGAAGACCTGTGAGATAGAGCTGGTCATTGGTCTTGATCTGCTCTGGCAAGAGGGCTGCCTCCGCAGGGTCAGGGATAGGACGAATCTCATCTGGCTCTGCATGCCATGACAAGAGATGCTTACCTTTTGGAGAAGTCAACTCGAAAGTGAGCTGGCCAATGCAGCTATCGCCTACGGCAACCATCTCGTCCAAGAGATTCTCAGGATCAACGGCTGCTACCTTTTCATAATATACAGTGCCATTGTCATTGCGCAAAACCGCCTTCACCTGCTGCTTGGAAGTAGCAAACAACTTGAAGTTCACCTTGCCTGTGGCATCAGCAGTGGTCATCTTGCCATCCTCATCCACCATATTGATGTTCATGATCAAGTCCTTGTTGGCACATTTCACGACTCCCAACTCACGATATGGCATGAAGTACTGGGTGAATCGCTTCTCCTCGTATGGCATGAGCCATGTGAAGTCAGGTTGGTTCTCGGTGAACACACCTGCCATCAACTCGATGTATGGACCATCGGTATCGGTGAGGTTGCGGTCCCAAGCCTGTCCGAAATCACCATTACCCCATGTCCACTGCTTCTTGCCTGGAGATACATGGTGATTGGCCACATGGAGCATACCAGCCTGTGTATCATTCTCATAGCCACCCTCAAAGTCGAACTTAGAGTTCACGCCCATATAGGATGTAGGCACCTTGATGTTCTTGTAGTTGGAAATATCCACACCAGCGGAATAGTCCATCTTATAATAGGTACCCGTGGCGATAGGGAAACTGCTCACGGCACGCTTGCCATGGTCAAACACGGCATTGATGTCCTGAGGGAACACACTCTGGTAATAGTCGTTCACAGCCACGGCAGGATTCGCCCACCAAAGGAAAGTCTGAGGCATATTGGTGCGATTATAGAGGCGACCCTTGATTTCGAGATAAGCCTTGCCAGGACGAAGTGTGAATCCAGCCATACCCTTCTGATGGAACATCTTTTCCATCTCGTTCACCCATACGGTAACAGAGCCATCCTCGTTCTCCTCGATGGTGCTATCCACTGGGAGATAGGTACTTGGACGATGGTGCTGAGGCCAGTTGAACTCAATGCCACCGCTGATCCACGGACCAGTCAACCCCACCAATGCCGGTTTGATGACATGATTATAATATACAAAGTGACGCTGCTTAATCTTATCGTATGCCATCTGCACACGACCGCCCAACTCGGGCAGAATCATCACCTTGATGTATTCATTCTCGATCCAGATGGCATGCCACTCCTTATCCACCTTTTCATCGCTGATACGCTCAATGACAGGATAAGGATAAACCACTCCACTCGAACCCTGATAAACTCGTTTCTCCAAGAAAATAGGATTCTTCTCAGGGGTTCCAACCTCATAAGTAGGAATCACCACTGTTTCTCTCCAAGCTTTAACCATAATTATTTAATGTTTTATTAATTCTTTTTCCAATTCTTCGAGCGATTTGCCTTTGGTCTCCGGTAACATTAGGGAGACGAAGAGGAAACCACCCAGACATACTGCACTATAAATCCAGAAGGTGCCATAACTGCCCAGTGCCACATTGAGCAATGGAAATGTATAAGTAAGCGTAGAACTTCCTACCCAGAGGGCAAAGGTACTGGTAGCTACCGCTACGGCACGCACCCTGTTGGGGAAGATTTCAGCTAGAAGCACCCAGGTAACAGGTCCCAGGGTCATCGCATAGCAGGCGATGGCTACCACTACCAGGACTATCATAAACCATCCAGTAATCTGGAAGAAATAACAGATGCCCAGAATAAGATAGATACCGCAAAGTCCGCCGGCACCCAGTTTCATCAAAGCCTTTCTTCCCCATTTATCTACCGTGAAGATGGCAACAAATGTAAAGATAACATTGGCTATTCCCGTTACCACGATATTGAAAAGCACATCACCGATAGCATAACCTGCCGACTGGAATATCTCCTGCGCATAATTGAAGATGACATTCGTTCCGCACCATTGCTGGAAGAAGGCAACCACCACACCCAGTAGGAGCACCTTGCGATAAGGCTTGCTGAACAAGGTCTTCAATCCTGCCTGCGAAGAATCCTTTTCGTTAGCCTCTCTCACAGCCTGCAACTCAGCCTGCGCATAGCTGTTTCCACCTATCTTATTCAATGTAACGAAAGCTTTCTTTTCTCTATTTTTCAAAGCCAGCCAACGGGGACTCTCTGGAATGAAGCAAGCCATCACACAGAATACTGCCGCAGGAAAGGCTGCCGCCCAGAACATCCATCTCCAAGCCATCTGCCCATTCCAGGATGCAGCAATATCTGCCGATGAGAAAGAAGCTGGGATAGGTTCTGCTATCAGCAAGTTGGTTATCTGGGCTGCCAGGATACCAAGCACGATGGTCAATTGGTTCAAAGAAACCAGTTTTCCTCTGATGGAGGTAGGTGCCACCTCTGCAATATACATAGGTGAAAGTCCTGAAGCCACTCCGATACCGATGCCTCCGAAGAAACGGGCCACCAGAAAGTAGCTGAAGGTATCAGCCATTCCCGTTGCTATCGCCGAGAAGAAAAAAATCAGGGCGGCAACAATCAGAAGCTTCTTTCTTCCGATACGGTCGGCAAGTGAACCGCAGAGCATCGCTCCTATCAGACAGCCTATCAAGGCGATGGTCATCGCCAAGCCTTGGTTTGAAGGGGTATCGGCTATCTGATAATACAGTTCGTAGAAGGGTTTGGCACCACCAATCACTACCCAATCGTAACCGAACAGCAATCCACCCATCGCCGATACCAGACAGATGAAATACACAAATCTTTTGTTTATTGTTTCCATGCTAGTTGTTTTTATTTGTTTTTTCCGGGTGCAAAGGTATCGCTTTTATCGGAAAGATGGAATAGAATAAAAGCGGAAAAATAATGGAGAATCTTACGATAGACATTCTGATATTCATAAAAAATAGTGGTTTGCGAAGAAGTATAAGAAACATCAATGTATTTATATAACAAAAAACCGTGGATGTTTCCTTACATCCACGGTTTTTTGTATTTTTATTCAGATATTCATTTTGTTTTCAAGATATTCATCTCATTCAAGATATTCTCTTTCCAACCTTTGCGGCAACAAACGCTATCATCAAGCCCAGACAGGCGGCAATGCTGATGGCGATGCGGAGACCGGTGGCCTCAGCAAGCCATCCGATAACCGGTGGTCCTACCAGGAAACCGAAGAAGCTGATGCTCGAAACGATGGTGATGGCAATGCTCGCCTTGATGGTTCCGAGTTTTCCCGCAATACTATAACAGATAGGCACCGACGAAGAGATGCCGAAACCTACCAGCAGGAAGCCCAAAGTGGCAGGAACCAGATAAGGCAAGGCGGCAGCCAGCCACAAACCGCCCAATATCAAAGCACCACAAACCTTCAACACCCTGGCTGGGCCGTATTTCGTAACAAAGCCATCGGCTAGGAATCTACCCAGAGTCATCGCTCCCATACCTGCCACATAGCCTGCACGGATAAAAGCCTCATCAGGTTTTACTACTGAAGAGAAATATACACCACTCCAATCGTAAACAGTACCTTCACAGAACATACCTGCAAATCCCATCAATCCCAGAAGAAACAGAATCGGGTCAATGGTCTTGAAAGAGAACTTCGGAACATCCTCCTCTTCAGCCTTTGCCGTAGCATCATCTACCAGATATCTGAATCCGAAGGCGATGATAAGAAGGCTCATCACCAAGACAGCTCCAAAGTGAACCTCTATCGGAAGCAGGGTGTTGGCAAAGACGGCTCCAATGATACCGCCCGAGAATCCGCCCAAACTCCACAGACCATGAAAAGAAGACATGATGTTGCGCCCATACATCTTCTCCACCAGACAAGCCTGCGTATTGGTAGCGATGTTCATCAGATTTGCCATCATTCCGAAAGCCACCAAAGAAAGAATCAGCTGGAATACCGTACTGCTGCTTCCCATACAGAACAACACGAAAGCATAGAGCACCTCAGCAAGCAGAATCATCTTCCTGCTGCCAAACTTACTCACCAAAACGCCCGAAAAAGCCATCATCAGAAGCTGGCCGATGGGAATGGCAAAAAGCACCGTTCCCAGCTGTCCGTTGCTCAAGTGCAACATCTGTTTTACATCCGGAATACGGCTTGCCCAACTGGCAAACACCACTCCCGGCACAAAATAATAAGCCGCAACAGCCACTCGCTTGCGGGCTAAATCTCCCAAGTGATTCAAACTTACAGTCATCCCTATTAATACCTTTATTTATATATACCTATTTTATTTGCGGCTGCAAAATTACAAAAAAAAGCAGAAAAAGAGTGATATTTGAACAAAAAATATAGCTCGGTATGAGATTTTTGACGTACCTTTGCACTCAGAAAAAGAATTAAAAACAAACTAGCAATGAAGAAACAAACAATGATTACCCTGGCACTCGCCCTCAGTTTGGCGATGCCAACCCAGCCAGCATTCGCCCAAAAGGCGATGAGCAAGAAAGAAATCGCCGAAAAAGAAAAGGCTTTCAAGAACCTTCAGCATCCTTGGAAAGGCAAGAAGGTGGCTTACTTCGGTGACTCCATCACCGATCCAAGAATCAAGGCATCGAAGGTGAAATACTGGGGATTCCTACAGGATTGGCTCGGCATCACCCCATACGTTTATGGCGTGAGCGGCAGACAGTGGAACGATATTCCCCGACAGGCTGATCTACTCCAGAAAGAGCATGGCGATGATTTTGATGCCATTCTCATCCTTATGGGAACCAACGATTACAACAATGGTGTGCCTATCGGTGAATGGTACACGGAGACTTTCGACAGCGTAAGAGTAGCCCTTCACAAGCCAAGCGAAATGGTTCAGCGTCGCCACCGCCACTTTGCCATGGACAAGAATACCCTGAAAGGTCGCATCAACATTGCCATGTCGAAGTTGAAGCAGATGTATCCTACCAAGCAAATCGTGGTGATAACACCTGTGCATCGTGCCCTCTTTGCCAGTGGTGACAAGAACATTCAGCCAGATGAGATGTACGAGAACGTACGTGGCATCTTCTTCGATGAATACGTGAAGGCGATTAAGGAGGTGGGCAATGTTTGGGCGGTGCCGGTCATCGATCTCAACTCCCTTTCCGGTCTCTTCCCTCTTTTCGATGCAGGTGCCCAGATGTTCAACAAGCCGGATACCGACCGTCTTCATCCTAATGATGCCGGCCATTCCCGTATGGCAAAGACCATCATGCAGCAACTCTCTGCTTTGCCTTGCATGTTCTAGAAAAATCGCAAGTACTTGCATCATACATCGCAAGTACTTGCATTATACATCGTAAGTGCTTGCCCGATGCTTCTGGTCAAACTCAGACACATTATATCAGGAAACATGGAAATGAACTCGAAAAAATTATTTTCCTCCCCTGCTACTATAGAGCCGGGCCATCAATGCTCCACTGATATTATGCCATACACTGAAGATAGCACCAGGAATGGTAGCCATCGGATAGGCTGCAAAATGAAGAGTGGCCAAGGAACTGGCAAGACCCGAATTTTGCATACCAACCTCAATACTGATTGCTACACACTTCTTGTACTCTAACTTCAAGAGCTTTCCGATGCTAAAACCAAGGAGCAAGCCACAAATGTTATGAAGCATCACTACCAAGATGATGAGTAAGCCACTAGTCAAGAGTTTCTCTGCATTATGCGATACGATGATGCCAACAATAAAGGTGATTGCCACTGATGAGAAGGCAGGAAGATAACCTACCGCACGACTTGTAAAACGAGGACAATACTTCTGAATGACAAAACCTACCACTATCGGAAGTATCACAACCTGAACGATGGAGAAAAACATACTCAGAGCATCGACATGTACAAAAGTTCCTGCCATCATCCAAGTAATCAATGGTGTAAGAACAGGAGCCAGCACCGTGGAAGTCATCGTCATTCCGACAGACAAAGCCAAGTCACCCTTTGCCAAATAAGTAATGACATTGGAAGCAGTACCGCCAGGGCAGCATCCTACCAAGATGACCCCCAAAGCCAGTTCTGGCGACAGATGGAATACTTTCGCCAATACCCAAGCCATCACCGGCATAATGATAAACTGTGCCAAACATCCTATGATGACATCCTTAGGACGACTGAACACAATCTTGAAGTCATTGGGATTGAGTGTCAGGCCCATACCAAACATCACCAATCCCAGCAAAGGATTGATATAAACCGTATCTACCCATACAAAACTTGCAGGCAACAATAGCGAAACTACGGCTGTCAGCAAAACAATCACTCCCATATATCGGGAAATAAAATCACATATTCTCTTCATCTTACCTTTCTCTCTTATGGGTTGCAAAATTACAAAGAAATATCGAGAATGCTACATAATTAGCATATAAAAATGGGAGATTGCAAAAAAATCGCATTTTTCGCAATCCCCTGATACATTTACCAGCAATATACAATGCCTCGCTTCTCGCACTCACCTCGCAAGGCGGCGAGGAAGTAACTGCGCTCGCTGCCCCAACCACGAACCTTGCGCTCGTGATCCACGGTCTGCTTCAAACGCTCATCGCTGTAAGCAGCAAAGCGGGCTGCATACTCTGAAATTCTTGACTCGGCATAACCTGCATCAACAGTTGAAGACTCGGCATTAGCTGCCATTACATTCTCATTGTTCTTTAAATCTGAATTTGGATTCATAAAGATAATTATTTTAAGTTGTTAAACACTTACACATTCTTTTACCACCGTGGTTATCTCTATGCGAAACTCGGTTGGTGTGCCGCAACTGGGCAACTCTTAATGCTTGATTTCGGGTGCAAAAGTACATCATTATTTTGAAACCACCAAATTATTTCGGGATTATTTTTCTTGTTTTTTTCCTTCTTCTAAAGAAGAAGATTTTTCGGGGTGGCAGATAGCAAGGAAATACCCGACTTGATTAGAAGAGATATACTCGACTTGATTGAAAGAGATATCCTTTAATGGTTAAACTTTCCTATATTTGCATTATAATAGTATTATAATAATAAAATTATAATTACCTTTGTAAATTGACAATCAGAAAGATACAAACAATTGAAATATAAAAACAAAGAATGATATGATACAGCAAGTTGAATTTTCATTGCGCCCGCTTCCTCGCGGCTTTCACCTCGTAACCAACGAGGTGATGAGGAACTTGCCGGCGCTGCCTAAGACAGGGATTCTGAATCTCTTCGTAAGACATACCAGTTGCGGATTGTCACTGAACGAGAACTTCGACCCGGATGTGAGACATGATTTAAAAGGTATCTTCGAAAGACTGGTTCCAGATGGCGACCCAAGGTATCTGCACCAGGATGAAGGACCTACGGATATGTCGGCGCATGCCAAATCGAGCATGGTGGGTGTATCGCTCACCATTCCTATTACCAATGGCAGATTGAACCTTGGTACATGGCAGGGGATTTACCTCTGCGAATTCAGAGAGGGAGGCGGAAGCCGACACCTCATCGCAACGATTATCGGTTTGTAATTCCCCACACCTTGCTTCAAAACTGATTGCTGCGGATTGCAAATCCGCAGAGCACCAACAGGTTAGGACATTTTTTGACGGCGGATTGCAAATCCGCCGGGACGCCTGACGGAAGACTTTATGGGACGCCTGGCGATTCTATTTCCCGGATGAATCGGAGGCGTCTTTATCAATTTCACGGAAAAGGCCGAAGTATCTCTTGCATACCCAGACGATACCTACTACCATTGCTATGACGAGGATTCCTCTTAAAATTCCACCTAATATCTTTGGCATACAATCCCAAATCGGCAGGAGATGCAACGCAAAACCTAAAACCGCCGTCAATACCAACACACCGATAGTCAAGAGTTTCTCGTTTTTGATAGCTGGCTCAGGATCCTCTACTTCTACCAGGTTTCTCAACTGGTATATCTTATAAAAAAAGAATACACCGTTCAGACATAAAAGAACACAGCAAACGATCACTCCACCCACAAATACAGGCTCACTTCCGATAAAATCCATACAACTAATCCATAACCAGAAGAGGGCTGACCATAAAGCTGCATAGCGATCCAACAGGGACAGGTAATATACCTGTCGGGCATTGACTATCTTGACGAAAGGAAAATCATTGGCCTTTGGATGATAGCTGTGAAGCAAACAAGCAATAGGGAAAAAAGTACCCATTCCAGCCAACAGAAGAAGATAAGGCAAATCATCAGATGTGGCATGAATGATGTTTCTGATGGTGAGCAGCCACATGGCAAGAACCAGGATTCCTACAATAAATTCAAAGACCCTGGCACTTGTAGAACGATAGATCTTGACTTGCGCAAAGATGCCAGCCCGCTCTTCCTTATCGCCATTTTTGAATAAATCAAGCACAAAACTAAATATTTTATTCTTCATCTTTCTTTTCCCCTCCTATTTGATTTGAATCGACTTCTTCCTTCGTTTTCTTTGATGCAGCCTTCTTTTTCTTAGGCAGTCTGCCAGCCTTGCGCAGCGCTTCAGCGATGATCCATTGCAGCTGGCCGTTGGTTGAGCGGAACTCATCCTCCGCCCACGCTTCAATGGCACTCATCGTTTCCGAATCAATGCGCAATATAAAATTCTTCGTATTTGTTTCCTTTTTAGCCATACTTTTTTAATGATTCAATGTTCCCGTATTTACTACAGGCTGGGCGGTATCATCGCCACAGAGCACTACGAGCAGATTGCTGACCATGGCTGCCTTCTTGTCGTCATCAAGCTCTACCACATCCTCATCACTCAACTTCTGCAATGCCATTTTCACCATCGACACGGCACCCTCTACTATCTTCTCTCTGGCAGAGATGATGGCTGAAGCCTGCTGGCGACGAAGCATTACGGCTGCAATCTCCGGAGCATAAGCCAGATAGTTGATGCGAGCCTCTACTACCTCAATACCAGCCATCGCCAAGCGCTCGTCGATGCGAGCCTCCAACTCCTTATTAATCTCATCACTTCCATCTCGAAGCGTAATCTGATTCGCCTTTCCCCCCTCGTCATCATCGTAGGCATACTGTCCAGCTACCTGTCGGAGAGCAGCATCTGCCTGAATCTGGACAAAGCGGCCCAGCATATTCATGATCTGTGCAGCAGAAGCACCGATGCCAGCCTGACCCGTAGAACCCTCAGCCATCGTCTGGGTATCAATCTCGAAGATAGCCTTGTAGGTATCCTTCAGTTTCCATACCAGCACCATACCAATCATAATCGGATTACCCGTCTTGTCATTCACCTTGATAGGTTCCGCATCGAGGTTGCGCACACGAAGCGAAAGCTTCTTCTGACTGATAAACGGATTCAGCCAATAGTAACCCGGCTCTGTAAAAGTGCCACGATATTTACCGAAGAAAAGCAACACGCGAGCCTGACCCGGCTCTACCAGGATGAAACCGCAGACGCAGATGATGCTCAGGATGAGAAGCAACACGCCGCAAACGCCACAGACATTTGCCAGCCAGCCTTCTTGCGAAACGCAGGCAAATATAAACAAGCCAACTCCAGCCAGAAAGCCGATGATGTTTAATACTAACATCAGGATGCCATTCAAGGTCTTTCCCTGATACGTAAATTCCTTATTCTCCATAATTTTACTTTATTGATTACGTTATTGATGTTGATATCATTTTGATATCGCAAATATACGATATTAAAATGATATCACAAGGGCAGAAGAAAAAGATTTCAAATACTTTAACGTAAAAAGGTCGTTGGGACGATACCCAACGACCTTTTCTCAGATTTTCACCTATTTATATATAGAAAACAGTTTCTATCTTCATATAGAGATAGATTCTGTCTTCTATAGAAATATTATTCTATCACTTCCATTTCTTCCTCTTCTATTTCCTCCTTGATTTCCTTCTCTTTCTTTCCGAACTCAGGATCAATCTTCAGGAAGGCGGTAACCAGGAAGGTGATGGCGCAGCATGCCATCACGATAATGAAGAACAAGCGATAGCCTACCATATCTTTCAGATATCCCGAAACCATACCTGGCAACATCAAACCTAAATAAGAGATACCTGTACAGATGGAATAATGGGATGTCTTGAACTTGCCCTGGCTATAGAACAGCATATAAAGGGTAAGAACCGTGAAGCCCAAACCATAACCGAACTGCTCAATAAAGAGACAGCTTGAAACCACGATGATGTCGCTATTGAGTGAGTAACTCAAATAGATGTAAACCACATCCGGCAGGGTGATGGCGCAAACCATCGGCCAAAGCCATTTCTTCATACCATCGCGGCTCACCAGAATACCGCCGATGATTCCACCCAGCAGTAAACCGATTAGTCCCACCGTACCATTGGCAAAGCCATATTCCTGCGGAGACAATCCCAGTCCGCCCTGCGAATTAGGACGAAGAACGAAGGTTTTGGTCATCGTATTCAAGAGTGCTTCCGGGAAACGATAAAGCAGGAGGAAGAGCATCACACAGATGGTTTCTCCCAATCCGAATTTCACAAAGAAGGTGCGGAACATATTCTTCAGTTCGTGCGCCACTTCACCCACCGTTCTGTCGGTCTGCACATCTTCCTTAGGACGCGGCATGAACCGGCTATGATAGAGCCACAATCCGATGAAGATACCTGCCAATCCGTAGAAGATAAGCGCCCATGAGAAGCGAATCTGGTTACGGAACAGTACCTGGAGAACACCAGCCAACATCACCAGGAATCCATTCACGAAGATGATGGCAAGGCGATAGAAGGTATTTCTCAAACCCACAAACTTGGTCTGCGTATGCTCATCCAACTCTATCATATAGAAACCATCCGCCGAAATATCGTGGGTGGCACTACAGAAGGCAATGAGGAAGAAGAAACACATCGTTGCCTGGAACCAGAAGGCAGTAGGCAGCGAAAAGGCGATTCCGGCAAGAGCTGCTCCGATGAGCGCCTGCATCGTCAATACCCACCAACGCTTAGTCTTCAGCAGGTCGATGAATGGACTCCACAAGGGTTTGATAACCCAAGGCAGGGCGAGCCATCCGGTATAGAGACCCACCTCAGCATCAGTCAAGCCCAACTGCATATACATAACCACAGAGAGGGCTGTCACGATGACGTTAGGCAGTCCTTCCGCAAAGTAGAGTGTCGGAATCCAAGCCCATGGATTCCGACTATTTTTCTTTGTTACCATTTTACATCACTATTTATAGAGTTTCTTGATTTCAGCACCCTGATAATAGTGCAGGAGGATGGCATCATACAGATAACCTTCCTCTCCCATCACAGCAGCACCAATCTGACAGAGACCTACTCCATGGCCCCATCCTGCACCGATGAGTTCGAAACGCTGAGGTACTCCCTGCTCATCTTCATCCTGTTTATCTACCACAAAAGCAGAACTTAAAAGATGAGAATCGCTGAGTGCACGTCGGATTTCGAGTTCCTTACCGATGGTGAAGGTCTTCTCGGTACCGATAATCTGGAGTTTGCTGATTCTTCCACTCTTACCACGCTCCACGGCCTTCAGGTCGAGGATGGCACCAAAATCCATCTTCAGTTTGTCAGCGATAAGCTGCTGGAGTTTCTCCTGAGTGAGCGTTACCTTCCAGCGATAGAAATCGGCAGTCTCCTGGTCATAGTCATTCAATACCTGCGAAAGAATCTTCTTGTCTGTCGTATTGCAGAAAGCAGGTGGGTTCGAACGAATCCACTTCTCAGCCTCTTCCTCGCTGGTAAGATCAGGCATAACCTTTGCATCCTCTACACCCAAGGCAATATCCCTTACGGCTGTGAGATAATTCTTCGGCGTATTCTCCCAGCAATACTGGAACTCTTCGGTAATACCGCCACAACACTTCGAGAATCTGGCATCACAAATCTCATCACCATCCAGCAGAACCTGTCCTCTGGTGAGTCTTACCGCCTCTGCCACATGTGGTGAGGTTTCCTTCGTAATTCCCTGATAACGCTGACAGTGGTCATCGGCACAAACATCGAAAAGAGTATGATCTTCGCGATCGTACCAACGGATGAGCATATCCTCCTTCTTCACGAAAGAGAAGAAATTGTTGCCACTCTCCGCCACCTCTCTGCGATGCTGCATCTGAGCCAAAAGCCAAGAACGGGAAATCACGGCGTGCGCCTTCAGGAGTTCGAGACTGGATGTGGCACTCATCTCACTACTGATGACACTCTCCAGATATTTCTCTACAGGCAGCTCATTAATGGCTAAAATCTTATCAGATTCTACCAGGAATCTCAGCGTACCCAGGAAAGTCTGGGTTTCCTTGCGTTCCCAATGGAAGTTTACACCGATGGTTACATCACTCAAGGAGAAAGAGGCATTCGAGCTCTGCGGATGGAAAGTCAGTGAACTATACTGATTTCCATTCCAAAGCACGCCACCTTCAGAGAATTCCACCTCCTGCTCACCAATCACGATTTCTCCCTTGGCAAGATAAGGTTTGTTGAGTATGAAATGAACCTTCTGCGCACTCACGATTCCAACAGTTACTTCCGGCTCCTTACCATTATTATATAAGGCAGAAGTTCCGACAGCAGCCTTAGCTTCCTTTGCCGCCTTCAGCTTGTTAACGATAGTTTCTACCTTCTCTGGACTGATGCCGCATTCCTGCAAGATAGCAGTAGCCTTTTCATCGGTGAGTTTACGGAAATCTTCCTCACGAGGAGTAATGATGAGTCCGCTCATATCGAGTGCTCCCGGCGAAACCATCACCTGTGCATTTCCCTCAGCAAAGTAAGCATCTGGTCGATGTTTCTCTCTTGGGATAACCACAGTGATGAATTCTTCACACTTACGCCAGGCAACGATGTTCATCATTGGCTCTTTCTCGTCGCCACGATGAGGCAAAGCCTTGTAAAGTCGGCGGAAGAGGGTTTCATCACTCTCTTCGCTCTTCGAGATGATAACAAAGGCTGGCACGATGAAATCACGAACCAATGCAATCTTCTCATCATCATTCAGCGAGATGATGTCGGTAAGATTGCGGGAAAGGCGCTGCCAGTTTGCCTGCAAAGGAAGAAGTCCGCTAGAACCAGCCTGGAAATGCAGGTGGTCTGGAGCAGAAGCTCCACACTTCGGACCATTATAGAATACCATCAAGTCGCTGTGCAGACTCAGGAATCTGTGCATCTCACCATAGTTCTTATAAATGAGCTGATACTGGTGTTTGCGTGCCGGGATCGTGAAATGGATTGGCAAGATAGGGAACGGATTCACCAACAGCTGGAACTTATCGTCTATCTGCTGCACCATCTGTTCTTCCGGACGATTGGCAGCACAGAGGAAGCAAGGGCGCTCGCTCAATGCCTTCTTGTCGATTTTGGCTCCCGTGCTTACCATACGGGCCGGATTCCACTGCAACTTCACAAACTCAGAGAGCATCTTGGTCTCTACGTGCTTGAGGTCGCGATAACGATGTCGAGCCTCCTCCCATTGCTCCAACTGTCGATTGAAGAATCGGGAAATACTGCTATCTTCCATGATATCAGCCTTTCCCAACAGCATCTGCTGACGTGCCTTCAACTCCATGGTGCGCAAACGGTCTTTATAAAGATTATTGGCGTTCACTTTTTCTATACTAAGGGCAGCATCAGAGTTTCCTCCCCAGCGACGACAGAGGTAGAGTTCCTCATAGATTCTGCCGATGCGGTAGCGGCGAGAGAAAGCCAAGCCCATCGCATAGTCCTCGCCATAGCTGGTATTAGGAAACGGTATCTGTCTAGCCAACGGGGTAAAGAAAGCACGAGGAGCGCCTAATCCGTTGATGCGCAAGGCATTGTTGCAGCCATTCTCCTCGGTCCACTCCTTATGGTCGATAAGTCCAGGAGGAAGGGTCTGCAGATCGAAGTTGCACATACGATAAGAACCCACAATCATCGCAGCCTTCTGCTGATGGAAAGCATCTACTATCTTCTGCAGTGTATCGGTAGAAGAATAGAGGTCATCGCTATCGAGCTGAACGGCAAACTTTCCGCAAAACTCGCTAGAGATGGCCAGATTCCAGCATCCACCTATTCCAAGGTCTTTGCTTGCAGGTTGGAGCAGGAAGAGACGTGGAGCCAGCTTTTCCTGCATCGTATATTTTACCTTTCCCTCCTTATATTCCAAATCAAGTTTCTCAACATCCCAGTTCGTACTGTCAGCAATAGCCTGCACGATTTCACCTGTACGATCAGTAGAATGATTATCTACAACTATGACGTTGAACTTGAAATTAGTCTTCTGGCACATTGCACTAAGCACAGCGTCTGCGATGGTCTTCTCTCTATTGAAAACTGGGATGATGACAGATGCCTCATATTCAAAGTCCTGCTCATCAAAATTCGGCTGACGATAGTAACAGGTATCAATCAGAGCGCCCAATTTGCCCAGATGCTGGGTACAAACCTTTTCCATTTCTATCTGCACCTCCCTGTTACGAGGATTCACATAGTCGAACTGCTTCTCACCGCTCTTGCGATTGTCCTTCTCTGTCTCGGTATAGAGATATTCATTGATATGGAAGATTTCTCCCACTCGACTCAGATAAAGTCTCAGGTCGTAGAGACCTGCATAGAGGTATTCCTGACGATCACGCTGAGCTACATAATCACGGAGAGCCTGTGCCTTGATGAGCCAGAGGCTTCCAAAATCGAAATCATCACGGAGTGAACCCTGCTGATAGTCGATTACCGGATGCTTTTCCAACTTAGGAACTCTCAGTGATTTTTCCAGGTCAGAAGCATCTTCACCCAATGAAGCCTGGAATTTGGCTGTTTTCTCCTCATCCACTACCATTGTGTAATGATCAGAGTAAACCATCACCGCTCCCGTGTCATCAGCCACACGGAGAAAACGCTCCAATGCGAGATTGCCCCATCGGATATCTGTATTTTTGGTACAGATCAACACATAGTCGGCATCGGTGTTCTCAGCGATGCTCTCTACTGTGTTAGAACTCTCAAGGCGGTCAACGGCAATGAAGGTGCAACCTTCCGGCACCGGATGCTGGGCAGCGAAGTCAGCGCTCACCAGGAGGTTGATATGCTGTACTGTTTTGTCTTCGTGAAGATCTATGGTCGTAAATCTAGCTTCCTGTAGGTCGTCACAAGGCAAGAAAAGATCTATTTTTTCTCTCATTTTCACCTTATTTTAGCTTATTATATTAAAATATGTGGCAAAGATACGAATTTTTCAGCAAAAAAGCGTATCTTTGCAGTATGAATAATGAAAAAAAATATCTTTTAGGTCTTACACTTGCTGAATTGAAGCAGGTGGCTAAGGATCTCGGCATGCCTGCCTTCACCGGCGGACAGATGGCGAAGTGGCTCTATGAGCAGCACGTAAAGAGCATTGATGAGATGACCAACATCTCGAAAGCCAACCGTGCCAAACTCGCTGCCGAATACGAAATAGGATGCGCAGAATTCTCTGACGCACAATACTCTGTGGATGGTACCATCAAGTACCTCTTCCCTACCCGAAGCGGCAAATTCGTAGAAACGGTCTATATCCCGGATAAAGACCGTGCCACCCTCTGCGTTTCATCACAGGTGGGCTGCAAAATGAACTGCCTCTTCTGCCAGACAGGAAAGCAGGGATTCGAGGGTAGCTTACCTGCCGGCGACATCCTGAACCAGATTTACTCGCTGCCTGAGGTGGACAAGCTCACCAACATCGTATTCATGGGACAGGGCGAGCCGATGGACAATCTCGACAATGTGCTTCGTGCCACAGAGATTCTCACCGCCGATTACGGTTGGGCGTGGAGTCCGAAACGAATCACTGTAAGTTCTGTGGGCGTGAAGAATAAGCTGAAGCGATTCCTGGAAGAGAGCGAATGCCATGTGGCAATTTCAATGCACGACCCGATACCATCAGAACGTGCAGAACTGATGCCTGCTGAACGCGGAATGAGTATAGAACAGGTGGTAGAGCTTCTGAAGAACTACGATTTCTCTCATCAGCGCCGCCTGAGTTTCGAGTACATCGTATTCAAGGGAGTGAACGACAGTATGCAGCATGCCAAGGCCATCATCAAACTGGTGAAGGGGCTTGATTGCCGTTTCAATCTCATCCGCTTCCATCAGATTCCCGACATCCCGCTGCAGGGGGTGAACGATGAGAAGATGGAGCAGTTCCGTGATTACCTCACTTTCCACGGTGTTTTCACCACTATCCGTGCCAGCCGCGGCCAGGACATCTACGCCGCCTGTGGTCTGCTCAGCACCTCGAAAAAGATCGGAGAAATCCGACATCATGAGGATGAGAAGCAGAAAGAGGAGATGTAGAGAGAATAGCATAATGGTGAGAAAAACGATAACGTTTCTTTTCTCGTTCTATCTTATATTCATTCTCCTGGCAAGTTGCGATATAACAGGTAAGAACAGGAAAAAGCCAGCCAGCACGGGACAACCTTACGAGGTGGTACTCGAGGGTGATACCGACAGCATCGTAACCAAGATGCTGACAGAGGATGTGACAGGACTACCTCAACCCGAACCACTCTGCCGACTGATTCAGGTGAAAAAGGGCAAGACCCAGGGCAGCTATCTGCTCGTCAGAACCCGAATCATCGTGAATATCGGAGAGCGGGATTTCTCCGTCAGGCTGAGCCACGACGAAAATGCTGCACCGCAGAATATCATCCGCATTACAGCCCGCTCGACACAGCAGTTGCAGGAAAAGCTCAATGGCGAAAGACTCCGCCAAATCGTGAATGAGGTAGAGTTGAAACATCTGGCAGATATCATCTCCTGCAACCCCAGCAAACAAAACAAGGAGATGCAGGACGAAATCAAGAAGATGTTTGGAATTGACATGAAGATTCCGGTCTCGATGAACGCCAGCAAAAAAGCAAAAGACTTCATCTGGATCTCGAATAATGCAAGTACAGGAATGCAAAACCTACTCGTGTTTAAAGTGAAGAGTGAAGAACGAAGAATGAAGAATTCAAATGCAGTTCCTGCAGATGATAAAGCTCAGATAGACAGCATTCTTCGAACCAACATGCTCGGCGAAACCGACAGCATGTATATGGAGATTCCAGTTCTTTCAGAAAGAGGGCTCTGGGAGATGAAGGGGGATGCCATGGGAGGACCTTATGTCATGCATCGCATTCATAAGTCAACAAGCCAAGCAGAAATTCAGCAAGGCTACGACCTCTACATCATTGGCTTCGTCTATGCTCCCGAAATGAAAAAGAAAATATTAATCAAGCAGCTCGAAGCTGCGATTTCTACTATAAAATAAGTATTAATGGACAACAAGAAAATCAGGGTGGCTATCACCCACGGAGATACCAATGGTATCGGATATGAACTCATTTTTAAGGCATTCAGTGAGCCAGAGATGTTGGAGTTTTGCACACCAATCATCTATGGTTCACCTAAAGTGGCAGCTTATTATCGCAAGGCGATGAATCTGCCAGCCCAGTTCTCTATCATCCAGAAAGCAGAAGATGCAGAAGATGGACGTATCAACCTCCTCGCAGCCGTAGATGAAGAGGTTAAGGTAGATATGGGACTTCCTACTGATGAATCAGGAGCTGCAGCCATCAAAGCACTCGACCGTGCTATGACCGACTATCGCAACAATCTCTATGATGTCTTGATTACAGCACCTGTCAGCAGTCAGAACGTCAAAATAGAAGGATATACCTTCAAGGGACACAAGGAGTACATCGAAACATGTATCGGTGACCGCAACAGTTCCCTGAGCATCCTCATCGGAGACGACCTCCGTATCGCAGCTATCACAGAAAAGACACCTTTGGCTCAAGTAGCTGGTGCAATCAGTCAGGAAAGTATCGTGAGCAAGACAACATTGCTCTGGCAGACATTGAAGCGCGACTTCCTCATCACCAATCCACGTATCGCCGTACTAGCCCTGAATCCTAGCATCAACGAGGAACAGAGTTGCGGCAAAGAGGAACGCGAAATCATCATCCCGGCTATCGACCACCTTGCTGACAAGGGAATCCAGGCGTTTGGTCCTTACCCTGCAGACGAATTCTTCGGCAGCGGTTACTTCAGCGAATTCGATGGAATCATGGCAATGTACTACGATCAGGCTACCGTGCCATTCCATGCTCTCTACAACGAGGATGGCGTGCTCTACACTGCAGGCTTGCCACTTATCCATACCGCAGCCAACACAACTCCTTGCTACTTCATGGCAGGCTGCAACGAGGCAGACCCAACATCATTCCGCCATGCTATCTTCACGGCACTCGATGCTTTCCGCCATCGCGAAACAAGCGACGAGGTGGGTACAAACCCGCTGCCAAAACTCTATCACGAGAAGCGAGACGAAAGTGAAAAGGTTCGCTTCTCTATCCCAAAGAAGCATGCTCCATCTCCATTCCCTTCTAAGAACGGAAAACAGGGAGCACCAAAGGGTAACGAGCAGAAGGAGGTGCAGAACAATGCTCCAAGAAACAACGAGCAGAAGGAGGCGCAGAACAATGCTCCAAGAAACAACGAGCAGAAGGAGGCACAGAACAATGAGCAGAAGAACAATAATCAGAAAGCTCAACAGCCTAACAAGCAGAAGGCTGCACAGGCTGCTGCAGCACTCTCTGCTGTTCTCTCTGCAGTTCAGGCTGGTCAGAAGCCTGCTTCTAAAGAGTAAAAAACAAGGCGAAATTAGCTGCTGGAACTTGTATGTTTCCGGCAGCAATATCAGCCTGATACGTGACTAGAAATTAGGGAAAAAGAGCAGAAAGATAGGCGAAAAAGTTAAAAATCACCTATTTTCTGCTCTCCATAACCTATTTTTGGACGAAAAAAGCAGATAATTCAAAAAAAATATGTAATTTTGGCAGCTAAATGGATAATTCCGAACTTCAAAAGATAAAACAACGATACAATATCGTCGGAAATAGCGACGGATTGAATCATGCTCTCGATGTTGCCTTACAGGTGGCACCGACAGACCTTTCCGTGCTCATCATCGGAGAAAGCGGAGTGGGTAAGGAAATCATTCCAAGAGTCATCCACGACAATTCTCCACGAAGAAGAGAGAAATACTTCGCCATAAACTGCGGCAGCATCCCAGAGGGAACCATTGACAGCGAACTCTTCGGACACGAAAAGGGTTCCTTCACTGGAGCCATCGGTGAAAGCGAAGGTTACTTCGGAATAGCCAACAAGGGAACCATCTTCCTCGATGAGGTAGGAGAACTCCCTATCCAGACCCAAGCCCGACTGCTTCGTGTGCTGGAAACTGGTGAATATATCCGAGTAGGAGGTACAGAAATCCGAAAGACCAATGTTCGTATCGTAGCTGCCACCAATGTGAATATGCGCAAGGCTGTGAGCGAAGGAAGATTCCGTGAGGATCTCTACTATCGTCTCAATACGATTCCTATCCAGATGCCTCCTTTGCGCGAACGTGGCGGTGACATACTCTTGCTCTTCCGTCTCTTTGCAATGCAAATGGCTGAGAAATACCACTTGCCGAAAATCTCGCTTTCAGAAGATGCCAAGCAACTGATGTTGAAATACAAGTGGCCAGGAAACGTACGACAGCTCAAGAATATCACAGAGCAGATGTCGGTACTCTCAAAAGAAAGAGAAATCGGACTGGATGCACTTCTCCAATTCATCCCAAAAGATGAGGAGAGTACACAGCTGGCCCCGATTCCTCAACAGAGCGTAGGGCAGCACAGTTATGAAAGCGAACGAGAAATTCTCTATAAGATTCTGTACGAATTGAGAGGAAACGTAAGCGACTTGAGACGCGAAATGAACTCGTTGAGAAAACAACTTGATGAAGCGCGCGGACTGAACGGTGTCCAAGGGTTCTCTCAATCACAACCGATAGACAATAGCATCATACCCGCAAACTATCCAATAGATGTGACACCATCTCGTACGTCGGATATCATACAGTCGCACTCGGATATGCTGAACTCTCATCCAGACCTGATACATTCCCGACCAGAAGCCCAGGAAGTAGAAGCAGAGGAAATCAAGGATTTCGACAACGAAGAGTTGAGCGAGAACGAATCGCTTAACCTCAGCAAACTGGGCAGGCAGATGATAGAAAAAGCATTGGAGAGAAACAATGGCAACAGAAAAAAAGCAGCCGATGAATTGGGAATCTCCGACCGCACCCTCTATCGAAGAATCAAGAAATACGGGCTCGGAAATGATTAATGACTCATTGCTGGGAAAGACAATAATAAAGAATAAAAAAATGAAGCACTTACGCGCGTACCTATATATAATAGGCATCATATTGGTAATGGGAGCTACTGCAGCCTGCTCCGTAAGCTACAAGTTTAACGGAGCCAGCATTGACTATACCAAGACCAAGACCATCCAGTTGGCCGACTTCCCTATCCGAAGCTCGTATGTTTGGGGACCAATGGGTCCAATGTTCAACAATGAGCTGAAAGACAAGTTTGCCAGCAACACTCAGCTGCGCCAGGTTTCCCGAAACGGAGATTTGAAGATTGAGGGAGAAATCACCCAATACTCACAGCGTAACAAGTCGGTGAGTGCAGAGGGATATTCTGCACAGACCGAATTGAGCATTACAGTGAACGTCCGCTTCACCAATACCAAAAACCACAACGAGGACTTCGAGCGACAGTTTACCTCCGCCAAGACCTACGATACCACTCAGAGCCTGGCATCAGTGCAGGAAGAGCTGGTTACCCAGATGGTAAAGGATTTGGTTGATCAGATATTCAATGCAACTGTAGCTAACTGGTAAAAAATTCAATGTTCAAAGAAAAAAGCAAAACATCGTGGAATTAAATAGATTAATACAACATCCTGAGGAAATGGACCGAGAGACGCTCTACGACCTACGTGCGCTCTTGGCTCTTTATCCGTACTATCAGACGGCTCGCCTGCTGATGTTGAAAAACCTATACCTGCTCCACGACCCCAGCTTCGATGAAGAACTTCGCCGAGCAGCCATCTATATCTCCGACCGCAAAGTCATCTTCCAGATGATAGAGGCAGCTCACTATCAGCTCAAGCGTACCCAGAATAAGCCACAAGGTATGGGCATTCTTGATGCCAAGAAGAAAGAAGATCGCACCAGCAGCCTCATTGATAACTTCCTCGACTCCATCCCTACCGATGCTGAGGAAAACGAGAAGAAGAAAGAGAAACGCAAACCTACACCAGCAGATGCAGCAGTAGATTACGTATCATATCTGATGGAGACTGAGACAGAACAGAAGATGGAGCAACCATCCCGTACAATCAGTCTCATCGATGACTTCATTGAAGAAGGTGGTTTTAATCTGGAAAAGATTAACGGCACAGAGGAATCTGAACCAAAATCATCAGCAGACACAGAACCTGCAGAAGCAACACCTCATAATGAGTCTAGCGATAATGGCGGAATCTTTACAGAAACCCTTGCTAGAATCTACATCAAGCAGGGAAAGTATGAGAGAGCCTATCAGATTATCGATCGCCTGCATAAGCAGCACCCACAAAAGAGTGCCTATTATGTAGATCAACTCAGGTTCCTGGAGAAGCTGATACTGAATGCTAAGAAATAATATGCTCTGCAAAGGGATAAAAAATAAATAAAATAATAATAATAAAACTAGTTTTAAAATTAAAAAATGGCTTACACATTATTTGTAGTATTAATCGTCCTGGTTTCAATCCTGATGGTTCTCATCGTGCTGATCCAGGAGTCAAAGGGAGGTGGATTGGCATCTAACTTCTCTTCAACCAATTCCATCATGGGTGTACGCAAGACTACCGACATCGTAGAAAAGATTACATGGGGTCTCGCAGCTCTTATGGTAGTAATCAGCGTTGCTTGCGCATACGTTGCTCCGCAGGCAACAGGCGAAAATAGCGTTATGGAGGGTGCAACTCAGGAGCAGACTGCTCTTCCTGCCATGCCAGGTGCTAGCAAGGATGCAGCAGCAGGTGCTCAGAAAGCGGCTCCTGCAGCAGGTGCAGATGCTCAAAAGGCAGCTCCAGTAGTGCCAAATGGCCCTGCTAAATAAAAAAACAGAAAAAAGGTACGAAAAAATTTGGTGGAATCATTTTTTTTTCGTACCTTTGCACCCGCTTACAAGAAAATGGTGGACGTAGTTCAGTTGGTTAGAGCGTCAGATTGTGGTTCTGAATGTCGTG
>DAWDAD010000014.1:0-2340 GCA_052356385.1 Prevotella sp.
AAAGTTCTTGAACAAGTCAAGCGGCAGAGCCGAGCGGCCCAGGATTTTGCCATGTCGAAGAATTCACTTATCTTAGTGTTGCAAAAACAAACAAGAGAATCCAACGATAGCACAGCTTCCATGCATAGTCTCCTCAGTACGGGATACGTACAGGAAGTTAAGGAGAGTGCATCATAATGGGCAATGCACCCTCCTTGTCATCAGGAAGGTATCATTTGAACATCCATTCGTCGAATGTGATATTGTTTCCTTTCAGGACAAAACAGAGGTCCATTGTGCCTGTCATATTCTTTTGAAGTTGGGATTCTATGAGTTTCATTTGCGGGGTACCGACTTTGATTGAAGCTATGACTTCTCCGTCCGGCCTATCCCGGCGAACTTCTATGATTCCGTTTCCGGATGCCTTAATTTCCAGACTGGAAGGTACTTTGTTGAATTCCACACCTCTGACAGCAATGATGCCAGTCTTGTTGGGAACGGTAACGGCATACATGTCCCCGATGCTTTTTCCATTTGTGAACTTGACACCTTGTGTGGCTGCTGTGGTTTCGGCCTGCTGGATGATGAACGGATTCATAGGCTGTATCTGTTTTACGCCTTTCAGAGTCTGATTACCCATGTGGATATTCACAGTATTCTCGTCAACTTGTATTTCATCGACACAAACATTACGAAAACCAGCTGTTGTATTGAAACTATGTTGCAAACTCATTGTGTGATAGAATACATACCATTTCCCGCGGAATTTGTGTAGATGTGTATGATTGTTGCTGTAGTCAAATCCATAATCTCCAGGGTTTTTCATATAGTTGTGCTGGTATTTCCAACTTTTGGTTACCAGCGGAGTTTTGCTAGTCATGTAACTCATGCAACAGGTGGTTGGTCTCTCTGTCGGGAGAGGCCAGTCGCTAAAATCTTGCCAATCTATGTTATAAGTATAAACGTATGTGCCGTTGATGTAGTTTAATTCGTTAGCTTCGAAATGATGGGGAGCCCTGATGGGCTTTATCGGGCCATCCACACTAATCATGTCTTTTCCCAAACGCATAATGCGAGCACATCCTCCGCCTACTGTCAGCCAACCTTTTCCTTTGTCATCGATGACTACACCCGGATCGAAAGCAGCTTTGCATTCTCCTGCTATGCCGGGAGTGTTTGTGTCTACCAAACTATGATTCAGCGGGCTTGACCACGGTCCTATGGGGGATGTGGATGTCAGCACTGCGGTTCCACCCCCGCTATTGGAGAAATAGAGGTAAAAGTGAGTCTTGCCGTCCGCTTCCTCACGTTTTGCGATCGACGGTGCCCATGATGTTTGTATCCATGGGGCGATGCTGTCTGTTTTAATAATTCCGTGATAGGTCCAGTTTGTCATGTCATCGGAAGACATCATCACCAGAGATTTGATGTATTCGTAGGAGTTTTTTCCGTAACCGCCTATTGAATCATATTGTTGCTGATCGTTTGTTGCGTACACATAAATTCTGCCATTATATTCTACTGCAGTTGGATCCGCTGTAAACATAAAATCCAGCAGGGGATTTCCATCTCCTGTGGTGAGTTTAGGGGAAACGTCCGGCATGGTTACATAAGGCACGGAATCATTTTGCAGGGACGGATTTTCTCCGGCCTGCGCATTTTGCTGGTGAGATATCATACATGCAGCAATGGCCATTGATAAAACAGGGGTCTGGATATTTTTCTTTTTCATTCGTATATGATTAAATTGTTTATTCGTTGCAAAATTACAAGAATAATCCGACATAGGCTTTGCGCCATATATCAAATACTTTATCAAACGTATCAAAATGCACTGGGAGGGCAGGTTTGTTACCTGACCTCCCAGTACTGAATGATTACAAGCGTAGGGCTTGATGCCTACAAGTGACGTAAGTAATAGTGAGAAGAATGCCTTCCGTAGTTCTTTTGGCGGTCGCCAAAAGATATGCGATTCTAGGACTTGCAATCATTAGGAACAGGAGTTAAAGGCATTAGCTTCTGGAACAACAATCATCAACTCCTAGGGCTACAAGCAACAGATACTAGATTAAAAATTTTCACAACCCATAACATTGGGTATAAACTAAAGTTACATGGCACCCTATTAACAAGGCAAAAATAGCTCAAAAATGTCCCTAATCCAAAAAATCAGTACGAATTTTCGGATTATAATCCAAAAAAACAGTGTTATTTTTTGGATTAGCGAATATTTTCATTACCTTTGCAGAAGATTAGCTGCACTCGGCAATTTGAAAGCGAGCTTTCATTGCGCTCATTTGCATAATCTTTGCAGAAGATTAGCTGCACTCGGCAATTTGAAAGCGAGCTTTCATTGCGCTC
>DAWDAD010000014.1:2440-50865 GCA_052356385.1 Prevotella sp.
GCACTCGGCAATTTGAAAGCGAGCTTTCATTGCGCTCATTTGCATAATCTTTGCAAAAAATTTAAACATAAGAATAAAATGATAAGAAGGAAACTACAAGAAACGATAGAGGCCAGAATGTTTGGTGGTAAAGCTATTATTATAATAGGTGCCAGACAAGTAGGAAAAAGTACGCTTTTCAAAATGATACTTGAAAAACGTACGGAACCTATATTGCAATTAAACTGTGATGAGCCAGAAGTAAAAGAAATGCTATCCCAGGTGAATAGCCAAGAACTAAAATTGCTCATTGGCAAACACAAGATTGTCATGATAGACGAGGCACAAAGAGTAGAAAACATAGGGCTAACCCTAAAATTGATTACCGACAACTTCCCTGAAGTACAATTACTGGTAACAGGCTCTTCCTCATTTGAATTACAAAACAAGCTCAATGAGCCACTGACCGGCAGAAAGTTTGAGTATCATCTCTTTCCATTGTCCACTGGTGAATTACTCGAATCTCAAGGCTTACTTACAGTAAAGCAAACACTAGAGAATCGCCTCATCTATGGCTCATACCCAGATGTCATCAATCATACAAAAGATGCAAAAGACATCTTGTACAATCTGTCCAATAGTTATCTCTATAAGGACTTGCTCACCTTAGAGAGTATACGCCGACCTGCATTGCTTAGCAAGCTACTCACTGCTTTAGCACTGCAAGTTACTAGCGAAGTTTCATACAATGAGCTGGCACAGACAGTAGGTACGGACAGCAAAACCGTGGAAAAATATGTAGACTTGCTAGAAAAATGCTATATCATCTTCAAGCTAAATGGTTTTAGCAGAAACCTGCGCACAGAACTGAAACGAGCCAAGAAGTTTTACTTTTACGACAATGGTATCCGAAATGCCATATTGCAAAACTTTGCACCTTTGGCCCTTCGACAAGATGTTGGTGCCTTGTGGGAGAACTTCGTTATCAGCGAAAGAATAAAAGCTAACCAGTATGAAGGAAGATATGTAAACAGCTATTTCTGGCGAACCAACCAACAGCAAGAGATAGACTACATCGAGGAAAGCGACGGACAGTTTACTCTCTTCGAAATGAAATGGAATCCAAAGAGAGCAAATACTCAGTTTCCTGCTTCCTTCCTAAACACATACGATGTGAAGGATAAAACGATCATCACTCCCGAAAATTGGCTAGAGCACCTATAAGAAACAAAAAAGTCCTTTCACCTTTCATCTATCTGAAATGCAAGAAGATAGATGAAAGGTGAAAGGACATCTAAACAACAAAACTATTTTTATTTTATCACAAAACCTAACTACTTCATCACAATTTTTCTACCCTTGTGAATAAAGATTCCGCTTGTAGGATGGCCTAATACATCACGTCCTTCTCTGGGAAGCCAAATTAAAGATTTTGGCACGAAAACGCAAAAAGGTTGACCGTGTCATCACAACACAGCCAACCTTAACGACTAACATCTTTTTTCGGTTAATCTTTGTATGATAAACCTAAAACTAATGTCTTTTAGAGTATTTACTTGGCTTCCTTCCAATATTCTGGAGCACCAAGACCTACAGCGAAACCTGCATAGGTATGCTTGCGAAGATAGTTGAGATCCCAGAGGCCTACTGGCAAACCAGGACGCCAACCTGAATCCTTAGGAGCATCTGTAGCACACCACTGAGTGATACCATACTGCTGAGCAGCAGGAATAATCTCGAAGTACTTCTGGAGAACGAAGGTGTAGAGGTCACGCATTTCCTTGTGTTGTTCCTCTGTTATATCGGCTGTCTTCACTTCTTTGCCAGCGGCATCAACATACCCCATATCAAGTTCAGAAATCTTGCAAAGCTTGCCACTTTCCTTCATCAACTCCAACATCTTGACGATATGATCTTTCTTAGATTTCTGAGTGTTAGGATCAGCATAGCAAGAGATATGCATCTGAGATGCGATACCATCAATCTTGGTAACACCATCAGCCTCCCAATCCTTGATCCACTGAATCAAACTCCTCAACTTGCCATTGTCGTCCCAATCGCTCTCCAAGTTATAATCATTGATGAAGAGTTTCAATTTCTTAGGGTCACCATTATGGGCGGCAAAACTCTTGCGAGCATCAGCCACGGCTAAGCGAACATAGTCGATGTCGCCGAGATAATCCTGCCAGTAGAAGCAGTTCTTCTTGTCGTCAGCAGAAGCTGTAGCAGCATGCTGCAAGTCGTACTTGCCATCACCATCTTTATCGTCACCAGAAAGGGCCTCGTTCACAACTTCCCAAGATGTAACATAACCATTAGTAGCCTCCATCATACCATCAATCCACTTGCCCATTGCATCAGTAAGACGAGATTTCTTCTCTTCGTCCGTAAGAGGAATAGAATTAGACTTAGTAATCTTGCAAACTCTAACAGAATGAACATCCAAAGTAGCATCAGCTGTCTGAGGCTTAAGAATGATGTCATAATTACCACCTTCTACTTTAGGCATTTCGATTTTTACCGAATGACGACCTGCAGCTACAGGCACTTTGGCTGTAATAGCTTGAGCTGTGCCACCCCAACCATTTTGCATGGTGAGATCTACACCACTTGCATCCTTATCAGAAGTAAGGTCTAAATAAACAACATAGTCACCTTCATCTAATTCATTATCGCCACCTGGCATAACAAAGAATTGAGACCAATCGCCTGTAGGAACAAAGTGGATAGCTCCATTAATAACAGGAGGTGTACAACCCATAGCATAGAATGGGAAATCACCATCAGTATAAGTTTCCTTATGAACCTCGGTCTCGATTTCCATTACCGGAGCCTCAGAATGAGTAACTTTTACCCACTTACAAGAAATGTCTCCTGCAAAATCTCCTGGTTGGAAAACGACAAAAGCTTTTTCTGTTGTTAATCCACTAAATGTTACAGATTGCTCTTTCCACTGTGTAGAAACTGACATTTTCTGGGATGTTGTTGCTCCCCAGTTACCCGTCTGCACATCAATCTGTCCATCTTCTGAAGCCTTGATCATAGCTGTTACCTTATATTCTCTCTTGGCATCAACATCTACAGGATAATTGTCAACTACAAAATACTGATACCATTTTCCAGGATATTTGCTAATCAAAATTCCATCTTTGATTTCAGGAGTATAGTCCATTACATAAAAAGGGAAACTATTCATTTTAGAAAAGTCGGTATAAGCATCTACCTTATCAACTTTCTGACTAGGGTCTACCTGAATTTCCTTATCTGCAATAAGTTTACTAAGATACTTCTTGTTCTGCTGAGAATGCCAAGCAAGCGTATGACCATAGATGGTCAAACCTGCATCCTGTGCATTTGTAACGAAATCCTTAACAGTATTAAAGTCAAAGGTTCCATCATCTTTTACACAAGAAGCATACTTCATGGCGTTGCCTGCTGTCATCTCCTCGAAGTTGCTACCAGCCAAGCAATATACAAGCTCCTGTTTGTTGAAGTCGGGCGCAGCCAGTGCAATACCCAACTTAAAGTCGGGATTGCACTTGCCAGAAGCCTTCATGTCTTCGACATATTTCTTCAAAGGCTCGTAGTTGTTAAGATACTGATATTCCTTCAAGTTCTTGGTCATATCAGTTCTGTACTCCGAGAACTTGTCATCAGCACATGATGACAAAGCCAAGAGAGCTACCAAGCCTAAACCAAAATTAATATTTTTCAATTTCATAATAATCTACCTATTATTAGATGATACTTAATTGATAATTACCGCAGCTTACTTTACGATATACTGAGTATCGAAAGTAGGAATACCATTGGTGTTACCACGAGTTTGAGCTACAAACTGGTCGGTTGTCTCTACCTTGACAGCACCGAAGTCTACGGTATACTGGAGAGTCAGGATGTCACGATCCTTGTTGCCCCAAGCCAGCTTAGCGCCCTTCTCCACAAACTTACCTGTACCTGTAGCAGTTACGCCCTCTGTCTCGGAAGAAACAGTGCAAGTACCATCGTTAGCAAAGGTAAGCTTCAAGTTGCAAGTATAAGACTTGAGGATATCCTTGCCCTCAGCATCCTTGCCCACAACTCTCTTGACTGTGAGAGGATAGATAGCCTCTGTAAGGCTCTTGGTAGTAATCTGGCAAACCTCGTCCTTCTCAATAGTTGCACCCTCACGCTTCTCCTCTGTGGTCTGACCATTCTCAGTAATCTTATCTGTACCACGGCGCAGATAGAATCCAGCCCAAGGGTTCATATACTTCACACAGTAGAGTACATAGTTCTTAGGCAATGTCTTCCACGCATCGCTATTGGTCAGCGCAGGAGTTTCCCCCTCCTGGAAAGGAGTACCCGTCAAGATCTTGCCAGCACCCTTCTGATCTTTGATGACCAGAGGGATGACATAAGTATTCTTTACAGAAGCAGGATCAGCGAAGAAAGCTTCGTTGAGCTTCACCTGTAATCTTCCCTGCAAGTTGCCACCATAAGAGATGGTGTTACCTGCCAAGGTGTAATACTCTGCAGGCATAGGCTTTACAGGAGATACGCCATCAGAGAAATAGAGGTTGTCACAAAGCGAATTATCTACAGCCACATCCAGTGTGATGTCCTTACCATTGTAAGCACCACCCATGGTAGACACGATGTTGATAATATGCTCGTTGTCCTTGGTATTGTCACGATTCTCGTCATTGCCCAACACCAATATACGCTCCACGTTTTGGTGGGCGAAGTAGACTGATGTGCCACCCTCGTAGTCGTCAAACTCAGGCGTGCCGTTCTCACAAGAGCCGAAAGTCAGAGCCAAGGCTCCGAGTGCAGCCATTGAGAAATATTTATTCATCTTCATAGTTTTCATCATTATAAAATGTTAGTCGTTTGTAATTTCCATCCTGCATTCTGCTTCAGCTGATCCCACTTGAGGATTTCAGTCTGTGGCACAGGACCGTAATACATATAGTCGTCGTATTTTCTTTCCTCTACTGTGATATCCTTGAACTGTGGAATACCAGCCTCTGTAGAAATCTCCACGCCATGAACAGCCTCATTGATAGGAGCCTTCCAGCGGCGGAGGTCATTGAAGCGCTTGTTCTCGAAGCAGAGCTCAATACGACGCTCATTGCGAATCAACTCACGCATTTTAACCTGGTCGTTAGCGCACTCATCAAGATAAGAATCATCTGTGATGCCTGCACGATGACGGATAGCCTTGATTACATCGTATGCAGAATAAGCATGTGTGCCATTGCCCTTAGGTCCCCAAGCCTCATTGGCAGCCTCAGCATAATCCAAGAAAATCTCGGTATAGCGGATATACACAGGATAGTGATACTGTGCGTTCTTGGCATTTGGATTAGGATTACAATCCTCACGAAGAAGCTTCTTCATATAGTAACCAGTACGTGTAGAGTTACCAATCTTATTCAGTCCATTGTCATTGTTGGCAGTGGTGATGTCGGTATTGATGGTTGCACCCTTATACTTGCAGCCATTATAGATAATGTAGAGATCCAAGCGTGGATCACGATTACTGTAAGGATCCAAGTCATCATACTCACTGCGCTCATCTGTGATAGGATAACCATTGGCAGCAGGGAAAGCATCCACCAAGTTCTGGGTAGGATTGATACGTCCCTTACCATAGAGAGATGGAGGGAAGTTATCAGCCTCCTGGTTCAAACCGAGGTCCCAATCATCTGCACCATTAGTCTTATTACCACGCCAGATGATTTCCTTAGGACATGCACCAGACTGCAAATTATTAATCTCATTAGTCTGAGCATACCAAGAATTACCTGTTTCAGACAAGCCGCTTACACCACCAATCAAGTCGAGCAAGCTGGCTGCATCATCAGCAGCACGCTTATAATCCACATTGGTACCTTTATTAAAAGCAGGGCTGGCAGCAAGGAGAGAAACCTGTGCACGGATAGCCTTGGCGATACGACCGCTCACACGACCACGCATCAGAGAACCCAATACACGGTTATAGTCCTGATAGTTGTCCACACCCATAGCAGTGTATTTTTCTGGCACAGGATCTGACTTAGTCAAATCATTGTAGTCCAAAGGCAGCAACTGCTCAGCCTGGTCCAAGTCGCTATAAATTTGATCCAAGCAAGCTTGGAATGTGGCACGTGGCTGATTGAAATCAGAAGAAGTATCCTCTGGCTTTGTCAAGTTTGGCACACCCAGGAGCTGACCATCCTCAGTCCAACCACCATGGTTCATCAAGAGATAATACATATTGAGAGCTCTCAAGGCATAAGCCTCACCCTTACGGCTCTCACAGAACATCTGCTGCGCACCCTTGTCCTTAGCCCAGTCTACCTTGTCCACTTCCTGAAGGAAGATGTTCAAGTACTGGATGCTAGCACGACAGCTAGCCCACTTGCTCATAGGGTCATCATAGGCAGCCCAAGAACCAGTAGCCATTTTCAGGTAGCTGTTAGACAAATCATTGCTTACAGCATCATCGGTTGCCACATCAGTTACACTTTTGGTATTATAAGGAAGCATGGCATAAGCATAGCCGAGAAGTCCCTGAGCATAAGTAGGCTCTTCGTAAATCTCGTCCAAGCTACGGTTGTTTTCCTGTGCAGGCTCAAAGAGATCTGAGCAAGACACCAACGAGAGTGACAATGCAGCTAATATAAATAACTTATTAATTTTCATTTCTGTATACATTTAATAATGATTAGAATGTAGCCTTCACACCTATATTATAATAGCGTGTCTGAGGAGCACTACCTATGTTCATCTCCAATAACTCACGGTTCTTAGAGATAGTGAGCAAGTTGGCACCGCTTACAAAAGCAGACAAGCCCTTAACCCAAGTCTTCTGGAAGAGCGTGCTAGGCAGGTCGTATGTAATCTGTACCTTAGCCAAGCGGAAAGCGTCTGTGCTGTACATCCAGAAGTCTGATGTCTGATAGTTGTTGCTACCTGAGAGTGTGGTAAGACGTGGATAAGTAGCAGTCTCCTTGGTTGCCTCAGTCCAGCGATTGCGAACCACAGCTGAGTACTTGCCGTCACCCTTTACCCACCAGTAAGAATTGTTCTTCAAGCCATAAGCACCGAAGTTGCCAGTACCGAGGGCGAAGAATGTGAAGTTCTTCCACTTAGCAGTGAGGTTTACACCCAATGTGAATGGAGAGCCATACCAACCACCCTTGCCCAGGAACACCTGGTCGTAAGAGTCGATCTTGCCATCACCGTTTACATCCACATACTTCATATCGCCAGGCTTCACGTCACTACCCAAGCGGCTCTGGTCTGGAGAGTTCTTGATTTCTTCCTCACTCTGGAAGAAGCCAGCAAACTTATAACCCCAGATACCATCGATAGCCTTGCCCTCACGGTTTTGGTAATCCCATACGTTCAACTCATCACGCTTGGTAGCCTTGGTGTTATAATAAGTACCTGTTACGCCGAGCTGCAAGTCTACATCACCCACCTTCTTATTGAAGTTAGCTGCGAAGTCGAAACCGATGCGACGATTATTGTTAAAGTTGAGCACAGGCATGAATGAAGCATCAGGATAGCCTGGCTTAAAGTGAGAAGGATAGAACGTTGGAGTAGAAATCAGATAACCCTCCATCGAGTTAACGAAGAAGCTAGCATCCAATGTTACCATCTGCTGCCACAAGGAAGTCTTGAAGTTGACAGAAAGTTCCTTACGCTTGATGAAGTCGAGATCCTTGTTGGCAGAACGCTTAGAGAATGTGTACTTGCCAGCAGAACCATCATACCATCCATAACCATCAGCTGTCTGCCAGTTGGTGTCATAGAGATAGTATCTGTTGTCATTTACTGCCAAGTCAATATCCTCGTTGATGATGCTACCAGATACACTGATCATCATGTCATCTACCACCTTGCTGTTCTTCAAGAAGTTCTCGTTCTTGAGTCTCCAACCCAATGAAAGTGAAGGAGAGAAGCCTACACGATGACCTGGAGCCAACTGTGCAGAGTGGATAGCTGCCAAGCCGAAGTCTGCATAATAAGTCTTGGCGTAATCATAAGATGCATCCAAGGCAAGATTAGCACTTGAGTTCTTATGATACTGTCCAGACTTCGACTGCTGGAAGCCAGAGGCAATCAACATCGCAGAGAGGTTATGTACCTTATTAAATGTATTGGCGTAATTGAACTGAGCAGAGAAGAGCATGGTCTGATTGTCCACACTATTAGCGATGTTCTGTACACCAGACTTCTTATCCTCACCTTCCTTCTTCAAAGCTACGATCATATCCTTGCCGTCGATGTTTGACCATGTTGGGATATAGATGGCATAGCTATTATTGAAAGATGTGGTGTAAGAGGTAGCATAATCTACTGCGAAACGAGTCTCGAAAGACAAGCCCTGCAACAACTTGTGCAGATTGATGTTAACACCTGTATCAAACTGGAACTGGCGGCTAGTATACTTGCTCTTACCAGCAGCAAGGTAATCTGCGAAGATGTTAGAAGAGTTAGCCTGTGTACCAGCCAAGAAGTACTTGCCATCCACCAGCTTAGCCACACTCATCAAGTCCCAAGCAGCTTTGGCATTAGGAGCTATCATGTCTGTAGAGATCAATGGACTAGCATTCTGTGGGAAGTTAGGACGCCAAGTAGCAGCTGCATTCCAATAATCACCAATAGCAGAATGTGAATCATAGAATGTGGCATTGGAGTTGACCCAAGCCTTGATGTCATCTGTGATGTTGACATCTACATTACCACGTACACTGAAACGCTGAGTGTTATTGTTCTTAGCCTCACCAAACTTCAGGAAGTCGCCCTGGCGATAATAGTTGATGTTGCTATAGAAGTGAGCACGCTTACCACCACCACTAATCTCAGCAGTAGCCTCGTAGCGACTATTCATCTTGCGAAGATAGTCAGAAGAGTACATATCGAGATTAGGATAACGATATGGGTTGGTGCCCAAGCCATGATTGTAGATATCCTCAGCAGAGTAGAGAGGAGTCAAACCGTCATTGGCACGAGCCTCGTTGTAGAGAGTCATATACTCAGCAGAGCCCAGATACTCAGGGAATGACTTAGCCACATTGAGACCAGCGTTAGCCTGCACCTCAACCTTCAAGCCATCGTTCTTGCCACGCTTGGTGGTGATGAGCACAGCACCCTTAGCTGCCTTGCTACCATAGAGCACTACAGCTTGCGCACCCTTGAGGAATGTAATCTGGTCAATCTCGCTAGGCATCACGTTGGTTGCCTCACGAGGCACACCATCTACCAATACCAAGTATCCTGCATTGTCAGCATCCATGCCCCAGAGAGAGTTGCCATTCCAACCACCCACGTAGCCCTGCATGTTGTCAAGGCTATAAGTGTGGTAGTTTTTCTTCATCAATCCCTCTACATCGACTACCGAAACGCCGCCCAAGATGTCACCCTTGGCTACCTTGCGATAAGCCACATTGACCATCTCCTTGTCGGCAGCAACGGTATCGGTTTCGTTCTCAGCAGCAGTTTTGGCATCGGCAGCCATAGGAGCCAATGACACAAGACCTGCCAACAGGAACTTTGAATTATATGATTTGAATTTTGAATTCATACTATCATTCTTATTTTAGTATTACTATATAATGTTATTTTACCAACCAGGATTCTGACTAAGCTCTTGATAGAGATAAACATCCTTGATAGGCAATGGGAACCAATAGTGCTTGGCTGTGAAGTGACGAGTCAAGATCGCTTCCTGGCGGAAGTTATCCACCTTAGCATCAGCTGGGTCATTATTCTTGTAGAAATCGGCACCCTCCACACGGTCAAACTCATCAGAGTACTTTACATTGTAAGGAGCCTCGGTCAGGAGCAACCAGCGCTGCAAGTCGTTGAAACGGAAGCCCTCGAAAGCAAGTTCCACCTCACGCTCACGGCGAACCTCGTCCATGAACTTATGTGCATCAGCTACATACTCTGGAGCCACATGACCAGCGCCACAACGATCACGAAGGGTATTGATGGCATCCTCAGCAGTCTTGCTAAAGTTAGTAGCCTTGCCAGAAGCACCACCAAACGCAGCACAAGCCTCAGCATACATCAGATAGATGTCAGCCAGACGCATATATGGCAAGTAACAGTGGAATGCTGAACCCCAATCGTAGTCGCGATCCACCTCATTACATGTATGAGGCACCAACTTCTGGATGAAGTAACCTGTACGGCTGCCATTAGCCACTGGACGCATATTGCCACCTGTATACAACTGGCAGTACTGCAAGTTAGCCCACTGACCAGGAGTACCATTCAGATACTTGAAGCCATCAAACACGATGTCGTGATAGAAGCGTGGGTCACGGTTCCTATATGGATGAGTAGGATCGAAACCACCTGCTATGTTAGGAACCAACTTGCCATTCTCTACGATGTAAGCGGGCTCACCATTAGCCATACCGTAAGCAGCTATCAAGTTAGCTGTAGGCTGGTGAATCACATTGTCATGTCCAACCACTTTGTCAACCTTAGGACCAAACACCTTAGAGGTATTCCAGTTAGAGCCGTTGAAGTCTGCAGATGGACCACGGAAGATAGCCTCAATAGATCCAGGCATTTTCCAGTTCTGCTTCTTGGTATAGAAGATATCAGAGAAGCAAGAGTTAGCATCGGCAGAACGCTCATGATTGTAGATGTCCTTATATTTGAACTCTGCCAACCCATACTGTGTCTGGCCCCCCTCAACCAATGTGAGCAACTCACCGAAGACCTCAGCTGCCTTCTTGGCAAACTCCTCATCATAGTCGTATGTCTTGCCATTCTTGCTAGCTCCTACCTGTGCGCCATCCTTCATCAATGGGCTGGCAGCCCAGAGATAAGTCTTGCCCAGATAACCGAGTGCCATGATCTTGTTGATACGAAGGTCGTTCTTGCCCTGTGTGGCAGCACCATCATACTCATTGTCCCAGTTGATAGGCAACAGATCGGCAGCCTTGCGATAATCAGCAGCAGCCTTCTTTGCACACTCCTGATAAGAGAGACGAGGCAAATTGAGCTCTGAATTGAGATCCAAATAGGTATCAATGTATGGCAAACCACCAAAGTACTGCATCAACTCAGTGTGCCACCATGCACGGAAGAAGTAAAGCTGACCAGCAATGAGGTCTTTCTCTGCCTTGCTAGCTACCAACTTATCGAGATTAGCCAAGCCCTGATTAGCCTTACGAATGCAATACCAAGCATGTGGCCAAAGTGAGTGGTTGAACTTATCTGTAGATGTAGGGTTGCTGCCATCCTTGTAAAGCCAGTTACCAGTGGTCTGCCAAGCACGGAAGTTGCCCAAGTCTACCTGGTGTGTCATACGGCCATCAGCCTCTGGGTTGAAGATTTCATCATCACCCCAGTTCCAAGAAGGACACCAGTTACATTTTTCCTTATCAGGGATACAGTTGTAAATCTCCTCTACGTAACCCTGAAAGTTACGGAAGTTTACAAATGCGTCATTTTCTGAGACTGTAGAATCTGCCTCCTTGTCAAGATAGTCCTGGCAAGAGTTGAGCGAGGTACCGAGAGCCAGCGAGACGCATCCCATCAACAAAAAATTCTTTATCTTATTTTTCATTTGAATGTTCATTTTAATATTACAATGAGAATTTAACACCTAAGTTGAAACGGCGTACTGTAGGATATGCTCCAAGGAAACCGCCACCACCGAGGTTAGCCTCACGGTCATCAGGCATACGAGTCCAAAGCCAGAGGTTGTTACCATTCAAGTATACCTTGAGGTAGTTCATACCGAGAGCCTTGATCCATCCCTTGGTCCAAGTATAAGCAATCTCTACGTTCTTCAGACGGATGTATGAACCATCATAGAGGAACTGAGTACCATTGCTGTAATCAGACTGGGTAGCACCCCAACGAGGAATGATAGATTCTGGAGAAGACTCATTCTTGTCCCACCAAGTACCAGTGTCATAAACATTGTCCAACTTATTGCCAAAGCTTGTCAAGGTTACGTCACGAGTTACATTGGTTACACCATAGAACTGAGCGAAAGCAGAGAAGCCCTTATACTCGATACCGATAGTGGCATTGTATGTATTCTGAGGGCTTGAGCTATAACCTACTGGAGCTGAGTCCTTGCTATCTACCACACCATCACCGTTGAAGTCTACGATGTAGTAATCGCCTACCAAGCGGTGGTTGTCGTTAGACTCATGAGCTGGAGAACCTATCAAGTCATCGATGTCGTTGATAAAGCCACGATCAATGTATGAGTGATACTGACCCATAGAGTAGCCTGCCTCCTTCTGATAGTTAGGAGTGAGCTGAGCGTCATCCTTCAAAATTACCTTATTCTTGGCATGGGTCATATTGATGTTACCCCAGAGGCGGATGCCATTGGCAAATTTCTTGTTGAGCTTCAACTCCAACTCGTAACCACTGGTACGAACCTTACCCTTATTGATAGTAGGAGCTGTAGTACCAAAGTAAGATGGGATGGAGCGGTTATCACCAAAGATCAAAATGTCGTTACGACGGTCGCAGAAGAAATCGAGCGAACCGGTAATCAAACCACCCAAGAAACCATAATCAATACCGAAGTTGGTCTTCTTCACAGTCTCCCACTTCACATCTTTATTACCCAATGTATTCTGGCGATACCATGTGTAGATACTGTTGGTATGGTCAAGATCCATCACTGTGTTGCCTCCGTATGCCCACTGGTTCATGTAAAGCCAACGACGAGAAGAGTCGAATGGATCGCCCAGGTTATCATCACCAATCTCACCGTAAGATGCACGGAACTTCAACATATCAATGATGTGCTTGTCACGAAGATACTTCATGAAGTTTTCCTCAGTGATGGTCCAACCGATAGCTCCAGAATTGAAGAAGGCGAAGCGATTGTCCTTGCTAAACTTTTCTGATCCGTTGTAAGCACCGTTATACTCGATGTTGTAACGACCAGCATAGCTATAAGTAGCACGGAACGCCCAGTCCTCACGGTAAGTAGGCATCACACTACCACGTGCATTCTCCTGACGAGAGAACAAGCCCATGGCTGTAACATCATGCTGACCGAACTTGCGAGCCCAGTTGAGCTGCAACTGATAGTAAAGATTGCGAACAGTCTGGTTGTTATCAACCGAACCACCTGAAGTACTCCAGTTAACGCCCTGTTTCCAGTCGAACTTATTGTTTGACTCATATACCTGGCCATATGTTATATTGCCAGTCTCCGGATCAACATACTTGGTCTGAGCTGTATTGTTCAAGTCATTGATACCACGGCTCGTCTCAACAAACACGTTGTCCCAAGAAACGGTACCACGCAAGTTCAAGCCCTTGGTGATGAAGTCGAGTTTCTGCTCCAAGGTAAAGTCGGTATTGATACGAGTAGTAGTAGCCTGCGCTGTACCACCGATGGCGAGATTCTGAGCAGAGTTACTTACGTTAGACGCATTTGGATAATAACCCCAAGAGCCATCGCTATACTGAGGCAAGAATACATCTGGAGCGATGTTATAAGCACCAGCCCACTGCTGACCAATCTGCCACTCGCTATTGCTCATGTTGCTCCAAGGAGCCTTGCGCACACCATTAGAACCAGATACATTTACCTTTAATGTAGTAGTTTTAGTGATAGAGAAGTCCAAGTTACTGCGCACATTGATACGATTGTATCCATAGCCAGAGTTATAGTTACGTCCGTTATCATACTCACGGAAGAGGTCACCCTCGTGTACAAAGTCGGCAGAAGCAAAATACTTCACGAAGCTTGTACCACCGCTCACATTGACATTGGCATTATATGACATGGCGCTCTTCTTGAAGAGGGCATCCTGCCAATCCACGTTAGCATAACGCTCACGCTGCTCATCCGTAGTCTGGTTACGATAGTTCTCAATAAATGATTGAGGACGGATGTAAGACCAAGATTCAGGAGAAACACCCAACTCATGCTCCACTGCCCTGTTGCGGAACATCAAGGCATCGTATGAATCATACTTGTTAGGCAACTTAGAAGGAGCCTTCAATGTAGCGTTGAAGCCTACATCAATCTTAGCCTTGCCTTCCTTACCACGCTTGGTGGTAATCAAGATGACACCATTGGCACCCTTCACACCATAGACTGCTGTAGCGGAAGCATCCTTCAATACGGAGATACTCTCCACTGAAGAGATATCCACGCTGCTCATCGGACGCTCGATACCATCGACTAGGACGAGAGGGTCACTGTTGTTCCAAGAACTAGCACCACGAATGATGATCTGTGGCTCCTCCTCACCAGGCATACCATTGCCCTGAACAGTTACCACACCAGGAAGGTTACCAGTTAAGGCAGCACCAATGTCGCTGACACCGGCAGCACGTTCCAGCACCTCACCTGTGGTCTGTGCAATAGAACCTACGACAGAAGCCTTCTTCTGCTGACCATAACCAACGACTACAACTTCGCCGATGGCATTGTCGTCTTCCATTGAGAGTTTGAAATCTCTCTTCTTACCAATCTTTACTTCCTTGGTCTTCATACCTACGTATGTAAATACGAGGATAGAATTCTCTGAAGGAACACTGATACTGAAATTACCATCTAAGTCGGTGACCGCACCGACGCTGGCATTACCTTTCACTTTTACAGTGGCACCTATCAGAGGCTCACCTGTACCGTCAACAAGATTACCCTTGACCTGGATCTTCTGTGCCTGAGCATTCAGGCTGCAGAAAGCTCCCACCAAGCATAAGGCTGCTGTCCGTTTCATTGTTAACACTTGTTCAATCATGTTCTATTCATTTTTGATTTATGCTTTAAAAATTTAGGCGTGCACAAAAACTGTTTATTCACGGCGGCAAAGGTATGGATTTCTTTCGAAACATACTTTGCGTGGTGTAACAGAAAGTTTATCATTTTAGAAAAACCTTGCGAGAACGTATTTTTCCATTGCTTAACAGTTGTTTTATTATATAAACACCAGCAGTTGGCTTTTCAACTTCTTTTCCTTCTATATTATAATATAAGGTGGAAACCACGTCTGCCTGGGTTTCTAATTGTTTAATTCCTGTTGTATTTTGTTTCAAATACCACTCTTTATACCAGTTCATACAGGCATAGCCGCAACATTCTTCGAACAATCCGTGTTTCTTGGCATTCTGGAAACCCGGCTGCACAATTCCGCTCTTCAAGTACTCATCAATATCGTAATATTCCTGCGGATGGGTAAGGGTCATACCGATATTGCCAAAGTGGTCGTGAACTGCTTTCCATGCCAATCCCCATTTCGAGGTAGATGCTGTTGCCCAGCTTCCCAGGTTAGGTTGTGTCCACTGTCCCCACTCATTGTAGTGACCTTTATCCTTCTGGTCAGGATCTTCCGGACTCCAGTCTATCTCCGTTACCATGATAGGCTTGCTTGTTACCATAGGCACCTGCGCCTGGAAGTTCTTGATAAAGGTATTGTGATCACAGTTCTTATCTGTCATGTTGCCATACCAGCCTGAGTAGACATGCACTGCGTAAGAGAAATTGTTCTCCGTATCGGTAATAGGATATTTTGAATAGCCCACATAGTTGCTCTGATAGCCAGAACCTGGCACCCAGATAATGCCCTTGAAGCCAGTGGCACGAATCTCATCTACCACAGGCTGGAAGAAATCATGGAGAGCCTTGTCTGATTTAGAGCCATTTGCCAGCAACACATTAATAGGCTCATTGGCTAGCTCGATGCTCACCTGTCCGGCATTCTTCTGGATGGTGGCATTGGAAGCGAAGAGTTTCCACACCTTCTTAAGATATGCCTGATATTCATCTCCCACCTTGATATTCTGTGGACAAACGCCAGGAGGGCGAACGATTACATATAGTCCATGAGCCAAGGCTTTCTTCACAAGCTTGATATAAAGTCTGCTCAAGAATGTCTCGTATCGAGTCTCATTAAAATACTGGATATTGTTTTCACCCGTTCCTACTGGCGCATTATAGTTAGTCCAGCATGGGTCCATATGAAGACGGAACACCGTACAATAAGCACCTTGGTTCTTGTCGGTGATAGCGGTGAACATCTTCTCGAAATAATTCAAGCAAGGAGTCACATCACCTACTTCATAACCACCCATACCCCAACGGTTACCGTTGAAGTAGCGGTTCGGTGTATCCATCACACCATGAAGAACCACAGTTTTACCATTGGCATCCACCAGGTTCTTACCCTCCACACGGAGTGCCGGCAGATTATCGGCAGCCAGCCCCGCCATTGACAGCATAGCCATAGCGAGTGATATTAACAATTTCTTTCTGTTCATTGTTACAATTATTTTTAGATTTATCATTTATTGTCAGTCACCTTATTATATTATAAAGGATTGCCAGGTTCCAGTTTACAGAAAAGGATGCTGGTCTTTTAAAATAGAATGGCGCGTAATCACTACGCACCATTCCCGAAAACCAATTAATCATGATTCTATATAAAAACCATAATATCAAAATCTTTTAGAAATTCTAAACCTATTCTACAAACTATTATGTATAAACCTAACTAACCTAAATATTCAAAATATATACAACTTAAAAACCGATGCAAAGATACTCCTAATCTATTATATATACTTTATAATAAGTAACCAATAGTTTTTCTCTCGTACCACATGTAACATTATCTTTACTCTACGTAACATTTTAACATCTTTTTAGTACAAATCTATAAAAAACATATATTTCCGTGCACTATTCTCCCATAAATTTTGTATTTTTGCAAACGAATATAAAAAAGCCAAAAGACAATGAAACCAAGAATCATGATGATTTCCATGAAATCAAACCTCAGAACAATGAGATACATCGGTCTTTTACTGATGTTTATCTTCTGTCTCACTGCGCAGAACATGATGGCGCAGCGAGGAAAACTTTTCAATTCAGACAACCAGCTTTCGAGCAACCTTGCCACTCAGGTGTTCCAGGATTCAAATGGTTTCATTTGGATTGCCACCCGTAACGGCTTGAATATCTATGATGGCTATAACTTTATGGTCATCAGAAAAACCTACGGCAACAGTAACGGGCTCAACAGCAACTATATCAACTGTATAACACAGGATGAAAAGGGGCGTATTGTGCTGGGAACAAACAAGTCGCTACTTATACTTAATGGTAAAAAGTTCTGCAACGTACCTATGCTCGATTCAAGAAATAAGCCTATAAACACTTACGTTACCCAGGTAATCCGTTTGCACAATGGCGATATTGCTGTCGTTACCTCCGGTTACGGCATCATGACCAAGAAAATAGATGCAAACGCCTGTTACACCATGAAAGGAGAAGTGGAGAAGCTGAAGTTTGTACACAAGATATTGGAAGACAAACAAGAAAGGCTCTGGATTATCCTGGAAAACGGAAAGCTGTATCGGAAAGAAAAGAACGGCAAGATTGTTTCCAATTTCGCAGGCACTGAAAACGCTGAGGCGCAAGATATCAGGCAAGACAAGAAGGGCAACATCTATCTTGCCACCAAGAATGATGGCGTTTACCTTCTCAAGGCAGGTTCAACCATCTTCACCAAGATAGCCGGCATAGGCAATCTTCCTATTGACAACATCTATATCAGCCGCGACCAGCGCTTGTTTATCGGTTGCGATGGTATGGGTATCTTCGTGTATAATCCTGTAACAGGATTCTTGCAAAATAATCCTCTGTTCTGCCATGAAGTAAATCTTGCCAAGAGCAAGATTACCAGCATTATAGAAGATTTTACGGGAAACATCTGGGTGAGTATGCTCCAGAAGGGCGTATTCATGCAGTCGCAGGCTCAATGCGATTTCAACTATATGGGCTACCGTTTGGACAGCCGCAACGTGATAGGCGAAAACAGCATCACAAGTCTGTGTGCCAACCAGGGCGATCAAGTCTGGGTGGGCACCGACAAGGATGGTCTTTACCTCTTTGACATAAAAACCGGTAGCATCAAGAGCCATTTATTAAGCAACACCACGGTACTGGCACTCTGCAAAGACAAGAAAGGCAGAACATGGGTAGGAACCTATACTAACGGCATCGGATTGATAGATGCGGGGGGATCTTTCCATCCATTCAGCCTAGGCATTGGCAACCAGGCGGGCATCTTCGATATCCAGGAAGACCCGCAGGGCAATGTATGGTTTGCTACCATGGGCAAAGGACTTTTCCGTCTTTCTCCAGATGGAAGCATCAAGCAATGGGAAGCACAAGATGGTGCCGACAACAACCTGAAAAAGAACAGTATTCCTAATGATTACCTCATAAATCTTAGCATCTCAAAAGATGGTAAGCGGGTTTTCGTAGCCACTTCTGTGGGTCTGGCTTGCTATGACCAGCAAAAAAACAGCTGGACTTCCACTTTCGGTGGTGTCAACTGTCTGAACAAGGGCAGTTTCTCTCATTGCGTTTATTCTGACAGCAAGAACCGCGTATGGTTTGGCACTGAAGACGGCGCAATCTGCTATGATCCGAAGAAGGGATATGCTCATCCGAAGATTTATAACACAGAACTTGGACTTTCAGACAACAGCGTAGCCAGCATCATAGAAGATTACAAGGGCAGAATCTGGATAGGAACTACCTGTGGTTTAAACCAGATAGATACAGAAAAAGGTACCATCAACAAGTACTACTCAGACAATGGCTTACAGAGCAATGAGTTCAGCGATGCAGCTGCCTGCACGCTCTGGGGAGGAAAGATGCTGGTGATGGGCGGAACCGGCGGTATCAACTGGTTTGATACGGACAAGGTGAAACAGCATCCTTGGCAGGCAAAAGTTACCATATCAGGACTTTTTTTGGGCAACCAACCTGTATACCCAGAGATGGAATCGGGCATCTATACTATCACCGACAAAAGTGCCTACAACAGCGACAAGTTCTCCTTATCTCATGAAGACAACACCTTCACCATCCACCTGTCTACTCTTACATATAATAATGTAGAGCAGATTAGTTACGCCTACAGCATCAATGGTGAGGATTGGCGAACCATACAGTCTGGCATGAACGAGCTGTCATTCTCACACATGCCAGCAGGTATCTATAAGTTCCGTGTCAAGGCCATCTGCAACGGATACGAAACCCCTGTCAAGGAGTTCTCCATCATCATTCACCCAGCCTGGTACGCCAGCATCTGGGCAAGAATCTGCTATCTGCTTGCCTTCCTGGGGCTCTGTCTGCTCTATATCAAGCACCGCAAACGCAAGATGGAAGACCAGCTCATATTGCAGCAGCATATCCATGCGGAAGAGATGGGCGAAGCAAAACTGAAGTTCTTCATGAACATCAGCCACGAAATCCGTACCCCATTGACTCTTATCCTCACTCCGCTGTTCACGCTGATTAAGGAAGACAAAGACGCTCACCGACAGGGCATCTACGATATGATGCGCAAGAACTCGGAACGAATCCTGCACCTGATTAACCAGATGATGGACCTGAGAAAGATTGACAAGGGACAGATGGTGATGCACATGAGCGAAACCGATATGGTTGCCTTTATTGGCGATGAATACAAACTCTTCTGCCAGCAAGCGATAGCCAAGAGTATCCACTTCACCTTTGAGCACGAAGACGAGACCCTCCCGGTATGGATAGACCGCGACAACTTTGACAAGGTATTGATGAATGTCCTGTCAAACGCCTTCAAGTTTACTCCTGCAGGCGGCAGAATCCGTATCACCCTCTCCCACTCGCCTCATCATGTCCGCATCGCCATCAAGGACAGCGGCAAGGGCATTCAGGAGGAAAAGCTCGAAACGATTTTCCAGCGCTTCTATCAGAGTACCACCACTTCCAATGACCGGAATGTAGGTACGGGAATCGGTCTCGACCTGACACGCTCGCTCGTGGAACTGCACTACGGAACCATTACAGCCGCCAACAACAAGACACTTGATGAAGCCGACTGGAAGGAAGGAAGCCAGTTCCTCATCACGCTGCCTCTGGGCAACGAGCATCTGAAACCGGAAGAAATGATAGATCCACCGGAGCCACAGACTGCTGAAGACATCAAGGAACTGGAAGAAAACATGGAGGAAGGAAACGAAGAGAATGCTGCCGATACAGCCAATGACGCCGAAGAAGATTTCAAGAGCAAGGCAAAGAGCACCATCGCTGTGGTAGAAGACGATGAGGCAATACGTAATTTCCTGAAGACCCAACTACAGGAAACCTACAATATCCTTACCTTCTGCAACGGAAAGGAGGCGCTGCCAGAGATTATCAAGCAGAAGCCAAGCCTCGTTATCTCAGACATCATGATGCCCGAAATGGACGGCAATACGCTCTGTACCAAGATTAAGAACAATGTGAACACCAACCACATTCCGGTGATTCTGCTCACGGCGATGAGCAGAGAGGAAGACCAGCTGACCGGTTTGCAGTCGGGTGCCGATGCCTATGTGGTGAAGCCGTTCAATATGGACATTCTGCGCCGCACCATCATCAACCTGCTCAACGTGCGCCGTACTTTGAAAAACAAGTTTATGGGCAACGAGAGACAGAGCGACAGGCAGATTGCGATAGAAAAAGACCTGTCGCCAAAAGACCAGCTGATGGAACAGGTGATGAAGGTTATCAATGATAACATGGATAATGAAGACCTGAGTGTGGATATGATTGCCCGCGAAGTAGGACTGAGCCGTGTGCATCTGCACCGCCGAATGAAGGAACTGACCAACCAGACGCCACACGCCTTCATCCGCAACACCCGTCTGCAGTATGCCGAAAAGTTGCTGAGTCACTCTAACAAGACGATAACAGACATCATGTATGCCTGTGGTTTCTCCAACCCAGCCAGCTTCAGCACCATGTTCAAGAACTTTTATGGCTCTTCGCCTCGCGATTATATGCAGGCACACCGGAAAATCTAGCCTTTTCACTGCAGAAAAGGCCAGATGTTTCCCATAATAAAGTATTTGTTACATCTAGAGATGTTAATGATACGCCTCGCAAAGTGTTGGTAACATTCTGTGGGGGTATATTTAAAAGGAAAGCGGTAACTTTGCAGCAGAATTCTGAATACATGTTTCAGCCATGAGTTCAGATACTCATTCTGTAATTTTAAACCCAATAATAAAATGAAGAAAATTGCAATCTTATCGCTTTCCCTGACGCTTGCAGCCGCTGCACAGGCGCAGACAGCTGAGTTTGACTATTTCAAGTATGCGGGAAATGACGCTCGCTTCAATGTTGAAATCGACAAGACTCACCAGTATTACAACCCGGTACTGGCTGGTTTCTATCCAGACCCATCACTCTGTCGCGTAGGCGACACCTACTATCTGGTAAACTCTTCGTTTACCTTCTTCCCAGGTGTGCCTCTCTCAACCAGTAAAGACCTGGTCAACTGGCAGCCTGCCGGTCATGTTCTCGACCGCACATCACAGGTTCCATTGAAGGGCCAGCAGGTATCAGCCGGTATCTTCGCACCAGCCATCAGCTATAACAAGAAGAACAAGACCTTCTATATGATTACCACCAATGTGGGAGCCGGCAACTTCTTTGTGAAATCAAAAGATCCTTCCAAAGGCTGGAGCGAGCCTATCTATCTGAATAAGATTGACGGCATCGACCCTAGCTTCTTCTTCGATGACAACGGAAAGGGATATATCGTACATAACGGTCCGGTAGTTGGCGGTGCCGACTATGAGGGTCAGCGTGCTATCCGCTGCTTCGAATTCGACGTGAAGGGCGACAGCATCAAGGGCGACTTCAAGGAGATTCTGCGTGGCGGAACCCATGTAGAGGCGCGTCCTATCTGGATTGAGGGTCCTCACCTCTTCAAGAAGGGCAAGTTCTATTATCTGATGTGTGCAGAAGGTGGTACAGGCGGATGGCACAGCGAGGTTATCCTGCGTGCCAAGAATCCGATGGGACCATGGGTGGAATGCCCTAACAACCCTATTCTTACCCAGCGTACCGGTCTCGACCCTAACCGCAAGGACCCAGTATCAAGTGCCGGTCATGCCGACATCGTAGAAGATGGCAAGGGTAACTGGTGGGCTGTATTCCTGGCTTGTCGTCCATACGAAGAAGATATGTATAATACAGGCCGCGACACCTATCTCCTGCCGGTAACCTGGAAGAAGGGCTGGCCAGAGATTCTTGCCAAGAATACTCCTATCTCTACCGTTGGAGAGAAGGCTGGTTTGAAGCCTGCAAAGAAGAATGAGTTCTCAGGCAACTTCTCTTATGTGGATAACTTCGATGTAGATAACAATAAGGTGGGTCTGAAAGAGTTGAATCCACGCTGGATGTTCCTCCGCGACTTCGTTGACTGTTACAAGGTAGAAAACGGCAAATTGAAGTTCAATCTCCTGCCAGGCAACATCTACAAGCGTGAGCCGATGTCTGCCATCTGGGCACGTCAGCAGCACGGCACCTTCACAGCTGAGACAGAAATCAACTTTACTCCTCGCAACGACAAGGATATCGCAGGTTTGGCACTTCTCCAGAAGGAAGACCACAACTTCGTATTGGGTAAGACCATGAAGAATGGCAAGCTGATGATTACCTTGACCCGTGCCGAGAAGAACAACGTAACTATCGCCTCTGCTCCTATCAAGGGAGGTAAGCTGAAGCTGAAGGTAGAAGGTCATGACAGATATTATGATTTCTATTATGCTGAAGAAGGCGGCAACTGGCAGCTTCTTGCCAAGGGTGTAGATGCCTCTAACCTGAGCACCCAGAAGAGCGGTGGCTTCCTCGGTGCCTGCATCGGTCTCTATGCTTCTTCCAACAAGGAATAAGGATTTGAGAAAAGATTAACGTTTTAGGAATAGATAATAAAAGAAAAGGTTGATACCTCGCGTTTTGCCCGGTATCAACCTTTTTTTATTTATTCTTCACAATATCCAATGTCATTTTTCCTACCCAGATGGCGCTCTTGCCGTTCTGGTCGATTGGCACCGGTTTGCCATCGAGATTATTCAGATACTCCAACTGCTTGAAGTAGGTATGGCTATGACCGCCCAGTATCAGGTCGATGTCACGGGTGGCTGGGGCTACCTCAGAATCGTCGATGCCATCTATCTTCCAGCCCAGGTGGGAGATGCAGATGATGACATCACACTTCTCTTTCTTCTTCAATATCTCTGTCATTTCCTTTGCCTTGGCGATAGGATCGAGATACTTGATGCAGCCATAGTTGGCTTCGATTACCAAGCCGGCAAGTTCCGGACACAAGCCGAAAACGCCAATCTTCAGTCCCTTGCGCCTGATAATGGTATAAGGCTTTACGACATTTGCCAGTTCGGTACCAGTGAAATCATAGTTGGAGCAGACGATAGGAAACTTCGCCATCTTGAAGATGCGCACCATGTTGTCGATGCCGAAATCGAACTCATGGTTGCCGATGGTAGCAGCATCATATTTCATCTCGTTCATCAGTCCTACTTCCACATCTCCCTTGAAGAGAGAGTAATAAGGTGAACCCTGTGAGAAATCGCCACTGTCAAAGAGCAGCAAGTCGGGATTCGCCTTACGTTCCTGACTGATCATCGCCACCCTACGGAGAAAACCGCCACGATTGGCAGTTGCCGTATCTGCGAGATTCGGATTGATGGGCATCACGCATGAATGCGTATCGTTGGTATGGAGCACTACGAGCTGCTTTACCACCTTTGCCTCTTTCTTAGCTTTAGCCTGAACGGCTGCCGGCTGCATCATGAAGGATGCCAGAGCCAGACCTATATATAATAATGTATGTTTCATCAGAATTATCAACTATAAACTATTAACTATTCTACCACGCAGCGGCCTTCTATCTTAGATTCCACCACCTTGCCCTGTGCCTGCATCTCACGGAAATAATTCATGATGATGTAGCGCACATTGTTCTCTTTCTGCTTAGGAGCAAAGACATCAGTTCCGCTCTTGAAGGCTACGAGCTGGTCATTACCTTCGGCAAGATAATCGAGGGTTGCAACGCGGTAACTCTTCTCCGGATCAACAGGTTCACCGTTCAGCGTAACGCTCTTCAGCTTGCCATCCTTGGTGATAACCATTCTAACAGCATGGCTCAAGCCTTCGCCGCCACGATGAGCTATCTGCTGGAAAAGCTCCAGAACCTTATCGCCCTTCAGGGTCAGGAAACAGATTTTGTTCTCGAAAGGAGCCATATCGTTCACATCGCCTATAGTAACCTTACCCTTGGCAAGATTAGAACGGATGCCGCCCATATTGTAAACAGCGAAAACAGGCTGTTCTTCAAACTGCTTGCCACCCCATACCAGGATGTCACAGAGCAAGTTACTGAGTTCGCTCTCCGGACGGTGGCGGGTCATATCATGAGCAATATGACCTACAACAGGGCCCATGATACTGTCTACCTTACTCTTATAAGGAGCGATAAACCTGGCAGCCTCAGCATCAGGCTGTGCATCCCATTTCTGATCAACCAATATTCGGGTTCTCTCCACCTTCGCCACCTTGTATTTCTGGGCGAAAGCCGGACTTGCCATCAGCAGCATCACAGTTGATGCAAGTGCCACCTTCATACCATTCTTTTTCTTCATATTTATTGTTATCTTAATGTTTTGGAGTGCAAAAATACAAAATAAATCTGTGAAATCCGTGAAATCTGTGGGAAAAGACGCTGACCAGAAAGAAAAATAGTTAAATCTGCGAGAAAAAAGAAAGAAAGTGTCTGAAAATTTGCGAGATACAAGAAAAAGTAGTAACTTTGCACCCGCTTTTCGGCGTAACCGCTGTTGTCTGGGCAGAAGTGTTGCCCGGCCATGTTGCGTTGGAACGACAAACAATTTTTAATTTTATACAAAAAATGGATTTGATTAAAGTTGCTGAAGAAGCATTTGCAACCGGCAAGAAGTTCCCTGAGTTCAAGGCAGGTGACACTATCACAGTCGCTTACAAAATCGTCGAGGGTACTAAGGAGCGTATCCAGCTCTATCGTGGTGTAGTTATCAAGATCTCTGGTCATGGTGACAAGAAGCGTTTCACCGTTCGTAAGATGTCAGGTACTGTAGGTGTAGAGCGTATCTTCCCTATCGAGTCACCAGCTATCGATTCTATCGAGGTGAACAAGCATGGTAAGGTTCGTCGCGCTAAGTTGTATTACTTGCGTAAGCTTACTGGTAAGAAGGCTCGTATCGCTGAGAAGAAGACTGTAACTAAGGGTGCAGAATAATTTTTCTTAGGAGACCTAATCAGAAAAAATAAAGGGAATCCAGTCTCACGACCGGATTCCCTTTTTTATATCTACAATCTTATACCGAAAAACAACTATTCTTTACAATTAAATAAATCATGGCTGCCTACTAAACCAACCATGCTCCATTCTTTTATTTTTCGCCCGCATCATAATTCACGAGTCCATCCTCCGTGCCGTGTAAAGCACCTTGGAAATCATCCCAACTCTGGAATCCGGCGAGCAGCGCCAACTTGTCCAAAGTCTGGCGGGAAGGCTTCTCCTTCCCTTTCAAAACATCCCACATTTTGTGGAAAACATGAGCCTTACCAACCTTCTTTTCTATGTGTTCAGCAAGGACTTTCAAATCCTGTTTCATAACAATCCTCTCATATTTACTAACTGGGAGCAAAAGTACTGAAAAAGAATGAAACTGAGTACATTTTTCCCGACTTTTTTATGTTTTGGGGTAAAAAAAATGCTTTATATCATAAAAATGCTGTTTTTTAGGGCTTTTTACGAAACAGAAGTCCAATATCTCAATCATTTTTTGTAACTTTGCGCCAAATTCCAAAATACATTTCTTAGAAGATGAAAGAATTAGCACTTAAGTACGGATGTAATCCAAATCAGAAACCTTCTCGCATCTATATGGATGACGGAAGGGAGCTTCCTATCGAAGTGATCAACGGCCGTCCTGGCTACATCAACTTCCTGGATGCCTTCAATTCCTGGCAATTGGTCAAGGAGCTCAAGGCTGCTACAGGAATGCCTGCTGCCGCTAGTTTCAAACACGTTTCTCCTGCCGGTGCAGCTATCGGCTTGCCTCTGAGCGACACATTGAAGAAGATTTACTTCGTTGATGATGTCAAGTTTGAGCTCTCTCCATTGGCTTGTGCCTATGCACGTGCCCGTGGCGCTGACCGCATGTGCTCTTATGGCGACTTTGTTGCGCTGAGCGATGTATGCGACGAGGCTACAGCCCTCCTCATCAAGCGTGAGGTGAGCGATGGTGTCATTGCTCCTGGCTATACTCCTGAGGCTATCGAGGTTCTGAAGGAAAAGCGCAAGGGTACCTACTGCGTTATCAAGATTGATCCTGACTATGTGCCAGCTCCTATCGAGCACAAGCAGGTGTTCGGTGTTACCTTCGAACAGGGACGCAACGAGGTGAAACTCGATGATCCTGCTCTCTTCGAGGATGTTCCTACCAAGAACAAGACTTTCACTCCTGAGGCTAAGCGCGATCTGATTATCTCGCTCATCACCCTGAAGTATACTCAGAGTAACTCTGTATGCTACGTAAAGGATGGTCAGGCTATCGGTATCGGTGCCGGTCAGCAGAGCCGTATCCACTGTACCCGTCTGGCTGGTTCCAAGGCTGATGAGTGGTGGTTGCGCCAGTGTCCTAAGGTGATGAACCTGCCTTTCAAGGAGAAGATCCGTCGTGCCGACCGCGACAATACCATCAATGTCTACATCTCTGATGAGTGGGAGGATGTATTGCAGGACGGCGTTTGGGAGCAGTTCTTTACTGAGAAGCCTGAGCCATTGACCCGCGAGGAGAAGAAGGCTTGGATTGCCCAGAACAAGGGTGTATCATTAGGTAGTGATGCTTTCTTCCCATTCGGCGACAATATTGAGCGTGCTCACAAGAGTGGTGTTGAATACATAGCAGAAGCAGGCGGTAGTATCCGTGACGATCATGTTATTGATACCTGCGACAAGTACGGCATCGCTATGGCGTTTACTCACGTTCGCCTCTTCCATCACTAATTTATTATATAATTAAGGTATATGAGTGACATTGACGATATTATCATGGGCGGTATGGTCTTCAAAGGCGGCGGTGGTCCTAAGAAGGATGACGACGACAAGGTGAAGACCAAAGCCAAGAAGAAAAAGTACATAACGGGTGCTCACGGTAGTGGCTCTGCCCGTCAGAAGGCAAAGTATCGCCAGCAGAGAGCCAATCGTAAATCCCAGAAGAAGAAATAATACTTCTCTATCATAAATACATGTTTCGCCCGTGTGCTGTATGATAACAGCGCACGGGCGAACTGTTTTCTGATAATGGGAGCCATGAATAGAGTACTGGCAAGCGAAAGACAGGATACTAGTATTCGAAGAACAGCCCACTAGCTACATAGACGCTAGTGGGCTGTTCTTCTTAAACAGTCATTAAATTCCAGGTGAAGAGTAAAACGGTTACTGGTTCTTTACACTCTTAACGCCCCTGCCCTTTGTTAGATGAAGGGTTACAGGCTTCAATTGATGCTTGCCGTGGTCATAAATGATGGCTGGGTCCAGTCGTCTACCATCAAAGCTAACCTCAAAATGAAGGTGCTCTGTGGTAGCCCTACCGGTGCGGCCCGTCAAACCGATTATCTGACCAGCCTTTACCTTATCGCCCTTCTTCACCTTGTTCCTACTCTGATGACTGTAGAGCGTCTCGAAACCATAAGCATGCCTGATACGGATGCAGTTGCCGTAACCATAGAAGGGTCCTGATGCAACAACCGTACCGTCAAATGCTGCCACAATCTCATCATTCGGGCACGTCTTGAGATCCACACCCGAATGGCGGCGCTTGCCACCATAAGGACTGATTACCTTGGCACCCGGCAAAGGATAAGCCCAGGCTGTCTTTTCTATCTTCTCCAAATCAAGCTCGAAAGTATTGGTAATGGTAAACGGATCATGAACCTCATCAGGGTCGAGCGTCATTCCATCTCCTATTCCACCCTTTTTCTTGCCAGATGCCTCCTTGTCAGCCTCAGCATTTCTTCCTACAGAAGAATCCTTGCCACCAATAACCGAAGCGATGACACGAGCACCCTGCTTGCGGAACTGCACGGTCTGGCGGCGCAACTTATGCGATTTCAACTCTACGAAAGTTTCCGGATTCAACCTACCGCCATTCACCATGATAGAGAAGTCGCAATAAGTTTCACCCTCCTTAGAGCCTACAATGGCTATCGTCTGTCCGGCATCCACATGCTGTCCTACCTTAACCAGGTTCTCGGCATTGTTGGCATAAACGGTTTCCAGACCGCAATCGTGGCGCACCACGATGACATTACCCATTGATTCCGACTTTCTGGAAAGTCGCACATAACCTTCGAGCATCGCCTTGACAGCATCGCCTTTAGAGGTAGAGATACGCAACACATGATTGTTCAGAAGGGTTGCTTTGCCCACAGGAAGCGGGAAGGAATATTCCTTAGCACGGAATATCTCAAAGTCTACATTAAATGCCTGACTCTGGGCAAAGAGACCGGGTGTTGCAATACTCACCTGCTGCTGTTCGGCTGCCGTGAATACATTTTTAGCGGGCATAAAGCTGCTCAGCGAGAACACCATGAGTCCTGCCACAGCCAATAGCCGCAATCCTTTTTTCATTCTTTTCATTATTTACTTTTTCTTTCTGATTTTCAAAATATTCTATAAACTATTAACTATAAACTATTAACTGAAAAACATCCATTTCTCCCTCTCCGTTCTTACAGAAAAGGAAAAATGGATGTTATCTTGAAAACTATCTGATACTTACCTGCTACCAGGCTTTTACTTCAACAAGATGCCTGTATAGATTCTGCCACTCTCGATACCCAGCTTTCTGGCAGAGAAGTACTCATCGCTATGGGCAAAGGTACAGATGCCACAATCCTGGATATTCTCTTCGGCCACTCCACAATGCAGAAGAATCTGTCTGTTGCAGAGCGGAAGATTGAGATGCCATTTCAGCGGCTGCACGATATTACCCTCAGCAGCCAGACGCTCACGCTCAGCAGGATCAACCGAGAAGGCGGCATTAGGACGCTGCTCGGCAATCTCTTCCATAGGGAAAGCTGCCTGCTCAAAAGCCTCGTAAACCTCATCGCCCACCTCGAAATGGTCAAGCGAAATGCCCGGACCTATCACCGCCTTCAACTTCTTCGGGTCGGTATGATAGGTAAACGCCATCTCCTGAATGGTTTTATGCACGATGCGAGCCAGCGTACCACGCCAGCCGGCATGGATGGCAGCCACAGCATGATGCTCCTCATCATAAAGAAGCACAGGGATGCAATCGGCAGTAGAAACACCGATACATACACCTTTCTGGTCAGTCATCACGGCATCTACACCTTCGAGCACCATCTTGCGGATATTCTCAGGCATGGTGAGAAACTCACCGGCAATATTGCGCACCTCTACTCCATGCACCTGATGGGGCATGATGATATGGGCTGTATCAATACCCAACTCTGTGGCAAGACGCTTGCGGTTTTCAGCCACATGTTCTGCATTGTCACCGCAAAACTCATTGATATTAAATTCGCCATAGTTGCCCTGACTCACTCCTCCCTTGCGGGTAGTAGAGAAAGCCTTGACACCAGAAGCTACCTGATATTCTTTGATCATAACATTTACTCGTATTCGAAATCATCGAGGTCGTCAACATCCTCGATTTCATCCTCATCAATATATTCTACTACATCCTCGCCCTCTGCAGCCAGTTCCTGCTGGAAGCGAGACATATCCTTGTCACGGTGAACAAGCGTATCTTCGGCAGTAATCTCCTGAAGCTTGTTGCTCTCTGAATTGAGTTCCTTCCAGAGCACGTCCTTCAGCTCCTGGATACCCTGTCCGGTAACAGACGAGATGAAGACCACCGGAAGATCGGTAGGCAAAGTTTCCTTGAGCATTTCAATCAGTTCTTCGTCGAGCAAATCGCACTTGGTGATAGCCAGCACGCGATGCTTGTCGAGCATCTCTGGATTGAAGTTCTTCAGTTCGCCCAGCAATACTTCATATTCTTTCTTGATGTCGTCAGTATCGCCCGGAACCATGAAGAGCAGCAGAGAATTGCGCTCAATATGGCGGAGGAATCGCAAGCCCAAACCTTTTCCTTCGCTCGCGCCCTCGATGATGCCAGGAATATCAGCCATGACAAAACTCTGGTGATCGCGATAATCTACGATACCCAGCGATGGTTCGAGCGTAGTAAACGGATAGTTTGCAATCTTAGGACGGGCACTTGATACGGCACTCAGCAAAGTTGACTTACCGGCATTAGGGAAACCTACCAGACCTACATCGGCAAGGAGCTTGAGCTCCATGATGATGGTCATCTCCTGCATAGGTTCGCCCGGCTGCGCATAGCGAGGAGCCTGGTTGGTAGAGGTACGGAACTGGAAGTTGCCCAATCCGCCACGACCGCCCTTGAGGAGCAGAACTTCCTGCCCGTCATAAGCCACATCGCATACAAACTTGCCTGTTTCGGCATTATATACCACGGTACCGCAAGGCACATCGATATAAATATCCTTGCCATCGGTTCCATGACACTTATCACGGCCACCATTTCCACCATGCTCGGCAAAGAAGTGGCGCTGATACTTGAGGTGCAGCAACGTCCAGTAGTTATGGTTGCCGCGGAGATAGATGCTTCCTCCACGTCCGCCGTCGCCACCGTCAGGACCGCCGTTAGGCTGGTACTTTACGTGGCGCAGGTGCATGGAGCCCTTGCCACCCTTACCAGAGCGGCATTGTATCTTTACGTAGTCTACGAAATTGGATTCAGCCATTTATTCTTTTCTTTTTATTTATTTAATGAATAAATCTTCCCCACCATAGCGGGGAAGATTCTTTATCTTGATTACAAGTTGTCGATTACATTGCAAACACGAGCGAAGATCTCATCTACAGTACCGAGACCCTCGATGTGGTGATGAATGCCTTCCTTCTCATACCAGTCGATGAGCGGAGCAGTCTGAGTATGATAAACATTGAGACGCTTCTTGATAGTCTCCTCGTTATCATCAGAACGGCCGCTTTCCTTACCGCGGTTAATCAGGCGAGCCATCAGCTCATCCTCAGGAACTGCCAACTCAATCATCGCAGCAATCTTATGACCACGCTCAGAAAGCATCTTCTTCAGAGCCTCAGCCTGTGGAGTGGTACGTGGGAAACCGTCGAAGATTACACCAGCGTGATCCTTACCGAAGCTATCGTATACACTTGCGAGGATGTCGATCATCAACTCGTCTGGAATCAACTGACCATTGTCGATATAACCCTTAGCTGTCTTACCAAGTTCTGTACCGTTCTTGATTTCGTTACGAAGTACGTCACCTGTAGAAATGTGACCGAGACCATACTTCTCGATCATCTTGTCGCTCTGTGTGCCTTTACCTGCACCTGGAGCGCCGAAAATTACGATATTTTTCATTTTTACCTTAATATATATATAAAATATTTATGTTGTGTCAGAAACCTAGTTTATACTGTTAAACCATTGCTTTCCTTTGGGAGTCAAAACAAATAACAAGAATACTATAGCAGGGATTCCTACCATAGCCAAAATAATGTATGTACCCAAAAAAGGAATATCCAAGCAATAATCACTTATTTTCTCCCACATGCTTCACCTCCTATTCTTCTACAATGGTGTAGATGTCGCGGAGGTTTCTGCCTTCTTGGTCATAATCTAATCCATATCCCACGATGAAATCGTTAGGGATTTCCATAACAGCATAGTTGATATCAAGATCAACCTTCAAGTTGCCTGGTTTCACGAGGAGGGAACAAACCTCAACGCTGGCTGGGTTCAGCTTCTTCAGGTCTTCAATCATGTGAGCCATGGTGAAACCAGAATCTACGATGTCCTCTACGATAACCACGTGGCGGCCTGCCAAATCCTGGTTCACCCCCATCAGGGTCTTCATGCTGCCCGTAGAGGAGGTACCCTCGTAAGAAGCATACTTCACGAATGAAATCTCGCTTGGCACGGTAATCATTCGCATCAAGTCGGCTGCAAAGATAAATGCGCCGTTCAATACTGCCAGGAAGACAGGTTTCTTGCCTGCATAATCCTTGTTCAGACGGTCTGCTACGACCTGTACTTTCTTCAGAATCTCAGCCTCAGGAATCGATGTCTTGAAGCTCTTATCCTTGATCTTTACTATGCTCATAGTCTGTTCTATAATAATATTTTCTGCAAAATTACGAAAAAAACATGAAACTTCGTGCTTTCATCAACTATTTTTTGTACTTTTGCATGAAAATAACCGTTTATCTGCATGAGTTGACAAATTATCACGACAGTTCGCGCAGATAATACTAAGATTATCAGATAATATGAAGATTTTCACAAGCGCTCAGATTCATGAGTTGGATAAATACACCATTGAGCACGAACCTATCAGTTCGCTCAACCTGATGGAACGTGCAGCCAAAGCGCTGACACGTGCCATAGAAGAGGAATGGTCTAACCGCACTCCAGTAGTTGTCTTCGCCGGTCCGGGTAATAACGGCGGCGATGCACTTGCGGTAGCGAGAATGCTCAGCGAGGATGGATATGATGTAAGTGCATACTTATTTAATGTGCAGAACAAACTGTCGGCAGACTGTCTTGCCAACAAGAAGCGTCTGCTGGATGCAAAGAGAGTGAAATTTACTGAGATTACCACTAACCTGGACCCTCCTAAGCTCAATGCAGAAACGCTGGTGGTGGACGGACTCTTTGGAAGCGGACTCAACAAACCATTGGCTGGCGGATTCGCCGCGATGGTGAAATATATCAACCAGAGCCCTGCCAGGGTAGTAAGCATCGATATCCCTTCGGGACTGATGACCGAGGACAATTCCTATAATATCCATGCCAACATCATCCGTGCCACTCTGACCCTTACCCTGCAGCAGAAGAAACTGTCGATGCTGATGGCGGATAACCAGCAGTACCTGGGCAGACTGCGCGTTCTCGACATCCGACTTTCCCAGGAATTCATCCAGAATACGGAGTGCCGGTGCCACATACTCGAAGAGAACGACATCCGTCCGCTCCTGAAATCGCGCAGCGACTTTGCCCATAAAGGCAGCATGGGTAATGCGCTGCTCATAGCGGGAAGTTACGGCATGGGCGGCGCTTCGGTATTAGCCACCAAGGCTTGTCTGAGAACCGGTGCGGGCAAGGTAACAGCCCATACCCCAAAGCGGAATTATGAAATCATGCAGATTTCGGTACCTGAAGCGGTACTGCAGATGGATGCTGAAGAAACCATATTCAGCGAACCGGTAGATACAGAGATGTTCGATGCGCTGGGCGTAGGTCCCGGATTGGGACAGAACGAGACAACAGCCATCGCCCTCATCGCCCAACTACGCCGTGCTACCTGTCCGCTCGTCATTGATGCCGATGCGCTCAATATTCTTTCCAGCCACAGGGCGTGGATGCAGCAGTTGCCAAAGAATATCATCATGACACCTCATCCGAAGGAGTTCGACCGGCTTGCCGGCAATGCGAGCAGCAGCTGTACCGAAAGACTGATGAAGGCAAGCGAACTGGCTGAACGCCTCCAGGCATACATTATTTTAAAGGGACATTATTCTGCACTCTGCCACCCTGACGGAAAGATTGATTTCTGCAGTACGGGCAACAGCGGTATGGCTACAGCAGGCAGCGGTGATGTGCTGACAGGTATCATCACCGGTCTTCTGGCAAGAGGATACAAACAGGAAGATGCCTGTCGCCTGGGTATGCATCTTCATGGTCTGGCTGGCGATCTTGCTGCTAAAGAACTGGGTAAAGAAAGCCTCATCGCCAGCGACATTATCCAGTATCTTCCGAAAGCATTTCTCAGATTGGAAGAATAATGATCAATTCAAGTTTCGCAAGTAAGCTCCACACGCCCTGAAAGTGCAGAAGCTCCTAGCCCAGGGCATCGCCCTGGGTATGATGGCAATCAGCAAGGCGCCCTGTAAGGGCAAAAGCTTTAAAAATCCAGACAAAACATAAAGCTTTTGCCCTTACAGGGCGACAGGTTTGCGTCCGTAATTACCCAGGGCGATGCCCTGGGCTAGGAGCTTCTGCCCTTTCAGGGCGTGCTGCTTCTGGAGCTTTTGGGCCTTCAGGGCGTGCTGCTTCTGGAGCTTTTGGGCCTTTACTCGGCTTCTGACTTTTTTACTTGTTTCTGCGCATCATAGAACCTTACTTCCAAGGTTCGCCTTAAATCATCGCGACGGTCCATATTCAACTTTTTGCGGATATGGCAACGCTGGCTGGTGATATTTGATTCACTCTTATTGAGTTCTGCACAAATTTCCTTCAAAGTATGCCCCTGAAGAATCAGCTTGCATATTTCCTTTTCGCTGAACGTAAGCCCATCACAAACCAGATCCCATGCCACTCTATTCAATTCTTCATTATACAGATGTTCAGAAGCATGGGTAATAATCTTCTGCCGGACATCAGGAGTCAGACGTTTCATCAGGCTTTCTGCTGCTTCCGGTTCATTATCCTTCAAATCGGCAAGCATATTCAACGCCTTGTTTTCAACCCGAGCCATCCGTTTCGGCTGGCGCAACCCCTTGGTTACAATACTCATATTATATACTGCCACATAAACCAACATCATGAAACCCAGGAAAACAGTCTTCAGACTGAACAGAGCCGGCATAAGCGGAGTGCTGAACAGGTATATCAGCAACATCGGTATCATACCCACCGTGATGATGGCGCAAGTCTTATACAAGGTTTGGCTCAACGCTGTAATAGCCAGGATAAAGATGACAAACAGGTTGCAGATAACGCTCAAATCATCATTAGCAAAACCGAAATTGATGCAAAATACGCTATCAAGAGCCAGTTTGGCGAACATCAGAAAGTAAAGAGAAGAAATACCCTTCACGAAAGCTATCTTCCGTTTCCAAATCAGGAACTGCAGGATGCAGAACACGAATGTATGCAAGCCACAGAGGCTTAAACCATAAGGTTCTTTCACCAGCAAAAAGAGCATAATATGATAAGGTATGATAATCAGCTCGCTTATCGTCAGAAGTAGAAAGGCGATAATGCGTCGGCGGTCTACCACACCACAATATTGAGGGCATAAATGATGCTCTACCCTCACAATCAGGTTTACAATGTCATTCTTCAGTTTCATTTCGTATTGGTTATTTTCTTAAATCTTATTTATACTTTCGTAAGTCAAACGGCTCTTTTTCTTGGAAATTGCCATTTTTTAGGGAACTATTGATTCCGGCTGCAAAATTACAAATTATATCAGAAATCCTTGTTCAAATATCAGAAAATCGTGCAACTTTAACGATTTTAAGCATAAATCAGTGTACTATTTTGCTAAAAATGGCATTTTTCAGTATTTTTCAGTGCTTAAAAATTTGGTTGTATCCAATATTCGTTCTACTTTTGCACCCGAAAACCAACGATATGAGATACAGATGAACTAAAAAGTAAGTTGAAAGTAAACTGAAAGGAGAAAAAGAACAGTTGAAAGTAAACTTCAGGAAACTAGAGTTCTCAGTAGATTCAGGTATTGGTGATCATTATAAATATAAAAGAGTATACGAAAGTAAAAGGTGATTCTAAATCACTCAATGTATTTTAAAAAGAAAAGTTTAATTGAGGTATGAAGAAAAGGATTTTAATTGCGTTAGTAGCACTCGGCAGCTTTATCTGTCCTGCTCTAGCGCAGGAAGCTGCGGTAAAGACCAACTTGCTGTATGATGCAACGACAACCATGAACTTGGGTGTTGAATTCGGTCTTTCTCCAAAATGGACACTTGACGTATCCGGAAACTACAATCCTTGGACGTTTTCAAAGAACAAGAAATGGAAACACTGGCTCGTTCAGCCAGAGGCCAGATACTGGTTCTGTAACAAAATGATGGGTTCATTCATCGGCTTCCATGCCTTGGGTGGATCTCACAACATCGGTGGCATGGATCTTGACTTCAAGTTCCTGGGCACTGATTTCTCTAAGCTGAAAGACTATCGGTATGAAGGATGGTTTGTCGGTGCAGGTGTAGCTTACGGCTACGCTTGGGCTCTCTCGAAACATTGGAATCTGGAAGCTGAACTTGGTGTAGGCTATATCTACTCTAAGGCAGATAAGTTTAACTGTGCTCAATGCGGAGATAAACTTGAAGATGACAAGGCACACAACTATGTGGGCCCGACGAAAGCAGCCCTCAACTTAGTGTATGTTTTTTAAAAAGAATCAGAGATGAATACATATAATATAATAGGTAGTATGTTCGGAGCCTTGCTTATCGCTCTTCCTATATCAGCCGATAATACTCAGCAGGCTTACAAGAATCTGAAAATCCAGAATAAGGCAATCAGAAAGGTTGGCAACCAGGTGAAAGTGGCTATGGACTTGAACCTCGACCAAATTCAGCTTGCCAGCAACAAAGGTCTCATCTATACCCCAATGATCCTCAACGAAAAGGATACGCTCTTCATGCCGAGTGTTGAGGTGATGGGTAAAAAGAGATATATTTACTATCAACGTAACCAGAAAACGGCTACGGCAAACCCACTTATCGTGGCACTCCGTAAGAACAAGACAGCACAGACGCTTCATTATGAATATGCCGCTCCGTTCAGCGACTGGATGAAGAACTCAAACTTCGCCATCAGCAATGATGCCTGCGGTTGCAACCAGCAACTTCTCGACGAAGGTATTCTGAATGCGGAAGGACGTGCATTCTCTACTCCAAAGAATCTCTTCAACGCTTATGTACAGCCTAAGGCAGAAGCCGTAAAGGCAAGAAAGGAGAATGGTTCTGCCCGTTTGAACTTCAAGGTGAACAAGTGGGATATCCTGTACGATTTGGGCAACAATGCCAGAGAACTGGATAATATCCGCAAGACACTCGATCTAGTAAAGAACGATTCGGATGTTACCATCACCAAGATAACCCTCCACGGCTATGCATCACCAGATGGCGGATATGCCAACAACAACAAGTTGTCGCATAACCGTACACAGGCGCTTTTGAAGCATATTCTGAAGACCTATCCAATTTCTTCAAAACTGTTTGCGGCCACAGCTACAGCAGAGGACTGGGCAGGAACCATCAAGTATGTAAATGAGAATGAGATTCCTCAGAAGGAAGCTGCACTTGAGATCATCAACAGCAACATGCAGCCAGATGCCAAAGAGAAAGCATTGCTCAAGAAGGCTCCTCAGGCTTATCGCTATCTCCTGCAGAATGTATGGCCATCACTTCGCCGTACCGACTATACGATAGAATATGATGTTCAGGCATTCAATGTAGCAAAGGCTAGAGAGGTTATCAAGACCCGTCCTCAGAAGCTCTCTCTCCAGGAGATGTATCTGGTAGCCCAGACTTATCCTAAGGGTAGTGCCGAATTCAACAATGTTTTCGACATAGCTGTAAGAATGTTCCCTGAAGATAAACTTGCCAATCTCAATGCAGCCTCAGCAGCCATCGAACGTGGCGACAAGGTGAGTGCAGAGAAATATCTCCTGAAAGCAGGCGACAGCGCCGAGGCAAACAATGCCCGCGGTTGTCTGGCTTCCATGAAGGAAGACTATCAGACAGCCAAGCAATACTTTGAGAAAGCTATTGCTGGTGGTTTGAAGGAGGCACAGGAAAACCTGGATAAAGTAAACCAGGCACTTTAAAGTAACTATTTACTTTCTATTTATATAAGTATAAGATAAAAGATGATGTAAAATACGATCTGTTTTCAGCGGATTGTGCCAATATGTGCGAAACTTAATTTTGAGAATAAGAATTAATTAAATATATTGTATAACTTTTTTTGTATTAAGTAAAAAGATTATGAAAAAAATGAATTTGCTCGTAATGAGCTTGGTTTCAGCCGCAGCTTTGTCTTTCACTAGCTGTAGCAGTAATGATGAATTGGATGGTAACAAAGCAGATCAGGCTAAGGTAGATCAGTTCTACATGACATTGACTGTAGAGACTCCAAATGCTAGCGGTACAAGAACTGTTCAGAGCAATAATTATGATGCTACTGCAGCAGAATCTAAAATTACAAGTGGTACATTCTTCTTGATGGACTCAAAAAACAAGATTGTTTTCAGCAAGACGGTTGAAAACTTGGAATGGGATAAAGCTGGCAAGACACAGCTTGAAATTCCTGTTGAGGACGTAATTGCTGGTGCAGAATACAAGGTATATTTCTTGGCTAACGCCGACAGCGAAGACCCATTGAACAGCACATTCTCAGCAACTGATGATAACAAGTTCGTAGGCGACTATGCACTAGCCAACAAGTTTGCTATGTTCAATGAAAACGACAAGAATGTAGACGGTAATAGCTATACTGTAACATTCAAAGATGAGAACAAGTCAAAGACCAATGCTGCAAAGGTTAACAAGACCATCAAATTGGAGCGCGTTACTGCACGTATCGACCAGCCAACATCTAATGAGACTAGTATCAAACCTTATCCTACAGATGAGAATCATAAGGCGACTGAAGCAGAGAAGAAGGCAATGGCTGATGCTATAGCAAAAGTTGATAAGATTGAGTTGACTCGCTATGCTATCTCTAACGTTGCCAACACTACAAACATCATGCAGCAGTGGGACTATACACAGACAAAGCCACAGCTCCTCATCCCTTCTTCAGCAACAGATTTCAAATACATCCAGCCAACTGGTGAGTTTGGTACCAAGACTTTGTTCCTGAATGCAAAATACTTCAATCCTATTGTAAAGGACGAAAATGGAAAGCATAAGGACTATGTATTTGAGAACAACAATAATGATAAAGCAACCTCAATGTACTTCGAATATAAGGTTACATTGAAGGATGAAGAGGGCAAGCATAGAGATTTCCCAAAAGATGATGGAACATTCTATCGTTACAACAACATTATCTACACAAGTTTTGAAGATATCTTCGCTGCTTACAACGATGTTCAGGGTCTCTTCGAAAACAAGACAGCAGATGCTCTCAAAAAAGAGGTGGAAGAAGCAAAGAAGGCTACAGATTCAGAAGCTGAGTTGGACAAACTCCGCCAGAAGTATAATATCGAGATCTTCAACCAAGGTAAGACTTATTACAAGATGGCAATCAAAGACAAGTTCATCGGTTATGATAACGCTATCCAGCGTAATACTGTTTACCAGTTGAATGTAAAGAATATCTTCAACGTTGGTGCTCAGGTTCCTAATGGCACACCTGACAAGGATGGTTTGTTCTATCTCGATGTTGAGGTTTCTGTTAACCCTTGGGTTCTCAATAGCTACGACGTTGACTTGCAGTAATATTCCGTCATACCAGACAGATAAAATATAAATACTTATATATATACCAATACTCTCGGGGGAGCAATCCTCCTCCGAGAGTTTATCAACCAAACGTTCGTTCTGAAAAGAACGAAAACATTCTTAAAAGATAACTAACATTGCCGCCCATGTATAAAAGGCGGGAGATACAAAGACGTGCCGTCATACCCCCAACCCGAAAGACTGGCACTTTTCATCCTTAGATAATAACGATGCCGAAGGCTACGAAACAGAGAGCTGATAAAGCAAAGATATTCGCTACCTACGGCACTCTCTATATAAAATAAGTAAAAGTAAAAGATTATAAAATATAAAGAATATGGCACATTTCCTCAACAACAAATGTTGCAAGCTGGTTTGCATCTCAGCCATCGCACTCACTTCTCTTTCATCATGCATGAAAGACGAAATCACGAGCTGCCCGACAGCTAAGTTGTCGCTCAAATTCGACTATACTTATAATGTGAAAGAGGCTGATGCTTTCTCTGCTGAGGTGAAGAACCTCAACGTTTATGTATTCGACAAGAACGGTAAGTTCGTAGATAACTATACCGAGTCGGCTGACAAGTTTGAAACAGGTCATAAGATGGAAATCACAGACCTGCAAGCAGGCAAGTATACCTTCGTCTGCCTGGCTCGTGACAAGCAGCCTGCCGCAATGGGAACAAGAGCCGAAGGTGATGATGAGACCGAGTTTAGCTTTACTAAACTTACCCCAGGTATCTCTACCATCAACGACCTGCAAGAGGAAATGGGCAAAAAAAACGCAGAAGAATCCGTAAACGACAAGCACTTCACCGCCCTCTATACCGCACAGGACTCCCTCAACTTTGATGGAGAAAACGATGTGCAGGGAAAATTGAGTCTGATGAAGTGTACCAAGACATACCGCGTGGTGATGCTTCCATTCGAACCCGACCAGGAAGGATTCACAGCCGAAAACTTCGATGTAGAAATCAAAGGTTCCGCTGCCCTACTCGACTATAAGGGCGACAAGGTAAAGCCAAAGGCAATCACCTATCTTCCTTATGAGAAGAAACTGGTAGAAAACCACAGCGGCAAGACCGAGGTAGAAGGCGAAGACGTAGAAAAGGCGCTGGTTTACGACCTGTCATCATCACGTATGTTCGAAACCAAAGATGACAACAAGAGTCGCGCTGTCGACGGATCCAGCCAATATGATGACAAGCGCATCGTCATCACCGACAAGCGCATCAACAAAGTCATCTTCAACCACTCCCTGCCTTGGTTCCTCTCACTCTGTGCCAGCGACCGCTACGGCAAAGACTGGAGCGACCAGCAGTATCTGGACCGCCAGGATCATTACACCCTGGTATTCTACGTGCCAGCTCCAAGTTCTACCTACAGCATGGATGCAAGAATCAAGGTAAACAACTGGGTTCTGAATCTTCAGAATATCGACCTGGGAAAATAAGAAAAGAAAGAAGTATAAGTAAAAGAAAGAAAACATGAAACGCTATCAATCTACTCTGACCAAGATGACACGCCCAGTGTGTATGGCACTCGCTGCTTTGCTCATGGTAGGCGCAATGGCATCCTGTTCAGAGAACGAAAATACAGAAACAGCTCAAAGCGACAATGCCTATCTGAGCCTCAGTTTCTCTACCGGCACCGGAAACAGTACCAGAGCGGGAGAAACTAGCGGAAAGGCTCTTGCCGACAATGAGACTGATGCGAATCCTACTCAGGAGAGCGACATCCATAATATCAAGGTATGGGTGTTCAAATCAAATACCGGCGATGATGCCACTCCTATCTCTTATAAAGCAGAGACGCTGAGCGAAGTGAAGAACGGTAACTATACCCTGAACCTCCGATTCCTGAGAAAGATTGGCGGCGAAGAAGTAAAGAACATCGACCTTTACATCCTGGCAAACTCTGAGAGCATCAACATGCCGGACCTGATAAAAGGCAAAGACCTCAGTTCTGTTACCCGCAAAGATCTGAAAGAAGTCAGCTTTACCTCACCTTTCGGTATCAATCGCGATGGTAGTGCAGAAACAAAAGAGGTTTCAAAGGAAAAGGGACTCCCTATCTCCCGTGCCATCACCAAGATTTCTGTAGACAGCCATGTGGCTGATACAGAAGAAGGAGCCAAAGACAAAGGCATCAAGATTCCTCTGGTTCGCGCCGTTTCGAAACTCCATTTTTACTTTGCCCGAAAAAAGGGTAATGATGCCAATACCAGTCAGGTAAAGGTAACAAGAATTGAAGTAGAAGGCAATACCATTCCTACTGCCAGCTATGTTTTTCCCGACGAGGCAGAATATGATGAGAACGGTTACAACCAGGACGTTACTAGTCAGAAATACAATTCGGCTACAACCTACGTATCAGACACTCTGAAACTGGCAGGTGTAGAGAACAAGGATATCATGGAAGTGGATGATCCTAAGAGTTTCATCAAAACGAGTAATCAGTCTGCCCAGGAATATCTGGATGCTTTTAAACAGGCAAGCATTGATTCTCATGATCTCTGTTATCTCCGTGAGACCAACAAAGCCATCAAAGGCACCATCTGGTATTCATTAGATGGCGGAAAAACCGAGAAGCACGAGACCTTCAATATTCCTTCTGAAGGAAATGCCATCAGAAACAGAGAACTGGTAGTTTATGGTTATTTCCTCAACGGACAGATGGGCAAGCTCACCGTTACTCCTACCATTCAGGAATGGAAGGATGGAGGAACATTCGATTTCATCGATGCCTCTACGAATGTTGAAATCCCTGACAGCGGAAAGACAGACTGGGGCTACAAGGTATATTATGGTTTTCCAAAACGCGGACCGATGATTACGCTCAAGGATATCGATACCAAAGGTAAGCCTTGGATTCTCCAGACAGACAACCCGATGTTCGGATTCGTAGAATGCGATAAGGATGGCAATTATGAGGAAAAAGAACCGGTTTACGATCCAATCATTACAGACAAAAACGATGGCAAGAATCCAGTAGGAAGCACCTACAAGATAAAGGATTTCATCATCAATCAAAGTGGTGAGAAGAAGACACTCTACTTCTATGTCGTGCCAAAGAACAGACTGGATCTGGCAAAGCCACATAATGTAAAGGCGCAGGTTTTCCTGACCAAATATCCAAACGATAAGTTTATCCTGAATCCAGGTTTCAAATATAAAGGATGTAAAGAGGGCAAATTCGCCGGTAAGGATATTCACTTTGAACAAGTATTATAAAGACAACAGAAAATAACATTCATCATGAAGAAGTTATATATAGACATAAGATTCGCAAAATGCATCTTGGCTCTTACGGCAGGATGGCTCATGGCAGGATGCTCAGCTGAAGACGAACTGGGAAACGATTCGGCTACACAACAGCTGAGCATGACTCCCATGATCAACGACCTGCAGACCACAAGAGTGAAGGAAGAAGAGAATCTTCATGAAAAAACTCTGTCTTCTCTTGACTTTAAGATGTTCGGACCAACAAATAATGGTGATTGTAGAATCAACTGCCAGTTTACAAGTCCGGCAGAAAACCAGGCAAAGGTATTGGCTTCCGGCGACTGGAAATCGGAACACAATCTTGATGTGAATAAAACTTATCATTACTATGCTGTAGCCAATGCAAAGGATAATCTCAAGGATAAGAATCTGAAAGAACTCCTTGCCAGCACCCAGCAGGATGATGATATCTGGAAGCCAGCTACCATGGTAAACGACAAGAAATTCCTGATGAGCAGCCAAGGTGAGTATACCATCAACCAAGATCCGGAACAGAATATCCCTGTAAAACTGGTAAGAGCGGCAGCTAAAATCAAGCTGAACATCTCATCTACAGTGAAGGATTACCATATTTCAGACGTTCAGTGGAAACTCATCAATTACAATACCAATACTACCATCTTTGCTGGTGCTGATCAAACCGCAACTCCACCTATCATATCAGACAACAATACCTGGAGCCCGGCAGCATTTGCAAAAGATGAGAAGGGAAATAAGGTCTTCACGGTAACCACCTACAGTTATTCCACCCAATGGGAAACTCAGGAAACAATGCCACAGATTGTAGCAAAGGTCAACTTTAAATATAAGGACGATTCTAAAAAGGATACCCTGAAGGTATTGAATATACCGGTTCGTGACCCTCAGGGTGACAAGAGGTTAGACCGCAACTATATCTATACCGTCAATGCCGTCATCAAATATCTGGATACCAAGACAGATATTGATTACGATGGAAAGGAAGACTATCTGAAATGGGCGATTACCAAATGGACCGAAGGTGAAGATACCCACGTCAATGCGGATGGTGCAAGCTATCTGGTGGTATCTCCTACTGCCATTGATATAAAAGGTGGTGAAAGCAATGATTTTAAAGATTGCACCATGCGTTGGTTTGCATCTAATGAATGTGAAATTAAGGCTCCAACTAATTATTATTTTGACAGATATGGTAATAAGCAGTCCGGACAGGCTGAACAGCTCAAGGCAGAATCCGAAAAGGTTACCGGAAACGGCTATAGAGGATGGATAGACGTACATTCTGGAGCTCCTTCATACTATACTATTCAATATTCCTATTTTAACATCGTAGTTAAAGATACAGACAAGAAACAGGAAATAGCCGTAAGAAAGTATCCTTCGGTCTATTCAATGAATGTAAGAAGCGAAGGTACAAATGATTTTCAAGAGAAGAATCATCTGTACACGATACAGTTCTCCAGCAACAAGTATGCTACAGATTACACCATTGCCAAACCTGTAGTCAACAATGAGAATAAGTCTGCCGACAACACCGTTTCTCCTGCTTACATCCTTGCATCAACCGCAAAGGGTGAAACAATAGTCAAGGATAATCAGGCTGCAAGAGATTACTGTAAAAAGTATCAGGAAAAGGCTACAACTTATAAGGGGGAAAGTCTCGAACTGAATGGTTGGCGACTTCCTACAAAGGAAGAAATCAACAGAATCTACAAGTTAGGCAACGAAGATAAGGCGATAAGCAAAGAGCTGCTGAGAGGCGAATACTATTGGACGCTGGATGGAGACAAGACCGTGAGGAACGGCAACAACCCGCAGAATGGTACCTACGTTCGCTGCGTCCACGACCTGACTCCGGGAGAAATAGTACTGATAGAGAAACAAGGTGAAAAGTAAAGAAGGTAAATGACATGAAAGAAATAAAATTATATATCGGAATCATAGCAGTCCTGTTAACAGCAATGTTGACAGGCTGTTCTGACAGTATAGCCGACAGCGAACCTTCTAAAGACGAAACCGAAGAAGGTTACTACACAGCCAGTTTCAATGTATCCATCCCCAACTTCGAACAACAGGTAACCCGAAGCACCGTGTTCATGAATGAAGGAATTCCGAAAGACAGCATGAAACTCTTCTGCTTTGATAATGAAGGTCAGTTTATAGGTTTCGGCAAGGTTACAGAATTTGATGAAATCAAAGGATTCACAAGAGACAATAATGGTACAATTCATGATGATGGAGACATTCATCCGAATGGAAGCACAGATCTTCATAATTTCCATGCAACCATACCAAACCAAACGTCCCGTATCCATCTGGTTGCCAACACAGGAAGCCAATACCAAACCATCAACTGGGGCAACCAGGCAAATTGGGTAGGTATGCATGAGAATATGCTCATGACTACATTTGAAACAGAACATGGTGAAGACCAGGCTGCCAAGGTTCGCTATTGGGGATATATCAAGAAAGACTCTCCAGAAGAACTGAAAGAGTATCTAAAACAAGATACCAAAAAGAAAGATTATATCATTCATCTCATCAGAGACAGAGCGAAGATTTCTGCAGACTGGAGCGATGCGGTAAAGAAAGCACATCCTGATATAATAAACGACTTTAAAATGACAGTCATCAATGGTGTGGCTTACGGAACGCTGGCTCCCTTCAACAGAGACAGTCTGTTATTCAACCCTACAACAGGAGATGATAAGTGGGTATGGAAGGTAAATTATGTTACCCCAGCCATCAACACCCGAAGACTGAAAGGTGATGTTGGTCAGATGTTCAACCCGACAGGTGCTTTCGAAGAGCACAATCTGCCAACAGATCCTGCTAAAGTGATTTTATGGCATGATGGCCTCTATTACCTGATTTACTTACAGGACAGCCAGAATAAGCCATACGCCATCAAGCGTAATTATGAATATAAAATCATCATTGATAAGCTGGATAAGAGATATGGCTATGGTGATTCTGAGGTAGCATTGAAAAGTGCACCGGCAAACAACCCTTGGATTAGAGTAGAACAGATTGTACCGGGTGTTTCTGATGGGAAATACGAACTGGCTATCGTCGGAGGTACTTATAAGACTGTAAATACAGGTGAAAATACTGAGCAGACGGTACAGTTCACTTATAAGGGCGATGATGCAGCCAACAAGCAGCCTAAGGCTTTCGTGGCTTTATGGACTGAGAACCTGTCATTCGCAACTGCAGATGCCCCAAAGGTTACCGACTATACTTATGACGAAGCATCAAAGACCGGTACCGGTACCATCACCTATTGGCTGGACAAGATAGACAAGACCTGGCGAGAAGGCATCATCTACCTCACCGACACAGTGCATGGACTCAATAGAAACATCCATCTCTATAGTGTGAGTGAGGCTAATTATGACTTCAAAAATGCCAATAATATAAGTGCAACATTGAACAGCGAAGGAGATTTCACCATCACCATTCCTCAGGATTATCCTGACGGACTGATGCCTGTGAATTTCAAAATCGCATCCAATGATATCAATCCAAAGGACTGGAAGGTAGAAATAGGTAATACTGAAGCCGAAACGGAAGGCAAATGCAAAACAGGCAGCTGGTTTACCTATAAGGCTGAAGTAATCCAGAGGAATTCTGGAACTCTTCTGGAGGAGGGAAAAAGAACCTATACATATACCTTTAAGTTGAGGAATGTGCGCAGCAATGCCCACAAAGGTGAAAAGGGATACTTCTGGCTGAAGGCTGATAACTTCAACCAAGGAAAGGCCAAGAAGTTTGAATTCACCTATCAGTAGTAAGTTTTAGAAAAGTTTAGTTCATATATCTGTATCGGGGCGCATATCGTTTCAAAATTTAAATGCCCCCAAATATCAATGAAATAGGTAATAAAATAATTATCATTTACTATACAAATAGAATGCGGGAACCAATAAATTAAACTAGACTGGTCGTTGGAACTGTAGTTGCCGAGGTGATCTCACCTTCTATAGTTCCGCGGCTTTTTTTTATATAAAAAACCTTGCCACTTTCAATTTTATTTTGTAATTTTGCACCCGTTAGTAATATCATTAATTCCAATATAAAGATGATGGCAAGATTCATATTCCTCAGTTTCTTCATGCTGGTTGGAGCCTTAGCCCCAACCAAGGCTCAGAACAGTTTCCCATACCCTGCTCTGCCAGACAGTCTGCGCAGCGTAGAGCAACGTGCAACATACCTGAGTGAGCACTATTGGGACAACTTCAACTTTTCCGATACCCTGGAACTGGCAAACAAGGAGATGGCAGAACAGGGCTTTGTCAACTTCATCGATATTCTGGCACGTTTCGACCAGGAAATAGCCCAGAAGGGTATTGCAGCCTTTACAGCCAAAGCTTACCAGCAGAAGCCATCTAAAGAGAAATTTGAAAGCCTCATAGAGCATTATTATGAGAACCCTGAGTCGCCCATGCGCAACGACAGGGTATATGCCCTATTTCTGGAAGACATGGCTAAATCGCCATACTTCGATGAAACCGAGAAAGAAAGAATAGAATTTAAACTGAAACAGGCAAGAAAGAACTTGCCTGGCACACAGGCTACCAACATCAGTTTTATGCTGGAAGACGGCAAGCCTCATCAGTTGAGCGATTACCGGGGAAAGAAGGTTATCTTATATTTCTACGATCCTGACTGCGAGAACTGCCACAAGATATCTGCATGGCTCGACAAACAGACAATACCAGCCGGCTTCAGTCTGCTCCGCATCGTAGCAGATAACCGCTTGAGCACGATTTACGGGCTCAAAGCCATGCCAACCATTTACCTGTTGGATAAAGAGAATAAGGTGATATTAAAAGACTGTACACCTGAACAGCTCATGGAAGCATTACGGGGAAATGAAAACAGAAAGTAAAACTAGACTGGTCGAAAGAAGCGACATCTGTTATTGAATAAACATATCATTTACTATCATTTGTCTTAACTTCGTATATTATATATCAACATACCATTCATTATAATTGTAACTTCATATCATTTATTATATATCTGAATTGCATTTTACTATTTATATGTATCTTAATTAGCTCGGGAAGAGTCATACTTCAACTTGAACTCCTCACGGGCGTGATTATTGCGCATTACAACAACCACATAGTCACCATCCTTAACTGTTCCTACCTTGGCAACAAGCGTATAGTAACCATACTGACCAGACTTTCCATAATCACCTGTTTCGGTAATGATTAACTTCTTGCCAACCAACTGAGTTGCAAACTTGATATTTGTACCTTGGTCGAAGATTACATTCTTATGAGTCAGCATCAGCTGACCACCCGGAAGAACCTTGCAAACCAACTTCTCATCATTCTCAGCCTTACTGTTAGACTCCTCGCTTACGGCAGAGCCCGCAGTCATGGAATAGCTGAGCAAAGAGAAACCTGACTCATCGGTGGTAACGCGACTAACTGTTTCACCCATTTCATCGTCAGATGCACTGCAACTTACAAATCCTATTGTCATCATAGTCATAGCGATGACCATCATAAAATACTTCTTCATAGTTATACCATTTACTAATTGTTTTCATTATCATTTAAACCTGTCATCTTCAGATTCCAGCCTTTCGGCCATTACCATCCGATGCTTTTAAAAACAAACACCTTTCGGTTTAAATCATCTTTTACAATTACACAAATGATATGTTGGGAGGAGTGATATCATTTACTATTGGTTATCATTTACTATTGCTTATCATTTACTATAGGGCTTATACCCCTCTTACATGTCCTGTTCTTTCGTTTGAACATTGCAAATATAGGAAAAAAGTCAATAGGATGCAAGTTTTCTCAGTTAAATAATGTAAAGATTTTCATGTTATCGTGCACAATACGCATTACTTGCTGACAGATTGTATGATTGCGGGAAAAAAGGGGATAAAACAAAAGCGGGAACCCTTTCGGATTCCCGCTCATATCTTGTGTTGTAAAATCTCGAAGATTAGTCGAGGTTAGCCAACTTGTTGTCAGAATGAAGAACATCC
>DAWDAD010000015.1:0-50551 GCA_052356385.1 Prevotella sp.
TCAAGTGGCTCAGTTAACTTACTCAAGTGGCTCAGTTAACTTACTCAAGTGGCTCAATCAGCTTACTCAAGTGGCTTTGTCAGATTACTCAAGTGGCTCAATCAGCGAGTCCAGCCGTCTGAGTAAGCGAATCCAGCCGTCTGCGTAACCCAGTTCAGCCATATCCTTAACCCGACGCAGCCACATCAGTTGGTAAACGGAAGAACATCGTTTGTTTACCTCATTTGGGTGGGCAATGACTATCAGAGAGAATTACCCTTTTTTGATGACTACCAGGGCCAATAATAGGTACCATCAGAGCCAATCATGTGCCTTCTGATATGCCCCAATGACTACCAGGGCGAATCTTAAAAATACAAGATACTGAATATCAGGTAGTTAGGTACTGGTTTTTCTTCCCTACATTATACCAAGTATATTATATATATACGTTTACATTTTTTACATTATACGTAATACGGGAGGAAAAAGATTTTTTTTCAACAAATCAGCTATTAAAATGCATTTTTTCTCTTCAAAAAATTGCATAAGTCTGAAATAAACATTACTTTTGCAACATGAAAGCGCGGAGAATGTGATTCTCCTCCCGATGAAGGACACCAAGCTTGCCCCAATCGGTAGGCCACTAACAATTTAAAGAGAAAAACGAAAATGGAAAAATTAAATCATATCATGGTATGGATTAAGCTGACGAGCCGGGGGCATAAAGAAAAACCGCCAGGCGTTTCTTTCTACGCCTGGCGGTCTTGATATTTCACAGAATAAGAACTTAGTTTTTCTTCCAAAGCTTGGTCATATCCTCCAGTGTCTTACCCTTGGTCTCAGGAACGAGCTTCCATACAAAGATGGCAGCGAGGATACAGATAACACCATACAGGCCATAGGTGAACCAATAGCCCAGGCTGTTAGCCATCGGAACGAAAGAGGTAGAAACAATCCAGTTGAAAATCCACTGGAAGGCTACGGCAATCGCTACGGCAGCACCACGAATCGTATTAGGGAATACCTCGGCGATAAGTACCCAGCAGATTGGTCCCCAAGAGAACATGAATGATGCAGAATAAACCATGATGGATACCATGCACAACAACTGCAGATTAGGATTACCGAAGGTGATGGCTACACCGATGGCACCCAATGCCATGCCCAGAGAACCGGTAATGAGCAAAGGCTTACGTCCCAACTTCTCTACCGTAAAGATGGCTACACAGGTGAAACCGAGGTTCACGATACCATTGAATACGGTCAATACCATCGGATTGTCAAAGCCCATAGCCTCATAGATACGAGGAGCATAATAGAGCACGGCATTGATACCTACAGCCTGCTGGAATACAGAGAGCATCACACCTACGAAGATACAGAGCACACCGTAAGTAAGCAGTTTCTCCTTCTTCTCAGTAACCGTATTCTTGATGTCATCCAAAATCTTCTTAGCCTCCTCAGCACCATTGATGCGAGCCAGGATACGCTCAGCCTTCGCATCCTGACCAACCATGGCAAGATAACGGGGAGTCTCAGGAACAAAGCAGATAAGCAGAGCAAACAAACCCGCAGGAACCATCTCAGAACCAAACATATAGCGCCATCCGGTTTCGATAGCCCAGGCAGCCTCGCCACCATTCAGAATCTGGTTCATACCGTTGCCCACACTCTGGATAGCAGGAGCAATATGATCGCCAAGAATGAAGAAGTTGACGAAATAAACCACCAGCTGACCGAAGATGATGGCAAACTGGTTCCAGCTGACCAACATACCACGGATGTTACTAGGCGCAATCTCACCGATATACATCGGGCACACAGCAGATGCCAGACCCACACCGATACCGCCAATCACACGATAGAGGTTGAACACGATGAGAAGCGTAAGATTAGGTTCGCCCTTTGGCAACACCAAAGACTCAGGACACATAGATCCCCATGCAGAGATGAAGAACATCACACCCGCAAAGATCAGCGAACGCTTACGTCCCCAGTTAGAAGCCAGCACACCCGAAAGCGCCGAACCGATGATACAACCAATCAGGGCACTGGAAGAAGTGAATCCATGCCAGAAATCGGTATAGGTGAAATCCTCAGCACCCATGAAGAATGCCTGCAAACCCTTCTCGGCTCCCGAGATTACCGCGGTATCATAACCGAAAAGCAAGCCGCCCAAAACGGCTACCATCACAATTGAAATAAGATAGGCTCTAGAGCCTGTTTGTTTTTGTTCCATTATTTTTTAGGTTTAAATTTTAATCAATTTTCTGTAGAATAGCGTAGCATTTACCGGCAGGAAATCTTCTTTTTTCATGCCAAAAATCAATCTCCACCTAATAATATACGTTTTTTCTTTATAAATATTACGTTCAACATGCGGTTTTCCCCTATTTTTTTTGTAAATTTGCACCAAAATAAGAAGAAACATAGAATTTAGGTAATATGAACATAGCAGATTTTCTACATCAGCAGGGCGATAAGCGAGGCTTTTCGTTCGAGGTTTTACCTCCGCTGAAAGGTAACGGAACAGCAGCACTCTTCCGTACCATCGATGCGCTGAGCGAGTTTGGTCCTCGCTTTATCAACATCACTACGCACCATAGCGAGTATGTATACAAGGAACTGGAAAACGGTCTCCTCACTCGCCAGCGTGTGCGCCGCCGCCCGGGCACCGTTGCCATCGCAGGCGCTATACAGAATAAGTACGACATACCTGTCATCCCTCATATTATCTGCAGCGGTGCTACGAAGGAAGACATCGAGTACGAACTGCTCGACCTCCAGTTTCTGGGCATCAGCAACATTCTCGTTCTGCGAGGAGACAAGGCGAAAGAAGACCGGCAGTTTACACCAACCGAGAACGGTCATGCCCATGCCACCGACCTCCTGAAGCAGGTGAATCAGTTTAATGACGGTTTCTTCTTTGACGGCACACCCATCAAGCACCCGGGCGACAAGTTCTGCTGCGGTGTAGCCTGCTATCCGGAGAAGCATGAAGAGGCGCCAAACCTCGAAATGGATATGCAGCATCTGCTGGAGAAACAACAGTTGGGCGCAGCGTATGCCGTTACCCAGCTCTTCTACGACAACGAGAAGTTCTATGCTTTCGTTGAAAAGGCTCGGCAGATAGGCGTAACCATCCCTATCATTCCTGCCATCAAGCCTTTCGCCAAGTTGAGCCAGCTCACTGTAGTGCCGAAAACCTTCCACTGCGATATTCCTGAAGAACTCGCAAAGGAAGTATTGAAATGTAAAACTGACGATGATGCCAAGCAGCTCGGTATCGAGTGGACCACCGCTCAGGTGCAAGATCTCTTCGAACATGGTTACAACAATGTTCACTTCTTCACCGTATCGGCTGTAGACAGCGTCAAGCAAATAGCAAAAATTCTGTTTTAAATGCAAAGAAATGAAGTTATAGGTCAGCAAGAAGTATGGAACCGTCTCATGGAGATGGTTCAGGAGAACCGTTTGCCCCATGCGCTGATGTTCTGCGGCCCGCAGGGTTGCGGCAAACTGGCAATGGCACTGGCTTTTGCCAGCTATCTTCTGGGCGATTCACCGATGCTCAGGAAATGGGAACATCCGGACCTCCACTTCACCTTTCCTACCATCAAGACCGCCAATATGGGCAGCGAACACAAACCGGTGAGCCTCGACTTCATCAAGGAATGGAGAGAGCTGCTGCTTTCTAAAGGTCCCTACATCCAGATTAGCGACTGGATGCTGAAGATGGGCAAGACGGATGCCGACTATAACAAACAGGCTATCATCACTGCCGAAGAAACCGATGCCATCTCTCACGAACTGATGATGATGTCGAGTCAGGGCGGATACAAGATAAGTCTGATATGGCTCCCGGAACGTATGAACATACAGAGTGCCAACAAGATACTGAAACTGCTGGAGGAGCCGCCACGCCAGACGCTATTCCTGCTGGTAAGCGAGAATCCGGAACTGCTGCTCGAAACCATCAGAAGCCGTACACAGCGTATCGACTTCAAGAAGATAGAAACCGCTGAGATGGAAAAAGCACTGACGGAACGGAGAGCGCTGGAGCCAGACATGGCACACCGCATAGCCCGTATCGCCAACGGCAACTGGAACCTCGCACTCGAAGAACTGGATGCAGGAAACGAAAACCGGCAACATCTCGACATGTTCATCATGCTGATGCGACTGGCTTACATGCGCAAGATAGGTGACCTCAAGAAGTGGACCGATGTGATAGCAACCTTCGGAAGAGAAAAGCAGAAACGCATGCTCGACTACTTCATGCACATGCTCAGAGAAAGTTTCATGTACAACTTCCGGAATCCGGAACTGAGCTACATGACGCAGGATGAGGAGAACTTTGCCAAGAACTTTGCCCGCTTCATCAACGAGGCAAACATCATTGACATCTCCAACCTCTTCGAAGACAGCAAGCGCATGATTTCGCAAAATGCCAATGCCAAAATCGTTTTCTTCGATATGGCGCTCAAAATCATCGTCCTCCTTTTAAGGAAGTGAAGAGTGAAGAATTCAAATGAATAACAAGGCAGATGCCTGGTCATTATTCATTGTACATTATAAATTATACATTATAAATTAGATTATCGTGGATTACAAAAATATGAAATTCAGGATGTGTAACGGCTGCGACCGTGGTCTGTGCGCTAAGGGCGTAGGAAGACAGGACAGACAGCTCAACACATACGACTGGCTTGCCGATGTACCCGGCAATGCTGAAAGTACTGACCTCGTGGAGGTACAGTTCAAGAATACCCGTAAGGGATATTACCACAATGTAAATAACCTCGACCTGAAGAAGGGCGATATAGTGGCGGTAGAGGCTAACCCAGGTCACGACATCGGTGTGGTTACGCTGACCGGAAGACTGGTAAAACTCCAGATTAAGAAGGCAAACCTCAAGTCGCAGGATGATATCAAGCGTATCTACCGTATCGCCAAGCAGGTGGATCTTGACAAATGCAAGGAGGCTAAGAGCCGTGAACACGGCACCATGATCCAGAGCCGCCAGATAGCCAAAGATCTAGGACTGAAGATGAAAATAGGTGATGTAGAATATCAGGGAGACGGCAACAAGGCTATCTTCTATTACATCGCTGACGAACGTGTGGACTTCCGCCAGCTCATCAAGGTTCTTGCCGATACCTTCCATGTGCGCATTGAGATGAAACAGATCGGTGCGCGACAGGAAGCAGGCCGCATCGGTGGAACGGGTCCTTGCGGCAGAGAACTCTGCTGCGCTACCTGGATGAAGAACTTCATCAGCGTTAGCACCAATGCAGCACGCTACCAGGACATCTCTCTGAATCCTCAGAAACTTGCCGGTATGTGCGCCAAACTGAAGTGCTGTCTCAACTACGAGGTAGACAGCTATGTAGAGGCTAGCAGAAAGTTGCCTCCTAAGGATGCCGTACTGCAGACTGCCGACGGTGATTTCCATCAGTTCAAGGTGGATATCCTGGCAGGTCTTATCACCTACTCTTCTGACAAGAACCTTGCTTCCAACCTCGAAACCATCAGCATCGAGCGTGCCAAGGCTATCATCGAAATGAACCGTCAGGGCGAGAAGCCATTGAGTCTGCTGGAAGACGGTAAGGCAAAACCTGTAGCCAAGCCAGTCGACCTGCTTGCCGAAGCTGATTTGAGCCGCTTTGACAAGGCTAAGAAAAAGAAGAAGAAGAACAATAAGAACAAGGGACCTCGTCAGCAGGAGGGAGACAACAAGCCTCAGAAGAACGAGAACCGCGCGCAGAATGGCGACAACAAACCTCAGAAGAATGAAGGCAAGCCAAACAACCAGCGCCGCGACAACCGTAATCAGGGCAATCATCCTAAGGGTGACAACCGCCAGCCAAGAAACGACAGACGACCTAACAAGGGCTACAAGCCGCAGAATGGCAACAAGCCACAGGGTGGAAACAAGCCGCAAGGCAATAATGCCCCTCAGAATGGCAACAAGCCACAGGGCAATAATGCCCCACAAGGTGGTAACAAGCCACAAGGCAATAACGCCCCACAAGAATAAAGAATAGGAGCTAGAAAAAGATGAAAAAGACTGTTTATTTCATCGTTTTGACAGCGATCGTTCACATTCTCTCTGCCTGCAGCGGTTCGACTGTATACGATGAGTATGCCCATACACCGATTGCAGGATGGGAGAAGAACGACACCCTATCATTCGAAGTATCACCTCTACTCGAGCCCGGGCATTACAAACAAAGCTTAGGACTTCGCATTACAGGTGCCTATCCGTTCATGGGACTTACGCTCATCGTAGAACAGACGGTTTATCACCAAAACAGAAAGATACCTGGCGAATGCAAGATAGATACGGTAAACTGCCAGCTGATTGACAACAACGGCGTGAGCAAAGGACAGGGTATCAGCTACTATCAGTATAACTTCCCTATCAACATCTATCAGATGCATCAGGGCGATTCCATACACGTAGCCATCAGACATGATATGAAAAGAGAAATCCTGCCCGGTGTGAGTGACATCGGCATCAAGATTTCAAAGATACAATAAAAAAAAAGAGTGAACAGATTCATCAACAATCTGTTCACTCTTTTTTTTAACTTCTCACTAAGTTCCTTCCCGCATCAATTCTCAAGAAGATGAAAAGAAGGATGGTGAATCCCCATAACGAACTGCCACCATAACTGAAGAACGGCAGCGGAATACCGATAACCGGCGTTAAACCCAGCACCATTCCCACATTAATAAAAAGGTGGAAGAGGAATACCGACAGGACACAATAGCCGTAGATACGCCCGAATTTATAAGGTTGCCGCTCAGCCAGATGCATCAACCGCAATATCAAAGCCAGGAAAAGCAGCAGCACGCCTGCCGAACCGAGGAAACCTTCCTCCTCGCCTACCGTACAGAAGATAAAGTCTGTATCCTGCTCAGGCACGAACTTCAGTTTGGTCTGCGTTCCATTGAGGAAACCTTTTCCCTGAAGTCCGCCGGAACCAATGGCAATCTCACTCTGATGCACGTTATATCCCGCACCAGCCAAATCTTCATCCAGTCCCAGCAGTACGTTGATACGCACTCTCTGATGAGGTTCCATCACATGATTCAGCACATAATCGGCAGAATAGAAGAAAGCGATACTTCCCAACGAAAAGATGGAGATGAGGAAGTAATTCCGGAACCGGGTTCTCAATCCCTGATAAACCAGGAATCCGATGAGCATAGCACACAGGAAGAGCTGGATCCACACAATGTCGAACGGAATGACATAGGTAGAAAAGAGCACGAAGAGCAGCGTAATGCCTACCGAATAGGAAAGGATCATCAGTGCCTGTTTCCTATCGCCCGTATAGGAGTTCACCATGCCAGCCGTAAAAATCTGCACCAGCAGAAGCACGACAAACTTACCCACAGAAGTATAGGTATCCCACATCATCACGTTCTCATACTTCACACCCACTACGAAGTAAGCCACCATCGACACGCCGGTAAAGAGAATGGCACCCGGCATTCCTTCGCGGTAAAGCATGAGGAAGAATGAAAGATAAACCAGGGCAGAACCCGTTTCGCGCTGACCTACGATACAGAGCATCGGCAGAACGATAATGCCTACGGCTGCCATGAAATGCTTCAGGTTCTGCATACTGAAACCATAGCTTGACATAAACTTGGCTACCGCCAGAGCCGTAGCAAACTTACCAAACTCAGCCGGTTGCAGTCGGAGCGGTCCCAACACCAGCCAGGAGTGGGAGCCCTTGATGCTATGCGGATTGAATATCGTAGCAAAGAGCAAGAGTATCAGGACGCCATAGATGACATACGAGAAGGTATCGTAAAACCGGTCATCAAGCAGCAGGATTACCAATCCCAGTGCTATGGATGTGCCAATCCATATAATCTGCATACCCGAGCGGGCACCCAGACTGAATATCTCGTTGTCACCATAGTTATAGCTGGCTCCACAGACGCTCACCCATCCGAAAATGAGGAGTGCCAGATAAATACCTATCGTCCACCAGTCAAGTGAAGCTAGCACACTAGGTTGTTTATTATCGATCATAATCTATAAACTATCAACTATAAACTGTTAACTGAAAACTATCTACTGCTTAATCCGTAGGCGATTCTACGGGCCTGCATCTCTGCAGCCCTGCGCTCAGAATCAGGAGATAACTTACCCTTGAGATACTGTTCCATCATCAGACCGCCGATAGGCACACCATAGTCAGCACCCCAACCACCATTCTCTACATACACGGCAATGGCAATCTTCGGGTTGTTCATCGGAGCAAAGCCCATGAATACAGAGTGGTCATGGCCACGGTTCTGTGCCGTACCCGTCTTGCCGCAAGCTTCGAAATCGTAGCGGCCGAGCAGCTTACAGGTTCCCTTCAGCGCCGAACTTCTCATACCGGCTACCACATAGTTGTAAGCCCGTCGGGAAGCCTTGGTATAATGGCGTCGGGTATAGAGCGTATCAAGCGGTTCGCCCTTCACCTTTCTCACTACATGAGGCACATAATAGTATCCCCTGTTGGCAATGGTAGCACCCAGGTTGGCTATCTGCAACGGCGTAAGGTTAACCTCACCCTGACCGATAGAAATACTGATTACCGTCAGTCCGTTCCATGAACCATTGTAAGCCTTATCATAGAACTGTGCATTCGGAATCAGACCGCGTTTCTCGCCAGGCAAGTCGATGCCCAACTTATATCCGAATCCCATGCTCACCATATAATTTTTCCATACGGTCATCGCATTCTGTACGCTGCCATACTTCTTGCGGTTACCTATCATATAGTAAAGACCCCAACAGAAGTAACCGTTACAAGAGGTACTGATGGCATCAACCAGCGAAATAGGCGACGGGTGACCATGACAGCCCACATGCAGCCCCTTATAAGAGAAACCATGATTACATGGGAATGCTGTTCCCGGTGTGATGATACCTTCAGTAAGATAGGTCAGCGCCTGGCTGGTCTTGAAGGTAGAACCCGGAGGATACTGACCCTGAATACTACGGTTCAGGAGCGGTTTCCAAGGATTATGCGAGAGCCACTTGTGCATCTTGCCGCGGTTTCTACCCACCAGACGTCTTGGATCGTAAGAAGGAGAAGAAACCATAGCCAGCACATCGCCCGTTCTAGGATCGATGGCAACGATACTGCCGATTTTACCCTGGAGCAGACGTTCGCCCAAGGCTTGCAACTTGACATCCAATCCCAGGGTCAAGTCCTTTCCTGCCACAGGTTTCTGGTCGAGTTTACCATTCTGATAGCTACCCTGTATTCTTCCGTGGGCATCTCTCAGCATGATCTTCACACCCTTCTCACCACGCAGCTGCTTCTCATAAAACTTCTCGATACCCAGTTTTCCGATATAGTCGCCAGCCTGATAGTAGTCATCATCTTCAATATCGCTTTGCGAAACCTCACCCACATCACCCAGCACATGGGCTGCATAAGGGTAGGTATATTCTCTGACGGTACGTTTCTGGACATAGAAACCGGGGAACCGGAACATCTTCTCCTGGAACACACTGAAATCCCGGTCGCTCAGCTGTCCCATAAAGAGCTGCTGGGTATAGCGCGAATAGCCCGGGTTCTTAGAGCGGTCCTTGATATCGTTCATCCGCTTGATAAAAAACTCTTTCGTGATACCCAGCGAATTACAGAAATCCATCGTATCAAGCCGGCCGCTCTCCTCGTTCATGACCACCATCAGATCGTAAGACGGCTGATTATACACCAGCAGCTTACCATTACGATCGTAAATGGCACCACGGGCGGGAAACTCAATATGCTTCAAGAAGGCATTACTGTCGGCATTCTTCTTGTAGTCGTCGCTCATAATCTGAAGCGTAAACAGACGAATCATGTAAATGACCACAATAGCTATGGCCACTCCACTGATAACGAATCTACGTTTTTCAAGATTGTAATCCAACATACCTTATTATATATAGCAAACTAAAAATCGTGTTCTTTTCTCTCTCATCACTTATCCGGAATCTTACTTTCTGAAACTTTCTGTCGCCATCACCAATATATAAGTGATAACCGTACTTCCGCCTATACATTCCAACCAGTGAACCCAATTAAAGAAATTGAATGTTTCGAGTGTAAAGAACAATAGATTATAAACGAGAATGATGAAGAATACGTACCAGCAATATGCACCTACGCCGATAGAACGCATGGACGGTTCCAGATCGTCGGCGCTGTCACGCGGTACGAAAAGTTCAAACAAATAAGGTTGTAGCAGTCCTACGGCAGTCATCGAAGCTGCTGCAACACCTGGCGTATTGGCAAATACGTCCACACAAAGCCCCATCATAAAGCACCACAATAACACCGCCCATTTAGGATGGTTGCGGCGGAAATGCAGTACCATAATGATATACAGCAAGGGGGTGGCACAATTGAATAGATGAATATGATTAAACACCAATCCCTGTACCAGCACGAGCACCACAAAGGTAGCTAGTCTTTTCACTAAATCTATACTCATTGCTTTTTATATCCTCTTACTATACGTCATTATTGATTATTGTCTCCATTTGTTGCGATGCTATCCTGTGCTGCACGCATAATCTCCAACCGCTCTTTCATGGCGGCATCATCAATTACACATACATCACGCAGACGGGCAAAATCGGTAGAGAGGCGAAGTTGTACGCGATACGACAGTCCATCGGCGGAGTTGAACACGTGCAATATCCTGCCTACTCTCACTCCAGGAGGGAATACAGCAGAATAGCCACTCGTTACCACATAGTCACCCAATTTAAAGTGAGCATGACGTGGCACCTCTTCCAGATAGGCAAGGTCAGACACACCACCCTTCCAGCGCAGATAGCCAAAATAGCCTCTATTCTGAATCATACAACTGATGTTCGACTTCGTGTTCAATACCGGAATCACGATAGCGTAATGTTCTGCCACCAGATACACGATACCCACTACACCCGTACCGCTGATTACACCCATATCCTTGTGGATGCCATCTGCGCTACCCTTGTCAATTGTCATCAGGTTGCCGGGTTTATCGATACTATTCGCCACCACCTTAGCCGGAATCAGACGATAGTTTCTCAGCAATGCAAACTGGTCACGATGGTAGATGCTGCTATCCTTGGTCACGCACACGAGACTGTCGGAAAGTTTCTGCACCTCCTGTTCGAGATACGCATTGCGCTGTGTCAGTTTCTGGTTCACCTTGGTAAGTGAGAAGAATGTTTCTACATTCGCATCCCATTCATACAACTTACCCGTTACGGCATTAGCCGAGGAGAACCAGGCACTGCCCTGATAGCTGTTATACTGAAACAACAGCACCATACTCACCACCTCAAGAATCAGGAAGACAAACCAATGGTTGTATTTCGCTAAAAACTCTAAAAGGTTGCGCATACTTTATTCTTACTATTAGAATAAGTTCTGATTATCTCATCAAGAATGAGAAACGGTCTACATTCTTCAACGCAATACCAGCACCCTTGGCAACACTGTGCAATGGATCTTCTGCGATGTGGAATGGGATATTGATCTTATCCTGCAAACGCTTGTCGAGACCGCGGAGCAAAGCACCACCACCAGAGAGCCAGATACCATTCTTCACGATATCAGCATAAAGCTCAGGAGGTGTGTTCTCCAATGCTGAGAGCACAGCGTTCTCAATCTTTGCCACGGTCTTATCCAGACAGTGAGCAATCTCCTGGTAGCATACAGGTACCTCCATAGGCAACGCTGTAATACGGTTAGGACCATGTACGATGAAATCTTCTGGAGCCTCATCACCCAGATCGGTCAGAGCTGAACCCACATGAATCTTGATACGCTCAGCCATACGCTCAGAAACCTTTACGTTGTGCTGACGGCTCATATATTCCTGAATATCGGCAGTAAGGTCGTCACCGGCTGTACGGATTGAGTTGTTCGATACGATACCACCCAATGAGATGACAGCGATTTCGGTAGAACCACCACCTATATCAACAATCATATTACCCTCTGGAGCCTCAACATCGATACCGATACCGATAGCGGCAGCCATTGGCTCAAAAATCAAATATACATCACGTCCGTCGGCATGCTCGGCAGAGTCGCGCACAGCACGAAGCTCAACCTCGGTAGAACCAGAAGGTACACCGATAACCATACGGAGTGAAGGAGAGAAGAGACGGCTACCAGTATGAACCATCTTAATCAATCCACGCATCATCTGCTCACAGGCAGTAAAGTCGGCAATCACGCCATCACGCAATGGTCTGATAGTACGGATATTATCATGAGTCTTCTCGTACATCATCTTAGCCTTCTCGCCAACAGCAATCATCTTGTCGGTGCGGCGGTCAAGGGCTACAACAGAAGGTTCATCCACTACAATCTTATCATCACTGATAATGATGGTATTGGCTGTACCCAAGTCCATTGCGATTTCCTGAATAAATGAAAAAAATCCCATTTCGTTTCTAAATTATTTTAAGCTTAAAATTTTCTTTTTATTTAAGGAGTTAAGGAGTTAAAGGAGCATAGAAGCCACGGCAACAGTCTGTCATATACCGGGGATGGAATCCCCGCAGACACTTGTTCTGACTTCTTCCACTTCTTAACTCCTTAACTACTTTATTTTTCCGAGAGTTTACTTAGCAAACCATGCATGGATTGCAGTATCGTAGTGAGAGCTTACACCGAATGCACGCTCTGCAAACATCTTGCGGTCTTCGATATCAGTCTCAGCACCCTTCTTCTTCAGGATATCGAGCAATACGCTGTATTCAGCCTTGCTAGGAACGATTACCACGTCCTTGAAGTTTTTGGCACCTGCACGAATCAAAGAGATACCGCCAATATCGATTTTCTCGATGATATCAGCATCGCTAGCACCGCTAGCTACAGTCTGCTCGAAAGGATACAAGTCTACGATGACGAGATCGATAGAAGGGATTTCGTATTCCTTCATCTGCTCCTGGTCACCCTCGTTGTCACGGCGAGCCAAGATACCTCCAAATATTTTAGGATGAAGAGTCTTTACGCGACCACCCAAGATAGATGGATAGGTAGTGACCTCCTCAACTTTCTCGCATTCATAACCCAAAGATTCGATAAACTTCTGGGTACCACCAGTACTCAGGAACTTTACACCCTCTTCATTCAACTTGGCGAGCAATTCGTCCAAGCCATCCTTGTGGAAGACAGACACCAACGCTGTCTTGATTTTCTTTGTTTCAGCCATTGAACTTATAAATTATAATTTATGATGGTGCAAAGGTACGAAGATTATTTTGATTACACAACATTTCCCCCATAAAATAGCATTATTTAAAGGATATTTAAAAGATAATTGAGAGAAATCAAGAAATAAGCAACTCAAGTTTGGCATGTAAGCCCCACACGCCCTGAAAGGAGCCTGAGCCTTCAGCCCGTACTCGAACCACCTTCTTCTGTCATTCTGTCCGGAAATATCTCTTATTTCTATCTTTTACCTACCCAAAGCAAGACAGATTGTCAGTAAATCATTGATTTTCAACGAATAGGCATAAGTTTCGCTAAAGGATGGGAGGAACGCACCGGGAGGTTTCCAAAGAGAAGTTTCCGGCGCTCATCCAAATAACACAAATAAGAATATATAATAATAAGAAAGGAGATATTAATATGACATTCGACAAATTTACAATCAAGGCGCAGGAGGCGGTACAGGAAGCCGTAAACATTGCGCAGCGAAATGGTCAGCAAACCATCGAACCGGTGCATCTGCTTAGCGGTATCCTTGAAAAGGCTACCGATGTGACCAACTACATCTTCCAGAAGTTGGGCATGAACGGACAGCAAATCGCCATGCTCTTGCGTCAGGAGATGCAACATCTGCCTCGTGTGCAGGGTGGCGGTCAGCCGTACCTCAGCAACGAGACTAACCAGATACTGATGAATGCCGAGGATACCGCCAAGAAAATGGGCGACGAGTTCGTTAGCGTAGAACCTATCCTGTTGGCTATCGTACAGGGCAACTCTACTGCTGCACGTATTCTGAAGGATGCTGGTGCAAATGCTAAAGATATGCTCGCTGCCATCCAGGCATTGAGACAGGGACAGAACGTAAAATCACAAAGCGCTGATGATAACTATCAGAGTTTGGAGAAATATGCGAAAAACCTTGTAGAACAGGCAAGAAGTGGCAAGCTGGACCCAGTTATCGGACGTGATGAGGAAATCAGAAGAGTACTCCAGATTCTGTCACGAAGAACCAAGAACAACCCTATTCTGATAGGTGAGCCTGGTACAGGTAAGACTGCCATCGTAGAAGGTCTTGCCGAGCGTATCGTACGTGGCGATGTACCGGAGAATCTGAAGAACAAGCAACTCTATTCTCTCGATATGGGTGCGCTGGTAGCCGGTGCCAAATATAAGGGTGAGTTCGAGGAGCGTCTGAAGAGCGTCATCAAAGAGGTAACCAACGGCAACGGCCAGATTATCCTCTTCATCGATGAGATTCACACCCTGGTAGGTGCAGGCGGTGGCGAGGGTGCCATGGATGCAGCCAACATTCTGAAGCCAGCCCTGGCTCGTGGTGAACTGAGAGCCATCGGTGCTACTACCCTCAACGAGTATCAGAAGTACTTTGAGAAGGATAAGGCGCTGGAACGCCGTTTCCAGACCGTCATGGTTAATGAGCCTGACGAGGTAGACGCCATCAGTATCCTCCGTGGTATCAAGGAGCGCTACGAGAACCATCATAAGGTACGTATTCAGGATGATGCCTGCATCGCAGCCGTCAAGTTATCAGAGAGATACATCTCTGACAGATTCCTCCCTGATAAGGCTATCGACCTGATGGATGAGGCAGCAGCCAAACTGAGAATGGAGCGTGACTCTGTACCAGAAGAACTGGATGAGATTACCCGCCACTTGAAGCAGTTGGAGATTGAGCGTGAGGCCATCAAGCGCGAGAATGACCAGCCTAAGATTCAGCAGTTGGATAAGGAAATTGCAGAATTGAAGGATCAGGAGCATGACTTCCGTGCTAAATGGGAAGGCGAAAAAGCGCTCGTCAACAAGATTCAGCAGGATAAGCAGGAGATAGAAAACCTGAAGTTTGAGGCTGAACGCATGGAGCGCGAAGGCAATTACGAGCGTGTGGCTGAAATCCGCTATTCTAAACTGAAGGCGCTCGAGGATGACATCAAGAAGATTCAGGAGCAGCTGAAGAGTACACAGGGTGGCGCAGCGATGGTCAGAGAGGAAGTTACTGCTGATGATATCGCTGAGGTTGTAAGCCGCTGGACCGGAATACCAGTAAGCCGTATGATGCAGAGCGAGCGTGAGAAACTGCTCCATCTGGAGGAAGAACTCCACAAGAGAGTCATCGGACAGGACGAGGCTATCACCGCTGTAAGTGATGCCGTTCGCCGCAGCCGTGCCGGTTTGCAGGATCCTAAGCGTCCTATCGCCAGCTTCATCTTCCTCGGTACTACCGGTGTAGGTAAGACGGAACTTGCCAAGGCGCTGGCTGAGTATCTGTTCAATGACGAGTCGATGATGACCCGAATTGATATGAGTGAATATCAGGAGAAGTTTAGCGTAACCCGTCTGATCGGTGCGCCTCCAGGGTATGTAGGCTACGATGAAGGTGGCCAGTTGACCGAGGCTGTACGCCGCAAACCATATAGTGTGGTTCTCTTCGATGAGATTGAGAAGGCGCATCCTGATGTATTCAACACCCTGTTGCAGGTATTGGACGATGGTCGTCTGACTGACAACAAGGGCCGTGTAGTCAACTTCAAGAACACCATCATCATCATGACTTCCAACGCAAGCCGTGAGATGTTGCGCAAGACCTTCCGTCCTGAGTTTCTGAACCGTATTGATGATATCATTACCTTCAAGCCGTTGACCCAGGAGCAGATTGCCGAGGTTGTAGAACTTCAGATGAAGCGAGTAAAGAAGATGTTGGAGCCTCAGGGCTTTGAACTTCGCTGGACTCCTGCAGCTATCCAGTATCTGGCAAAGGTAGGATACGATCCTGAGTTTGGTGCCCGTCCTGTAAAGCGCGCTATCCAGGATTATGTCTTGAACGACTTGAGTAAGAAGATTCTTGCAGAAGAGGTTAGCAGAGAGAAGCCAATTACCATCGATCATACAGATGCAGATGGATTGGTCTTCAAAAACCAATAATTCCAGCAGATAACCAATCCGCGGAAAAAACGGATTGAAGCATAAAATAAAGAGGGTGACAGATTTAGATATCTGCCACCCTTTTTTATTTATTATACACTGTTTTCCATCAACACACTCTACCTTGACCGCCAATCTGCCATCAGGTGATGTTACTTCATAATTGTTGGCTTGCGCACAAACCGCGCCGAGCAACAAAATACCAACAATACATTTTTTTTGCTTCATTTTCATGTTATTGTTAGGTTGAAATTATTATCTGTCTATGACGCAACAGCAGTATAGCCGACGTTCCAGCTTCTGTTACTGTAGCGTACAACAAAAATCGCTCCTGAATGAGAAGAAACCAAAAAGCCCCGACATCACGTCGAGGCCTTTGAAGTTTTTGAATGTTTCAGCAGTTTGTGTTTTTTATGTAGTTATGATTTGTTCGTTTTTGAAAATCAATTCTTTTTCTGGGTGCAAAATTAAGACAAATATTGATATAAATCAAATAAATCTCGATTTTTTATGCAAAAAACCACGTAAACGTTTACAATTTTTGCGCACCAAAAAGACCATTTGTGCGCTGTTGTGGCTAAAATACAGCTGTGCATTTTGTGTCTTTTGACTATTTTCTGCCACATTAATAAAAAAGTTAAAATATTGATGCTATATTTTGTTTTCTCTGTATTTTACACTACCTTTGCACTATCTTTTCACATTATTATATATATAAAGAAAATAGATGAAAGAATTTGTAATATCAGAAGTCAAGGCGGAAACCGCTGTACTCGTGGGTCTGATTACCAAGACACAGGACGAAGCCAAGACAAAAGAATATCTCGACGAGTTGGAATTTCTTGCCGATACTGCGGGGGCTGTCACCGTAAAGCGATTCACGCAGAAGGTGGTTTCTCCTAACCAGACCACCTATGTGGGTAAGGGTAAACTCGAAGAAATCAAAGAATATATCAAAAACGAAGAAGAGGAAGACAGAGAAGTAGGTATGGTCATCTTTGATGATGAGCTTTCTGCCAAACAGATCCGTAACATCGAACAGGAACTGCAGGTGAAGATTCTGGACCGCACCTCACTCATCCTCGATATCTTCGCCATGCGTGCGCAAACCGCTGCGGCTAAAACCCAGGTAGAGTTGGCGCAATACCGCTATATGCTCCCTCGTCTGCAAAGACTCTGGACTCACCTGGAACGACAAGGCGGTGGTTCAGGATCTGGTGGCGGTAAGGGATCTGTTGGTCTGCGTGGACCGGGTGAGACCCAGTTAGAGATGGACCGCCGTATCATCCTCGGCAGAATGAGTCTCCTCAAAGAGCGACTGGCAGAAATCGACAAGCAGAAGACTACACAGCGAAAAAACAGAGGCAGAATGGTGCGCGTGGCACTGGTGGGCTATACCAACGTAGGTAAATCTACCATCATGAATCTGCTCAGCAAGAGCGAGGTGTTTGCAGAGAACAAACTCTTTGCCACCCTCGACACCACCGTACGCAAGGTGGTGGTAGACAACCTGCCGTTCCTCCTTGCCGATACCGTAGGATTCATCCGCAAATTGCCAACCGACCTGGTCGACTCATTCAAGAGTACCCTTGACGAGACACGCGAGGCCGACCTTCTTCTGCACGTAGTAGACATCTCACATCCCGACTTCGAAGAGCAGATTCAGGTAGTAGAGAATACGCTCAAGGAACTGGATTGCGCCGATAAGCCATCGATGATTATCTTCAACAAGATAGACAACTACTCATGGGTAGAAAAAGAGGAAGATGACCTCACACCGATGGAGAAAGAGAACATCCCGCTGGAAGACCTGAAGAAGACCTGGATGGCAAAACTCAATGAGGACTGCCTCTTCATCTCGGCAAAGAACAAGGAGAACATCGACGAATTCCGCGAGATACTCTACAAGAAAGTAAGAGAGTTGCACGTACAGAAGTATCCATACAACGACTTCCTGTATCAGGATTATGAGTAAGAACATAAATATCAATAACAAGTAAGTTATGAATGATTACAGACCTTTAACCACCGAGGAAATCGAGGTGCTTAAACATAACGACTGCTGGGCCGAAGACTGGACCTCAGTCAATGTATCAGAAGATTTCAAGCCCAACTTCATGCACCGCGTGATGCTCTATGGCGAAATAAACATCGGATCCTTCAACAAGAACGTGGAGGTGAGCCAGGGCTTCGTAAAGCATTCGGGCATCAACAATGCCACCTTGCGCAATGTAACCATAGGCGACGACTGTCTGATAGAAAACGTAGGCAATTTCATCAACAACTATACCATTGGCGATGATTGCTACATCTCAAACATCTCGACCATGGAAACCACCGAGGGAGCTACTTACGGCGAAGGAAATCTTGTGAGCGTACTCAACGAGGTGGGTGAAGGCAACGTAATCCTCTTCAGCGATCTGAACAGCCAGCTCGCAGCCTTCATGGTGAAACATTTCCCTGACAAGGAAATGAAGGAGAAAATCCGCCAGCTCATCAAGACCGACATCGACAACAAGATGCCGGAGAGAGGACAGATTGGCAATAATGTGAAGATCATCAATACCAAGGAGATTACCAACTGCGTAATCAATGATTACTGCGAAGTGAACGGTGCTTCCCGTCTGAGCGACTGTACGCTATTGGGCTCTGTTCATGGCAACGTATATGTCGGCACAGGCGTTATTACAGAAAACAGCATCATCGCTGAAGGCGCCAGCGTCATCAACAGCGTAAAGATACAGGATTGCTTCGTAGGCGAAGCCTGCCAGCTGTCTAACGGCTTTACCGCATCAGCCTCTGTATTCTTCGCCAACTCCTATATGAGCAATGGCGAGGCTTGTGCAGCCTTCTGCGGTCCTTTCACCGCTTCTCATCATAAGAGCAGTCTGCTTATCGGAGGCATGTTCTCCTTCTATAACGCCGGTTCTGCCACCAACTTCAGCAACCATGCCTACAAGATGGGACCTATGCACTGGGGCATTCTGGAGCGCGGTTCCAAGACAGCCAGCGGTGCTTATCTCCTGATGCCAGCCACTCTGGGTTCCTTCTCAGTATGCTTCGGCAAGCTGATGCACCACCCTAACACCCGCAACCTGCCTTTCGCCTACCTCATTGCCGATGGCGACAAGATGTTCCTCATCCCGGGCAGAAACATCACTACCGTAGGTCTGTACCGCGACATCAAGAAATGGCCTAAGCGTGATCTCCGTGCTATGGAGAACCGCAAGAGCATCGTCAACTTCGACTGGCTTTCACCTTATTCTGTTGGCGAGATTCTGAAGGGTAAGAAGATTCTTGAAAACCTGCGCGAGGTAACGGGCGATAACGTTTCGCAGTATCTCTACCACGAATATATCATACCGGCTTCATCGCTCCACAAGGGCATCAAATATTATGATATCGCCCTCCGCATCTACATGGGTGCCGTATTGAAGCGTGTACTGAAGCGCGACCCAGCCATCACCCCTCCAGCCAGCCATGTCGGCGTGGGCGATTGGGATGATCTTTCGGGACTCTTACTCCCGGTTTCTGAAGAAGAAGGCATCGTTAGGGATGTGAAGGAAGGAACTATCGAGAATATAGAACAGTTGCTCGACCGGTTTGAAGAAATCAATGCCAACTATCGCGACTACCAGTGGGCATGGACCTACCAGATGATCTGCGATTACTACGGCATCAGTGACATCACACTCGAAGATGCCAACCGCATACACGAAGATTATATCAAGGCACGCCGCTCATGGATAGCAGAAATCCGAAAGGATGCTGAGAAAGAATTTGCCATGGGCGATGTGGAGGAAGAGGTTTTCCGCAACTTCGTCGACAGTCTCGACCAGGAAATAGAATACGAGAATTAATTAGACTTGAATATTTCAACAGTTTAAAATAACAAAAAACATTATGGCAAAAACTCCAGATTTTAAGTATGCTCCAATGTTCCAGATTGGAGAGGACAAGACAGAGTATCGCCTTATCTCTAAGGAAGGCGTAAGCACAGCAGAGTTCGAGGGTAAGACTATCCTCAAGGTTTCTAAGGAAGCTCTTACTTTGCTGGCACAGCAGGGTTTCCACGACGTAGAGTTCAAACTCCGTCGTGAGCACAATCTCCAGGTAGCTAAGATTCTCAACGACCCAGAGGCTTCAGAGAACGACAAGTATGTAGCTCTCCAGTTCCTCCGCAATGCAGAGACTGCCGTGAAGGGCATCCTCCCATTCTGCCAGGATACAGGTACTGCTATCATCCACGGTGAGAAGGGTCAGCGCGTATGGACCGACTTCGAGGATGAAGAGGCTTTGAGCCTGGGTGTATACAATACCTTTACACAGGACAACCTCCGTTATTCTCAGAACGCTCCTCTCAACATGTATGATGAGGTGAACACCCGTTGCAACCTTCCTGCTCAGATTGATATCGAGGCTACAGAGGGCGACGAGTACCGCTTCGTGATGGTAGCTAAGGGTGGTGGCTCTGCCAACAAGACCTACTTCTACCCAATGACCAAGGCTACTATCCAGAACGAGGGCACATTGCTCCCATTCCTCGTAGAGAAGATGAAGAGTCTGGGTACAGCAGCATGTCCTCCTTACCACATCGCATTCGTCATCGGTGGTACTTCTGCTGAGAAGAACCTCCTTACCGTGAAGCTGGCTTCTATCAAGTACTATGATGAGTTGCCTACAACAGGTGATGAGACTGGCCGTGCCTTCCGTGATATCGACTTGGAGAACAAGCTCCTCGAAGAGGCTCACAAGATTGGCTTGGGTGCACAGTTCGGCGGTAAGTATCTGGCTCACGATATCCGTGTCATCCGTCTGCCTCGTCACGGCGCAAGCTGCCCTATCGGTATGGGTGTAAGCTGCTCTGCCGACCGTAACATCAAGGCTAAGATCAACAAGGACGGTATCTGGTTGGAGAAGATGGATGAGAACCCAACAGAGCTGATTCCTGAGGAGCTCCGCAACCCAGGTGAGGGTACCAAGGGTATCGAGATTGACCTCGACAAGGGTATCGACGCAGTTCGTGCTGAGTTGAGCAAGTATCCAGTAAGCACCCGTGTTAACCTGAAGGGTACCATCATCGTGGCTCGTGATATCGCTCACGCTAAGCTCAAGGCTCGTCTGGATGCCGGTGAGGAGATGCCAGAGTACTTCAAGAACCACCCTATCCTCTATGCTGGTCCAGCCAAGACTCCAGAGGGCTATCCATGTGGCTCTATGGGACCTACCACAGCCAACCGTATGGACCCATACGTAGATGAGTTCCAGGATCACGGTGCCAGCCTGGTAATGATTGCCAAGGGTAACCGTGGTGATGTTGTTACAGAGGCCTGCAAGAAGCATGGTGGTTTCTACCTCGGAACTATCGGTGGTGTAGCTGCCGTTCTCTCTAAGAGTTCTATCAAGAGCATCGAGTGCGTAGAGTACCCAGAGCTCGGTATGGAGGCTATCTGGAAGATTACCGTAGAGGACTTCCCTGCATTCATCCTCGTAGATGACAAGGGCAACGACTTCTTCAAGCAGTTGAAGCCTTGGACTCCTTGCAAGGAATGCCAGAAGTAAATGATACAGAAATCATGATAATGAAAAAAGCTCAGGGCAGATAGCCCTGAGCTTTCTTTTTATACTTACATCGGATAACCTGTTCTGTTTCCGAAACAGGAACATCCGTTTAAAGCAGCAGTTTATATGTCTTGCTTTGCATACCGGTTTCTACCCGCAACAGATAAACGCCTTGTCTGATACCCTGTAAAGAGAGACTGACTGTTTTTCCATCCGTAGCAGATGCCTGTCTGAGCAGGTTTCCTCCCGCATGATACAGTTTAATCTTTCTCACGTCCTTGCCCGAAACCAGGAGTTGATGTCCCTCGCGACAGATCTCGGTTTCAGTATCAGAGATGGTAGCATTTTCTATTCCTGTAGCTATATCCTGATAGAGAATAAGGATATCGCCCTTTCGCTTGAGATAATAAGAAGGTTCCTGCGGATTCTTCAGTTCCACTTTCTTTCCTCCTATCTCGCCCATCACCCTGAACAGATAGGTATGACCGTCGGTCCAAGGCAGATTATTCTTGCGCAGCCAGTAGCTGTAAAGCGGCACGTCGAGTGTTGATGAGACGGTTACATCATCGCTGAGTCCATTTACCTCTATTTCTTCCTTAGTATCTACATCTTCAGAGATGAGGGAAACATGCCCCTCGTAACTGCGGTCTTCTGTCGTACGCAGCGAAACACCCATCTTGAAGAGAGATACCTTCGATACATCGACACTTCCGGTTTCTATCTTCACGTGCGCATCATCAGCCAGAAAGACTTCAGCTTTTGCCATCAGCGGTTTCTCCTCTCCCTTTACCACCTCTATATAGGCTGCATCCTGATCGTGGATACCGTTAAGCGGACAATCCTGGGTTTCGGCTTCATCCGAAGTAATCTCCAGTTTTACCTGATAATATCCCGGAGCAAGCTGGGCAGGAACCGAAAGGAGAATCGGGATTTCGGCCTCGCTGAAACCATCTATTTCGGTCAGCTGGTCCACACGTGTACTCAGCACAACCTCCTGGTTCTCATCCAGCAGTTTCACTCTCAGGTAACAGTCGCGCGGCACACCATTGAGGTTCTTGATAGTGAAGAAGGCTCGTACCTTGCTGCCCTGTTCAGCTTTGCCGTCAAGTCTTGGCTGCCCCATCAGTTGGAAGCGGGCATCTTCCGAACAGATTTCAGAGATGCGGCCGGCACCGTCTTTCAGTTCCACCCCGATAACAGGTGCCTTCTTCATCGGCAGGAAATCATCCCATGAACCATCATCCTTCCGTGCTGCACATATAGCGATGATACGGTAATAGCCGTTTTCAAGACCGGCAAGACTGAGACTGATTTTCTGAGCCTGATTGATAAGATAATCAGTTCCCATCCATCCCTTCTGCTCTCCGCCATAAAGTCTTTCCGTAAAGCCTCCCTGCTGATGATCATCAGAATAAACCACCTGCTTGAGATTCCCTGCTTCATCATAAACGGCAACACCGATATCGCCCCTGAAAGGCTTGCCTCTGTTGACGAAGGAATTCATCTCGACAGTTACCGGCTGTGAAGGGTCGAATAACTTTCCCGACGCCTCTTTCAGGCTGAGAAAACCACCCTCGTTGAACATCAGCTGCGGCGAAGTTTCCAGCAGTCCGCGCTCTATTTCGGGATATTTCCCGTTGTTGGGATGAGCTAAGATGGCGGTAATGGCACGGTTAAAGGCAAGCGGTTTGCCCTGAAACTCACTTCCGGTCTGCGAAACATTGAGATTGGTGAGCGAATAATAGGCATCGCCCTGTCCCTCCCAACCGAAGTTCATGTGGAAGAGGCCGTTTTCATCGAAACCATCAGTTACCCATGCATGACCGGAAGCCGAACCGGCTGGTCTGCCTTCCAGATAAACCGGACATCCGTTAAGCAGTTCCTGTCTCAGGATTTCTGCAAACCTCCCCGGTCCTTCTACAGCTTTCGTCACATAGGCTGCCGAATAATCGAAATGCTTCTGCAGCGCCTGATAGGCGAAGACTCCCTGGGTTCCACTTGCGCTGGGCGTATATTGCATGAAAGAAGCCACACCCACATCGTTCATCAGTAAGGCTACTGCATCAATCTCTGCAGGAGTAGCCTGAACCGGATAGCGGTAGTCGGGCAACATGTTGGCCCAGTCGTAGTGCGACTGACTGAAATCCGCACTTTTCTTTGCCTGGTAGTAGGTTACCACATATTCGTTTTTTCCCTGTCCCTGAGCCGGCCACTGATGATAATACATCATCTGAGCCACAGCCGTAGCCACACAGCCGCTGTAATCATATCCCGTTTTAGCATTAAACGGATACGACTGTCCCCATTTGCTTTTCATCATCGGCGCTACGGTTTTAGAGTAAAGTCCGGTGCGTGTATGGCTTTGCACCTTCACCTTTCCTTCTTTCAGCACCTCGAAAGTCTGTCGGTATCCCGAAAGCAGCAGTTTTACGCAGGGATTGGCATTGAGCGTATCGAGACTACCTTCTTTGCTGTATCCCAGCACTTCCCCCATCTGGTCATCACCTGATACGATAACGAATCCCTTTCCCCGCGCATCATTATATATATAATAAGGTGAACCGGTCTTGTTTTTCCTGCCCTTCTCCTTTGCTTTCATACCGGTATCTTGCGGCAGAGTGACATATCTCTTAGCAATCTCCGCCGCCTTCAGCCAATTGATTTCCTCGGCACGAACAGTTTGCGAACTGGCTATCAGCAGGGCTATGAATCCCACCAACAGGAACCCGTTTTTCAGTCCCTTCCATTTTTTCCTTTCTTCTTTCTTTTTCATTTCTTCAGGTCTTTTTATTTGATATTGAGTTAATTACGCCACCTTCTGGAAATATCAGATTAGCTACACTTTGCCATCATCCAGAAAGTTTTCTGCAAATATACAACTTTTCTTTGAAAAAAAAGAAATTTTTCAAAAATATAACAGCATGATTATTTGGACAAACCAATATTTATTCTTATCTTTGCATCCTATTTTTCATAGTAAGTATTTTAACAGTAAAAACTCAAAATGATGAAGCAGAAAAAACATCGAAAGATTCCGGCACTGGCTGCTGGAGCCACACTCGTGGCAGCGATGACCCTGATGGCATCCTGCTCCACCGATTATGAAGACCAGATCGTGTACAACGACATTGAAAAACCGTTCCAGGAAGATTTCAAAAAGGATACGGTGGTTTTCGAAAAGTTGCCGGCAGAACGGGCTAAACACATCCTGAATCTATCTGACCCATCAACTGAAATCGTAGACAAACCGGATTACACCTTCCAGACTGACAACCTCATCAATGTTAAGAAATCTACTGAGGATGAATCGCTCGTCATCACCAGTTGGTCGGCAAAACCAGTCTCCAACGTAACACTCGAGATGTATATCCCGGAAGTGGATGAATACATTCCGGTGGCGTTCATTAAATCCATTCCCGCCTTCTCCCGCTTCTCCTTCAAGCCATCATTCGTTGGCAGACGGAATATCTGGAAAAAGAAAAACGGAAACTTCGTGAGTTTCACCTGCCCGTATCTCGACCTTAACAGGATGAAGACACGTCTCGTAAGCGATGATGAGCACTTCAAGATGCTCCAGAAGATTGACGCCAGATGGACCTGCAGTTTCTCCAACTACGGGTGGACTCCAGAGGTTGGAGAATCGCACAATTTCCGTGAAATGAAACCTATCTACGCCCGCGAATGGGTGGTAATTGTCACCAACTACACCTATATGATGACCACTCCGGAATATAAGTATGTGATGGCAAACTTCAAGAAGGTGATGGGCGGCGATCTCTACGACAACAATAAAGTAACGTTCACTGCCGAGAAATACCAGAGCGAAATGAAAAGATTCAAGGCACAGAAAAACTTCGTGCTCGGACAGTCTAGTCCGGCATACGGTGGATTGGGCGGCGGCTACATCTGGACCGTTACCGACTGGAACTTCTATGGCCATTATGGTTCGTTCAGCGGATGGGAAGCAATCACCCACGAGCACATGCACTGCATGGACTATAGTCACGACAGCAATATGACTTATCCAGCCAAAACACCGGAAGGCGTCAACGTAGGATGGCCGGAATTTATCTGGCAGCTGCACATGTGGCTGAGCCATAAGGGCGATCTTCCTTATACCGACCGCAATCTGCTGGGCTTCCACAAAGAGGAGAATGCTAAGTATCGCGACTGTGGTATCAATGATATCTTCAAGGATGATGCCAAGCTGCAGAAGACCATAGAGGATTTTTACAAAAAGAGCAGACTGGTGAAATATTTCACAGAGAACCCAATTAAAGATCATGCAAAATAAAGGAGGAAACTATATGAGAAAAAATATGATCATGATAGGAGCAGGAATGATGCTGGCTTTAGCTTCCTGCGATAAGACAGAAATACGTGAGATAACAGAAGACAGAGTGGTACCGCAACCGGTAGATACCATCAAGGTGGCAGATCATTTCTATCTGGACGGACATCTTTCCCGCACAGCCGAAGATTTAGGTGGCAGACCGCTGGATGCAGCCAACCTCTTTAACGATGGCGAAGAGTTGTATGTGGCGAATTTTGCAGGCAAGTGTGTCGATGTCTTCGATGCCGAAACGTTGGAATTCAAGCGCAGCATGAGCAACGGCGACCGCACGCTGGCACGCGATGTTTATGCTGAAGGCGACCATCTCTTTGTGGCTGCCGGCGAAAATCAGGAGGTACAGATCTTCGACAGGAAAACGGGCAAATATCTCAGCCGCCTGGGCACAGGTTCCTGGCCAGCCAGCATGATTTCGAAGGTGGGCTGTGTTTGCGCAACCCCTCGTCTTGTTTTCGTGCGCGACTCAAAGTATACCAACATCCGGGTCTTCGACCGCGAGGCGCTGAACCTGGAGGCAGCAAACAACAATAAGGTATTTGCCAAGCTCAGTACGGGTGGCGATTTCATTGGTAGCAGTAATGAGCCGCTGGGAGAATCCTACGATATGGAGGTGATTGGCGATTCGCTCTATGCCTTCATCCCTCGCACGGGAACCATCTATTCATGGAAAGTAGAAGACATCATCCAGCAAAAGGATTATGCCCCGCTCAAGGTTTCCCGTTCTCAGGAGTTCAAGCTACGTTCCATTTCAAAGACCGGTGACAAGGATAAGTTCTTCGTATCAATGTTGAAGGACGGCAAGATACAGTTGGCAGAATACAGTCTCGCCGATTTCCAGGCAAGAAACTTTGCCAATCCGTTGCGCTGTTTCACCGCCGATGACCGCGTCCTCCTTCCTTCGCAGACCATCATAGCCTACCAGAAGGAGAAACTGATACTCACCAATGGTGCAAAGTTAGACCGTTGGGATATCCGCAACAATCCGGCATACGAAATCAAGCCAAGACAGAAATAATCGTAGCGTTGTCTTATTTTCAAAATTATTGAATCAATTACCTGTTTATTCTGTCAATTATTATTTGCGCATTACCACCTTCTTTCCATTCCGGATATAGATGCCCGGCTGGGTAACTTTGGTAAGTTTGCGGCCATCCAACCCGTATACTGCATCAGAAGATGAAGAGGCGGCTGCACTGCCCGTGCCCTGCGATAGAGCCGGCTTCGTGATGCCTGTAGTCGGCGCCTTGCGGTAGAGCGTAATGCGGCGGCGCAACGTATTGGCATTCCAGCGGTCCAGCCACATGCCGTCACGCTCTATATCTACATGTATCTCGTAGGTGCCCTCTGCCAACTCAGAAAGATTCACGGTATGGCGGGTAGAACCCGTAAGATCCGTATCATTGTTGCGCGGAATGCTCACTCTGCTGATGCTGCTCGTATACGCAGTCTCGCCCGTAGCCACATTGACCAGACGGTAGCGCATGCGGGTCTGCAGACTGCCCTGCGTCAGATACTTCATATAGCCCGACATACCCAGCACCAGCTGCGGCTTCTGATCCAGGTCGAAGTAATGGGAAGGCACATAACTGCCCGCTTCATCCAGGAGTTTCACCGATGTAACGGTCACCCTGCCTTCGTAGTTGTTAGGATATACCTCGAGCAGGAAATCTTCTGGCACCGGAATCTCGTAGACGCCAGGATTCTTCGTCTCGATATTGTGGTTGAAGCGGAGCTTCATGCGATACTTGCCTGCCTTGAGCTCATGAGAGCCGGTAGGGCCCGAATAGGATGTCATGAACCTCACGAGCCACTGGGTAGTATCCATGCGCTGCGCCACCATGTGGATGAGATAGGCATTCGGTACCTGATAGGTTTCACCCGCCAGATTTCCCGTGCCCTCCAGTTCCACCTGTAACTCGCCGCGAGCCTGATAGCGGCTCAGGTTAGATACATTCAGCAGAATGCCTGCCAACTGGCTGCTGTACTGATAGGCTGGCTCCAGCACCTCGGGCTTTCCCGCAAGCAACAGGTGAGGCTTGTTGTCTGCCTGTACCAGCGTAACCTCGCCACGGTTTACAATCATCGGCACGGAATTGCCATTCACCATCTGCCTCCAGTCTTCCCAAACGCCCTTGTCAGCATCCAGGAGTCGGCGGCCCAAAGGTCGCAGAGTATAGGTGCCGTCTGCCAGACCGTCTATCTCATTCAGGTCCATCTTCCACCAGTCATATTCGAAATTGTAGCTGGTATAATAGGTAGCCCAAGTCAAGACACCCGACTGCCCGAAGACATGCATACACTTTCCGTCCTGCGTAAAGAGTCCGATGCCTATCTGTCCGGTATAGGCGCCTCCGGCATCCTGAGCCACATTGCGGGCTCCCACACCTTTAATCTGCGCCGGAATAACCGACTTCACCGTCATTCCTTCACTCGCCTGGAACTGCAGTCCCTGGTCATTGTTCACCGACAGCACCACCGGTTTAGGCTGCTGCGGTTCTATCATTCCGTCGTTCGGATGCACGAAGAGCGCTATCTGGTTTTCGTAGTAACAGCCGTCGCTGCCGTAACCTCCACCAGCCGTCGCTGCCGTATTGATGTCGAAATAGCCATTGTCCAGACCAGCCCATCCCCAGTTTATATGCACCAGTCCGTTCTCATCATAGCCATCATATAAAAAGGCATGGTCGCCGCCCGTCATAAAGACCGGACAGCCGAGAGACAGTTCCTGGTAGATAGCCTGCAGAAACTCGCCGCCCGGCAGTCTGTCCTTCTCCAGCTGGCGCACATTGCAGTTGTAATAGTTCTCGAGGGTATTCCATAACTTTGCCTCATCACAGAGGGTTCCGTGCACACCGTAGGTAGCCAGAGCCAGTTTTCCCAAGTCGCGCATCAGCACGCCCACTGCCTGTGCCTGAGCCTCGCTGTACCCTCCTCCGCTGTAGGAATCGAGCATGTTGTCCCAGTCATAATAATCGTATGCCATGGCACCCTTACCCCGGTTTACCCCCTCGGGTCTCATCTTAGGCCAGCGGTGGGCATAGAGCACCTGTGCCATCGCCGTGATGGTACAGCCCGTATAGGTAGGCTTGCCGCTGGAGCTGCTGCGCGGGGTATAGTAGTTATAAGGATAATCCTGGCTCCACTCCGCACTGACGAGCGGTTTTACCGATGCCTTCGGCGGTTTGGCATAAACCGGCGTCACGCTGATGCTGTCTACCTTCACCAGCTCCACCACCCGTGCATATCGCTCCAGGAGTTTTTTCATCGGAGCCGACATGTTTTCAGCATCCAGTCTTCCCCTGTCGCTATATCCCAGTACCCCGCCTACCCGGTCATCACCCGCCACGATGACGAAGCCTTCACCATCCTGGTTGTTGAAGAGGTGGAGCGATGGTTCTGAAGTACGGGGTCCGCGGCTTTGCACCACCGACGGACCCACACTCACAGGATTTCCGATAAACTTTCTTGCCATTGTCTGCGCCTTGTTCACGTCTACCGGTCCGGCATAGACATTCATAGCACATATCGCCGATACGGCTATGGCGTAAAATTTCTTATCCATCATATCTCAGGTCAAAAAGAATTATCTGATTACCGTTTTCTTGCCGTTCACGATATAGATGCCCGGTGTCGGCTTGCCGTTCACCTTGCGTCCCTGCATGTCGTAGATGCCCTCAGTTTTTTTCTGCTCCTGAACAAGGTTAGGACGGATGCCTGTAGTGCCATGATTGCGCACACTGCAGCGGGCAGCATTTTCTATCTTCCCGGTCTTGGTGTTGAAGAGCACCGCTGCTATCTCTATCTTGCTGCGGTCGCGGATCACGCTGTATTTGTTTACACCCTCAAAAGTGGTGGAGTGCGTCTTCACCTCGTCTGCCCGAAAGTCGGTCATCTTCGATTCCTCCAGTCCGTTGTCCATACCCTGCGATTCTATCGCTACATGGTTATACACCATGCCCTTTACCTGCGACCACCCCTCTACATAGTTGGCAGCATCGGTAATGTCAAAACCGGCAGCCTTGTTATCACGTGCCACCCATACGGCAGGAACCGTTACGGCATAGCGGTCTATCAAGCCTTTATATACCCAACGGGATACAACCTTGCTGATATCATCAGTTTTATGAACAGAAACAGCCACTACATCGTCGGGATACATACGCGCTATGGCATCGGTAGCCACCAGTCCGATAGGACAGTGCCAGCACCACATTCCCGCATAATCTTCTACCAGTACCCGCTTGTGCGGCATCTTGTTGACCGTGCAGCAGGTAAGATAGGCATATCCCGCCGAAGCCTCGTTATACTGTCCGTTCACCTGTGTGATATTGAAGAGTAACTCTTCCTTTCCCAGTTTCTGGCCCGGTTTGATAGGAATTTTTACCTCTCGCGTTTCTCCATCCTTGAGCGGCTGGTCGAAGTTCAACACGAAAGGTCCCTCGCTCACCTGCTTATCTGTATAATAAAAGGTATAGCTGATGCTGGTCACCTCGGTATCACCCCAGTTGGTCAGTTTTAGCGGCACCACCGTTTCCTTATCCTCCATTTTCAGGAATACGTTGCCCGGCGTCATAGGCGCCACCGAATTCTTTGCCCAGCAGCCAATTCTTTCCGCTATTTTCTGCGCCTGTTGCCAGGATTGTGGCCCGGCAGAAAGATGAGGTGGCAATACGAATAAGATTAGCAGCGACACTGCTGTTAAAATGGTTCTTTTCATCTTGTTTTTCTCGTTAAATAATTACTAATTTTGAGTTTCTGTTTTATTCTGTCATTTCATGGATCACTACGAGTCACGCCGACCCGTCTTTTCGGCTACAAATATACTATAATTTTTCCAAGACAGGACACACTTAAACTTTTATTAACAGATATTCGTTATTTTTTCTTTTAAACCGACCGTTCGCATGTAGTACTGTATAATCTTCAAAGCAAAAAACAGCCTAAAAATTTGGAAGTTACAAATATTCAGCGTATCTTAGCAGATGATAAACTGCACTCGGCAAAATATTCAAGCAAGCTTGATATTCTGCGCTCGTTAGCATTATCTTTGCAGTACAAATAAAAACATAAAGCGTATGAAACAGGTAGAAGAAAGATACATCAGCTTGCTGACCGATTTCGGCTTCGACCGCCTCTTCGAGGAAGCCGAGATAGCCAAGTTTACTCCGCAGGAAATGAGGGAGTACGAGACCAGCAAGATGGCATATCGCGACATCAAGAATTCCGTAGACACTGCTAAGCGTGAAGGTATAGCTGAAGGTATGGAAAAGGGAATGGAATTAGGTATGGCGAAAGGTAAGCAAGAAGGTCTTGCGGAAGGTATGGAAAAAGGTATGAACCAGCGAAGCCTTGATATTGCCAGAATAATGCTATAAAAACAGCACTCCGCTTCACTGCGTCGGGCTGACGATTCATAAATAAAAGTAAAAGTTTGAGGGGGCTCTCGCCCGCTGAAACAATTTCGACCTGTATGGTTGAAAAGTTTTATGGTTACATTCAAGCACATGAAGAAGAATACCCAAGTGGTTAAGTCAGCTAACTCAAGTGGTTCAGTCAAGAAACTCAAGTAGTTCAGTCAGCGAGTTCAGACGTCTCTGTTGGCTGATGCAGACGTCTCGATAAGCTTACAGATACGTCTCCGTTAGCCTACGCAGTCATATTTGTAACCCTACGCAGTCATATTCGTAACCCGATGCAGTCATATTCGTAACCCTACGCAGCCATATTTGTAACCCCACGCAGCCATATTTGTAACCCGATGCAGCCGTATTCGTGAATAAGTTTTATGTAATCATCTATCATCCATCACGATTTGGGGTTATCCCTCACGACATTCTCACTACACATTACCAGATACTGCCTGGGGGCTGGGGATAACCTATCCCCAGAGCATAAAGAGGTTAGGTCATTTCATCACAGCCGTATCTGCTCCTGGCATCTGTCTGCCACCTCCTTCCTATGCGTAACACAGATAATAGTCTTATCGGCATACGAAGTAAAGAGACGGTCGAAAAGAAGCTTCTCGGTTTCGGCATCCAGCGATGAGCTGATTTCATCAAGCAACAGAATGTTACCTTCGCGCAAAAGACTGCGGGCTATGGCAATGCGCTGTGCCTGACCGCCACTCAAACGGGTGGCATGCTCTCCTATCTTCGTATCCATACCTGCCGGCAAACTGAAAACGAAATCGGCACAGGCTACATGAAGGGATTCGGTAAGCTGCTCATCGGTAGCCACGGGATTGGCAAGAAGAAGATTATCGCGAATGGTTCCGCTCATCAGCGTATTACCCTGCTCTATATACACGATATGCGAACGCATGCCGGTTCCTTCTGTCTCTTTGCCCAGGGCATCATACAATACTATCCTTCCGCTATCGGGCTGGATGATACTCGACAAGAGACGCAGGATGGTGGTCTTGCCACAACCGGTTTCTCCTACTATCGCCACAGATGTGGCGGGACGGAAATCATAAGAGAAATGACTGACAACAACTTTCTTTCGCTCATCGGGATATGAATAACTCACATCCTGAAGACGGATGCCGCAAGCACGCTGCAAAGGGATAGAAGTATCTGCCTGCACCAGAGATTCCTCCTGCTCGGTATTTTCTATCTCTACCAACCGGTCTACACTCGCTGATGCATGAATCAGCTGGGGAATCATGCCCAAGAGCGACATGATAGGACTCTGTATCTGACCCACCAACTGCAGGAAGGCTGTCATCACACCAAAGGTTATCAACCCATTCTTGAGTTGGATGGCACCATAGACAAAGGCTCCGAAATAGCCGTAACTGAAGGTGAAAGCCAGAAGCAGGCGGGATATCAACGTAAAACGGATTCTACGGCGGACCAGATGATGCAAACGCTGCTGCATGCTGCCTACCCTACCGGAAACCGTGCTCTCTGCCTGCAAGGTCTTGATGGTGAGTTCATGTTCTACCGTCTCCTGAATCATCATCTGTATACTGCTCTCCTCCTCACGTATCGCCAGCGTCATCTTCTTGAGTCGGCTGCCGAGATACTTGGCACAGACTGCAACCACCGGTGTCAGTACCAGAAGACTCCATGCCAGAATGGAATCGATAGAACGCATCAGGAAAAAGGCACCGAAGAGCTGCACCAGGGTGACTACGATTGTGGGCAGGATATCCGTAACTACCGAAGAGGCTGATGAGAGATCGCGCTCCAAACGCTGGCTGATGTCGCCGGAAAGCATATCGGAAGCAGGCTTTCCGGAACCAGCCTCAGCCTGATGCTTAACGGCATAGAGTTTCCTGCCCAGCACAAACCGGAAGAGGCGGCTACGCATATCATTCTGGAGGATAACCTCGGTGATGCCGGAAAGATAGAATACCAGCTGGCGAAGGGCTATCAGCAGGGCGATGACTGAAAAAAGCACGATGGTTTCGCGCAGCACATTGCCACGCCAGATCACCACATCGATGAACCGGCGACACAGCCAGACGAGCCACAAACCTAATGCTACCTGCAGGAGACCGGCGATGATGCGCAACAGCAAACGTCCACGGACTGCAGACATCTGGCGAAAAAACCATAGTGCATACTTCCTCATACCAGTTCCTCTTTCTGCCACTGGGCAATAATCGCCTCGCAGTCTTTTTCTGCCTGAGCCATGACTACATCATACTCATCGCACAGAGCCTGAGCCAACGAAGCTACCGTAAATTCGCCCTGTTTCTCAGCCGTCTTCCAGAGAAAGGCGGCAGTTTCATTGAGACTGATCAACTTGGTAAAGTCTACAGCCTGCATACCTTCGGCTGTTACCACATACTCACCGCAAATTTCGCGGAGCTTGAAATCTTTCTTGATCTTCATTGTATCTTGTTTTTTAGTTTTTATATGATAAACGGATATAGAGCTTGATTATTTTAAGCAAGCCCCTACGCACAGGCCTCAACCTCTGCCATCTGTGCCAGTTTCTGAGCGCTTTCTGCGAGATGAGACTCTTGCGGCTGCCATCGGGACAGATGACAGCATGCGCCTTCGCAATGACATCCTTACGCAGGCAATGCTCCTTAAAACCGAGATTTCCATCGCCCGTCAGCACGATACGGCAATCATCTGCAGAAAAAGATGCGGGGGAAGCTGCTCCTGCAACAGGCTCTATCCCGATGATGCGATGCACCACCGGATAGCCTTCTTCTACCCTCGCCATCACAATATCGCCCACCTTCAACTCGCCTTCTACCGGATAGAATTCTACGCAATCTCTATCACCTACGATAAAGGGAAGCATGCTGGTTCCTTTGACCGGAAACTTGACAGGACGACCTTCATGGATGAATTGCTCGAGCGCGGCTATTGCCTTATATTTTGAATCGGATATATTCATCTTTCTATTGTACGATTGGTTTTTACCCGACGGTTGGTTTTACAGACTGATGGTCTGACTGCAAAGGAGGGCTGCACCGGCATCAGGCAGACAGTCGAGCTGATAAAGCCGGGTAGCCCCGATCAGCTTCTCTATCGTTTGATGCTGGCCATCTGCAATTTCCTTCTCCCATGCCTTGCCGGAGACAGAAGTCTTGATAGACACATAAGATTCTATGACGGTCTGTTTTCTGATTTTATTCTCTGGTGCCTGGCGCAATTGGACAATTGCCCCTATCGGATATTCCTCGTTCTTATAGCAAGGTGTCTTTCCGCTCCAAGGCGAGCCACTCACCATGGGCGTTCCTTCGTGCGATATATATACCACCGGGTTATCATCATTGAGCAGTCGGGTGCCCCCGATATGTTTGAGCCACAGTCCGGAATGCGTACTCTTGCCCGTTCCGCTCTTGCCGAGGAAGAGATAAGCCTTTCCCTCCTTTACTACGGTAGAAGAATGAAACAGGAGTGTATCTCCGGCAGCCGAACGCATGGCATAGAGCAGCATCAGCGAGGTGTCAACGGTTGCCTTGAGGGATCCGAAAGCCGACTTCTGGCTGAAGGTGCCAGCAGGAACCAGAAGACTGGAATGCTGATAATCATGACCTGTAACCAGTATCGATTTCATATCAGTCATTGCCATCAGGAACGCCTTCTGCTTCTCTCCCAGACTACCGCTGATAATGAGCTGTCCCTCCTCATCCTGTCTGCATTCCTCCTTGAAACCGGCAGGTTTCCTCAGTTCTTCCCCGCTTTCGTTCAAGGTAAGAGAGAAGGAGGTCAGGGCAGCAGATGCGACCTGTTCATCGCATTCAAACGCCTGATAAGCCTCCAGTAAAACAGCCATCATCTCCTGAGAGGAATCAGGATAAGAAAGGCTGAACCCGACATGGGCTACCTGATAATGCTTTATAATAGATTCCATTATTCTGTAATTTCATTTATGCTCCCTATCAGGAACGGTTCAAGTTTTTCATTACTGCAACAAAGGCTCAGAGGCCTCATTGTCTGCAATTTCGCAACAAAAATACGATTTTTATCTGAGAAAGCCAAATCTTTCTCTATCTTTCTTCAAATTACTGAAGTTTTGCAGATGGAAATCGGCGCACAAAAAAAAGAGATGAAGCTAAATCTACGTTGCTTCATCTCTTTTTATATGATCTCATATTCAGTATCTTACTGCATATCGTAAACCACCTGCATGAGTTTCTTGCCCAGTTCATCAGCCTGCTCCATGGTAGAGGCCTCGCTATATACGCGGATGATAGGCTCGGTATTACTCTTGCGGAGGTGAACCCACTTGTCAGGGAAATCGAGCTTGACGCCATCGATATCTGTTACGGTGACATCCTTCTCCTTACCATACATCTCCTTAACCTTCACGAGGATAGCATCTACATCGGTAGATGGAGTGAGGTCGATGCGGTTCTTGGCAATGAAATAGTTAGGGAAGCTGGCACGGAGTTCGCTCACCTTGCAGCCCTTGTGAGCCAGACTGCTCAGGAAGAGGGCGATACCAACGAGGGCATCACGACCGTAATGGCTCTCTGGATAGATAACTCCACCATTGCCTTCACCACCGATAACAGCGTGAACATCCTTCATCTTGGTAGTTACATTCACCTCGCCTACAGCAGCTGCGGTGTACTTGCCACCATGCTTCTCGGTAACATCACGGAGGGCACGGGTAGATGAAAGGTTGCTGACGGTATTGCCTGGAGTCTTGCCCAATACGTAATCTGCCACACTTACCAAGGTATACTCTTCGCCAAACATCTTGCCATCTTCGCAGATGAAAGCCAGGCGGTCAACATCAGGGTCTACAACGATACCCATATCGTAGCCACCCTTCTTCAACTCATCCATGATACCACCGAGGTTCTTCTCCAATGGCTCCGGATTATGAGCGAAGTCGCCTGTAGGCTCACCATTGAGGAAAGTATATGCTACACCGAGCGCATCGAGCAACTCTGGAAGTATAACGCCACCAACTGAGTTGATGGAATCTACACAAACCTTGAAGTGGGCATTCTTGATTGCTTCGACATCTACGAGTTTCAAAGCAAGTACGGAGTCGATATGGCGCTTGTTGAAGGTATTGTCTTCAGTATATTTTCCGAGATGATCCACATCCGCATAGTCGAAGTCTTCCTTCTCTGCGATACCCAGCACCTCGTTACCATTAGCTGCTGTGAGGAACTCACCCTTCTCGTTGAGGAGCTTGAGGGCATTCCACTGGCGTGGGTTGTGAGAAGCTGTGATGATGATACCGCCGGCGGCACCACTCATGGTAACAGCAAGTTCGGTGGTAGGAGTAGTAGCCAGACCGATGTTCAGCACATCGTAGCCCATACCCATGAGGGTTCCACAAACCACATTCTTTACCATCTCGCCAGAGATGCGCGCATCACGGCCTACAACGATGGTATTACTCTCTGAAGCACCGCTACGGCGAATGAAGGTAGCGTATGCTGAAGTGAACTTTACGATATCGAGCGGATTCAAAGTATCGCCCGCTGGACCGCCGATAGTACCGCGGATACCAGAAATTGACTTAATCAGTGTCATAAATATATCTCTTTTTATGTTTATCTTCCTTTCTGCAGGGTCATGTCGTAGACACATGCCTGCACACTGCCCGATGCCGATGTGGTACCGTAAGAGTGAGGTACGAGCAGGCGGACATGAGCGATGCGTTCATCATCAGTCTTCGGTCTGCCTATCTTAATCCAGGTGAATGGTATGAGCCAACCGCTAGGCACGGTAGAACTTACACTGCCATAATTGGATGAATTATATGTATTGGCCATCAGACTGGCTGAAGGATCAACGAAAGAACCGGTGAATGTACCGGAGGTATTGGTAACGCTTATCTTATCTACATAATAGGAATAAGCAGGAACTTTGTTTGAAAGCGTGAGACACTTATCGCTCATTTCTGCAGCATACGAAAGGTTATACTCATCAAAGCGGACCAATACATCTACCGATGTACCTTTCTTGATATAGTCGCCACATCCCTGGTCAATCACCTGCATGTAAATACCGTTACTGTTGAAAAGTACCCATTCGTTGTTATTCTTTGCTGTATCCGTCAGTTTTTCATTATTTTTCCAACGTCTGTTGAACTCATCCTCAGAGATGACCTTAATATTTTCCTTACGCAAGAAAGAGCTGATAGAATCGAGCTCTCTGTCGCGCATGTCCTTATAAGTCTCACTATCATTGCATGCGGCAAACGATAAAACAGCCGCGAAAGCAATCATTGCAAACAAAAATTTCTTCATTCTTCTTTTTAAAATCTGATTTATTGGGCAAAGGTACAAAAAAGATAAGACAACACCGAGAGGAATAGGTTGATTTTATTATTATTTATCACTTATTATCATCCTATTGCCTCAAAACGGGGTTGTTTTCTGTCTTTTTCGTCATTTCTAAGGAAAAAAACGGCTACTTCAGCATATCGGCGTATGCCAGGATAGCCTTCAGTGCTATCTGCTCTGCCTCCTGTATGCTGCAAAGCAATTTGCCGCCAGAAGCATTGCGATGACCGCCACCATTGAAGAACTCGGCTGCCATCTTATTGCATGGGAAATCGTCTACCGAACGGAGACTTACCAATATGCGATTGTCTATATCCGTATCTTCACGAAGAGAAATGGAGAGTTTGTGTCCCTTGATGGTAAGAGGCACGTTCACCAGTCCTTCCAGGTCGCCCTTGATAAAGTCATACTTCTTCAACTCTTTACGGGTCACTGTATAGAAACTGGCATGAAGTCCCTCTACTACCTGCAGCTTTTCATTCATCAGATAACCACGGAACCGGACTGCCGGAATGCGGGCATTATTGAAGACATTGCGGTAAATCTTATCCTTGTCGATGTTCTTGGTAAGCAGCAAGCAGATGATGTAATAGATATAAGGCTGGGTAGAATTATAGGTGAAACCGCCCGTATCGGTCATCATGCCGCAATAGATGCAGGTAGCCCAGGTCTGATCCATCTGTGGGAAACCTCCCAACTGCCAGACTACACGGAATACCAGGTCGCTGGCACTGCTGGCATGTGGCTCCGAAACCAGCAGCTTAGCCTCAAGATTAGGAGACAGATGGTGATCGATGATGACACGCTGAGTCTTGCAACCCAACAATACATGGTCCATCTCATCAAGACGTCCCTCACTGCTAAAGTCAACACAGCATACCAGGTCGGCTTCATCGAAAGCTCGCTGCACCAGTTCAGGCTGTCTGTCATATCGCAGGATACCGGCAGCTCCAGGCAACCAGGAAATAGAATCCGGTATCATATCCGGCACACAAATGTCAACTTTCTTGCCCAAAGAGCGAAGATAACCAGCCCATCCCAAAGAAGAGCCGATGGCATCACCGTCTGGCGACTTATGTGCACAGACGACAATACGATGAGAAGCCGCTATCGTCTCTCGGAGAATAGCGGCTTCCTGATCAGTCAATATATTAATGTTTATATCCATCCCATTAAATTAGAAGAGCTTGTTTGGATAAACACCCTCATCGATAAGATGCTGAATCTTATCAACAACACTCTGGCGGTCGGCTGCATAAGTTACACCAAACCACTTGCTGGTAGTATCGAGCACCTTAACGGTAGCTGTACCCTCATTGATGAGCTTGTTGACCATCAATGGGATGAAGAACTCAGCCTTCTTGTTTTCCATATTCTTAGGATCACTCAAGAACTCCTTGAAGTACTCCTCACTATGCTGGAAGTAATCAGGTGTGAAGCCCCAAACGTTCATGGAAACAGGAGTATTGTCGCCAACAGCAACCCACTCACCCTGCTCGTCCTTGTAAGATACCTTACCGTCGATACGCATGATCTCGGTACGCTCTACACAGGTTGTCAAGTTCTCATCAGCATCCTTAGAGCAGATGCCGCGAGCTACGGTACCATTCTCACTCAAGGTATTACCTACACGGAAACCTACCATGGCGTAACGGTTCTTGCTGCCCTCTGGAAGTTCAGAGAGGAACTTGCCGATTACCATGAAGCAATCGCGGTTGTAGAAGTCATCGCAGTTGATTACGCAGAAAGGTTCCTTGATGATATCCTTTGCCATCAGGACAGCATGGTTTGTACCCCATGGTTTCTCACGACCTTCTGGAACTGAGAATCCCTCTGGGAGATCATCCAATGCCTGGAAGCAAAGTTCTGCAGGAATATGACCCTCATACTTTGAAAGAATCTTCTCACGGAACTGATCTTCGAAGTCCTTGCGGATAACGAATACGATCTTTCCGAAACCAGCCTGAATAGCATCATAGATGCTGTAGTCCATGATAGTCTCACCATTAGGACCCAGACCATCAAGCTGTTTCAAACCACCATAACGGCTACCCATACCGGCAGCCAAAAGCAATAACGTAGGTTTCATTTTGTCTATACTTTTATTTATTAATAGTTGATAGTTATTAAAAATAATAACGATGCAAAAGTAACAAAAAAAATGCAGTTAACCGCACGTTTTCCTATTTTTTTTTGATTAATATCAATTTTTGTCCTTTTATGCACTATCTGTAACACATATCAGACTTATTTCCGGACACATCTCCCAGGCTAAACCTAGAAAGGATAACCCACAGCGAAATGCAGACTCTGGGCATCCTTGAACCGACGGATGTTATAGATGCCATTCTTGCCGGTATCGTAAGGAATATGCAGACCGATACCCCAGTCGACACGTATCACAAACATACCCATGTCATAACGCACACCGACACCGGTGCCTACCGCCAGTTGCCGGAAAAACTTGTCAACATCAAACTTGCCGAGCGGACTGTACTCATGGTTGCGTAAGGTCCACACATTACCTGCATCCAGGAAAAGGGCTCCATAGAGATCGCCCCATACCTTCTGACGGTATTCCAGATTCATCAGATACTTGATGTCGCCCGTCTGGTCGATATACGAATACTTGCTGTTGGTAGGCTGGTATCTGCCCGGTCCGATACTCCGCACATTAAAGGCTCGCACACTGTTGGCACCACCGATATAGAACTGCTCATAATAAGGAGCATTCTCGGCATTGCCATAACTCCAGATAATGCCGGCATTGACATGTCCCACCAGCGTACCATCCTGGGTGATACGCCAATATTTCACGAAATCTGTCTCCAGTTTCAGAAACTGAGCAAACGGATTCTTGAACATCTTCTTGTCTTTCTCGTTCCATCCCTTTCCGGCCGCCATGTAACCGAGCGAAAGGATATTGGCTGCCTCGCTGATGGTGGTTGACCAGGTGATAGGATGGCGGTAACGGCGCGGACTGCGATAAGTATAGGTATAACTCATCTTAGGCACAAACTGGTCGCGCATCGATATCTGAAGATAAGGATGCAGGGCGAGGATGCTATCGAAAGCGGCTGTGCGGCTGTTCATAAACTCATAAGAGAGAATCAGCGGGCTGAAAGAATGCTGATGCTGGTAAGAGGTAGACCACGCATAGGTTAACTCGCCCGCTGCCACATGACGTCGGAAATAGCTGGCTCTGTTCAGCACATTCATCGAAGCCTTGATGGTAGTAGTTGGCACACCCCGATATTTGGTAGGCATATGCCCGGCACGGTATCTGCGCTCATTCTGCTCCATCGTTCTGAACATATTCCAAGGCGTGATGATGCGAGGGAACTCTACGGAAACATCCGATCCGTATTCATAGGAATTGATGCGGGTAGAACCTCCACCAGCCTGACTGACGGTTTGCCACTCATGCGAACCATGCAGGTTGACTGTAAGTTTCTCGCCTCCATGAAAAGCATTGCGCTTGGTAAGACCCACTACCAACTCCGGTCCTACTCTACCGGTCGTTTTGCCGCGGGCATTTGCCTCGACATAGAAATCGTATGGTTTGTCGAATACCAGATCGATATTGGCATCCAAAGTATCACGATATACTACATTGCCCAGACTGTCGAGGGTTTGCACCGAACGGGGGGTAAACTGGATGCTGGAATAGCTGAAGAGTCCCATCTCCTGGAGTCCGGTCTTGGCACGCTCCTCGGTACGTACCCGATACAGTTCACGGGGACGCAGGCGCAGACTCTGCAAAACGATGCCCGGACGTATCGGCATCTTTCTTCCATTATAATGGAAACTCAGATAGCTGCGCACAAAGGAATCCTTCAACTCCTCCATATACTGCTTTCTGAAATTAACATGAATCTTTCCGATATACCACTGTCGGGTAGCCCTATCGTCCACGCTGTCTGCCATCATCAGCCGCAACTGCACCTTGCCGGGCACATTCACGGTATCGGCAAGATAAGAAGCATAACTGTTCTGATAGAAATAATAGCCCCTGTTGCGGAACAGACGGGTGATACGCTGACGTTCCGATTCCATGTTGGCGACATTGAAAGGACTCCCCTTCCGTATGAGCGCCTTGTTCATGGAAGCATCTATAAACTGCTTGCTCTTGGCTGGGAAGTTGAGATAAGCCATAGAATCAAGCGTCCAGAGATGACCGAAGTCTACCTGATAGGCAACCTTCGCCTTCTTCGGATTGCTCTGTGTCAGCACATCATAAGTCACCTTACCGTTAAAATAGCCATATTTATCGAGCTGATGCTCGGCTACCTGGGCACGGAGTTGCGGATTCACATTCGCCATCAGCTTAGGTTTGGAACCGAATACCTTGGTTATCCACTTAGCCAGTGCTCCATCCGACTGAGAGAAAGCATTCCATATCCACAGACGCACAGGGAACGGTGTGCGGTAATAGCTGCTTCCGAACAAGGCACCGTTCGGAGCCGAAGCCAGGGCATACTCCATCTCGGTGATGGTAGAATCAGCATAAGTTCCCTTCTCGTAGTTCTTATACTCGATAGGTACCAGACCCGTAAACAGCTGCTCGTCTTCTTTCAGTGCACTGGTTGAAGAGCAACCCGTTATGAGCTGCCCCGACAACATCAGCAATGCTGCCACATATATAATAAGGTATAACCTGTTCTGCTGTTTCATATCGATCATTACTTTTCGTTAAGTTTCAATGGGTCAAAGTCCTTTGTTTTGGCTTTCTCCATCGTATCCTTCTTCTCATTCGTATGCTTCTTCACCGCAGGATTCTTCTCCATTGGGGCTGCAGGAATCTGCTGCTTATCGGTCTTGAACCGGAAGATGTCCTTGAAATGCTGCAACTTTCTCTGCCATTTGAAACCGACACCGTACTCACCTATCAAACCTTCGAGCCAATCGTAGGTATTGTTGTTGTAGAAGGCACGGATATACTGGCTCGCACCTTCGTTGAGACGGTACTGCAATTCGATATTGTTGAAGAATGCATCATCATTGTTGGCTGCATTCTCCATTTCTGCACCGGTAGAAACCTTACCGCCCACACTGAAACTCAAGCGGTTGTTGAAGAACCGCTTGGCAAACTTAAAGTTGTAATCGGTGTGCATGGCACCTGCTGCATTGGTGGAGTTATCTACCGACATACCGACATCCACACCCACAGAACGCATCGCTGAACCTGCAATATTATTGATCTCTGAGTTGAGGAATGAGGTCAAGGCACTGTTCATGGAGAACGAATTGGTATTTCCGTTGGCAAGATACATGCCCGAAGCCAGCATCGTAATGGCTATCTTACCCCGCTCTTCAATACTCATCGTGTTCAGTTCATCCTGCAAGGTGGCATCGTTTGGTGAGGAAACGATAAACTGGATGCCTGGCTTATTCAATGTCTGCGAGAGTTTTACGCCACAAATGAAATCCACCGAGCGGCCGGTTCCCTGTCCCTCGTTTACCGTTGTCCTGACATTCTCTGTTGCCGTGATGTTCAGGGTCGGGTTGAACGGATCGCCGTTAAACTCTATGTAGCTGCCGTCCTGGATATCAAACGTCTTGAGCGGAATGATAGGCAGCGAATATTTCATCTTGCCATTGTTCAGGGTATACTTGCCCGTGATGCCGATGCCATCAACCGAATTGTAAGTCATCGTCAGATTACCACCGCCCATCAGGTCGATGTAGTTGGTCTGGTCGGCATTCAAAGCACAGAGGATATGAGCCGACTCGTCTATCGACATGCCCAACATCATGTTCAATCCTTCCAGTGCCGGACGCTCGACAACGACAGGCTTGCCACTCTTGAAATTCGTAAACTTCACCAGCTCATCGAGCTGCGTATCAGTAGTCAGTTCCGATTCTTTCAGCACATACGTCATATCCGTATTGCCGAGGACATCCAGCTTACCCTGCATCTTCAGATTGCTTACCGGTCCGCGCATCGCTCCAAAGAAGTTGACATACGCCTTGCCGAAAGCCTCGGAACGGGCATTCTCCTTGGCATCAATCAGCAGGAAGTTCTGTGCTCTCATCCGGATATCGAGCATCATCTTCTCTATATTCGTAAAGTCGAGACTGCCCTGGATATTGAGCGGACTCTCATTGTTGGCATACATCATGAAGTTTTCGAAGAGCAACTTGCTGTCTATGATACGGACGGGATCGTTGGCAAAACGCATCGTGATGCCATACGGCACACTGACGAGATAAGCCGAATCCAGATATACTTCGCCCTCTACATCCAACTGGCTCAAGGCTCCCTTCAAACTCAGTTTTCCTTCGCCATATCCCTTCAGACCCATAATCTGGTCAGGAACAAAACCGTTGACAAAATGCAGAGGCAACTTCTCCATGCCCACTTCGGCATCGAGATAACCGCTTCCTTCAGACCTGTAAACACCCTTCACGGTAGCCACTTCTTCACCCTCATAATTGAGGAAACCATCTACATAATGAGAGCCGTCGCTCTTTGGCATGTAAACGAATTCAGTACCGACATCTCCCATCGGACACTTTTCGTAAACCATATTGTCGATGTTCAGATTAGAAGAAACCGAGAGTTCATCCTTGGTCTGGATAATATGGAAGTCGCCGTCAAGAATACCCGAGATATCCGGCATATAAGGAATCACGCTGAGCACTTTATCCAGATTAAACTGGCTCATGCTGACCGTAAGATCCTGCAGCGCTTCTTCGTTTTCATCATTGCTGTATATACGGATACCCATGCCGTTGGCTGCCTTCAGACTCAGATTGGCAGAAACACGGTCGTCATTGCCCAACATCAGATAGTTGTCATCGTTGGCAGTAAACTTCTTGTAACCCAGAACAGGATGGGTATCGATGAGCGAAATCTTCACGCCGTTTTCCAGCAACAGCGCCTCCAGACCCACATCTACACCCAATCTGTTTTTGGCATCATAGATGCGGGCATCGATATAGGAACCCTTCTCCTGCAGTTCGCCCTCTACCTGTGCCCGGAACACATACTGAGGATTATGCTTGTTGTTCTGAACACGTGCTGCATAGCGGATGGTATCGCCCTCTGTCTTCACCAAGGCACGGATCGTATCCAACTGCATGCCACTCGCTACCAGTGAATCGATGTTGAGATAACCATTGACACCTGTTACAGGCGACATGGTCATCTTCATATCCACCGTCTTGAAATCATAACCGCAGTAAGCAATGAAACGGGAAATGAAATTGTCCTTTCCTGTGGTAAGATAAACATGACCGAAAGGGAACTGACTGCGAATCTTCACCTGATCGATATGATGGTTCCTAAGCTGATGAGCCAATTCTTTCTGCAATCCGGCAAAACGGCTCATCAACTGCTTATAGCCTCCGTGTACATCCATGTTGAGATGGAAGTCGCCGCAATCGATGACTGCGTGCGTGGTATCTCTGCGGGTAAAGACATCAGCGTCAACACCCACCGGACGGTAATTCTTTTCTGCCGTACGAACCGTAATATCACTCATCGAAGCCATGATGTCGTGACTGTCCTTCAGGTCGGACCTGATATCCATGTGGCCGCAGAGCGACAGGCGCATCGGTGCCTTCGTTACCTCTAACGAATAAAGATTCACATCGCGGACATCTGCCACCAGGGTAGCCTCCAGTTTCTTGGAATTCGTAAGTGCATCAAGGCTGACGAGTCCCGTAAGATACTGGTTCTTGCTGTCGATATCGGCATGCACCTTTCCATTAGCAACGTGAGCCACTGCCAATACATGATCCAGTTTGTATTTGCCATACTGAATCTGGTTTACCTGTGCCTTAGCCTGCAATCGGGTACGCGGAGAAAGGAAATCGGTTCCCTCTCCCTTCGCCTGCAATGAGCCGGTGAAAGAATGCAAATCCTGTTTTGGAAGGAAATGCTTTGCCTGGATGTTGTGCGCCTGAATCTTAGCTTGATAAGCCAGACGGTTCATATCGATACTGCCGTCTTTCCGGGTCTTCGCATCTATCTTGGCATCTACCCTCATTCTGCCACGACCTTCGGTAATGGCGAGTCGGGTAGCATATCTGGAGCCGTCTGCCTGAATGTTACCACGGATTCCGATACCGCTAGGCACACGTATCTCCTGCATCAGAGAAGGGTCAAGCATGGCGGTAATGAAATCCAGATGATAGGTACGGGCGTTCAGATCTACATTTGCCTTCAGACGGTTCATATCCGTCAGGTTACCCAATTTTCCATCAGCACTCAGTTCGAAGGCTGTAGGCAGCGACAGTTTCAAGCCCGAGAAAGATGCCTGCTGCATATTTCCCTTGAACGAACCTTCTATCTTCATCGGATAGAATGGCCATTTCATCTTCATGGCGCCTGGGAAGGCATCGCCTGCAAAGAGGAACAGATCTGAACGACCCAAAGCACCCTTCAGTTGTGCCATCAACTTGCCAGGTTTCACCTCATCAAAGGCATTCAAATCCATATCCACCGTTGCCTGCAACTGGGAGTATGGGGTACGGAGACAGATATCAGGCAACTGCAGTTTCACGGAATCCATCACGAATCTGCCATAGAGCTGGTCTACCTGCAAACCGCTTTTCTCCTTAAACTGAGCTTCACGAATCTTGACATCTATCTTCGAATCGCAATAATAGAAAGAGTCTGCCTTCAAAGTCATGGCCGACAGAGCGATATGGTTAAAGTCCATGCCCGATACCGGACGGATATAGTTCTGGTCATAGTTCACCTTGCCATTCTTCCAGTCGAGATGGCCTATCTGATAAAGTCCTTTATAAAGGTCGAGATAGGTAGTCTGCGCCACCGCATCTCCAAAATAAGCATTCACCTGGAGGGTATCTCCAGGCATGTGTAATACGAAATCAGTGTTCTTCAGTTTCAGTTTTTCGATATTCACCTTCCAGAAATTGGTACTAGGCGTAGTATCCGGCGGCACAGTATCGCTCAGTTCTACCGAGAGTCGGGCATCAGCCAACAGGGCATGATTCACCCTCACCTTCTCCTTACCGAGGTCAATGCCATGAGCCTTCAGGCGCAGATTACCTACATTGCCCTTGATTCTGGCTTCGTGAATAAAATTCGTGGTATTCACCTTCATCTGGGTGAAATTGAGTTCATTCACCATGACTTGACTTTCGAAAAGAGGCAACAATTGTACGTCTACCACCATCTTCTGGATGTCGGCAACGGTATCTCTCTTATTTCTTAAAGCCAAGTTTGGGGAATTCTTGAGTGAGTCGATTGGCTGAAGTACCTTTACGCCTTCCACTCCCAGTTTCAGAGGGAAGACGAGGCGTACTTGCTTTACCGAAATATCCATACCCGTCGACTCTGAGGCATAAGCAGCCACTTGCTTTACCGCCCAATTCTGAACAGGTGGCAGATAAAGCAGAATGGATAACAACAAGATGAGCACCAATGGAGTCAACACCGTGATTCCTGCCCATTTCGCATACCTCTTCATAAGCATGGATTTTTGAGTTAGGGTGCAATAGCCCGCCAAAGATTATCATCCGGCAGCGGAGCCTCTGCTACGATTGTTTCTTTAGACACAGGATGAACAAATTCTACTCTGTGTGAAAGGAGAGAAATACTGCCATCTGCATTGCTACGTGGAGAACCATATTTCAGATCTCCCTTGATAGGACATCCCATCTTGGCAAGCTGGCATCTTATCTGATGATGACGACCCGTCATCAAGTTCACCTCCAGAAGTGTATAATGGTCTGTATGACCTATCACCTTATACTTCAATATCGCTTTCTTCGAGTTTTTCACCTCATGGTCGTAAGCATAGCTCTTATTCTGCTTTTCATTTCTTACTATCCAATGGGTGAGCGTAGCCTCAGGTTCCTTTGGCATATTCTTCACGATTGCCCAATAGGTTTTGTGAACTTCGCCATCCCGGAACATATTGTTCAGACGGCTCAATGCCTTAGAAGTCTTGGCAAATACGACCAAACCCGAAACAGGACGGTCAAGGCGATGCACCACACCGAGGAATACATTTCCCGGCTTGTGATACTTCTCCTTGATGTACTGTTTCACAGTCTCCGAGAGAGGTTCGTCGCCGGTCTTGTCGCCCTGCACGATTTCGCCACTTCTCTTAGAGACTATGATTATATGGTTGTCTTCGTAAACTACCTGCATGTTTTATCAACAAAACGTTGCCGAGAGATTACATGTTCATACCACCGTCAATCTGAATAACCTGACCGCTTACATAGCTAGACAAGTCGGAAGCGAGGAAGAGGCAAACATTTGCGATATCCTCAGTCTGACCACCACGACGCAATGGAATCTTCTTCATCCAGTCCTTGCGGATTTCCTCAGGCAACTGTGCAGTCATTGCAGTCTCGATGAAACCAGGAGCTACAGCATTGGCCCGTACGCCCTTAGGACCCAACTCCTGAGCGATAGACTTAGCCAAAGCAATCATACCAGCCTTAGAAGCTGCATAGTTGCACTGACCTGCATTACCATGAACACCTACTACAGAAGCCATGTTGATGATAGAACCACCACGCTGACGAAGCATGATTGGAGAGCAAGCATGAATGAAGTTGAAGGCTGACTTCAAGTTTACATTCAAAACAGCATCCCACTGAGCCTCGCTCATACGGAGCATCAAACCGTCCTTGGTGATACCTGCATTGTTAACCAGGATATCGATAGAACCGAAGTCCTCATGAATCTGCTTAACTGTCTTCTGTGTCTCCTCGAAATCTGCTGCATTACCAGCATAAGCACGACAGGTTACACCAAGAGCCTCAATCTCCTTACGAGTAGCTTCCAAACCGGCAGCCATATCGTCGTTGAGTACGAGGTCTGTAAATGCGATGTTAGCGCCCTCAGAGGCGAACTTCATAGCGACAGCCTTACCGATGCCGCGAGCAGCACCTGTTACAAGGGCTGTTTTACCACTTAATAATCCCATTTCTTTCTTATTTAATTAATTATCAATTAGTTACGTATTTACTATCTTTTATTTAGAGTTTCAAGCCCGACTTTCCCAAGGCACCATAAACCACCTTGGCAACCAGAGGTTTGCTCGACTCCACATTCATGCCATGGCCCAAACGTCCATAGATAAATGGAACCTCGAGACCTTTGATACAATAGTGAGTAATATCGGCCACCAGATCGATGTTATCAATATCAAACTCACCATCTTCTCTTCCTTCGGCATAAATTCTTCTGAGAATCTCTATTTCATCTTCATCGAAGTTCTTTCTTGCCTTCTCAACCATCCAGATATTCCGGAAGAACTCAGCACGGAGGTTACCGTTTCTTACAACCGTTTCCTTGATCATACTGAGGTGAGTATAGATAAGCTCGATGATTTTATCCTGTGGACGCATCTTGCAATTAGCAACCTCGTCCAACTTGTCCGAAAGACGCTCCAACTCTGATTCTATCACCGCGTAATAGACATCCTCCTTCCTACTGAAATAAGTATAAAGCGTACGTCTTCCCTTACCAGAAGCTACAGCAATATCATTCATTGTAGTATTTGCTATACCATTCTTGGCAAAGAGTTGTCGTGCGACATCTACCAGTTTTTGTCTTGTTTTGGATACTGACATATTGAAGCCCTTCCTTTTTTATTAATTGCACATAAAAATATTATTGTGCAAAAGTAGCACTTTAATTCGAATTAAACAAATATTTAATGTTAAATTAATAAATTAGGGCACAAAAAAATCGGATAAGATGTTGTTCACCAACTTCTTACCCGATCATTGTTGCGGCGGCAGGACTCGAACATGCGACCTCCAGGTTATGAGCCTGGCGAGCTACCAACTGCTCCACACCGCGATATAATCAACTCATTTCTGAATTGCGAGTGCAAAGGTACGACTTTTTTCCGACCCCACCAAACATTTTGTCAGAAATCTGCATATATTTAACAGTTATTAAACAGAATAGCAACAAAACGTACATAAAAGAGGCGAAAACGAGTAAAAAGCAAGCCCGATTGCTCTTTTTCAGAACAATCGGGCCTTATGGAAAAAGAATTACTTTTTCAAAAGTTTCATTACCTTCTCGAAATATCTCTGAGTACGCTTCTTACTGAAATGATTACCACCATTCCATGAACGGATCGCGTGCTCGATACTATTAAGAGGATTGTAGACACTCTGAATCAATAGAAACATTTCTTTAGATTTAGCTACATTATATCTATCAGCCAAAGTGTAGCGCTTCTTCGATTTCTTGCGCTTCAGAATATTATTACATTCTGCTACTAAAATTGGAGTGATCTGCATCACACCTACAGAGTTACCGCTCTTAGCCTTCGGATCACCCTTACTCTCTACCTGAATGATAGCGTCCATCACTGGAGTCCAATCCATCTCGCTGGTAGAGGATACATTTCCTGATGTTGCAGCCGACGCTGCATGAATTTCTAATGTCAGCATTAACATGCTGACTAATACCATTGTTATTCTCTTCATATTAATTGTTTTATGGAACCTGAAAAGCTGAAATACAACATCAGAGATTTCGCGGTGGCAACTTGTGAGAAAAAGAAAGGCTGCTCACCTCAGTCCCGTTAGATACCTTAATGGATACCTTCTCACACAACAAAAAGCACAAGATACTGGTATCCTTATTCTTATCGTTTGCAAAGATACAAAAAAAAATCGAATTATGCAAGTAATCGGCTGATTATCAGCGCATTTTTACGTAATTAAACACTTAGTAACACTTAGGTTTGATATAAATCAAGCAAAAACAGAAAAGCCCCGACTACTTTCGTAATCGAGGCTTCTGAAATTGAAAGGAGG